>JBCDJV010000001.1:0-163336 GCA_038747425.1 Bacteroidota bacterium
CCGGGTGACCCCGACGCAGGGCGCCTGATTTACTTCGAGAACACCGGCACCGCCACGGCCCCGGCCTATGCTCAGCGCGACCCGATGCCTGTCTCTGCCGCCTACCACTATGCCCCCGCCCTCGGGGACCTCGATGCGGACGGCGACTTGGACCTCCTCGTGGGCACGTGGAACCAGGGCGTGGCCTACTACCGCAATGACGGCACGCCCACCGCACCTCGCTTTGAGCAGGTGGACACCGCGTACATCACCCTGACCCGAGGCAGCAACACTACGCCCACCTTGGGTGACCTCGACGGCGACGGCGACCTCGATCTCCTCATCGGCGAGACCTCAGGCACGCTCAACTACTACCGCAACGACGGCACGCCGCAAGCGCCTCAGTTTATGCTCGTCACCGACGAGTACGCGGACCTGGATGCCGGCCGTCGCTCTGCGCCGAACCTGACCGATTGGGACGGGGACGGCGACCTCGACCTTCTTGTGGGCACCGAGTCTGACGGGCTCCGTGCCTACCGCAACGACGGGACGGCCCAGGACCCGGTGTTTGTGCCTGACTCCTCCGTGACGATCCCCCTCACCCGCTTGGCGGCCCCATCGCTGGCCGACCTGAATGCGGACGGTCAGCTGGAGCTGCTGCTGGGCAGCACGCGGGGCGGGCTGCTGTTCTACCGATCCCCATCTCCCTAAGCACGGAGATTCCGTCCTACCCTGGTGCAGAGACCAGACCTCATGTGGGTCAGACCACCGTGTTGAACGCGGCGTGATATTGGACGAGGCCAGCTGGTTGATCCAAGGCCCCGGGCACCAGCTCCAATACCATAAAGGCCTCAGGAGGCACCGGATAGGGACAGATTACGCCCTTCGTAGCGGCCACCTCAAAGCCAAAGCGCAGGTAGTAGGCCGGGTGACCCAGTACGACGACCACTTCATGCCCAGCCTGGCGACACGCCCGCAGCGCCGCCTGCACCAGGGCCGTTCCGATACCTTGGCGCTGATGGGTAGGCCAAACCGCCATGGGAGCTAGCCCGACGGCGCGGAGCTGAGGGGCACGTTCTAGCTGGACCGGACTGAAGCAGACGTGGGCGACCACGGCGCCTTCGGCTTCGGCCACCCAGCCGAGGTAGGGCACCGCGTGCGCACGCAGGGCGTCCACAAGGTCGGCTTCAGCGGTCTGCCCAAACGCGGCCTCGTGTACCAGACGGATGCGGGCCGCCTCGTGCGGAGCTTCTGGCCGAACTACCGGGGAGATGGGGGGCATGCTCAGCCCCACTCGTTCTCCTCTTTGGCCGCGTCCAGGACCACCGGCACATCGTAGGTACCGGTAAAGCAGGCGTTGCAGTAGCCGAGCTTGCTGTCATTGGCGGCGCGCACAGCATGCATGAGGCCGTCTGCAGAGAGGTAGGCCAGGGAGTCCACACCCAGCCACTCGGCCATGCCTTCGATGGCGTCAAACTTATTGGCGAGGAGCTCTTCCTTGGTGGGGAAGTCCATGCCGAAGAAACACGGGTCGGTGACCGGGGGGGACGACACGCGGAAGTGGACCTCGCGGGCGCCGGCCTGCCGGACCATATTCACCAGGAAGCGAGCGGTGGTGCCACGCACGATGGAGTCATCCACCATCACCACTACGCGGTCCTTTAGCACGCCCTCCACGGTGTTGAACTTGCACCGCACCTTCATCTCTCGGCTGTTCTGCCCCGGCGAGATGAAGGTGCGACCGACGTAGTGGTTGCGGATCAGCCCGATCTCGTAGCGGCACCGATAGCCTAGCTTCTGACATTCCGAGACGTAGCCGATGGTGGCCGTGTTGGACGAATCCGGCACCGCGATGACGATGGGCTGCTTCTGATCGCTGGGCACGATGGGGACCGGGGCCTCGTGGGCAAGCTGCTTGCCGATCTTGCGGCGCACCTTGTCCACCATCTCCCCAAACACCTTAGAGTCTGGACGCGAGAAGTAGACGTACTCGAAGACACACTGGCTCACGCCAAAGCGGCGGGACAGATGGTAGCTCCTGAACTCGCCCGTCTCCACACCTTGCTGGTTGATGATGACCACCTCGCCAGGCTGGACATCGCGCACGTACTCGGCGCCGATCATGTCGAAGGAGCAGGACTCGCTAGCCAGGCAGTAGCCCGGGCCATCGGGGCCGTCCAGTTTGCCGATGCAAAGCGGGCGGAAGCCATTCGGGTCTCGCACGCCGATCAGGCTGTCGTCCGTGAGGATGACGAGCGAGAAGGCCCCTTCCACCTGGCCGAGCGCGTCGATGATCTGATCGATCTGCTTGCTGCGACGGCTCTGGGCGATGAGATGAAGGATCATCTCACTGTCGCTGGTGGTCTGGAACAGGGTGCCGCGTTCGCTGAAGGCTTGGCGCAGCTCACGGGCGTTGGACAGGTTGCCGTTGTGCGCCAGCGCCAGGTTGCCCTTGTTGTAGTGAACCCGCAGCGGCTGGATGTTGGCGCGGTTGTCCGAGGAGCCGGTGGTGGAATATCGGTTGTGCCCAATGGCGGCCCGCCCGAGCAGCTTGGTCTGGAAAATGTCAGCATCGTCAAACACATCCAGCACCAGACCGAAGTCTTTGTGGACGGGCATGACGTGGCGCTGCTGGATCTCATCGTAGACGGTGGTCACGATGCCACACGATTCCTGGCCGCGGTGTTGCAGCGCATGGAGTCCGTAGTAGGTGTGCCGTGCAGCGTCTTCAGCGTTGAAAATGCCGAAGATGCCGCAGTATTCCTTGACTGACTTCATGCCGACGAACGGGGTAGCGGGTGAGCGAAGCAGCGGGGCGGATACGCGAGAAACGCTTACAGTAGAATAAAGATCGACGCCAGTGCAATGCCAGCGGCATCGGCCACCAAATCACGGGTACTGAAAAAACCGCGGGGCCGGCGGGCATCGTAGACTTCCTTGGCCAGCCCTACCGCCCCAGCTACGGCGATGGAAGCGGGCAGGGCCCGCCGTTCGGACCAATCGGCTTTATTGACTAAGCTGTACTGGGTCCCGAGGGTCCACAAGAAGCTGAACGCGAGGTGCTGCGCTTTGTCACGCGCGAGCCAGGGATCGCGCGGACGCGGGTCGGCCTGCTGGGCAGGCACGCCGTACAGGCGCTGTTGGGCCTCCCAGGTGAGCACGCGTGGGGCCCCGAGGTGGGGAGGCGTGGCCCTGGTACTCTCCAGAGGGGCCCCGTACGGGGTCCTGAGCTTCGCTTGGACCGCCCCCTCCAACGAACCGCTGGGTGAGATCAGCGAGTCGGCGTACTTGGCCATGAGGCCGACGGCCCGCGCCTGGCCTTGTGCCAGGGACACCCCGCCACTGGTGAGCAGCACGCCAGCCACGAGGGCCGCACGCAGCAGGCTAGGGCACCGTCGCAGACTACAGGGCACGTCGTTCTTCAATAGAGGCCGTCGGGGCGTCTTCCGGCTGAACGTTCACGCGGACGGTTCCGATGCGGTGGTTGTCCACGGTTTCGACGCAGAGGGTCAGGTTCTGGTAGTGAAGCTCATCCCCGGGCTCTGGGACAGCGCCGGTCTCGTCCATGATGAGGCCCCCTAGCGTTTCGAAGTCGAACTGGTCCGTATCCAGCTCCAGGTTCAGCTCATCGCTCAGCTCATCCAGGTTCATGCGCGCGTCCACGCGGTAGGCATGCGGGCCAAGGGGCTCGAGCCAGGCCTCCTCATTTTGGTCGTGCTCGTCGAGGATGTCGCCCACGATCTCTTCAAGGACGTCCTCCATGGTCACGAGGCCCGCCGTGCCGCCATATTCATCGACAACGAGGGCAATGTGAGTCTGGCGAGCTTTGAACTCGCGCAGGAGATCGGTGAGGTTCATATCCGGCGCCACCAGCATGGGCGACCGGGCGAGACGCTTCCAATCGGCGGAGGGCGCGGAGGGGGTGGCGCTACTCAGGTAGGGCAGCAGGTCCTTGGCGTAGAGGATGCCGAGGACGCTGTCCAGGTGCTCTTCGTAGATGGGCAGGCGCGAGTGGCCACTTTCTTCCACGATGGTGGCGGCCTCGAAGAGGGTCGCTTCAAGCGGGACCCCCACTACATCGAGGCGGCTCGTCATGATCTCCCGCACGGTGGTGTCACCGAAGGCGATGAACGAAGAGATCAGCTCGCGTTCATCGACCTCCAGGCTCCCGTCGGCCTCGCGCAGTTGAACGAGGGCTTTGAGATCGTCGTTCGAGATCCGGCGTGGCAGCGTGGCTTCGGCCTGGCGCAGCGCAGCCTTGAGGCCCTGCGCTACACGTTTCGAGAGCGGGTGCAGCAGGCGATGCAGTGGCAGCAGCACCAGGGCCCCCAGGCGACTCATCGGGTAGGCATGGCGGGTGCCGAGCCAGCGCGGGCCCAGCTCACCGAGCACCAGAACCAGCAAGGCGGCCGTGCCTACGATGGTGCCCACCACGGCGGGCAGCGACCATCCGAGTGGAATCAGCACGGCAAGCAGCAAGACCGTGGCCGAGACCACCGTGCCGAGCCGGGCGAGCGTGGTCAGCAGAAGGAGGGTGGCCAGAAAGCGCCGGGGGTGCTCCAGGAGGCGCGAGATGCGCGCGTTGGCCGGGGTGGGCTCGCTCACGAGGGCACTGCGCACGCCTCCATCGAGCGCGAAGAGCGCGGCGCCCGAGGCCGAGAGGAAAGCGGTGGCGAGCAAGCAGAGGGCCACAGGCAGGCCCTGGAAGAACACATCGAGTGCCGAGGCACTCGTCAGGCCCGCCTCGGCGAGCTGGGCGTGTTGAAGCAGCGCCTCAACACGCGGGATAGAGTCAGGGTCCAAGGTTCGTGAGGGCCAGGCCCTCGCTTCGTTCGACGAAACCCCGCGGGCACCTCCTCAACCATGGGGGGTGACCGCAGAAAGGATACGCGCTCCTACGACGCAAACAAAGCGCGTGTTTCTGCCCGTTTAACCACGGTGATGCCCCTTTAGAAAAACGACACCCCGAGGTACAGGTCAAGGACCGTCAGGACAAAGATGATGCCGAGCACGGTGGGGCAGACGTAGGAGATGGAGAAGTTGATGAACCGTTCCGTGTTGCTGCCTTTGTAGGACGGGTTGCCCACGGCCAGCTCCTCACTGAGGTTATGCTTCTTCCACACGTAGGCCGCAAACGAAACGATCATCATACCGCCGAGCGGAAGAAACGTATCGCTAGACACGTCCTCCACAAAGTCCATGAAGCTCGTGGCCGTCCCATCGCCCACATACGTGATGAAGCCGCTGAAAAACGGTGACGCCCCGTTCGCGAGGAGCGACGGGAGGCCGATCACGAAGACCACGGTGGCGATGATGAGGGCGGCGGTGCGGCGTGGCATCTTGAACTCATCGATGACGAACGCCGTGGGCACCTCCAGCAGCGAGACCGTGGAGGTCAGCGCGGCAAACGAGAGGAGCACGAAGAAGGCCGTTCCCACCACCAGCCCGGCCACCGCGCCCATCGAGGCGAAGGCTTCCGGCAGCACGGTGAAGATGAGGCCAGGGCCACCGACCACGTTGGACATGTCGCCGCCGTTGATGTAGCCGACCAGCGGAAACATCAGGAGGCCCGCAATGAACGCGATCCCAACGTCGGCCAGCGTGATGGCGGCGGCAGCGCCCACGATGTTCTCCTTCTTGCTGAGGTAGCTGCCATACGTGATGAGAGCGCCCATGCCCAGCGAGAGTGAGAAAAAGGCTTGACCCAGCGCGTTGTACACGACCTCGAAGGTGACCTTCGAAAAGTCTGGGATGAGGTAGAAAGCCAAGCCGTCCAGCGCGTTCGGCAGGGTGAGGCTGTAGATGACCAGCCCTACCACGATGGCCAGCAGCGTGGGCATGAGAATACGCGCCGCTCGCTCGATGCCACTAGACACACCGCCGGATACGATGAAAGCCGTCGTGACCATGAACAGGATGGAGTACACAGCGATCTTCGCTACGCTGGCGATGAAGGTACCGAACTCACTTCCGATGGCGAAATTGCCAGAGACCAGCTCCACCACATAGCCGAGCGCCCACCCGGCCACCACGTTGTAGAAGGACAGGATCAGCACCCCACTGATGACGCCCAGGAGTCCGATGAAGCGCCACCGGGAGAATCCCAGGGCGTCAAAGGCCCCCACCGGGTTCTTCTGCGTCTTGCGGCCGATGGCGATCTCTGTGACCATCACAGGGAAACACAGGAGGAAGCAAAACAGCAGGTACATGAGCACGAAGGACGCGCCCCCCCCGTCGGCCACTTCAAACGGGAACTTCCAGATGTTGCCCAACCCGATGGCCGATCCTGCTGCTGCGAGGATGAAGCCCGTGCGAGATGACCATTGTCCGCGCTCGGACGTTGTCGTTGCCGTTGCCATGGGAGCGTCTTGTTCTAGGTCGTTTGTACCGAAACGGGGAGTAAAGATCGCATAATAACCCCCGCGCCCGCTTCATTTTCAAGGGGATGTGAAGATCCCCGACCTCAACGTCTCAGGCCACGCGCACCAGCACGTCCCCTTCACCCGGTTTCGTGACGTGCCCGATGGGGGCGGCGTGGGTCTCCATGTGATGCTGGCGAAGCGTGTCTTGTACGGCCTCTACCGCGTCCGGCGCTGCCGCAATCAGGAGACCACCGCTCGTCTGCGGGTCACACAGGACGGCGCGCTGCGCATCGGGTAGCGGGCCGATGTGGTGACCGTAGCTGGCCCAGTTGCGCTTCGTCCCTCCGGGGATGGTGCCCTGGTCGAGATAGTAGGCAAGGTCAGTGATGGTAGGCACAGCGTCAAAGGTCACCTCGGCCTGAACGCGGCTGCCAGCGCAGACCTCGGTCAGGTGACCCAGCAGACCGAACCCGGTGACATCGGTCAGCGCGTGGACGCCCGGAAGGCGCCCCAAGGCCTCACCGATGCGGTTGAGCTGCATCATCTGGCGGGCGGCCCGGCCCACGTCGCCGGGCTGAAGCAGACCGCGTTTTTCGGCCGTAGCCAGGATGCCTACGCCGAGGGGCTTGGTGAGGAACAGCACATCGCCCGGCTGAGCGCCACTGTTGGTCTTGAGATGCTCCACGGCCACCAGCCCGTTCACGGCCAGCCCAAAGATAGGCTCTGGGCTGTCGATGCTGTGCCCCCCGGCCAGCGCGATCCCGGCCTCGTGGCACAGCGACCGGCCGCCCTCGAGGACGGCCCCGGCTACCTCAGGCCCCAGCTTGTCCACGGGCCAGCCCAGGATGGCGATGGCCAGGACGGGCGTGCCGCCCATGGCGTAGACATCGCTGATGGCGTTGGCGGCGGCGATCCGCCCAAACGTATGGGGGTCGTCCACGATGGGCATGAAGAAATCCGTGGTGCTGATGAGGGCTTGGCCAGTGCCCAGGTCGTAGACGGCCGCGTCGTCGCGGCTGTGGTTGCCTACCAGCAGGCGGGCATCATCTGGGGCGGCTTTGCGGCCCGCGAGCATCTGCTCGAGCACGGCCGGTGCGATCTTGCAGCCACAGCCGGCGCCGTGGCTGTACTGGGTGAGGCGGATCTCGGTGGTGGTCTGCATAGCGGTGGGGATCTAAGCGGCGTCGGCGGTACCCTGCACGTGGTCTAGCAGGGCCTGGGCCAACGCCGCTGGATGGGGATCAACGGCCTTGAGGCGATGGACGGGCACACAGGTGCGGCGCGCGAGACCGTGCCGGTAGGCCCGGTCGTAGTAGTGGAGCGCCAGGCGGCAGGCGGTCTCGTCATCGCCCACGGCCAGCGCGTCTAGCGCCGCCTGGGTGCGAGCCCCCCCGAGGCGGCGGCGTATGTTCTCCAGGGCTTCGCGTAGCGTGGAACGGTCGGCTTCGCTGTAGACGGTCACGAGCCGCTGCACCCGCACGGTCTCTGGCACGTCGATCACGTAGACGGGGGCTTCCTGCATCTGTGCCCAGAGCGCGCCGGGCACGGGGACGTGCCCTACGAGGCGGCTCTCGTCTTCGACCCAGACCGGCTGGGCCGGGTCCAGCACCGCCAGAGCCATCGCGAGGTCGTTCTCGAACTGCTGGGTTGTTGGTTGCGGCGCCTCACCGATGTGGCCGAAGGCGGAGCCTTTGTGGTGGGCCAACCCCTCAAGGTCGATCACCTGCGCACCAGCCGCCTGAAGAGCGTGTAGCACCTCGGTCTTCCCTGAACCCGTGAGGCCACCAAGCACCCGCAGCACCCGGGGCTGCGCGATGACATCCAGCGCGTGACGACGAAACGCTTTGTAGCCACCTGCTAGCGTCGCGGCCCGGTGGCCCGCCTGCTCCAGAAGCTGGGCCATGCTCTGGCTGCGCATGCCACCGCGCCAGCAGTGGACGCGCACCGGCGTGCCACGCGGAGCCGCCGCACGGGCGGACTCGACGAGCGTGTGGAGGCGGGGGCCCACCAACTCCAGACCAAGCAGCAGCGCTTCGTCGCGCCCCGTCTGTTTGTAGGTGGTGCCCACCTGAGCGCGCTCCTCGTTGCTGAAGAGGGGTAGGTTGATCGCCTCCGGCACATGTCCTTGGGCGTACTCGGCGGGCGTTCGCACGTCGAGGCACGGACCATCGGCACAGAGGAAGGTGGCAGGGGGGAGGGGCGTGGGCATGGAGGAGCTACCAGAGGGGGGCAGGATTCGTTCCGGGAGGGGCCGCCGGTAGAGACGCCCCAGTGGGGGTGGGGGTTGATGTTGGGGGCTGGGTTTGTTAGGATACCTGGGTTATCCAGGTATAGACGGTGTTCTTTATGTTGACTCGAGAGCTTGCGGGGGCGTCGGCCAAGCCGATCATTTTGTCGATTCTGTCCGGGGGGGAGAGTTATGGGTATGCCATTCTCAAACGGATCGAAGTGCTGTCTGCGGGGGGCCTCTCATGGGACGACAGCACGCTCTATCCGGTGCTGCACCGGATGGAGCACCAGGGCCTCGTCACCTCCACGTGGCGGCGGGCCGATACCGGGCGGCGGCGCAAGTACTACCGGCTCACGCCGAAGGGGGCCGAGGTGCTCGAGGCCGAGAAACGTCAGTGGCTCCGCGTGGACGCTGTGCTGGCCCAGCTCTGGGGCCTACAGCCGCGCCTGACCTGATCGCTCACCCCATCGCCTCCGATGCCCTATGTCTCGTTCTGCCTTTGATCTTGAGCACGCGGTCGCGGCGTGGCGTCGCCTCTTCGCCCACAACCGCGCCTTCACCCCGGACGACCTCGACGAGTTGGAAGGCCACCTGCGCGACCGAGTGGCCGAGTTTGTCGAGGAGGGATTAGCCCCGGAGGCGGCCTTTCGGGCCGCCACGCAGCGGATGGGGCCGTACGATACCGCCTCGGCGGAGTACCGCAAGGTGTACGGCGGCAAGATCCCACCCCGCACGCGGTTGGCCGACGAGCTGTCTTGGCGGGGGGCCATGCTGAAGAACTACGGCAAAATCGCGTGGCGCAACGTGCGGCAGCACACGGGCTACACCGCCCTCAACATCGCCGGGCTGGCCACCGGGCTGGCCGTGTGCCTGCTGATCGCACTGTTTGTTCAGCACGAGCTGAGCTACGACCGCTTCCACGCAAACGCCGACCGCACCTACCGCGTGGTCAGCGGGCTGGGGGGAGAACAACGTTTGTCTTCCTCAGCACGGCTGGCCCCTACGTTGGTGGCTGACTTTCCGGAGGTGGAGTACGGACTGCGGATCAGTATGCACTGGCCTGAGGTGCTCGTTCGCCATGAAGGCGAGCTGCGGTACGAGGACCAGTTTTTCTTCGTAGACTCGACCTTCTTCGATGTTTTCTCCTTCCCGCTGGTGCACGGTGATCCGGCTACCGCGCTGACGCGTCCCTTCACGGTGGTCATCAGCGAGACGATGGCGAGAAACTACTTCGGCGACGCCGACCCGCTGGGCCAGACGCTCAACATCAAGGGACCGTGGGATGCCCACGACTTCGAGATCACCGGGGTGGCGCGTGATGCACCGTCGAACTCGCACTTCGCCTTCAACTTCCTGGCCTCGTTTGCGTCCCGCTACTACGCAGAAGCTCAACCTGAGAACATCGACGCCTGGTGGATAGCGGTGGATCAGACGTATGTGGTGCTGGCGGAAGGCACCGATATCGAGAGACTGACCGCCGCCATGCCGACGTTCTTCGAACGACACCGAAGTGATTGGCTTGAGTACCAGGAGAAGGTAGATTTGACCGATGTCTACACGTTTCAGCCCCTTCCATCGATCCATCTGTACTCCGATCTGATGCGCGAATGGAAACCGGGGGGCGATGTGCGCACCCTGTACGTGTTCTCCACGGTGGCCCTGCTGATCCTACTCATCGGCTGCATCAACTACATGAACCTGGCCACGGCACGGGCGGCCACGCGGGCGCGCGAGGTGGGCGTACGCAAGGTGGTGGGCGCGCACCGGAGGCAGCTCATGGGACAGTTCTTGAGCGAGTCCGCCCTGCACATGGTGGCGGCTCTGCTCGTAGCGCTGCTGCTCGTACACCTCGGGCGGCCGCTCTTCAGCGATCTGCTGCAGATCGCCCTCGCCCTCGACGCCGGCTGGCTGCTGGCAATAGCTCTCGGGATCAGCTTGGGCGTGGGGGCGCTGGCGGGCCTCTATCCAGCGCTCATGCTCTCGCGCTTTCAGCCGGTGCAGGTACTCAAGGGGAAGGCGAGCGGCCGCGCCTCGGACGCCTGGTTCCGGCATGGGCTGGTGGTGGTGCAGTTTGCGGCCTCAGTGGTACTCATTGTGGGGACGATCACCATCCAGCGCCAGCTGGACTACATGCAGGAGAAGACGCTGGGGATGACCCCGGAGCAGGTCGTCACGGTGTCCACCCGAGGCGCGCTGCGCGGCAGTCAGTTTGACGCCTTCAAGAGCGAGGTACTGCAACGTCCAGACATCGTGGGGGTCACGTCGGTCAGCGAGGCGCTACCGACAACGCCGGAGCAGATGGGGGCGCACTGGCTCACCCGTCCCACGGTGGACCAGCGTGGGCCGTACGCCCATGGGATCTCCGTAGGCATGGATTTTCTCGAAACCATGGAGATTCCTCTGCTGGAAGGGCGGGACCTCACCCCGGGTGACCTCGAGCACATACGCTCTCGTGTGATGACGCCTGTGCTGGTCAACAGAGCGGCGGTGGAAGCCTTTGGATGGGAGGAGCCACTAGGCAAAGAATTCGGGTGTTGCCGACGGACGACGCCTCGTGTTGTGGGCGTGGTGGAGAACTTCCACTACCAGTCGCTCAAGGAGGAGATCGCCCCCTTGGTGTTGTCTCCGACGTGGTCTTCCAGGCATGTGCTCATTCGTGTGCGGACCGAGGACCTGCCCGCTACGCTGGACGCGATTCAGGCTCAGTGGGAGGCCGTGGCCCCTGCGGGCTACCCGTTCGCGTTCACCTTCATGGATGAGCGCTTCGATGCGGTCTACGACGCCGAGCAGCGGTTGGCGCGGGCCTTTGGGCTGTTCTCTGGGCTGGCCATCCTGATCGCGTGCCTCGGCCTGTTTGGGCTGGCGGCGTTCATGGCGCAGCGGCGGACCAAAGAGATCGGCATCCGCAAGGTGCTGGGCGCCTCGGTGTCCAACATCGTCGCGCTGCTGTCTCGGGACTTCGTGGGCCTCGTGGCCATCGCGTTGGCCGTGGCCGCCCCGCTCTCGTACGTGCTCATGCAGCACTGGCTGCGCGACTTCCCCTACCGGATCGAGCTCTCTGGAACGATGTGGGTGGCCTCAGGGGTGCTGGTGGTGGCCATCGCGCTGCTGACCGTGAGCTATCAATCGGTCCGTGCGGCCCTGGCCGATCCGGTGGAGAGCCTGCGGACGGAGTAGCATCCTGGCTGTTCGCACATGGCTCAGCGCTGTCCGATATCGGACAGCACCCGCGTCTAAATCGCCGTTTTTAGGCCACGAGGGCGGTTGGAACGCTTCTTGGGAAGGGCCTGGGCGTCCTTCTTCCCTCATTGGACCTCCAGGAAGTCATGTTCAGAAACTACCTCACCGTGGCGCTTCGTACACTCGGACGCCAGCGGGCCTATGCGGCCATCAATCTCCTCGGTCTGGCCGTTGGACTGACGTGTGCGGCCCTGGTGGTGCTTTTCCTGCGCCACGAGCAGAGCTACGACCGCCACTTCCCAGCGGCCGAGCAGCTCTATCAGGTGCACACCAAGTACCGGGCCAGCTGGTACAGCGTCGTGGGCTTCGACCGCTACTTCCAGACCCCGGCCGAGGATCAGCTGCGGCAGATCGAAGCCATCCGGGATGTGCCCGCCGTAGAGCAGGCCGCCCACTTCATGTACTTCAGCGAGCCCCAGTTCATCGAGGTCGACGGCGAGCGCTTCGTCGAGGAGAGCCTGCTGACCACGAATACCGGCGCCGCCTGGCTTGACCTGTTCGCCCCGACCTTCGTCCAGGGCGAGGCCCTCTCGGCCCTGGACCGTCCCTTCACGGCGGTGATCACCGAGGCGGTGGCCGAGCGCTACTTCGGGGAGGCTGAGGCCGTGGGGCAGACGATCCGGTTGGATACGCTGGACCTCACCGTGACGGGGGTGGTGGAGCCGCTGCCCGCCACCTCGCACTTTACGTTCGACCTGGCGGTCAACCTGCCGCGCATCGGCTATTGGGGGGGCTACACGTACGCACGCCTCGCGCCTGGTGCGGCCCCCGACGACGCCGAGACGGCCGTCGAAGGGGCGATCCGGGCCTCGAACCCCCGTCTCGCAGAGAGTCCGCTGTTTGAGGCCACGCGCCTCCTGCCTGTCACGGCCCTGCACTACAACGACGATGCGCTCTATCCGCTCAAGCCACCGAGCCAGCCAGCCTACATCTTTCTGATCGGCAGTGTGGGGCTGCTGGTGTTGCTGATCACCCTCACCAACTATGTAAACCTGTCGTTGGCGCTCTACACGACGCGTCAGCAAGAGGTGGCCGTGCGCAAAGCCCTCGGGGCAGAGCGAAATAGCCTGATCTCGCAGTTTCTCATCGAGGCCACGCTGCTCGCCTCGTGCAGCATGCTTCTGGCCCTCGGCCTCGTGGAGCTGATACTCCCGTTCTTCGACGCCACCATGGGCACGGCCATCGCGGCGAGTGCCGGTCGCCTGGAGGTGGCGGCGCTGCTGTGTGGGCTGGCCCTCATCACGGGACTCGCTGCCGGCGCGTATCCGGCTTTCTGGCTAGCGCGGCGCCAGGCCCTGGCCTTGTTCCGTAAACAAGGACGGGCGGGGCGTCCGGCGCGCGTAGACCTACGGCGGGTGCTCATCACCGGCCAGTTTGCGCTGCTGATTGGGCTTGGCAGCCTCACGTGGTTCATCCAGCACCAGCTGCGCTACGTGCAGGACAAAGACCTCGGCTTCGCCTACGAAGGGGTCATTTCGATCAATGGCGTAGGCGGTGGGGAGAACTATGCCCGCCTCAAGGGCCAGCTGGAGGGGGTGCCCGGGATAGCGGCCGTGGGGATGGGCCTCACACCCGGTCCAAGCTTCAACCAGGTCACGTACCGCGCCCCGGACAGCGACGTGGTCTTCGACGACGCCAACTGGACCTACGTGGACTTCGGCTGGTTCGACGTACTCCAGATCGACAGCCCCTTCTTGGACGACTTCCGGAACCGCCCGGCTCCAGAGTCTGGCTTCTTTGTGGTCAATGACGCCACCGCCCAGCGGCTAGGCTATGACGATCCCGTGGGACAGACCGTGATTCTGGAGCCTGAGTTTGAGGGCGGTACCGAGGAGCAGATCGCGGGCGTGGTGGACGACCTCCACATGTTCTCGCTACACGAGGCCGTCCGCCCGCTGCTCATCAACGTGCAGCCCGAGCCCAGCTGGGCGTTCAGCGCGTTGGTACGCCTGGACACGCCGGACCGCGCCGCCACGATGGCGGAGATCGAGGCGATCTGGGCCGAGGTGCGCCCGGATCAACCGTTGGAGGTGACCTACGTGGACGAGACGCTGCGCACCCTCTACGAGGAGGACCAACGCATTGCTACGCTCACGCTGGTGCTGACAGGGCTGGCCGTGGTGATGGCCATCCTGGGCCTCGTGGGCCTGGCCGCCTACATGACAAACCGACGCCGCAAAGAGATCAGTGTGCGCAAAGTGCTCGGGGCCTCCGTAGGCAGCATCCTCGGCCTGCTCAACCGCGAGTTCGTGGGTCTCGTCGGCGCCGGCCTGGTGATCGCAGCCCCGCTGGCCTACCTCGTCAGCCGCGCCTGGCTAGACACCTTCGCCTACCGGGTTGACCTGAACGTATGGGTCTTCCCAGCGGTGGCGGTGGGCGCCTTGCTCCTGACGCTGCTGGCCGTGGGCACGCAGACGCTGCACGCAGCCCACGTCAACCCCGCCGAGACGCTGCGGGACGATTGAGGGGAATCGACAGGTTGAACGGAGGGTCTGTATAGAGGCTGGGGCACACGCTCCGGCGAAGCGGTGGCCGAGCATTCGTTCGCCGGGCCTCGCCGAAGATATAGACGGCTGCACCAGCCGACCCTCTCGAAACTCAATGGACCTGATCCATGCGCGTCTCTCTTTTCGTTTCTGCTGTACTCCTAGCCGCCCTCGGGGCTGGCTGCAGCTTCCTGGGCTCCAACAGCTCGGATACGCGGGCGGCTCCGCCATCGGACGTTGTACAACTGCTCACCGACTCGGTGGACGTGGGCACCCTCGTCGGCGACGCTTACTGGATTGAGGAAGCCGGCATCGAAGGGGACTCGCTCCGGCTGCGCGTGAGCCACAGCGGGGGGTGCCGTACGCACACGTTCGCCCTCTACAGCACCGGACCGGTCTACTTCTCGGACCCGCCCCAGGCCGATGTCTTCCTCGCGCACGATGCCGATGGAGACTTGTGCGAGGCGCTGATTGGCGAAGACCTCGCCTTCGACCTCACGCCCCTCCGCAACCAGGCCAATGGCGAGGCCATGGACCTGCGCCTACACGACCATGACGCGTCGGCCCCCGTGGAGCTCCTGCGGTTCCAGTAGGCGTCGGCGCGTTCAGTCTGGCCGCGACGGGTCTACGGTGCGGTCGATGATGGTCTGCAACTCATCCATGGCCGCGGCTCCGTTCATAAGCTCACGCAAATCCTCCAGCTCGCTGGCCGTCAGAGCCAGCCCGAACCGGCGGTCGGCGGTGTGTAGATGATAGCAGCGTGGATGGCCATGTAGCGCAAAGTCTGCGCTGGGCTCCAGTGTGCGGATCAGTTCGCAGAAGGCATAGAACCCTGGTCGGCTCTGTGCCAGCATAGCGGGCCCGAACAGGATGTTGAACCAGCCACACTCTGGACACGCATAGACGGCCCCATGCTCAGTCTGGTAGAGCGGGTCGGGGAGGTGTGAGCAGGACATAGCGGTAGGGCGTAGAAGAGATCGAGGGACGGCTCAAGCGGTAGTGAGGCGCGGCAGACGATCCAGAGACGCTTGCCACGCCGGTAGCTCATGGCGCCCTGGCTTACGCTCGCCAAAGAACTGGACGATGAGTTCGCCCTGGGCGTCGAACACCTCCAGCGCGTTGACATCGCCGTCCACGGTGGGTTTACGGACCACCCACACGCTATCGATCAGGCCCTCGTGCAGGTGAAGGTTGAAACCGGGGTCGAGCACATTGTACCACGGGCCGTACTCCTTGAGCTTGCGGACGGTACCGGTGTGGATTTGGATGCACCCGGGGCTGCCCACGAACACCATGATCGGTGTGCCCTCTGCAGCCGCGTCTTGGAGCATGGTGCGCACGCTGGTGGCCTCCACGCGGTCCGCAAACTGGCCCTCGGCCAAGCGGAGCGCCTGCAGTCGGCGCACGCCATGATCGCGAAGGAGCGGGAAGAAGTCATGGGTGTCTTTCAGGGTCGACCAGGCCTGGAGGAAGGCGACCTGATCGATCTCAGCGTCCGGCGTCTCCGGTTCGGGAGCGGGGTATGGCTCTACGGTGAGGCCAGGCGCCTGATCGGGCACGCGGTGGGCGGCTACGAGAGCTTCGTAGGCGGCTACATCGCTCTTGCGGATCAGGAAGACTTTGTGCACCGCGGTGCCGTCAGCGTCGAAGATCTGGAGGCTGCGCCGGATGCCGTCTCGGGCACCGTCCCACGGGGTCTCCACGGCGAACGCGTGGTGCCACCGGTTCATGAAGAGACGCAGATCGATGTCGGGGTCTTCGGCGTACACGATGCCCATATCGTGCGCGTAGATCATCTCTACACCACGGTAGACGCCCTTCTTCTCGTGTACACAGGCCTCATTGCGCGTGAGGGCCATCACCGGGCCGATGGCTTCGAGCCCGCGCAGGAGGGCTTCGAAGCGCGTGTCAAGACGAGTCACGTGGTCACCCACCTGGGTGGCCAGGAGCTCAGCCTCGCTCACGCCAAGGTCGGCGGCAGCGTTGCGGATGCGGGTGTTCGGGTGTTCATCCCGGTACGCGGCCCAGCGCGCACGCAGGGCGTCGACGGCAGTGGACACGAGCGTCGAGTCAGGCATGGGTTGATTCGTTCGAGAGTGGGGAAGACAACGAGGCTGACCATGCGCCGGAGGGCGTATCCTCAGGCACAGGGACCACAAGCGGGCAGTCCGCACGCGGATGGTCGGTGATGAGCACGGCCACGTCGAAGGCATGCTGGATGACCTCGGGCGTAAGCACGGTCGCTGGCGGCCCCTCGGCCACCAGCTGCCCATGCTTGAGGACCGCAATACGGTGCGCGTACTGGGCCGCGAGGTTGAGGTCATGCAGGACCGCCAAGACGCCAACGTCGGCCTGAGCACAGCGGCGGGCCGTGCGCAAGACGGCGTGCTGATGGGCAAGGTCGAGGCTGGCGGTCGGTTCGTCAAGTAGGAGATAGCGCGGCGAGGGCGGCGAAGGCGCTTCCCAGATCTGAGCCAGGGTGCGGGCCAGGTGGACCCGCTGCTGCTCGCCACCGGAGAGTGTGGGGTAGCTGCGGCCCAGCAGGTGGTGCACACCGGCCGCATGAAGGGCCGCCCGGGCGATCTCGTCGTCCTCGGTCGCCCGCGTGCGGTGCGGGGTCCGTCCGAGCAGGACCACCTCCTCCACCGTGAAGCCGAACGCCAGCGAGGCGTGCTGGGGCAGCACGCCTCGGCAGCGCGCCAAATCGTCGGCCGAGAACTGGTCCAGCGGGGTCTCTCCCAGGCGCACGGTGCCCTCGGTGGGCGTCTGTTCGCCACTCAGGAGGCGCATCAGTGTGGTCTTGCCGGCTCCGTTGGCCCCCACCACGGCCAGCACCTCGCCTGGGGCCAGGTGCACGCTGACGTCGTCCAGCAGGGTGCTACGACCCAGACGGACGGAGACGTGGTCGGCTACGAGCATGGAGGTAGGCGTGGTGCGGAGGTAGGTTCAGAGGGAGAAGTCGTACCCTCGGCGGCGCCCCTGGAGCAGGAGGGCCAGGAAGAAGGGCGCACCGCCCAGCGCCGTGATGATGCCGATAGGCACCTCGGCGGGCTGGATGACCACGCGCGAGAGCAGATCGGCGGCCACGAGCAGCGTAGCGCCCAGCAGGGCCGAGGCCGGCAGGAGCGTCCGGTGGTCTGGGCCAATGGCCAGGCGCACCAGGTGCGGTACCACGAGGCCCACAAACCCGATCAGCCCCGATACGGCGGTGGCGGCGCCCACCGCCAGGGCGGCCAGGGCGATGACCACGCGCTTGACGAGCTGGGTGTTGATGCCTAGGTGGTGAGCCTCAGCTTCGCCCAGCAGCATCGCGTTGAGGGCCCGGGCCAGGCGAGGAGCCGCCGCCATGGCCACGAGTACGAAGGGACCGACCACGAGCAGCGTCTCCCAGGTGGCCCCCCCGAGGCTGCCCAGGGTCCAGAAGGTGAGATCACGCAGCTGGTTATCGTCGGTGAGCAGCACCAGCGAGCCGGTGCCGGCCCCGCAGAGAGCGTTGAGGGCGATGCCCGCCAGGAGCATGGTGGCCACCGAGGTGTGACGGCCCCGCGTAGAGATGCGGTAGACGATCACCGTCACCAGCAGCCCTCCCACGAAGGCGGCGACGGCGATGCCGAAGGCCCCCAGGGCGGAGGCGATGAAGCCCGGCAGGGCCGCCCCCAGCACGATCATAAGCGCCGCCCCCAGGGCCGCGCCGCTGGAGACCCCGATAAGGCCCGGATCCGCCAGCGGGTTGCGAAAGAGGCCTTGCATGAGGGCCCCGCTGATGGCCAGGCCCGCGCCCACGATCACGCCCAGCAGCACGCGCGGCAAGCGGATGCCCAGCAAGACGAGCTCCTGCTGCGCCTTGAAGGCCCACGGCAGATCGAGCCCCAGCTGCGCCGCCAGGATGGACACCACCTGCCCCGGGCTGATGGCCACGGCACCAAGGCCCACGGCCAACAGCATCGCCACCAGCAGCGTGGCCCCCAAACCGCTCAGCACCAGCGTTCGACGCGAGGCCTGGGGGGCCACGACCGTCTCGGGAGGGGCCGCCGTCTCAGCCTGCGGTACCTCCAACGCCAGGGAAAGCGAGGACGCCTGACTCATTGAGTGCCCTCGGGCGCCTTAACGTCGTAGAGCGCACGGGTCATGTCCAAGACACCCGTGCCCAGACGGGGCCCGAAGGAAAGCAACAGGGCGTCATCCACGGCCACAACGCGGCGGTTCTGGCCCGCGGGCGTGAGCGCGATGCCAGGCTGCTCCAGCAAACCGTCCACACCGCCGATGCTTTCGAGGCCGCGCGCCGGGATCAAGATCACGTCCGGGGCCGCCGTGACGACGGCCTCGGCGGTGATGGGCCGGTAGCCCTCGTAGGCGGTGACCACGTTGGATCCACCGGCTAGTTCAATCATGGACTCGGCCCCAGTATCGGTACCGGCCACGCTAACGGCACCCACCCCGCGAGCATAGATGAACAGCACACCCGGGCGCTGCGTGTCGTCCTGCAGTTCGCGGGCGGCGGCTACGTCGCGTTCCATGTCTTGTACGAGGCCCTCGCCAAGCTCCTCACGCTCCAGGACCTGGGCCACGGTGCGGATGCGGTCTGCGGCAGCCTCTACGCTGGTGGCCTCCTCCAGGATGAGCAGCGGCACCCCAGCGGTGCGGAGTTGCTCCAGCACCGGGGGCGGCCCGAGGCCCTCCGTAGAGATGATCAGCGAAGGCTCCTGCGAGAGAATGCCCTCGGCCGAAGCCCGCCGGAAGTACCCCAGGCGCGGCTTCTCCATGATCGCTGGGGGGAACGTGCTGGAGAGGTCCGTTGCTACGATCTGGTCACCCAGGCCGAGGGCATAGACGATCTCCGTGATCGACCCACCGAGCGTGATGATGCGGCTCGTGTCGTTGATCTCGACGGCCACCCCGTCGGCGCCGGTGATGGTGGGCGGCGCTTCCTGGGCGATGGCGGTGGGCCCAGCGATCAGGGCCCAGGCGAGGAGCAAGAGGCCCCAGGTGCCCGCGCGGAGGCGGGCCTTCGGGGTCCTGGCGTGTGGTTGACGCATCAGTCTGCGGTGGTGGATTCGAAGGAACGGGTGCCGTCAGGCTGGAGGATGTACTCGAAGGTGTAGTACCGGCTCGGGACCGAGGCGTCGGGCGGGTTCGGGTTGCCCTGGTAGTAGCTCAGGATGCGCACCTTGGCGAAGTTGCCCTCGCCGGTGGTGAGCACGATCGTACGGCCCGCCAACGGCGAGACGAGGTTGATCTGCGGATTGTAGTTGTACCATCCGTTGTCAGATCCCGTGCAGATGGCAAAAGGCGCCCCGGGGAACGTACCACCGGGCGTCTGAACGGCGGGGCAGCTCGTGTTGGCGCCATCTGCCACGTAGCCGGTCTCAGGCGCCTCTGTAACGGCGGAGAAGGGTTCGGTCAGCAGCTGGGCGGTGCCCTGACCCGGGCCACTGGTCCCCCCGTTGAAGATGATGGTCGTGGACTGGAAACCGATGTCCCAGGCCGTGGAGACCGAGTCTTGCTCACGAACCGCCAGGTTGGTCTCGGACGACGAGAGCACGATGCTGCCCGTGTCAAGATCAAACAGCGTGTACAGACCATTCCCGACCGGACGGCCGCTATTTGGGTCGACATTGACGGCCGGATCGGCCTCCACGTCGACCGCGGTCAAGACGTTGAGCGGAACGGGGTCATCGTTGCCGTCGCTGCTGTCACAGGCCGTTAGGAAGAGAAGACTCGCGCAGGCAAAGAGGAGAAAACGAGGCGATATATACGTCATGGTTCAATGTATGTATGATGTTGATGCGTACAGGATGGAGTGGAAACCGTACCGATGCTTGAACAAGCACCTGATAGTCGGCTTGTCAGCACCAGATCTCTAAAGCGAGAAGCGTAGGGCGGCATACAGCCGGCGTCCGGGCAGCGACGAGACCAAGACGCCTCGCGTCAGGTCGAACAGGTTGTCGACACCGAGCTGCAGGTCGGCGTCGAGCCGTCCGGGCACGGGGACGCCTTTGGTGACGGTGGCATCGAAGAGGGCATAGGCGGGCACGAATTCGTCGTCGCGGTTGGCCACCTGGTTGCCATCGAGGTCGCGGTAACCGTACCGGCTCCGCCAACGGCTCCGCACCGAGACTACGAGATCGCGCGGGGCGTCGGTGTACGTGAGTTGAGCGGTGGCCGAGTGGGGCGAGCGACCGAACAGGCCGCCGTAGTCGGACAGGTCCAGGCGGTAGTCGCGGCCGTTGGTGTCGCGGCCGAACACGGTTCCCTCGTTCAGCGCGTCGACCACGGCGCGGTCCCGCGCTTGGAGGAACTGATAGCCCACGGACAGCTCCAGCTGCGAGGCCAGATCCAGCCCGAGGGCCTCGAAGGGGCGGGCCGTAGCCTCGGCTTCGAGGCCGCGCGTGTAAATACTGGCCAGGTTGAAGTAGCCGAAGACAGACTGCCCGTTGGTCTTGCGGGCGATGGGCTGCGTCTCAATGAGGTCGGTGACGTCGTTCAGGAAGGCGTTGGCCGATACGCTGAGCCAGGACGTAGCGTCCACCGTTCCGCCGACGTTGTAGGCCACCGATTGCTCGGCGCGGATGGGCTCCAGGTTGGAAGGCGCGAAGAAGATCTCGTCGATCTGCCCTTCGGCCTCCAGGCGGCTCAGGCCCTCGGCCACGCGGGTGGTGCCAAAGACCGAGTACCCCGCGGCGGCGTTGGTAAACGACAGGTAGAGCTGGCGGAAGGCCGGGGCCTTGAACCCACTGCCTATGCTGGCGCGCAGGCGGATGCGCTCCGTCGGGCGCACCAGCACCGCCAGCTTGGGACTGAGACGGGTGGCGTAGTCGGTGTGGGCATCGAGGCGCGCGCTGGCGCTAACCTCCACGCGGCGCGACGGTAACCATTCGTGCTGCACGAAGGCCCAGCCTTGGGTAGCAGCGGGGCTGCCCGTGGGGCCATCGTAGCGATCGCCGCCGAGGGTCTCTTCCTGCAGGCCCCCGCCGAACGTGGTGAGGTGCTGGGCGCTCCAGAGGGCGTCCACCTGCGTCTCCGCTTTGAGAAGCCGCTGATCGAAGTCGTCGGCGTAGGTGGTCACGCCGTCATTCTGGCGGCGGTGGCGGGTCTTCGTCTGGTAACCCGTGCCATAGAGGATACCGGTGAGGCGGAAGCGGTCCGACAGGCGGAGCTCGGCTTCGGGGTGGAGGCTCCAGTCGGTGCGTTGCCCGACGTCGTCGAAGCGGATCTCGCCCCCGTCGGCCCGATTGGGCGTGGCATAGTTGCCGTCATAGTCCTCCACCGCGAGGCGCGCTCCGAGGCGCAGGCGCAGGCGATCGGTGACGGTGGCGTTGGCGCGCAGATCCGCCGTGTGGTCCACGAACGAAGGTGCCGTCTGTCCAAAATCCTCGGGAGCGAGGTCGTAGCCGCCCGAGGCGTAGCGGTTGACGAAGAGGCGAACCCCACCCCAGGAGGATCCGCCCTCCAGGGTGGCGGACAGGTCGGTGGTCTCAAACGAGCCCGCCCGCATGTCGACCAGCCCGCTCACCTCCTCCCGAGGGGCCGCCGTGATAAGGTTGACCACCCCGGCCAGCGCCTCGCTGCCGTAGAGCGACGACGAAGGGCCGCGCACGATCTCGACGCGCTCAACGCCATGGACGGCCAGCCGGTCTAGGCTCAGCGTCCCCGCTGTGCGCCCCACCACAGGCTCGCCGTCGATGAGGATGAGCGTGTAGTCCGGCGAGAACCCTTGGACTTGGAGCCCCGTGCCGTGATCGTCGAAGAGCTGGAGACCTGGCAAGGCCGCGAGGACCTCGCTCAAGCGAATGGCGCCTTGCTGCCGCATGGTGGCGGCCGTGACCACGGTGGTGGGCACCGCCACGTCTTCCAGCGACTTGACAGAGCGGGTGGCCGTGACCACCACGGGCGCCATCTCGACCTCCCGGATGGTGGTGTCAGATCGCGCCGGTTCCACCGACGCCTGACCCTGTACCTCCGGCACGAAGAGCGCGAGGATCAACAAGCCAACAGAAAGGCGGAGCCACATGGAGTAAGGCAATAGCATCTTTCAGTTTAGAAGGAATCTAAACTACACGAGGCGCTGATATCTTGTCAACTCACACCCCATGAGCTTCTGTAAACATTGTCCAAATAAAAAGAGTTCGTCGAGTCCCCCGTAAATATTATGTTTAGCTCTCTACACATGTGACCAGCTCGTTCCCTGATTTTGCCCTTCTCCTCTATGGTTTCGCACA
Organism: Bacteroidota bacterium; assembly: GCA_038747425.1. Taxonomy (GTDB): domain Bacteria; phylum Bacteroidota; class Rhodothermia; order Rhodothermales; family JBCDJV01; genus JBCDJV01. The sequence goes on from JBCDJV010000001.1 coordinate 22,517, forward strand.
GTGGGGGTCCCACTCGCCGTGGCGAGCCCGTACCTTGGCGAGCATCGTTTTTCACCTTCCAGCCCTGACCCCCATGAAGGACTACCTGGTGCACGAGCTTCACGCGGTGCTCGCCGCGCAGGACGCGGTCCCGGCCGACTTTGAGGCTGAGTTCGAGACGCCCAACAACCCAGACCACGGCGACCTCTCCACCAACGCGGCCATGAAGCTGGCGCGCTACCTCCGGAAGGCGCCACGCCAGATCGCGTCGGACCTCCAAGCGGCCCTGGAAGCCCGCCTGGACCCCACCCGGGTGTCGGCGGTGGAGGTGGCCGGGCCTGGTTTCATCAACTTCCGGTTTGCGGACCACTACCTGACCACTCAGTTGGCTGACCTGCTGGCCCAAGGCCTCCGCTACGGGCGGTCTGATGTGGGGGCTGGACAGACGGCCCTCGTCGAGTACGTCAGCGCCAATCCCACGGGGCCGCTCACCGTAGGCCACGGCCGCAATGCGGTCCTGGGTGATACCATGGCCAATGTGCTAGACTGGCTCGGCTACGACGTCACGCGCGAGTACTATTTCAACAACGCCGGGCGCCAGATGCGCGTCCTCGGCCACAGCGTACGGGCTCGTTACGAAGCCCTGGTCCACCCCGACGGCCCCACCAAGACCATCTCCACGGACAACGGCGACCTGGAGGTCCCCGCCTCCTTCCCCGACGATGGCTACCAAGGCGACTACATCGCGGACATCGCCCAGGCCCTCTACGACGAGCAGGGGGCCGCGCTCATGGCCAGCGCAGACGAGGGCCCGTTCAAGCAAGCCGCTGAGCAAACCATCTTTGCCGACATCGACGCCACCATGCAGCGGCTCGGCATCCAGATGGACACCTACTTCAACGAAGACGACCTCTACCGGTCCAACAAGATCTGGGACGTGCTGGACGCGCTACGCGCCGACGGACACATCTATGATCAGGACGGAGCCGTCTGGTTTAAAACCACCGCGTTTGGCAAAGAAAAGGATACGGTGCTCGTCAAAAGCACCGGCGAGCCGACCTACCGCCTGCCAGACATCGCCTACCACGCGAACAAGTTTGAGCGTGGGTTCGCGCGGGTGGTCGATGTGTTCGGCGCCGACCACATCGCCACCTACCCGGACGTGCTCAAAGGCGTGGAACTGCTGGGGCATGACCCCGCCCAGGTGGATGTGATCATTTATCAGTTCGTGACCCTCGTACGGGGGGGCGAACTGGTGAAGATGAGCACGCGCAAGGCCACGTACGTGACGCTGGATGAGCTGATGGACGAGGTGAGCGAGGATGTGACCCGCTTCTTCTTCCTCATGCGCTCTCCCAACACTCATCTGGAGTTCGACCTCGATCTCGCCCGCGAGGCGAGCGACAAAAACCCGGTCTTCTACCTTCAGTATGCCCACGCGCGGATCTGCGCCATCCTGCGCAAGGCCGAAGAGGTGGGCTTCCGGTTCGACCATGAGGCCGACCTGGCCCTCCTCACACACGAGGCGGAGCAGGCCCTGATGAAGGAGCTATTTCGCTTCCCGGCGGTGCTTCAGCGCGCCGCAGACGTGCAGGGGCCTCACGTGATCTCGACGTACCTGCGCGAGGTGGCGGTGGCCTTTACGCAGTTTTATGGTGCCTGCCGCATCGTCGGGGAGGAGACAGCGCTGGCCACGGCACGGATGCGGCTGGCGGAGGCCACCCGGTTGGTGGTACGCAACGGCCTGGCGGTGCTCGGGATCTCAGCGCCAGAGCGGATGTGACGCCTCCGGTAGAGACGCCCCGGCGGGGCGTCTCTACCGGCGCGTCTCTACCGGGGCGGCGGTGCTGGGGCGGGAGACGCGCCAGCGGCGCGTCTTTACAGGGGGTTGGTTTGATTTTGGGGGTTTGATTTGGATTTGGTTGCATTTCAGGGGGAGGTGGGGGCGTACAGTGAGGAGGCCGTGCGGAGGCTGCTGCCCGCAGCGGTGCCTCGGGCGTGCCCTAGCTTTGAGGCCGTCTTTGAGGCCGTGAGCACAGGGGCCGTGACGAGGGGGCTGGTGCCTATTGAGAACTCGCTCTTCGGGAGTGTGCACATCAACTACGATCTGCTGATGGAGCACGACCTATGGATTGCGGGTGAGACCCAGCTCCGCATCCGGCACCACCTCATGGCCAAGGCAGGGAGCACCTTGCCCGGCATCCGCCGTGTGTACTCGCATCCACAGGCGTTGGGGCAGTGCCGGGCCTACCTGCGTGCGCACCTGCCCCAGGCGGAGGCCATTCCCGCCTACGACACCGCTGGGGCGGCCCAGATGGTGCAGCAGTTGCCTGACCCCGACGTAGCGGCCATTGCTAGCGTACAGGCGGCGCACGAGTACGGCCTCACGGTGCTGGCGGCGGGCATCGAGACCAATCAGCAAAACTACACGCGCTTTCTCCTGCTGGTGCAGGAGCCTGACACCGCGGTGCCCGGTCTGGCCTCGGCGGAGGCTGGTGGCTCGTGCAAGACCTCGATCGTCTACACCCTCCAGCGCAACGTGCCCGGCGGGCTGTTCAAGAGCCTAGCGGTCTTCGCCCTACGCGAGATCGACCTCTTCAAGATCGAGAGCCGTCCGCTGATCGGGGAGCCAGGGCAGTACCGCTTCTACCTTGACCTCGACGGAGCGGCCCACACGGAGCCGGTCCAACGGGCGTTGACCCATCTTCAAGAGCTCACGGACCAGTTCAAGCTCCTCGGCTCCTACCCTGCCGGATCGTGATCCGGAGCGATGCGTTGCGAATGGCAGAGTAATTGCCTATTCAGCGTGCATACCACACCGCTCATCATTTCCTACTCCCATGGCCGTTGCCTACGTCGTCCGGGAAGGGCTTGCCGGGTTTCGGCGGGCTCGCTTTGCCGTGATCGCCTCTATGAGCACGATGGCGGTGGCGCTCGTGCTGGTCGGGCTGTGCGCTCTGCTCATCTACCAGGCCCAGCAGGTGTCATCGTGGCTCCGGCAGCGCGTGGGCGAGATGGAGCTGTTCCTGGGCGACATCGATGAGCAACGAGCACTGGCGCTGGAGGAACGTACCCGCGTCATGCCGGGCGTCAGCGAGACGGAATACATCTCGCAAGATGAGGCGCAACGGATCTTCCGGGACGAATTTGGGGAGGGCGCTGAGGTCTTCTTCGAGGAGCAGTTCCTGCCGGCCTCCATCCGTGTGCGCGTAGAACCCACCTACGCCAACCCCGACAGCCTGACGGTGATGGCGGAGCGCTTCGAGGCCTGGAACCGGGTGGACGAGGTCATCTTCAACCAAGCGCTCTTGGTGGCCGTGCAACGTAACCTGCGGGTACTCACACTGGCCGGCCTGTTCCTGGGTGTGCTGGTGGTCCTGGCCTCCATGTTCCTCGTGGCCAACACCATCCGGCTGACCATCTACGCCCGGCGCCTGCTCATCCGCACCATGAAGCTGGTGGGCGCCACGGACCGCTTCATCCGTCAGCCCTTCCTGGTGGAGGGGATCATGCAAGGCGTGGTAGCGGGTAGTCTGGCCGCGCTGGTCGTGTGGGGCCTCTATGGCAGCCTGGCATCCTACCTACCCCAGTTGGCGACGGCCCAGTCCGTTATGACGTACCTGCTCCTAGCCAGCCTGCCTGTGGCGGGCATTCTGCTGGGTTGGCTCGGCGCCTCGTTTGCCGTGCGCCGCTTCATCCGTACCGTGGCGGTGAACTGATGGCGGATGCCCCCCGCGCCGTAGCTCCGTTTGAGGCGTTCGCCGGCCTCGACCTGCGCGTCGGCCGCATCGAGCGCGCCGAAGCCTTCCCTGAGGCCCGCCGCCCCGCCTACAAGCTGTGGATCGACTTTGGCGAGCTGGGCCTCAAGAAGACCAGTGCCCAGCTCACCGATCGGTACACCGTGGCCGACCTACCGGGCCGCCTTGTGGTGGCCGTTGTCAACTTCGCCCCCAAGCAAATTGGGCCGTTCATGTCCGAGGTGCTGGTCTTGGGCGCCGTGGAGCCCGGCGGGGCCGTGACGCTCCTCACGCCCGAGGCGGACGTCCTCCCTGGCACCTCCATAGCTTAGCCGTCGAGCACGCACGGGGAGCAACAGGACGAGGCGTGCATCGTTTCCGTACTTGTGCACAGGTGCCTCCTTTCTATTGATCACACCCTGCGCCATAACCATCCTGGCGCAAGATGTACTACGTCGCCATGCCCAGGTCCCTGAGCATGCGCAAGATCGCGTTGCTAAACAGGTGCTTGATGTGAATATCGGATTGTTTGCCTCAATCATTATGACCTTCGCCATATCAACGGCAGCGAGGTAGCTGTCCCGTTCTTCCGGGTCGAGCTGATGACGTGGCGGGCCGCCATTTTTAGTGCCCTGAGTACGGGCTTGGCACAGCACGGAGCCTCCGAGGCACCCTAACAAACGAGGGCATCCGCTGGCTGCAGCGGATGCCCTCGTCCCGAATCCGGGGTATGATGTGCCTAGCGTAACTGCTCAGCCAAGTCAGCAATGGCGAGTGTAGCGTCTTGCTGTGAAAGGTCGTACGGCGTGCAGTCGACACAGCCTCGCTTGCTAAAGCTATCGCGTTCACGGGCGAGCCAGGTGTCGGCGTTGGCAACGGCCTGCGCCTGAACGGCATCGATCTCGGAACTGGACCATGCGCCGCCGAGCGCACTGAGGGCCTTGACCGCGATGCGGGCGTCGGGACCACCAGTCTCGACGTAGAGCCGCAGGTAGCGCCCCCGGGCCTCAGCGCAGTCGCTCAGGCAAGCTTCGTCGAGCAGGACGAGCATATGGTAGGCCGCTCGCTGCTCGGCGAGGTAAGCCCGGTCGTCGTCGAGCGTGTCGAGATGCTCCTGAATGGCTGCGTCGACGCGCTGCCAGTCCTGCGCCCCATGAGTACGGAGGGCATCGAAGTAGAGGCGTGACACGGGAGAGCTCACGCTCAGGTTCTGGCGCATCTCGCCGACGTGTTGAGGTGCCGTCCAGAAAGGAGACATGCCTTCGACCGCGACTTGCTCGGGAGTGAGATCGACGGCCGGTGCCTGATCGGTGCAACCGACGAGTAGGCCAATGGCGAGGCAGAAACAGAGTGAAAGGGAAGAGGTGCGAGTCATCGGATACCGTGTGCTGGATGAGCTGGATAGACGAGGGTGAGCGATCAGAACGCAGATCACTCTGGACAGAGATTGTTGACGTTGTTAGGCACGAGCCCCACCCAGCCACTTCCATCACCGCAAGTGATCGTCAGAAACGTCCAACCGTCATTGACGCCCTGGTACTCGCGTTCGCAGTCGCCGTACTGAACGGTGCAGTCGGCATATGCGCCATTCGGCATACCGAACGCCATCACTAGAACGAGGGTGCTCAACAGCTTCTTTTTATGGGTACCTCTTTATTCTTGGTGGAGAGCACCCACTCAGCCTCTCGGCAAGTATCCCAGCTTTACTCTCACTATCACTGTAGCCATATCCTCCTTAAGTTGCCACCGAGCTTTTGCAACCGAGGCGTAACGAATAAAGTCTAGGGTAGAGAAGCCCTATCTTCCGACCCAGCGCGAGGTTTGTTGCCTCGTGAAGTTGTTGAGTGTACATGATTGTACCTTCGACGAGGCTCCGTCACCCTTCGGGCACGTCGGGTTGGGGCACGATCGCGGCCTTCTCTCTGACGGCCGAAGGCCCGCTCTGTGGCTCAGACATCACAGGGCAGTTTAGGGGTTTGTTACAGCGTCTGAGACCGGTGAAGAAGCAGCATAGTCAGCGAAGATGCAGGATCCTCGGGCCTTTTGAGCCCCTGGCAGAGGTTTTTGAGCAGCTACACACGACCGTTAGCCTCATCAGGCGAGTAGCGCTCGGCGCTGGCGCGAGCGGAGTCATGGATTGATTCAACTGAATGTCCACACGCCCTAGAGCACCTCCGCCCAGAGCGCGTGCATGGGGCGGCGGAGCACGAGCTCACCTTCAAGCAAGGTCCGGTCGTAGTTGATGAAACCGTGGGCGCAGTACACCTCGGCGGGTGTGCAACAGTACAGCAGCTTCACCTCGCGATCCCCCTTGTGGTGGTCCGTGGTGAGGATCGCCCCTACGAGGCCGGTGGGCGCCGTTCCCACGAATAGGTCGAGGTCGTCGCCATCGGGGGCAGGCGTGCCGTTGACGTAGCCGTAGTCCAGCGGGTAGATGATGTGGGTGTAGGCTGGGTGCGGCTCGGTGCGAGGCCGTTCGATGGTGAAGCCGTGCGTGTGGATGCGGGCCTCCCAGGCGGCCCAATGGAGATGCGCCTGCACGAGCGGACGCAGGACGCGGTGGAGGGGGGCGGCCCCCATCAGGTCAGGACGATCTCCTTGCGCAGGCGGGCCACCGGGATCCCGAGCTGCTCGCGGTATTTGGTCACCGTGCGCCGGGCGATCTGGAAGCCGCGGCCTTCGAGCTGCGTAGCGATTTTCTGGTCCGAGAGGGGCTTGCGCTTGTTCTCCTGATCGATGATGCTCTGGATGATGGCCTTGACCTCTTTGTTCGAGATCTCCTCGCCGGAGTCCGTAGTCAGGCCTTCTGAGAAGAAATACTTGAGTTCGTAGACGCCGAACTCCGTCTGCACGTACTTGCCATTGACCACGCGGCTGACGGTGGAGATGTCCATGTGGATGCGGTCCGCCACATCCTTGAGGATCATGGGCTTGAGATACCCCTCCCCAAACTTGAAGAAGTCCTCCTGCACCTCCACGATGGCATGCATGACCTTCATCATGGTCTGCCGCCGTTGGTTGATGGAGTTGATGAACCAGCGGGCCGACTCCATCTTATTCTTCAGGAAGGAGCGCGTCTCCTGGTCGATGCTGTTGGTGCGGCGGCCTTGCTTCTGCTCGTTTGAGAGCGTCTGGAGCATGTGGCGGTACTGCCTCGAGATGCGCAGCTCCGGCGCGTTGCGCCCGTTGAGCGTGATGATGAAGTCACCGTCGAGGTAGCGAACGGTGAAGTCCGGCGTGATGTAGTTCTGGGCGGCCGAGAACTCGCCCTCGCCGGGCTTGGGGTCCAGGCGCTGTACGAGGTCGAAGGCCTCCTTCAGCTCCTCGCTGTCGATGCCGAGGCGCTTTTTGATCTCGTTGAAGTGCTTCATGGTGAACGCCTTGTAGGCCTTCTCCAGCATCCGGATGGCGTCTTCGCGGCCCAGGGTGTCCTCGGGCATCATGCGGAGCTGGATGAGCAGACACTCGCGGAGGTCGCGGGCCCCAATGCCCACCGGGTCCAGCCGCTGAATCCGCTGCAGGACCCGCTCCACGTCGTCCTCGTCCAGCAGGACGCCCTGATTGAACATGATGTCGTCGATGATGGACTCCAGGGGACGGCGCAAGTAGCCATCCTCGTCGATGGACCCCACGACTTGCTCCGCGATGACCTGCTCGGTCTCGTCGAAATCCAGCAGGTTGACCTGGTCCATGACGTGTTCGGCCAGGCTCGTGCGGGACTCCAGGGGGATTTCGCGGCGCTCTTCTTCGTCTTTGCTGCGGTCCACCCGGGCCTTGTAGCCGTAGAGGTCGTCCGGGTTGTTGAGCATCTCGGTCCAGTCGTACTCCTCGTCGGGGTCGGCGTCTGGACGCTCGTCATCGGGGTCCGTGCGGTCTTCGACGGGCTGGGGCTCCTCCTCGTCCAGCATGCCTTCCTCGAGTAGCGGGTTGATCTCCATCTCCGACTTGATCCGCTGCTCCAGAGCCAGCGTAGGCAGTTGGAGCAGCTTGATATACTGGATCTGCTGCGGCGACAGCTTTTGCTGTTGCGAGAGCTTCTGTTGGAGATTCAGCATCGTCAGTCCCTTCGAGTGTGGCGTGGGGGCGCCGTCTCCCGGAGCACCGCCTGGCGCTCACGCCAGGCCGCGTGGAAGTCAGCGTACCACGCCTCGCCGTAGCGGCGGGTGAGCGGAGCTTGTAGGAAGGTGGCCAACTCCATCTGCGTCCGGCCACCGTGGGTGCGCCCGGGGTTGCAGAGTGGGATCTGCTCGTAGTTGAGCACCTCCAGGTCACCCACTTGCTCTACGCGGATCGGGTAGAGGTGACACGAGATAGGCTTAGGGAAATCGATCCGTCCCTCGGCATGCGCCTGCTGAAGAGCACACTTGGCCACGGGGCCTTGGTAGGTCACGAACACGCACTCGGCTCCGTCCACGCAGGTGGTGGCGTAGCCGCCCGTAGAGGTCACCTCCCAGGTGCCGTCGCGCTCGATGATGGCCTGGGCCTCGGGCCGCAGATCGTTCCAGACGGCAGGCAGGGCGGCATCCAACGCGGCACGTTCGTCGGGCTCGAGGGGGGCTCCCGCATCGCCCTGGACGCAGCAGCCACCTAGGCACGCGCCGAGGTTGCAGGCGAAGGGCGCCTCCGTCACATCATCGGAAACTAAGACGTGTCCCACCAGAAACATGACTCCTCTTCGTAGCTTACAGCAAATATAATGCCACTTGATGAATTAATGTACACGGAGGCGCCCGGTTTGTCAACGGCTGTTCGTCGATTTCCCGCGCTGGATCGGATCCAGGGAGGGTACAAACCTGTGACGGGACGCTGTCACCGTGCGATGCGTATCTTCCACTCGGCCCCCATTCATCGTCCGTTGTTTCCGCATGACCACCGATCGTTCCGGCGCCCTTCGCTCTTCGTCGCAGCCGCGCGATGAGGACGTTGAGAAACTGCTCCGGCCCCAGTCCTTGGAGGACTTTATCGGGCAGCAGAAGATCAAGGACAACCTGCGTGTGTTCATGACCGCCGCGCTCCAGCGAGGTGAAACCTTGGACCATGTGCTGCTCTCCGGCCCTCCAGGACTTGGGAAGACCAGCTTGGCCCATGTCATCGCCGAGGAGATGGGGGCGCAGATCAAAGCCACCAGCGGCCCGGTGCTGGACAAGCCCGCCAGCGTAGCGGGCATCCTCACCAACCTGGGTGAGGGCGATGTGCTGTTCATCGACGAGATTCACCGCCTCAGCCCTATCGTAGAAGAATACCTCTACTCTGCCATGGAGGACTACTTCATCGACATCGTGATCGATGCGGGGCCCAACGCCCGGAGCGTGAAGATCAGCCTCCCTCCCTTCACGCTCATTGGCGCCACCACGCGCAAAGGCCTCCTCACAGCCCCTCTCCGCGCTCGCTTCGGGATCGACTTCCGGTACGACTACTACGCCACGCCGCTGCTCCAGCAGATCGTGCAGCGCTCTTCCCGCATCCTGGGCGTCGAGATCTCAGCCGAGGGCGCCTTCGAGATTGCGCGCCGCAGCCGCGGTACCCCTCGCATCGCGAACCGCCACCTACGCCGCACGCGTGACTTTGCCGAGGTGGAAGGCGATGGGCGCATCACCCGGGCCATCGCAGACCTGGCCCTCAACGCGCTCGACGTGGACGACGAGGGCCTGGACGACATGGACAAGCGCCTGCTCCTGACGCTCATCGAGAAGTTCGGAGGCGGGCCCACGGGCCTGTCCAACCTGGCCGTCTCTGTGGGCGAGGATGCTGGCACCATTGAGGAGGTGTACGAACCCTACCTCATCCAGGAAGGCTTCCTGGAGCGGACCCCGCGTGGGCGCACCGCGGCTCCGCGGGCCTATGCCCACTTTGGCCTGGAACCCCCCTCGCGCACGGGCGACCTGTTTGAGTGAGCCCAAGCTGCTCGCCCAAACTATGCAACGTGGAAGGATCGTAACGGGAGATCTGGAACTCCGATGCCCCGATCTCCCTATGCACCGGGCAGGCTGTGCCTTCGGCATCTGACCCTAGGGACGAACGGTTGATTCGCTCTAGCTGCGCGGATCCCGCCCGCCCGTTTCCGCATTTTTCGCCCTTACACGTTATGCCGTACGTCGTCACTGAGCCTTGCATCAATTGTAAGCACACCGACTGCGTGGAGGTATGCCCCGTGGATTGTTTCTACGAAGGGCCGAACTTCCTCGCCATCAATCCAGACGAGTGTATCGACTGCAACGCCTGCGTCCCCGTCTGCCCCGTCGAAGCCATCTACGCCGACGATGAGCTGCCAGACGAGTGGGCCCACTACGCTGAGTGGAACGCTTACCTCGCCGAGCAATGGGCCGATATGGGCTACAACATCACGGAGAAGAAAGACCCACCCGCCGATGCCCATGAGTGGGCCGAGCGCGAAAAATCTGAGGCCGATATCCTCACGTGGGAAGCCTGAACACTCGTTCTTGCGTATCCTGCCGTGTCCTTTGCGAAGGGCACGGCTTTTTTTATGTCCCCGTCTCTTCCCTCAGGCGCCCTCCCTCCTCTCCCCGCTCTGTCTCATGTGTGCACGCAAGAACCGCCTCGCCCTCGTTCTCATACCCGTCCTCATGCTCCTCGGTTGTGAGCTGGCCCCTCCACCGCCCCCATCAGGCGGCGATGTCCTCCAGGACTCCACCCATCGGGTGACGAGCACCACCGGCTTCGCAGGGCCTGAAGCCGTCCGCTACGACCCCGATCAAGACCTCTTCTTCGTCTCTAACTTCGACGGCCCCGGCATGGAACGGGATGCCAACGGTTTCATCTCCCGGCTAGGCCCCGATGGCACCCTCGAAACGCTCCGGTTCATGACAGGCACCGACCAGGCCCCCCTGCATGCGCCCCGCGGCATGACCATCCACGGCGACACCCTGTGGGTGGCCGACATAGACGGCCTGCATGGCTTCGACCGCCAGACAGGACGCGCCTTGGCCTTCGTGGACTTCGCTGAGTTCGAGACCGGCTTCTTGAACGACCTCGCTCTCGGCCCCGATGGCACCTTGTACGTGACGGATACCGGTGCTGAGCAAGCCGCCGTGTACCGCGTGGTAGGCGGTGTGCCCGCCCCCTTCGTGCAGGGGCTCCCAGGCGCACCCAACGGCATCACCTGGGACGCTCAACGTGCACGTCTTGTGCTGGCCCCTTGGGGCGGATACCAGACCTTCCTGACCATTGACCCGGTCTCGGGCGCCGTAGACACGCTGACCACCAGCGAAGGCGGACGCTTTGACGGCATCGAGCCCTACGGTGAAGGCCTCCTCGTGGCCAGCCAGACGGATTCCACCCTCTACCTGCTCGGCGATGCTACCAGCCGCCCCTACATCAAGGTGCCTGGGCGCCCCGCGGACATCGGCTTGGACACCCGCCGAAGCCATGTGGCGGTCCCGTACATCGCGCTGAACCGGGTAGACGTGTGGGCGCTGACGGAGGCCGAGGAGCCGGCCTCGCCATGACCGAGCGCGTCCTCCGCCCGCTGGGGCGCACGGGGCTGCACGTGACCCGCCTCGGCCTGGGCCTGGCCGCGCTGGGCCGACCTGGCTACATCAACCTGGGACACGGCCGCGACCTGGATCACACCTATGCGGTGGACGCCATGGAGCACCGTGCGCACACCGTCCTGGACGCGGCCTGGGAAGCCGGGCTGCGCTACGTGGATGTGGCCCGCTCCTACGGGCGCGCAGAGCATTTTCTGGCGCGTTGGTTGGCAGCCCGAGACCGGCCGCCCAAGGCACTGACCATCGGTTCGAAGTGGGGCTACACCTACACGGCCAACTGGCAGGTGGAGGCCGAAACCCACGAAGTGAAAGCCCACACGCGGTCCGTCCTGCACCGGCAGTGGACCGAAAGCACCGCGCTCCTGGGCGAGGCGCTGGACCTGTACCAGGTGCACTCGGCTACGTTTTCCAGCGGCATCCTGGAGCGTCGCGATGTGCTGGCAGCGCTGGGCCACTTGAAGCGCACGGGCGTGATCATCGGGCTCTCGCTCAGTGGCCCCCAGCAAGCCGACGTGCTGGCGGCAGCGCTCAAGGTGAAGGTCGATGGGGAGCCGCTTTTTCAGTGCGTGCAGGCCACGTTCAACCTGCTGGAGCCCTCGGCGGGGGCTCAGCTGGCCGAGGCCCACCGGCACGGCCTCGGCGTGATCGTCAAGGAGGCGCTGGCCAACGGCCGCCTCACCCCACGTCATCCGGCCTTTGCCGACGCGCTGGCGCCGCTCCAGGCTCAGGCTGAGCGCTTGGGCACGACGCCAGATGCGGTGGCGCTGGCCGCGATCCTCGCACAGCCGTGGGCCGACGTCGTGCTGAGCGGCGCCGCCACTGTGGGGCAGTTGCAGTCCAATGTGGCGGCGCTAGATCTCGCCTGGGACGCGGAGGCCGACGCCGCACTCGCCCCCCTCAACCAATCTCCGGCGGCCTACTGGGCCCAGCGGGACGCCTTGGCGTGGAATTGATCCGCGGCGCAGCACCATGGTGACGGCGCCGTCATTCACACCGTCTCTTGGTATTCCACCGGGACCAAGTCTGCTTCTTCCTCAGGGGTGTAGAGGCGGGATTCGATCAGGAAGCGAAGGCCCAATGGGATCTCCAGCGAGAAGCTGGATCCGCGGCCAGGACGCACATCGACGGTGAGCTGCGTGTGCTTCCAGTACTCGAACTGGTCGCGCGCCATGTAGAACGGGCAGCCGTAGATCTCGCCTAGCTTGACATCGGCTTGGCCAATGCGGAATTCGCCTTGCTGGTAGCACATGGGCTGGGAGCCGTCGCAGCAGCCGCCGCTCTGGTGAAACATCAGCGGTCCAAACTCCTCGCGGAGCTGATCGATGACGGCTTTGGCATCGTCGGTAACGAGAACACGGGGCGTAGACATAGGGAGAGGTGGGTCAATGAATAACTGATCATGGTCCATGGCCAAGGGCGGGCGCCGCTTGGCCATGGACCATGGAACGTGATCAACCGGACGTTAGCTCCAGCCTAGAAAAAGCCCATCGCGTTCTTGTCGTACGAGATCAGCATGTTCTTGGTCTGGCGGTAGTGGTCCAGCATCATCTTGTGCGTCTCACGCCCGAAGCCCGACTTCTTGTAGCCACCAAAGGCGGCGTGGGCGGGATACAGGTGGTAGCAGTTGACCCACACGCGGCCCGCCTGGATAGCCCGAGGCACCTGGTAGAGCTGGTGGGCATCGCGGGTCCACACGCCGGCCCCAAGACCGTACAGCGTGTCATTGGCGATCTCGATGGCCTCGGCCTCGTCCTTGAACGTGGTGAGGCTCGTCACAGGGCCAAAGATCTCCTCCTGGAAGACGCGCATCTTGTTGTGGCCCTTGAAGACGGTCGGCTGGATGTAGTAGCCGCCCGCTGGCACATCGCCCGCGTGGCCGTCGCCACTCACAGCGGCCCCCGTACGGGTGGCCGTGGCCGTGCCGCCTTCCTGGTTCGAGACCGACATGCTCGGGGCGCTCTGGTAGACGCCGCCGCCAATCAACACCTCAGCGCCTTCCTCGACGCCGATCTGCAGGTAGCGCTGGATCTTCTCGTACTGGTCGTTCGAGGCCTGCGCGCCCACCATGGTGTCCGTGTCCAGCGGGTTGCCCATCTTGATGCTGCGTACCCGCTCCACGAGGCGCTCGATGAACGCATCGGCGATGGACTCTTGCACCAGAATGCGGCTCGGACAGGTGCAGACTTCGCCCTGGTTGAGCGCAAACATGGCCGCGCCTTCCAGACACTTGTCGAAGAACGCGTCGTCCGCGTCCATCACGCTCTCGAAGAAGATGTTCGGGCTCTTGCCACCCAGCTCCATCGTGACCGGAATGATGTTCTAGCTGGCGTACTGGAGAATGAGGCGGCCGGTGGTGGTCTCGCCGGTGAAGGCCAGCTTGGCAATGCGCGAGCTGGTAGCCAATGGCTTCCCAGCCTCTGGCCCGAACCCGTGGACGATGTTGAGCACGCCGGCGGGCAACACGTCCTGAATCAGCTCCATCCACTCCATGATCCCGACTGGTGTCTGCTCGGCCGGCTTGATGACCACGCAGTTGCCAGCTGCCAGGGCAGGAGCCAGCTTCCAGGTGGCCATGAGCAGCGGGAAGTTCCACGGGATGATCTGCCCGACAACGCCCAGCGGCTCCGGCACATGGACCGCCACTGTGTGCTCATCAAGCTCCGCGATGCTCCCTTCCTCGGAGCGCAGCACGCCCGCGAAGTAGCGGAAGTGATCCACGGTCAGCGCTAGGTCGGCGTTGATGGTCTCGCGGATGGGCTTGCCGTTGTCCACCGTCTCCACGGTAGCCAAGTACTCCAGGTTGTCCTCCGTGATCTGCGCGATCTTGAGGAGCATGTTGGCACGCGCGGTGGCCGAGGTCTTCCCCCAGCTCTCGAAGGCCGCATGGGCCGCGTCTAGCGCCTTCTCAACGTCTTTGGCGTTGGAACGCGCCACCTCGCAAAAAACCTGGCCGTCGATGGGCGACGGGTTCTCAAAGTACCGGCCATCAACGGGCGGCACGAACTCGCCGTTGATATAGTTCTCGTAGCGAGACTTCAGTTTAGGACGGTCGTAAATCATTGGCGTTTCGTATGTTAGGTGGGCATGAGCCGGGCGCGCGGGATGGAACCGGTTCTGCGCCCGTTACATATTAATCATAATAAATAGATAAAAAGCGCTTCCGCCCTTTGTTGCCGCTATCCTCTCAACTCTGTGGCGGTATGCTCTCACTCCCAGTTGATCCGCTTCTATGCCCGACTTTGCCGCCTCTTTCCGACAGGCACTGGCTCACATCGAGCACACGCACGTGCCGCAGTCGCTCATCGAGGACCGCGTCACCTATGGCGCCGGGGACGCGGAGTTTGCACTGTACCAGACGTTCTATCCCGCCGAGCGCGTACCGCTTCAGGCCTCGAACCCGCTCTTCTGTGGCATGATCGAGGGCAAAAAGCGGATCCATACCGTGACCGGGGCCGTCATCCCTTTTCTGCCCGAGGAGTCCCTCGTTATCCCCTCTGGTCAACCCGTCTACATTGACTTCCCGGAAGCGTCTACCGAGACTCCTACGACGTGCCTGACCATCGAGATTGATCGAGCCCGTGTCCACCGCGTGGTGCAACGCCTGAATGAGCGGCTCCCCCGCTCCTCAGACTCTGGACCCTGGACGTACACCGACGCGGGCGTTTGTCACCTTCCCAACACGGCCGGGCTCGAACGCGCCTTGCAAGATCTGACCTACCTGTTTGTGGAGGATCACCCAGACAAAGAAGCCCTGATCGACCTGCGCGTGCAGGCCCTCGTGTTGCGGCTTCTGCGCTCTGAAGCCCACCATGTGCTGGTCGAACATAGCCGGCTGGCCGCCAGCCGCCACGGCCTCGCCGCCGCCGTCGAGTATGCTAAACAACACCTCCACCGCACTGACCTGACGGTGGCTGACTTGGCCTCGCAGGCTTGCATGAGTGAAGCTACGTTTTACCGTCACTTTGGGAATGAGCTAGGGCAGACGCCCACGACCTTCCTCACGGAACTGCGCATGCAACGAGCGTGCGCCTTGCTCACTAACCTGGACCGGTCCGTGACCGACACGGCACGGGCTGTGGGCTTCGCCAGCACCAGCCACTTCATCCGGCTCTTCAAGGCCTACACCGGCCAGTCTCCCAAGCAATATCAGCAGACACACGAGGCTGCCTCCAACGTCGACCCCTGAGGCCGCTAGGTACTCAGACCAGAGGAAGGGCCGTCTCGAACTTCACGCGCGACCACACCACGCGGGTGTCGTAGCGGCGTATCGTCGGGTCTGCCATCAGCACACGCTTGCCCCAGGCCTCATAGCTGGCCAGATCCGGGGCATGCACGATCAGCACGTAGTCCACATCGCCCGAGATCGCATAGCACTGCGACACCTCCGGAGCCGCGCGGATCCGCTCCCGAAAGGCTTCGTCGCCCTCCACACTCTCACGGCCGAAGGAGACCGTGACCACCACCTGAATTCCAGCCGCCCGTGGAGCTAGGATAGACACGTCGGCTTCGATGATACCGCGGGCGCGCAACGCCTTCAGCCGGCGCCGTACCGACGAAGCAGACAGGCCCACAGCTTCCCCAATCTCGTGGTGCGTGCGCTGGTTGTTCACCTGGACCAAAGCGAGAATGGCCCGGTCTATGGCGTCGATCGTACCCATAGCAACGCTTTTCGTCATCAAGCTCTTGTATGATGATGAATGTAAGCATGTGAACGGCGAAAAATGCCATAACTCGGCACGTGGCCAGTCGTAGCATCACGTTGAATCTGCCTATCACCTTGTTTCTTGACGCCATGCCTGTTGTCCTTCCTGCACTCGTTCTCCTGGCCTATGTGGGTCTCCTTCCAGACTGGCAGCCCTCCTCGGCGGATGGCCAGTTCGTCGAGGCCACCCACGGCGTGTGGGCGTCGCGCGGGTATGGCTTGGTCGTGCAAATTGATGCGGAGGGCGCTGCGCTCTACAACATCAGCGAGGCCGGATGCCTGAAAGACGAGATGACGGTCTCTTTTTTCGCCGACGTGGCTCGGCTGTATCAGCGCAACGGTGACGTGCTCCACGTCTCGTTCCGCCCCGAAAACTCGACGCGCTACACGTTCGACCGCTTGGACGCACTCCCTGACGCCTGCGCGACGCCTCCGGGAGATAGCCCCCAGGAGGTCTTTGACTACACCTGGGGCGTCATGGCGGCCCACTATGCATTTTTCGATGTGTACGGGGTGGATTGGGAAGCGCGGCGGGCCCGCTTCGCGCCGCAGATCCGGCCCGATATGACCGATGCCGAGCTGTTTGAGGTGCTCGGGGCCATGTTGGAGGGCCTGAACGACGGGCACCTAGAGTTGTATGCGGAGGTCAATGGTGAAGAGGAACGCTGGCGGACCGGAACGCGCTCACTAGGCCCCGCCTTTCGCGCAGCCTTCGCTGCGCAGGAGGAGGTGGAAACAATGGGGGCTTTTCAGAGCCAGTGGTATTTCGGCACCCGGGAGACCATTCGGGAAGAGATTCTGGGCGGAGACTACGAGACCGGCAGCGGGGGCAACGTGTTCTGGGGACGAGCGGGCACCGTAGGGTACCTCAACATTGCGGGCATGAGCGGCTTTGCAGACAACGAGGAGGCCTCATTCGAGGAGGATCTGGCCGCAGTGCACGCCGTGATGACACGGGCGCTGACCGATCTGGCCGACACGGAGGCGCTGGTCATCGACATTGCGCTCAACCAGGGTGGGTTCGATGAGATAGGGCTGGCTATAGCCAGTTACTTCGCGGCTGAGCCCACGCTGGGGCTGACCAAGTACGCCTTCACCGCCGAGGCTGACACGCGCCAGTCGTTCACCGTCGTGCCCAGAGCGCCGAGCTACCTGAAACCGGTATACGTCCTCACGAGCGACATCACGGTGAGCGCCGCCGAGACCTTCACGATGCACATGCGCGCCCTGCCCACGGTGACCCACGTGGGGGCCACCACCCGAGGGGCGCTCTCGGACATCCTCTTCCGCCCCCTTCCGAATGGCTGGGTCCTCCTGCTGTCTCACGAGGTCTACCTGGACGCCGAGGGCGTACTTTGGGAGGGTCGTGGCGTCCCCCCCGAAGAGACCTTCCCGATGTTCGACGCGGGCCTCGACGGCCACCTCAACGCGCTACGCCTGCTGACCTCTCGCCTCAACAACGGCGGCTGACCCCGGATGCCGTCCCATCGGCACCGGGTATCCTCACCGTCGCCCATACGACACCCCACGCCGCCAACGCATACCTTCACCCCCAACCGTCCACCCATCCCCCACCGCCGTAAAGACGCCCCGCCGGGGCGTCTCTGCGACGCCCCCAACCGCCATCCCGTCGGCACCGGGCACCCCCGCCACCACCCTGGCGACGGCCGCCACCAAAAACGGCCGTCCCGGAAACCCCGGGACGGCCGTCTGCACTCCGTGCGAAACGGGGGCTTACGTGCCCGCGGAATAATCCGTGGCGTAAGCTTCCTGATCCGCGGTCAGCGAATCAATGCGGATGCCTTTGGTCTCGAGCTTGATGCGTGCGATCTCCTGGTCCAGCTCCTCGGGCAGGTCGATCACCACGTTGTCCAGCGTCTCACCGCGCTGGTGGGCCTGGATCAGGTTGAGGTGCGCCATGAACTGATTGGCGAAGCTCATATCCATCACCTCGCTCGGGTGCCCTTCGGCGGCGGCGAGGTTGACGAGGCGGCCGTCGGCCAGCACGTAGACGCGCTTGCCGTTGTCCAGCGTGTACTCGCGATTGTTCTCACGGATGAGGCGGGCGTCCGAGGAGGCTTCAGCCAACTCCTTCAGGTTCAGCTCCACATCGTAGTGGCCCGTGTTGCACACGATGGCGCCGTCCTTCATCGAGACAAAGTGCTCGCCGCGGATGACGTCCTTCATGCCCGTAGCCGTCACGAAGATGTCGCCGATGCGGGCGGCCTCTTCCATGGTCATGACGCGGAAGCCGTCCAGCATGGCCTTAAGAGCGGCCGTGGCCTTCACTTCCGTGATAATCACGTTGGCGCCCATGCCCTCAGCGCGCATCGCCACGCCGCGGCCGCAGTGGCCGTAGCCTGCTACCACGAAGTTCTTGCCCGCCACCATGACGGAGGAGGCACGCAGGATGCCATCCAGCGTGCTCTGACCGGTGCCATAGACGTTGTCGAAGTCCCACTTGGTCTCGGCGTCGTTGACGGCGTAGACGGGGTAGAGCAGCTTGCCATCGTCAGCCATGGCCCGCAGACGATGGACCCCGGTGGTGGTCTCTTCACTGCCGCCGATGATGTGATCGGCCAGGTGCGGGAATTTGTGGTGGACCGTGAAGATGAGGTCCGCCCCGTCGTCCAGCGTGGTGTGCGGCGGCGTGTCGATGGTCCGGTCGATGCACCAGTAGAACTCTTCCGTGTTCATACCGTGCCAGGCGTAAATCTCGATTCCGCTCTCGGCCAAGGCTGCGGCCACCTCGTCGTTGGTGGACAGCGGGTTGCAGCCGCTCCACGCCACTTCGGCCCCGCAGGCGGCCAGCGTCTCGATCAGAACAGCCGTCTCCTTGGTGACGTGGAGGCAGCCCGTGATTTTGTAGCCTTTGAACGGCTGGGTGGCCGCATACTCCTCGCGCAGGCGCATGAGGACGGGCATCCGGCTCTCGGCCCATTCGATGCGCAGCCGGCCTGCTTCGGCCAGGCTTAGATCACGTACCTTGTAGGCGCCTTCTTTGTGGTCCATGTGCAATCTGTTGACTTGAAAGAGGTTGGCAAGAGATTAGTGGACGTGGTACCACTTAGACAGAGTCATGTTTTGCCCTACCATGATTTTTCATCAGACCGCCGGGCCGTGGGCCTGCGCGGGATGCGTCAGCGAACCAGGGTGACGCGCTCCGTGTCCTGCCGGCGCCCGTCATTCAGGCGGAGCAGGTAGACCCCACTGGCCAGTCCGCTGGACGTGAGTTGGACGGTGTATGTACCTGGCTCCTGTACCCCATCCACCAAGACCTGCACGCGGCGCCCGAGCACATCATACAGCGCCAACTGCACCTGCCCGGTCTCGGAAAGGGTGTAGCTCACCGTGGTCTGGTTGGTGAAGGGATCCGGATAATTGGCGTTCAGGCCAAAATCCAGGGGTACGGCGAAGGCGTCCACCTCGGCGTCGCCGGTGGCGTAGTACCAGGTGGCTTCGTCCAGCGTCCAGAACTGGCCGAGGATGAGGGCTGTGGAGGCGCCAAAGTCCGCACGGACCTGGACCTGCTGACCCGCATACGCGCTGAGGTCAACCGTCAGGGTCTCGGATCGCTCACCCTGGAGCACGGGTTCGCCTCGCATCGGATGAGGCGTCTCGGCGTCGTACACCGCTGGATAGCCCGCGTCTGGCACGAGCACGGCCCAACTCCGGCCGTTGTCTGCCGACACCTTGAGGTTGCCCCCCTGGCCTTCACCCAGCGCATACTGGTGGCGCAGCGTCAGGCGCAGCGTCTCGGCATTGTCAGGAAGCGTCGTCGGCTGCAGCACGAGGCCCGAGTAGGGTGCCCCCTCGCCCAAGGCTACCGTCCACCCCTCTCTGGCGGCCTGCCATCGCCCGGCCGGCTGCACGGCAGCAAACGCGTCGGCCCGCGCCACCCGCTTGATATCAAGTCGGAACGGACGTCCATCCGGAGCCTCCTGGAGGGTCTCGTTCCCGGCGGCATCACGGACCAAGAGGCGATAGCGGAAGAAGTCCCCTACTTGCAAGGCCACCGGCGGCTCGAAGGTGCCCTGATATTGGCGCAGATTGGTCGGTTGCATAGCCAGCCGCAGCGTATCGATGACCATCCGGGTAGGCGTCTCCAACTCGTACAGCGCCAGCACATCAACCACTCCGGTGTCGTCGGTGACCCGGGCCACCAGAGACGGCAACGCCTCCCCCACCCCACGCTCTAACGTGGCCGGTGGAGCCGAGAGCACAATGGGGGCGGTGTTGTCCGTGGGGTACACCGTGGTGATCTGCACGTCGTCCAGGTACCAGCCTGCGTACCCGATCGATTCGGCCTGGTTGGAACCATCCGTGCCCAGGTCGAAACGCACGCGCACGTTGGCCGCCTGCGGTAGCGGGACGATCGCGCGCCGCCACCCGAAGCTGTACCCCCCAAACCCCGCCTCCCCGCCTAGCGGGTTGCCAAACGTGTCAGCTAGGCGCCCGGTGTAGCCGTCCTCGGGGGTGGCCACGGTCCAGGTAGAGCCTTCGTCCGTGGACACCTTGACGTTGCCTCCGTCCCACAGCAAGGCGTCGGGCGGACTCCCGGCTCCGGGCCGAGCCTGGCCGTCGTGCTCGAAGTCATACCAGTGCCAGAAGACGAGGTAGGCCTGTTGGGCGCTGAGATCCACGGGCGGCAGGGTGAGGGAGGATAGCTGGACGGCGGCCGGATAGCTAGCGGCGGGCTCGGTGGCCATCACGCCGTCTCCGGTGCGGGCGACCTGCACGCCAAAGGTCGGCACCCCGCGGCTCCAGGCCCCGGTCTCGGTAATGCCCAGCGCCGCCTCTTCGAAGGAGAACGCCCGCACGATGCCGCTGTTGGTCACCGCGAAGGTGTAACGCCCCTCGGCAGGCCAGATGGAGCGATTCGCTTGCGCCGCAGCGTCCTGAGCCAGAATCTGGTACGCCACCTGGGTGCCTCCAGACACGGGGATGGTGGCGGGAAAGGCGCCCCGCCATAGGGTGGCGTTGTTCGCATCGGGCCGCAACACAAAGGTGCCTGTCCGAGGCTCGTCGGCAGGTCGGCTGATGGTGTAGTCCACCCACACGGAGTCCACGCCCAGGTTGTCCTCCACGGTGGCCAGGACTTCCACGGGCCACGCTTGGGTGGTCACCTCGGTGGGCACTTGGTGCGTGACCAGCGGCGCCACGTTATCGGGACCGACGGCGAAACGAAACAGGGTAGCCGGGGCTTGGTCTGGGAGACGCGTGATGAGGTCCAGCTCGTCGGTGACCTCGATGTAGTACGTGACCTCACCGGGCGTGTCTGGCAGGTCGATCAAGGCGGTGTAACGGCCCTCCCCGGCCGCCTTCATCGGCACCGTGGTGGGTGTGGCGTTCGGGTTCGTGGCATAGATCAGGTTCGCCTGGGCGATGGGGGCCGCGGCCACGTTGACCAGCACCTCGACCTCCACCATACCGCCCAACTGCTCTACCGCAGGCAGGGCCGTATGCTGCACCACGGGCCCGTACGCGGTGGGCTGCACATAGCCCCGTGCGCCCAAGCGCGCCAGCAGCACCCCGGTGTGCGCGCCGCCGTAGAGGTCGCGGTCGGCTTGGATGAGGGCTTCGGCGGCATCGCGGAAGGTAACGGGAGCCGCCAGGTAGCCGTGCGAGGCCAAGGCGAGCCGGTCCGTGACGGTACGACCCAGATCGTCGTAGACCTCCATCAGCGTGGTGGCCCAGATGAGTCCGTCCGGGTAGACATCCCCACAGGGACTATCGTCGCAGCGGGTGTCGTCCGGATACGTGCCGGCGCGGTCCAGGCGCCGACCGGACCAGAACAGGCCGTCGCCGCTGTCCCAACGAAAGATGTCGCGCCAGTCATAGGGAGGCACCACGCCGTCCTCTACCAAACTGCGCGCATAGGAGGCCGCCCAGTAGTCCGCCCAGCCCTCATGGAACGCCCGGCCCTCTAACGTGATCAAGAGGTTGGGCGCGCTGCCCTCGAGCAAGGCGTGTGCATATTCGTGCCAGATCACGTGGGCGTCTTCGGCGTCATCCACCCCTCCGGTGCCGAAAATGATAAGGTGCTGGTTAGTGAGGTAGCGCGAGTCGTCGTTGTTGCCGAATCCGTGCGGGTTGACCGTCACGGGCGACTCCCGGATCGGCCGACCCACCTCCAGGCTCTGCACGTAGCGCTGGCTTTTGTCGATGTGATAGTAGGCGTTGACGGCCTCAAACCGGTCATCGGAGCGGGCATACCGGAACCCGTCTGGACTGGCCTCGGCGGGGGGCTGATACGGGAAACTGCCCGCGTTTTCGATACGCACAAACGGACCACTGAGCCGATAGAGGCCGTCCTGGTCCTGCGTGAGGTCGTTGAGCACCACTTCGAACAACTGGTCATTGACGGCCTGGATATTGGCGTCATCCTGATCGACGAAGGGCGCTCCGTAGGGTACCCCCGCTGTGGTGAGGGGATCGGGGTCAAAGACGAGGCCCAGGCCCGGCACGTTGAGGGCGCGCGCCGTTTCGTCTTCTGAGGCCAGGATCGTCGGCGCATGAGGGTGTCCGGCATGAGCACCCGGGGCATGCTTCCCGCCACACGTGCTCACGTCCAGGAGCTGGATCACATCGCCGCGGTGCGCATCGACCAGCACCTCCCACTCAGCGACCACGCCACGGGGCAACGCAATCACGCGCCAGGCCAGCTGCACAGGCTTGTTGGGGAGGACCACCAGGGTGGCGTCGAGCGTGCGAGCGGCCCCCTCGGCCGACACCGCCTGGCGCGCGACCGCGCGGGCCGCCGTTTCGTCCAGCGTGGGCTGGGGGTCAAGACGGCGGGCGGCCTCGTCCAGGTAGGAGGCGTAGTCGCTGAGCACCATCGTGGCGCGGCCGTCGAGGTCGAGGTTGACCTGGACGTAGCGGCCGTAGACCGGGACACCGCGGACGGTCTGCTGGAAGGTGACGTGGCGGCTGTGCGCGCCCTCTACGGCACGGACCACCTGGAGGTCACGGGCGTGGGCCTGCATCCCGAAGTCCGCGTGCCGCCTTTGCAGGAAAGCCCGGGCCGCTTGCTCGGGCGCTCCGGCATGCGGGGCTGCCTGGAGACGGTAGGCCGCCCGGAGGACGCCCGTCTCGGCATCGACGCGGCCTTGCGGCACGGCGCGCGTGGCCTGCACGGTAGGGACACTCACCAACGCCTGGGACGCGGGAGGCAATGCCCGCAGGGCCGCCTCGGCCGACTGGGCCTGCGCGGGCATCGTGAACACTAGACAGGCACCGAGCAGGAGGCCCACGCCTCCGGCCCGCGCTACACGTAAACGAAGCATGCTGCTACACGTAAACCTTACACGATGAGGGCGGGCTCAAGGCTACCCGCCAGGATCGTCAACATACCCCGTAGACCTCGGGGGCGGATGCATCCTCTGGCGCATCTGCCCATGGCCTTTCGGTCCGTACCCGCTTGGGAGGCCCCGCAGGCCCGGTACAGTGGGGCATGGTGGCGTGTAGTAGCGCTAGGTCATACGGTGGCCGTGTGCTGGGAGAAGAGCGTAGGCACCGCCTACGCCGTGGTAGCGGCTTCGACCGCCTGTCGCAGGTCGTCCACGCGGTCGGTAGCCTCCCACGAGAACTCAGGACGACCAAAGTGTCCATAGGCCGCGGTAGGCTGATACACTGGGTTGAGCAAGCCCAGGTCGCGAATGATCGAGGCCGGGCGCAGGTCGAAGACGTCACGCACGGCCTGTACGAGGTGGGCATCCGGTACGACCCCAGTCCCCGACGTGTTGACATCGATCGATACCGGCTGGGCCACTCCGATCGCGTAGGCCAGCTGGACGAGGACCTCGCTGGCCAGCCCGGCGGCCACCAGATTCTTGGCCACGTGGCGTGCCGCATAGGCCGCTGAGCGGTCCACTTTCGATGGGTCTTTGCCACTGAAGGCCCCGCCACCGTGGGCGCCCCAGCCGCCATAGGTGTCCACGATGATCTTGCGGCCAGTCAGCCCGGCGTCTCCATGGGGCCCCCCAATCACGAAGCGACCGGTCGGGTTGACATGGAGCACGAGGTCGTCATCGACCAAGTTATCGGGCAGGACGCGTGGCAGCAGGATGCGCCGGATGTCCTCCGCGATCTGGCCTTGCTCCACGTCGGCATCGTGCTGGGTAGAGAGCACCACCGTGTGGATCCGGCGCGGCGTTTTCCGGTCGGCTTCGTACTCAATGGTCACCTGGCTCTTGGAGTCCGGGCGCAGGTAGGGCATCTCGCCCGTCTCTTTACGGATGCGTGCCAGTTCACGCACAAGGCTGTGGGCCAGCGAGATGGAGAGCGGCATCAGCGTGTCCGTCTCCCGGCTGGCGTAGCCGAACATGAGGCCTTGATCGCCGGCGCCTTGCTCGTCCTCCTCGCCCCGGTCCACCCCACGCCGGATGTCTGGGCTCTGGCTGTGGATGCTGGAGA
The DNA here is from genome assembly GCA_038747425.1 of Bacteroidota bacterium. Lineage (GTDB taxonomy): Bacteria > Bacteroidota > Rhodothermia > Rhodothermales > JBCDJV01 > JBCDJV01. Next base: position 46,858 of record JBCDJV010000001.1, read on the forward strand.
TGACACCGCAGGACTCGGCGTCGAAGCGCAGGCGCGGGTCTGTGTAGCCGATGTCTCGAATCACACCGCGAGCCACCTCTTCGAAGTCCGCGTAGGCGCTGGTGGTCAGCTCACCCGCCACGACGACGAGGCCGGTCGTCACCATCGTTTCGACGGCCACGCGGCTGGTGGGATCTTTCTGGAGGAGGGTGTCCAGGATGGCGTCTGAGATCTGGTCTGCCACCTTGTCTGGGTGACCTTCTGAGACCGACTCTGACGTGAAAAGAAAAGCCATGGAGATGGAAAGCAGGGATACAAGGAGGCGCCAGTTCAGGGGCCAAGCGGTGGGCACCCAGTCTCGCGGTAGAGCGGGGACAGACCGGCCGAGGACCAGCCAAACGCAAAGGCTGGCTCCTTGGTTCGCTAGGTCGTTGTTTTCGCTCTCAGCGCCGTTACGACGGGTTTTTGCGAGCCCTTCACACCTGGGTACCGCAGACGGAAGATCCGGGATCTCGGTGCTTTGCTTCTCCTACGTCCATCGCTTAACTTACTCTGATTCTTGAAATCGAACCGTGCTCCCTTCGGCGAAGCGGGGCCGATATCAGTCCTCAATCCATCCTACTACGTAGCGTATCATGGCAAACGATCTCGAAGCCAAAGTCACGTCCATCATCGTTGAGAAGCTGGGCGTTGAAGAAGGCGATGTGACCGCCGAAGCCTCGTTCACGAACGATCTTGGTGCAGACTCGCTCGACACCGTCGAGCTGATCATGGAGTTTGAAAAAGAATTCGACATCACGATCCCCGACGAAGACGCGGAGCAGATTGCGACCGTCGGCGATGTGTTCACCTACATCAGCTCGAAGCAGGGCGCCTAGGTCTCCCCTCCCGCTCCGCCTAACGCTCTGCCCGGCAGTCACGCGTGCTGTGCCTCCCGGCACGCGCGCCTCGGACTGCCGGGCTTTTTAGCGGTAGCCCGTTCTCGGATCCCTCCCCCCCAGATCTGTTGTCTCCACCATGACTGACCGCCCCCGCCGGGTCGTTGTCACGGGCATGGGCGCCCTGACGCCCATCGGCCTCTCCGTCGATGCGTACTGGGATGCCATGATGCAGGGTGAAAGCGGGGCCGCCCCGATCACCTACTTCGATGCGGACGGCCTCGACACCAACTTCGCCTGTGAACTCAAGGGCTTCGACCCCTTGGACTACGTGGACCGCAAACAGGCACGTCGCCTGGACTACTTCGCCATCTATGCCATGGCCGTGGCCCGGCAGGCCATCGAGGATGCCAGGCTGGATCCAGGCGGCCTCTCAGAGGCTGAGCGCGCCCGGATCGGGGTCGTCTTTGGGACCGGCATCGGCGGCATCAAGCTGTTCGACGGGCAGGCCGCCGCCTATCGGGAGCATGGCCAGCGGCGCATCTCGCCGTTCTTCATTCCGATGCTGATCCCGGACATGGCGGCCGGGCTGATCTCGATTGAGTACGGGCTCATGGGGCCCAACTACTGCGTCGTCTCGGCCTGCGCCACGGGCAATAACAACATCGGCGATGCCTACCTCCTCATTCGGTCCGGCATGGCCGACGCCATGGTGTGCGGCGGTAGCGAGGCCAGCATCACGGGCCTGTGCATGGGCGGCTTCGCCGTCATCAAGGCCCTCTCCACCCGCCGCGACGACCCCGCCCGCGCCAGCCGACCGTTTGATAAGCACCGGGATGGGTTCGTGATGGGTGAGGGCGGCGGCGCGTTGATCCTGGAAGACCTTGAGCGAGCCCAAGCCCGAGGCGCCCACATCTACGCCGAGCTGGTAGGCCTGGGCATGTCCGCCGATGCCCACCACATCACGGCCCCCCACCCGGAAGGCGCCGGGGCCCGGCAAGCCATGCAGGCCGCCCTGCAGCATGCCGGTGTGGAGACGGACGACGTAGACTACCTGAACATGCACGGCACATCCACGCCCCTAGGCGACGTCGCTGAGACAACGGCCATCAAACAGGTGTTCGGCGATCATGCCTACCGCATGAACCTGTCCTCCACCAAGAGCATGACCGGCCACACCCTGGGCGCGGCGGGCGCGGTGGAAGCCATCGCCACCATCCTGTCCCTGGTGCACGACCGCGTGCCACCGACCATCAACTTCGAAGAAGCGGACCCCGCGTGCGATCTGAACTACACATTCAACACGCCGCAAGATCGCCCGGTACACATCGCGATGAGCAATGCCTTTGGGTTTGGAGGCCACAACACGTCCGTCGTCTTCCGGAAGTACGACCCCGCTGCGTAGGGGCAGGGGGCGTCAGCAGAACCGGATTTCTTTGACCTTGGGGCTCTGCATGGAGCCCTGCTCTTCGGCGAGCTGCTCGTTGAGGCGCTTCACCCACAGGCCACGCTGCTGGTGGAGGGCATGGCGCCAGGCTGACGAGGTGACTTTGACGTGGAGCGTGGTGCCACGCATCCACACGCGCTCGGTGGTACGGTTGATGCGCAGGCCCGCTATGGTCGCCCAGGCCTCCACCGCGCGGGCCTCGTCCAGCTTACCCTGGATGCCCATCTTTTTGATGACCCCAGGCAGCAACGCATTCAGGGTGTGAGGGGTCTTCCGAAAAGACATGCCAGCCAGGAGCAGGGAACGAGCAGGACGAGAGGTGAGCAACATACGGCCCCGCGCAGGGCTCCTGCAACAAGGCACGGCCCCCCAGTGGCCCCACCCTGGACCCCATCTGCCCACTCGTGCGTTGGGCGGTGGCGGTACCCACCTCGGCCTTCTGCCTCCATCCCCTCATGGCTTGTCTTCCCCGCTATGCGTCGTGGCTCTGTGGCCTGGCGCTGATCTTGTTAGGCCCCCAGGTCTCACACGCCCAGGATACCACCCTCGTCCGGGTAGACGTGCAAGGCGCCATCGAACGCGCGCTCGCGATCAGCCCCGAAGTAGGCGGTGTAGCCGTCGTCCGAGACTTTGCCGCCCGACGCAGCCGCTTTGCCTGGGCAGCCCGCTTCCTGCCAGAGTTCACCGGCACGTCGGCCCACGCCGCCGCGCCCGGCCTGGACATCCCCGCCGACAACACGTTCGACGACGAAGCGCTCTACCTCAACCCAGACGTCCGCAACGACTGGAACAACCTGCGCCCACTCAACCAGTTTGAGTTCGAGATCGTGCAGCCCGTCTGGACCGGAGGCCAAGTCAACGCCAACATCCGGGCCGCGCGCCATGCCGTGGACATCGAGGAAGGGCGCGTGCAGGACAAAGCGCTGGAGGTGGCCCTCCGCACCGGCGAGCTCTATTACAACCTGCTGCTGGCGTCCTCGCTGGCTCGCCTGACCACCGAGGCCGGTGAGGTGGTAGACCAGGCCGAAACCACCGTGCGTGACCTTTTGGAAGAAGGCGATCCGGAGGTGGACGACGCCGACCTGTTTCAGGTGCTCATCACCAAAGAAGAGTATCAGCGCCGGGTGGTGGAGGTCGACCAAGGCCAGCTCACGGCGCAGGCGGCCCTGACACGGCAGCTGCTGCTGCCTCCCGCTAGCCTGGCCGCCCCAGACACCAGCATCCTGGAACCCCTCGCGTGGACCCTGGAGCCACTGGAGGTCTACCTGACCCAGGCCCTGCAACGCCGCCCCGAGCTTCGCCAGGCGGAGGCGGGGGTGGCCGCGCGGGACGCCTTGGTGGATGCGGCCCGCTCTGATTACTTCCCGAAGGTAGGCGTGGTGCTCAGCGGACGTATTACGCTGGCCGCCGGCCGGGTCCGCCAGCCGAATCCGTACGTGGGCGACCCCTTCCGGAGCCGGCGCCTGCGCGTGGGCGTGGGCGTCCGGCAACAACTCAACTTTCTCCAGACGCGGGGCGCCGTGGAGGAGGCCGTGGCCGAGCGAGAAGAGGTGCGCTTCCAGCTAGAAGCCGCCACGCAGTTGGTGCAGTTCGAGGTGGAGCAGGCCTACCGCCAGGTGCTGACGGCCGAGGCCGCCCTCAACGCAGGCGCCGAGTCCCTCCGGCTTAGCGGCGAGTGGCTACGTACCGAACAGATCAACTTTGACCTGGGGCTGGGCAGCACAGAAAACCTCATCTTGGCTGTCCAGGCCAACCTGGAACTACAGGCGCAATCCTTCGAGGCTGTCCGAGACTACAATGTAGCGGTGCTGCGCCTGCTTGACGCCACCGGTACGCTGATCGAGGTGGCCCAGAGCGGCATGCTTGTTGACCCTCTATAGCGTGAGCCTCCACACAAGGCTCTTTGGCCCACATACGCTGTGTTTTCACCCCCATTGCCCAGTCTCTGTATCGACACCATGTCTACTATTTCGAACACACTCGCGTCCTACACCACCCTGCTGATCCTCCTCCTGGTGGGGATGGCAGGCTCCGCTCACGCACAAACCAGCCCAGAGGCCGTCCAGGCGCTGCTGCAAGACCGCGACCAAGAGATCAAAGCCGTCTTGGGCACCCAGGACAGCTTCACGGATGCTCAGCGCGCCGAGCTCAAGGACCTAATCAACGGCTTCATCGACTTTGAGGCGATGGGCCGCCACGCGCTTGGCCGCCACTGGGAGCCCCTGTCCGAAACCGAGCAGACCGAGTTTGTGACGGTCTTCAGCGACATTGTGCGCAACCAGTCCTTGGCGGACCTCGATGTCTACCGCGCCGACGTGCAGTACCAGAGCGTAGACGTAGACGGAGACAGCGCCTACGTGGTCACCGCTACCTCGTACCAAAACGTGGCGACCGAGGTCGCGTACGTGCTGGGCCACGATGGGACCACCTGGCGGGCGCACGACATCCTACTCGACGACGTGAGCACGGCCGATGGCTACGCTCGCTCCTTCCAAACCATGATCCGCAAGCGAGGCTTCGAGGCCCTCATGACGCAGCTCGAGAAGAAGCGAGACGCGTCCAATACCCGCTAGTACGCTGGCACGCTCACACCGGCTGACTGACCGATTCAAACGGACGGATTCAGCGCCCATCCGTGCGGGCTTGCCAGGGCCCCCCTACCCTCTCCCACCCAAGCCTAGGCTGGTTCCCTTGCGCCATACTGTGCTTTTCTAGCAGACGCGCTGCACAAACAGCGGTAAAAGCACGAATTCTTTACCATCTTGGGGCGCGTGGCATTAGCGTGCACGCGATTTTCGTAGAACCTCCGATGGTACGAGGCGTTGCCGTACAGATGCGCCCCACACCGCGCATTTCAAGTAATCAGCTAGGCCATGTCTGCGCCCGTAGAAGGATACGTCTTACATACGTACGGCCCCGAGCGGTATGTGCGTCACGCCGTGGCCTCTGTGCTCACCCTGCGTCGGCACGACCCTGATCGGCCGGTGGCCCTCTTCTGTCCCCCCAGCCACCGCGTTCATTTGGGGGAGCACGGGTTGGATGTGCTCTTTCAGCACATCGAGGAGCTACCGGAGCCGCACCAGTCCATCGTAGGCTTCAAGCACCACCTACACCGGTTCATGCCTTTTGACCGGTGTCTTTTTGTGGATGCGGACATGGTCTGGTGCCGTGATCCCAACCCGCTGTGGCATCAACTGGCGCCCTTCACCTTTACGGCCACTGGCCTGGAGCGAGCCGACTTCTTCTTTGGTGGCCCGAAAGGGGTCTCGGTAGCCGTGGACTTCCTGTTGGACCGCCGCCGCCGCACCATGGAGCGCTTCGGCCTCTCGCACCTACCTCGGGTGCAGGCGGGCATGATCTACGCCTCGGACGTGGCGGCCACAGCCCGCGTGTGCGAGGCCGCCGCCCAGTTCCTCAGCGAGCACGATCGCACCCACTTCCGAAGCCGACTGAAGGAAGGCCGGAGCGAGGAATCCTGCGAGTGGAGCTTGGCAATGGCCATGAGCCGCCTTCGTCTGCCTATCTTCAGCTGGTTCCAGGGCTACAACAGCCCGCAGCTTGACTTCATCGAGGGCATGACGGCGTACGATGCGGAATTCAAGCAGGTGACCTGCCGCTACTACTGTGATCGGTTTGTCTACGCCCTGCGCGGCCTCCCCAACCCATCCGTTCGTGACCGCCTCATCCATGTTCTCTCGCTGCTACCTGGCAAGGGCGACTACCTGGAGGTGACGCCCTTTGCCCTCCATTTCGGATGGTTGCACCACAAGGAGCCTTTCTTCGAGTTCTCGGCTCGCACGTGGTCTCGCCTCACCTCTGAGGCCTACCCCCTGGTCTCGGGCGATGGCTTGCCCGCTCGCCCCATCGAGTTGGCGGCAGCTCCTGAGCCGGAAACCTCGCCTACCCCGTCAGCCTGACCAGCCGTGCCAGGAAGCCCAGCTCGGGCACGTGACGCAGCGCCAGCATGGCCAGCACCATAAACAGCAAGGTCAGCGGGTAGAGCAAGGTGCCCATCACGAGGGTCCCCGCCGAGGGCCGCAGTAGGTTCACGTAGTCATGCAACGTGCGCACGCTGCCCACGGCCACCAGGAGCAGCAACCCGCCGGCCGCCAGCAACCCGCCTACCCAGCCCAGCATAGGCGAGGGCGGCGGAGGCCAGACCAACAGGACACCGGCCGCCACCCACAGAGTCCACTGAGGCCAGACGACCAAGATCAGCACCTGGCCCACAGAGAGCGGCTGTAGCCGTCGAGACAGCAGCGAGAGTAAAAAAACCCACCACAGCTGTACCAAGGCATACAGCAAGGCAAAGCTGACCGCCACCAGGAGGCTGTCGTAGAGGAAGCTCCAGGCCAGCACCTGCACACGGGTGGGCCACCAGCTGAGTAGCACGGCGGTAGCCGCGTGCTCGCGCAGCAGACGGGTCACCACGCTGGCCGCCGCCCCTACCGCCAACGCCTGGGTGATGTACAGGAGCACCGTGGGCAACACGGGGAGGTCACGCCCCCGGCGGATGGCCTCGCGGTAGAACGCATGCCCACCAAAGTAGCGAGGTACCATCTGTTGCAGCGTGGTCACCCGCGTGAAGGTGAACGCCAACACACCGATCAGCATCCACACCGTAGTGGCTTGCCAAGGGAACGGCATCGACTCCACAGGGCTCGCGTCAAAGGCGAAGACGCGTTGACGACCCCGGTACAGCCCCTGGACCACCGCATAAGCCGGGCGCTCCACGTCGGTGTCAGCCCGTAGCCCACTTCGCCACTGTGCGGGCGCCCGTCCGGGTGCACCGATCTCCGCCGGATCTTGCCAACGATCCACAAAGAGCATACTCAACGCCTCATCGGCCAGGAAGCCAGGCAGCCGGGCCTCTAGGTAGCGAGCCTGCCACGCCGCGGAGTGAGATTGCCCAAGACCTTGAGCCGACGGCTGTACCCAGGTTCCTAGTGCACCTACGCCCACGGTCGTCTCGGTAGCCACGCGGCGAACCGTTTCGATCACGGAGGCGGGGCCCTCCTCGCCGAAGACATCGAGCAAGACGAGATCTGTGGTCCGGAGACACACGTCCTCCGCGCCGAAGCGCGTCACGTAGTAGCTCTGTAGGCCAGCCTCTCGCACTTGGCGAGCCAAGGCATCCAGAACCGGGCATGCATCCGGGTGACTCGTGTCCACGTTGATGGCCAAGCCCACGTGACGGGCAGATGCATGCCCTCTAGCCCGCTCTAGCACCTCAGCCAGGAGGCCTTGCGCAGATTCCAACTGGCGCTGTAGCTGGCGAGCAGACAGCGCGTGGAGGGGCAGGTCTTGGTACACCTGCAGGCCCAGGGTATCGGCCAGCACGAGCAGCCGCTCATCGACGATGACGGGGGTTCGGAGTAACTCCACCCCGGCCTGCTCCATGTCAATCATGGCCTGCACCGCGCCACCGAGGTCAGCAGGAGGCTCCCACACCATGCCTCGGAGAGGCTGGGCGTGCGCTTCGACCACGAAGAGGCTGCTCAGCCACAGGAGGCCTACCACGTTCCAGATCCTGGCCCTGTTCACGGCCATGCTGCACCTCTCTTCGGTGATGAGCGGTCCCCCTCCAGGGGCCCGGCGCCTGCTTTTCTTGAAGCGGCAAGATCGCTTCCTGCGCTGAAAAAGGCTATGCTCTTCGATCAGCGTGACGGTTGAAACTGAACCACGCCGACCAGTACCTTGCGCCTGATCTTTCGAAGCGGTGCGCCGCCCTTGCCTGGCGGGCGTGCTCCTCGATCATCCTCAGTCTATCTCTCGGCCTCTGTTCCTTCACAACCCGCGTCTACCTCATGTCCTACGCTCGTCTCGGCTCACTCTGTGTAGCTTTCCTGCTGCTGTTCACCGCCACCGGCTGCTTCACCGTCCAGTACTCCATCCCCTCCGAACTCGACCCCACCACCTACGACATCATCGACTCGTTTGAGGAGAAGAAGCGGGCGTCCTGGGTCATTCTCGGGTTGGTCCCTGTGGGCGAGGCTGAGGTCGAAGAAATCATCGAGCGAGAAGTCCGCCGCTCCGGGGGCGACGCCGCCACCAACGTGATCGTTACCGCCCAATTCGATGTCGTGGATGTGATCATCGGGGCCCTCGTAGGTGGCATCTTCAACACTCGCACGTACATCGTGGAGGGCGACGTGGTGCGCCTGCCCAATGGCATCGGCAGCCTAGCTCCGGAAGAGCAGCGCTCCCTGATTGTAGGCGGCATCACGTTCCAACGTGCCCCCGTGACGGAGTAACAGCCGTTTAGTACGTCCCGCAGGGCTACCCAGCCCTCTCGCCTTGTTCAACCCCGTCCCGCCAGCTGAGGCGGGACGGGGTTTTTGTGATGGTGGCCGAGATCTCAGAGGGCGTTGAGGTTTGGGGGTGACCGGCGAGCGGGGTCCGCTGGGAAGACCGGCCGGTGCGTTGCTGATGTTCGTAGCCGCGCTACAGACCTGGAGAAGAAGCCAGGATGGACTGCCAGCAGGCCGCGCATAGCCCCAAGACAGAATCTCAACGCCGTTTTAACAGCAAACAAAGATCCCCGCGCGCTGAGGTGGTACAGCGCGCGGGGACGGGGCCTCAGGTCTTGCTCAGAGACCTGTGGTGGGTACTTTCGAAGACCGGGTTCGGCCTGCGAGACCGCAGCCAACCCGCTGCACATCCTGGGGACCATGTCTGCGGCCCCCTCTCCCCCACACGGCTTGGTACAATCAACGCCGACGGGGTGACAGCCTAGTGTCACCTGGATAGCGTCGTAGGCCGACGGATGTCAGTCCATAAACTTGCGAAGGAAGGTGGGCTTCTCGTCGGGATGGCGGTAGTGCTCGGCGCGCTGCATCAGCTCTTCCTTGTTGATGCGGCGGGCGCGGCGCATCTCGGCCTGGGCCTCGGGGGTCTCTTCGGGGCGCTGGTCCTCCGGTTCCGGGTCGTCTAGCCGCGCGCTGGACCGAAAGGGCTGGCTGCGGCGCTCGAAGGCCGGATCGTCCAGGCGGCGCAGGTTGTCTTCGCCTTTGTAGAAGCCGTACGGCAAGGCATCGTCCGTGAGCGGCACCGTGCGGCGTGGCAGGGGCTGCTGCGTGGGGCGGTCCCGGTCGAACCCCGTGGCAATGACCGTGACACGCAGCGCATCGCTCATCCCCTCGTCGATCACCGTCCCGAAGATGACCTCTACGTCATCCCCCGCTTCCTGCTGGATGACGCTGATGGCGGCCGTGGCCTCGCGGATCCCCAGGTTGAGGCCCGCCGTGATGTTGACGAGCACATTGGTGGCCCCCTTGATAGAGAGGCCATCCAGCAGCGGACTGGAGATGGCCTCGATGGCCGCTCGTTCGGCGCGGTTCTCGCCCTCGGCGGTGGCCGCGCCCATCAGGGCCGTGCCGCCGTCCACCATGGTGGTCTTGACATCGGCAAAGTCCAGGTTGATCAGGCCGTGGACCGTGATGAGGTCGCTGATGCCCCGCGTGGCGTTGTAGAGCACCGCATCGGCCATAGAGAAGGCCTCGACGAGTGTCGTGTCATCCTCGGCGATGTCCAAGAGGCGTTCGTTGGGAATGATGATGAGCGTGTCCACGTTCTCGCGTAGCAGCTCGATGCCCTCGGTGGCCGTCTTGGTGCGCTTACGGCCTTCGCACTGGAAGGGACGCGTCACGATGGCCACAGTCAGGATGCCGAGGCGCTTGGCGATGGCGGCCACCACAGGGCCGCCGCCCGTGCCGGTGCCCCCGCCCATGCCGGCGGTGATGAACACCATGTCGTAGCCCTTGATGAGCTCCTCGATCTCGGCGCGGTTCTCTTCGATGGCCTCGGCCCCGATGCTCGGCCGAGCGCCGGCGCCCAAGCCTTTGGTGAGGTCGCGCCCAGCCTGGACCTTGTGAGGCGCCCGGTTGGCGGACAGCGCCTGGGCGTCCGTGTTCACCGAGATGAACTGGACCCCCTGGATGCCGCGGTTGACCATGTTATTGATGGCGTTGCCACCACCGCCACCGACTCCGATGACGCAAATCTTGGCGTGCTCGTTCGATACGTCGTCGAACGTGAAGCGTCCACTTGATGTGTGTTCCATGAGTAAGACCCCGTTTAAGGATGTAACGAACAGCAGGGTGAGCAGCCCTGCTGGAGTGCAAAGTGATCCATGAAAAATGGCCCATGAAAAAAGCGTTTTGTAAGCACGATCCGGCCTTCAGCACAGAGTCTGTCAGCCTCACCGCTCATTGTGCGTTTTTCACTGCTCATTTTTCACTTTTCAGATTAGAGTTCCTCGAACCAAGAGCGCATACGCCCGGCGATGCGAGCCACGAGGTTATCGCTGTCGTAGGCGGTGTCGCCGTCGCCTACCATCATGCGTGCGCCCATGTCGTGGCTGAGCGGCGTGCCTCCGATGAGGCCCGGGCGCAGCCCATAGAGCACCAAGCCGACGGCCGTGGCGAACTTCGGGTCGCTGGCTTCTTCAACCAACCCCCCGGAGAGCCCGGCTGGCAGGCCGATGCGCGTCTCGATCCCCATGACCTCCGAGGCCAGCTCGGCCGTGCCGGGGATGAGGGACCCACCACCGGTGAGCACTACGCCAGCCGACAGGTGACGGCCATGGCCACTGCGTTTGATCTCAATAGCTGCGATCTCGAGGATCTCTTCCAGTCTCGGCTGGATGATCTGGGCCAGCGTGCCCCGGCCGATGGCTTTGTCTGGGCGCCCGCCTATACCGGGGATGGTGATGATGTCATCCTCCGCGACCAGGTCCACGAGGGCGCTCCCGAAGTTGCACTTGAGGCGCTCGGCCTGATCCCGCATGACGCCCAGCCCGCGGCGGATGTCGTCCGTGACCTTGTTGCCGGCCACCGCGATCACCGCCGTGTGACGGATCGTCTGGTCTTCGAAGACCGCGATGTCTGTGGTGCCCCCTCCGATGTCGATGAGCGCTACGCCCACCTCTTTCTCGTCGGGATGCAGCACCGCAAACGACGACGCCAGGGGCTCCAGCACAATGTCAGCCACCTCGTACCCGGCTTTTTCGATGCAGCGGTAGATATTCTTGGCCGCCGAGACCAGGCCGGTGATGATGTGCACGTTGGCCTCCAGGCGCACTCCGCACATGCCCACTGGGTCCGCTACGCCGTCCTGGCCGTCCACGATGAACTCCTGCGGGATGACGTGCAGAATCTTGCGATCGGCCGGCATGGCCACGTGTGTGGTGTCCTCCAGGAGGCGACTGACGTCCTGCGTGGTAATCTCGCCGTCGCGGTTTGAGATGGTGATGACGCCGCGGCTCTGGAAGCTCTGCACGTGATCCCCGGCGATGCCCACGATCACGCTCCGTACGGACACACCTGCGGCTCGCTCGGCCTCTTCGATGGCGTATTGCACGGCCATCACGGTCTTGTCGATGTTGACCACGACCCCGCGGTTGAGCCCGTCCGACTCCGTCACCCCCATCCCGAGGATGTTGACCCGGTTGTGCTCATCGACGGAGGCCACAATGGCACACACCTTGGTGGTGCCGATGTCTACCCCAACTACGATACGTTCATTCATGTGCGTGGTGGTTAAAGCGATGGGCAAGGTGCCGCAGGGACCCTAGGGCCTGGGCGTTTCTTTGGTGATGACTTGGCCTTCAAAACGGAGGTCGATCCACTCAAATCGGGTCTGCGGGTTGTGCACGACGGCATCCTGCCACACGGTATGGAGACCGCGAAGACGCGTCGCAAAGTCGGTATGTCCCAGCTGTACGGGGATGGCTTGACGCCCATGCGGCGGTACCACGTGGAGCCACCAGCCTTCGCGGCTGCGCCATTCGAGGTCGGACAGCAGCGCATCGAGGTCGGGATCCAGCGTAGGCAGCAGGGCCAACCACTCGCGGGTGCTGAGGTCGGTGACCGGGCGGATGGGGTGATAGGGATCAGCCAGGCCGTGCAGTAGCGGTACGTCGTAGACAGCGCCGGCCACCGGTGGCATCCGGAAGCCGTGCGCGTCGAGGTAGTAGGCCGGGCGCTCGTCTTCGATGGCGAGTGCCACCGGCTCTCGTTCCACGACGCCGATGACCACGGTGCCGGTGGGCCAGCGGGTGACGGTGGCCTCGCGCACCCAGGGATGGCGCACCACCCGATCGGCCACGAGCACCGGGTCGAGGTCGTAGACCCGGCGCAGAGAGTCGAGACCCGCCAGGTTCTGCAAGTCTGCCTCGACGGCATGCACAGCGCCCACCACCAGCGTCTGCCGGTAGGGGACCTGGCGCCCAGCCCAGACCAGCACCAGCGTCAGCACGAGCGCACCGCCTCCCACGAGCCAGCGGCCCAGACGTACGTCACGGCGCGGGGTTTTCGGTTGAGGTCGGCGTGCAGGCATAGAGGAGAGAGCGAGACGATCGTTGAAGGCGAGACGACGGACAGAGACGCCCCGGCGGGGCGTCTTTACGGCGGTGATCCAGGCGAGGGCGCCCCGGCCAGGCCGAGGCCGCCATCGAGCGGCGGTGATCCAGGCGAGGGCGTCTCGGTCAGGCCGAGGCCGCCATCGAGCGGCGGTGATGCGGGCGCAGACGCCCGATCTGGGCGTGGCGGTTTATCCATCCGGTGTGTGGTCTGTGAGACGGTCGAGGAGGGCGCGGCTGATGCGCCAGATATCGCCGGCACCCATGGTGATGAGGGTATCGCCGGGACACGCGAGGTCGGCCACGTAGGCCGGCAGGTCGTGCTTGTCGGGGACGTAGTGGACGTCGCGGTGTCCGTAGCGGCGGGCAAGGTCCGCGATCAGGTGGCCGCCCACGCCCTCGATGGGTGCCTCGCGCGCGGGGTAGACCTCGGTGACGACCAGAACGTCGGCGTTGAAGAACGCGCGGGCAAAGGCGTCCTGGAAGTCACGGGTGCGGGAGTATAGATGGGGCTGGAAGACCGCCACAATGCGACGATCCCGCCATCCGGCACTGGCGGCGGCCAGCGTGGCGGCCACCTCCGTCGGGTGATGGGCATAATCGTCTACCAGCAGCACATCGTTCACCTCACCCAGCAGGTGGAACCGTCGCTGGACGCCGGAGAACCGAGCGAGCCCGGCCATGATATCGTCGAAGCCCATCTGCAGCTCCAGGCCCACCGCGATGGCCGCCAGCGCGTTGCGCACGTTGTGCAGGCCAGGGGCCTGCAGAGACACGCGGCCCAGCTCCTCCTGATCGTTGTAGACCGAGAAGTGCGAGATCAGACCCTCCTGCGTGATCCGCTCGGCACGCACCTGTGCTTGGCGTGTGGTGCCATAGGTGATGATGCGGCGGTCCATCTGCCCGAGGATGGCCTGCACCTGTGGGTCGTCCAGACACACAATGGTGGCGCCAAAGAAGGGGACGCTGTTGGCGTACTCCGCGAAGGCCGCCTTGATGTCATCGAGGTCGGCGTAGATGTCTAGATGGTCCGCCTCAATGTTGGTGATGACGGCCAGCGAGGGCGTCAGCCGGAGGAAGGTGCGGTCGTACTCATCAGCCTCGATGATGATGATGTCCCCCTCGCCCGAGACTGCGTTGGAGCCGAAGACGGACACCTTGCCGCCCACGATGATCGTCGGGTCGAAGCCTCCCTCACCCACCACCAAGCCCGTCAGCGTGGTGGTCGTGGTCTTGCCATGGGTCCCTGCGATGCCGATGCCAAACTGCATCCGCATCAGCTCGCCCAGCATGACGGCGCGCGAGATGAGAGGGAGCCGCCGCCCCTCGGCCTCCAGCGTCTCGGGGTTGGCCGCTGGCTTGACAGCCGACGAGTACACGACCACATCGGCCTCACCCACATGAGCGGCATCGTGCCCCTCGTAGACGATAGCGCCCCGCTCGGTCAGATGCTCGGTGACGTCACTCAGCTTAAGGTCGGATCCGGTCACGCGGTAGCCACGTGCCAGCAGCACCTCGGCGATGGAGCTCATCCCGATACCGCCGATGCCCACCATGTGGACCTGGCGGATCTGCCCAAAGGCAGGCTGCCGGCGTCTGGTCTTCGCAGTCATCGGTGTTAGAATACCATCGGGAGAAGAGAGGTAGCGGTTAGTTGGTGGCGTGGCCTACGAGGCCCAGCACGGCCAAGGCAATGTCCCGAGCGGCCTGAGGCCGAGCTAGGGCGCGGGCGGCGGCGGTCATCTGTTCGCGGGCGGGGGCGTCGAGAAGGAGGCGCTGCACCCGGTCGGCCAGCTCATCCGCCAGCTGGGGCTCGGGCAGGAGACGAGCCGCCCCGGCCGCCACCATGCTGGTGGCGTTTTTGGTCTGGTGATCCTCGGCCACGTTGGGGGATGGCACCAGGACAGAGGGGGTACCGGTAACCATCAGCTCGCTGCACGTGAGGGCCCCAGCGCGGCAGAGCGCGAGGTCAGCCGCGGCATAGGTCTGGTCCATGCGGTCGATGTATTTGAGGAGGCGCAGGCGGGGGTGCGAGGGCACGCGCGCGGCCAGGGCCTCGTAATAGCGGGCTCCGCTCTGCCAGAGAATCACGGTGTCCTCATCGGCCAGGAGGCCATCGAGGTGACGCTCCATGGCCGCATTGAGGGCGGCACTGCCCAGCGAACCGCCGAACACCAGCAGGACGCGGGCCTCGGCGGGGATATCCAGAGCGGCCCGGCTGGTCGCGCGGTCGGCCTCCTGGAGGGCGTGGCGGGTCGGGTTGCCGCTGAGCAAGCAGCGGCCTGGTGGGAAGAACGAGGCCGCCTCGGGAAAGGCGATGTGCACCTGCGTGGCCCGGCGGGCCAGCAGTTTGTTGGTAACGCCTGCATACGCATTCTGCTCCTGGACCACGATGGGCCGACCACGTAGGCTAGCGGCCAGCAGCACCGGACCCGCCACGTAGCCGCCGGTGCCCACGGCAACGTCGGCGTCGAAGTCGCCCACCAGGCTCCAGCTCTGGCGAAAGCCGTTGAGGAGCTTGAACGGGAACGCCAGATTCCGCGCCGAGAGGCGCCGCTGGAAGCCGCTGACGGTGATCGCATGGATGGCGTAGCCCGCCTTCGGGACGGCCTCCCACTCCAGGCGCTCACGCGTGCCCGCAAAGGCAATGGCCGCGTCCGGCACTTCGGCGCGTAGCGCATCGGCAATGGCGATGGCCGGGTAGACGTGGCCACCGGTGCCACCGCCGGCCAGCAGGATACGAGGGGCGCGCGTCATGAGGTCGCCTCCGCGAGCGGTCGGGCCTGCCGCGAGATGTTGAGCAGGATCCCTACCATGACGCCGTTGGCCAGCAGCGAGGTGCCGCCGTATGAGACGAACGGGAGCGCGAGCCCGGTGACGGGGAAAAGCCCCGCCGAGACCCCGGCATGGACCAGCCCGAAAAGCACGATGACGGTGGTGAGCCCCGTGGCCATGAACAGCCCCAATGGGTCTGGGGCGGCACGGGCAATGCGCAAGAATCCTTGAAAGAGGAAGAGCCCGAACAAGCCCAGTACAACCACGACCCCTAGGAAACCATACTCCTCGCCGATGATGGCAAAAATGAAGTCATTGCTGGGCTCTGGCAGGAAGTCACGCTGGACACTCTGGCCCATCCCGCGGCCGAATAGACCGCCCATAGCCAGGGCAATCCGAGCCTGCCGAGCCTGGTAACCCTCGCCTTGCTCGTCGAACACGGCCTCGGTGGTATGCGGAAAGAGCTTCATGCCCACGAAGGACTCCACCCGGGCCGCGCGCTGGGGCGAGGTAGACAGCAGCGCTACCGCCAGCACCAGCGCCACCAGGCCCGTCCCCATGAGCTGAAGCACGCTGACCCGAGCCACAAAGCACATCAGCGTCACCGCAACCAGTAGCACCAGGGCCGTGGACAGATCCTCCAGACCAATCAGCACCACAGTGGCCATAAGCCAGAGGCCTACTGGCAGGAAGGCCCGCGTGAAGCTCTGGATGTAAGCCTGCTTGCGCGCCAGCAGCACCGCTATGTAGAGCACCAAGGCCACCTTGGCCAGGTCCGACGGCTGGAAGCCGACCCCCGCCACCCGGAGCCAGCGCGTGGCGCCCCCCTCCTGTGCACCCATCAGCTTGACCACCACGAGGAGAACGAACGTGCCTACCAGGAGCACCTTGCTCCAGCGGGCAAGCCAGCG
Organism: Bacteroidota bacterium; assembly: GCA_038747425.1. GTDB lineage: Bacteria > Bacteroidota > Rhodothermia > Rhodothermales > JBCDJV01 > JBCDJV01. Next base: position 63,208 of record JBCDJV010000001.1, read on the forward strand.
ATAGTCGATCACGCTGAACAGCGCCGCGGCGCTCACCGCCACTCCCACACGCAGGAGGTGATTATTCAAGAGCGCCTCGGTGGTGCTGGACACGGCCAGGGCGCCAATAGCCGAAAGCCCCAAGACCGCCCAGATCACGTACCGATTCGCCTCGCCCTGTTGGGTGAGCACACGCAGACGGGTGGTGAAGGTGGACATGGGGGCGTGAGGGGGTGAAAGGGTGAAGGGGTGAGGAAGGCGCGGTGGGCACGTTCACTCACACGCTCATGCCCTCAGAGGGCGCGCACGAGTCGTTTGAAGGTGTCCCCGCGGTCTTCGTAGTTCTCGAACATGTCGAACGAAGAGCACGCTGGGCTCAGGAGGACGGTGTCGCCCGGTTCGGCGAGGAGGCGAGCCGCTTGGATGGCCTGCTCCAACGAATCGACCTGGACACTATGGGGGGCCTCGGGAGCCAGCTCGCGCATGATCTTGTCGGAACTCTCGCCGAGAACGACCAGGGCCCGGGCGCCGCTCCGCACCAGCGGGCGCAGAGACGAATAGTCGTTGCCTTTGTCACGGCCACCCAGGATCAGCACCACCGGTTGGTGATAGCTTTCCAGCGCGTACCAAACGGCATTGACGTTGGTCGCCTTCGAGTCATTGACGTACCGGACCCCTTCCAGCGTGCGGACGTGTTCGAGGCGGTGGGGGACGCCCTCGAACGAGGCCAGGCTCTCTCTGACGACGTCGCTCCGCACCTCCATGGCGCGAGCGGCCACGGCCGCAGCCAGCGAGTTGTAGAGGTTGTGACGACCTCGGAGGGCCAGTTGGTTAACCTGCATGAGTACGTTCTCTTGTTGGTACATGCGGAGCACAAGCGCGTTGTCGCGCACGAAGGCGCCGACCTCCGGCTCGTGCTGTTGGCTAAAAGGCAGCAGCGCCGAAGGGCGCCGGTGCGCGGTGCGCGTCACGTATTCGTGGATGACGGGGTCGTCCGCGTTGTACACGAGGGCGTCCCCAGCCGTCTGGTTTTCGAAGACCCGGAATTTGCTGTGGGCGTAGGCGGTGAAGTTGTAGTCGTACCGGTCCAGATGATCGGGCGTGATGTTGAGCAGCACGCTCACGCGCGGCTGGAAGGTGCTGATGTGGTCAAGCTGGAAGCTGGATACCTCCAGCACGACGACGTCGGCGGGGCGCGCGTCCAGCACGTAGTCGGAAAAGGGATAGCCGATGTTGCCGGCTACAATGGTGGCGTGATCGGTGCCAGCACGGGCTGTGCGAAGCACGTGGCCGACCAAGCTGGTGGTGGTGGTCTTCCCGTTGGTGCCGGTCACAGCCACCACGGGAGCCTGGCAGAACCAGGACGCGACCTCAATCTCTGAGTAGACCGGCACCCCCACGCGGAGGGCCTGCTGCACGAGGTTGGCCGTGGACGGCACGCCAGGGCTGAGGACCAGGGCGTCCGCATCGAGGGCGAGGGCGGTGTGGCCCCCCACCTCGTAGGCTACGCCCGCGTCTTCCAGCTTGTCCGTCAAGCCCGGCGCAGGGTCGGCACGGTCCGTTAGGAAGACCGGCGCTCCCACCTGAGCGAGCAGGCGCGCCACGGCGAGGCCGCTGCGGGCGCCCCCCACCACGGTGAAGCGGGTCTGTGTAGCTTGCGTGCGGTCCATCAGCGGATCCGAAGGATGAGGAGCGCAGCGATCACCGTGATGGCCGTCACGATCCAGAAGCGCACCACGATCTTGTTCTCCGGCACTCCCAGCACCTCATAGTGATGGTGCAGCGGGGCCATCCGGAAGACGCGGCGCCCGGTGCCGGTGCGGCGGCGCGTGTACTTGAAGTAGGTGGTCTGGATGATGACTGAGAGCGACTCCAGGAAAAAGACGAAGCAGAGCAGAGGCAGCAGCAGCTCCATCCGAATCAGCAGGGCCGTCACGCCCACGGCGGCACCCAGCGCCAGGGAGCCGGTATCGCCCATGAAGACCGAGGCCGGGTTGGCGTTGTACCAGAGGAAGCCGAGGCAGGCCGCCGCCATGGAGGCCGCAAAGATGGTCAGCTCGCCAGCTCCCGCCAGATAGATGGTGCCCAGGAATTCGGACAGCACCGTGTTGCCTGCGATGTAGCTCAGGGCCGTCAGGCCGAGGGCCACGAAGGCCGTCACGCCCGCGGCCAGCCCATCGAGACCGTCGGTCAGGTTGACACCGTTGGAGACGGCGGTGACGATGAACAGGGTCACGGGGATGTACACGAGCCAGCCCAGGTTGGCCCCTTCCACGAAGTAACCCACGAGGTCGTAGTTGAGGACATGGCCCTTGATGAAGGGCGCGTAGGTGAGCGCACGCACCTCGGCGAAGTCGGGGTGCAGATAGAGGGTCGCGCCTACGAGCAGGCCCAGAGACACCTGGCCGATCACTTTGGTGCGAGCAGGGAGGCCGCCTTTGTTTTTCTTGACCACCTTGATGTAGTCGTCGGCAAACCCGAAGGCCCCCATCCAAGCCGTGGACAGGAGGATGAGCCAGACGTACACCTCAGTGAGGGCCCCCCAGAGCAGCGTGGACCCCAGCATCGAGAGCAGGATGATCACGCCCCCCATCGTGGGGGTGCCTGCTTTGTGGGAGTGGTCGATGGCGCCAGCATCGACGCCCTCGCGCACCCGCTCGCCAAGCTGCTGGGCGCGGAGCCACAAGATGATGCGCCGGCCCACGAAGAGCGAGATCAGGAGCGCTGTGATGACGGCCAAGGCCGCCCGGACGGTGATAAACTGGACCACCTGAAACCCAGGGGGCTGAAACTCCTGCTCTAAGTAGGCGATGAGATAGTACAGCATGATACGGGCCTACAAGGCGTCCGGAGCCGGTGGACGTGGGTCTTGGAAGTACCGGGCCGCCATCTCCCGATCGTCGAACGGCAGGCGGGTCTGGCCAACAATCTGATAGGCTTCGTGGCCTTTGCCTGCGATGAGCACGGCGTCGCCCGGCTGGGCTCCCTCAGCGGCCGCTCGGATGGCGGCCTCGCGGTCCACAATCCACTGGGCCTGGCGGGGCTGCTCCATGCCGCGCCGGATATCGTTCAGGATGGCTTCAGGGTCTTCAGTGCGGGGGTTATCGCTGGTGACGATGACGCGGTCTGCATAGCGCTCGGCGAGGCTACCCATGGTGCGGCGCTTGGTGGGATCGCGGTCACCGCCGCATCCGAAGACGCACCATAGGCGCCCCTGGCCCTGTAGCAACTCCCGGGTGGTCACCAGCACATTTTCCAGGGCGTCCGGTGTGTGGGCGTAGTCCACAATGACGGTCACGCCTCGGTAGGCCCGGTGCTCGAAGCGACCCGCCACAGGGGGCGCCGTGGAGAGGGCCGCGCGGATGGCCGGGGGCTCGTAGCCTAGGACTCGCACGGCGCCGTAGGCGGCTAGCGCGTTGTAGGCGTTGAAGGCCCCCACCAGTTGCAGCTTCACCGCCGTCTGGTTGACCTGCATCGACAACCCGTCCAACTGGTTGGCGGTGATCTGGCCGCCAAAGTCGGCGTCGGGCTGGAGGCCAAAGGTGCGTACGGTGGCGGCGGTGCTGGCGATCATCTCGGTGGCCGCTGGGTCATCGGTGTTGACCAGGGCCGTGGCGGTGGGCGCCAAGCCATCGAAGAGTCGCTTCTTGGCGCGCAGGTACTCCTTGAAGGTCCCGTGATAGTCGAGGTGATCCCGGGTGAGGTTGGTGAAGACGGCTACGTCGAAGGCAATGCCGGCTACGCGGCCTTGCTCCAGGGCATGGGAGGAGACCTCCATCACGCAGGCCGTACAGCCGGCGTCTACCATCTGCCGCAGCAAGCGGTGGACCTCGGCCGCATCGGGGGTGGTGTGCGTGGCGGGGGCGATGTCTGTGCCGATGTAGTTAGCGATGGTGCCCATCAACCCTGTGGGCTGGTCGAAGGCCATCAGGATGTGGTAGATGAGATGCGTGGTGGTGGTCTTGCCGTTGGTCCCGGTGACGCCCACCAGGCGCAGTTCCTCGGCCGGATCATCGTAGAAGGCGGCCGCCATCGCGGTCCACGCGCGGCGGGTGCGGCGCACGTGTACGAAGGCGGTGCCGGGGAAGCGGGTGAGCGCGTCGTCCGGCACCACCTCGCACACGATGGCAACCGCTCCGTTTTGAACAGCTTTGTCAATGAACAGGTGACCGTCGGTCGCCACGCCTTTCAGCGCGGCAAAGAGACCGCCCGGCCGGATCTGACGACTGTCGTGCGTCAGATGATGAATGGTGTCTGATCGAGGGGTGCCCAGCACCTGAAGCAACCCACCTTGGGTGCGGAGGCGCTCCAGCAGGACAGCAAGTGGTTTCATAGCAGCACCCGCACATGAGGGTGGACGGCCGACTCCCCGGCAGCGGGATGGGCGGACGCTACTCGCATCGAACGGTGAGTTCTCGGGGGAGGGGGGCTCCAGGAGCCACGGACTGCGTATGGACACGCCCTCGCCCTCGAATGCGGAGGGCCACCCCCAGCGACGACATCCAGGCCTGGGCGTCGCGCGCGGAGAGCCCTCGCACATCGGGCATGATGGCTGTTGTATCCGAGGCCATCGCCTCGGTCTGGAGGCGGACCGCCGTGGGTGTGAGCAGAGGGGTGCCGGGCGCCGGATGCTGGGTCTCGACCTGCGCAGCCAGCCCCCCTGCCTCCGACCACCAGTGCAACGTGTGGCCGGCACGCCGCAGGGTGCGCTCGGCCACGACGGCTGGCTGGCCAACCACGCTCGGCATGGATACCGCACCGGCAACCACCTCCGGCGAGGGGGGCGGCTGGGCTCCATCCAGGTGCCTTGCGACTTCGGGGATGAGGCGCGCCCACTGGTGCGCGATGCGCTGGAAGACTGGGGCCGCCACCAGCCCACCGTATTCGCTCTGGCGGGGCTCATCCAGCATCACCATCAGGACGACCTCCGGCGCCTCAGCCGGAAACAGACCCACAAACGAGGCCCGATGCCGGTTGCCATAGCGGCCGTCTTCGACTTTTCGAGCGGTGCCCGTTTTGCCGGCAATGCGAAGCCCCTTCACCTGGGCGGCCGTAGCCGAACCCGTCAGCACCGCCTCTTCGAAGGCTGGACGTAGGGCCTGCGCCGTCTCGGTGGTAAAGGCCCGGCGGATCGAGTCTTGGCGGGCCTCCCACACGACCCGGTTGGTGATGTCGCGGCGTTCGGCCACCAGGTACGGCTGCACCAGGAGGCCCCCGTTGGCCAGCGCCGCATAAGCAGTCAGCACTTGTAGCGGGGTGACATCTACCTCATACCCGCGGCTCAGGGCCGACTTAGTGGTGGCGCTCCACGCGTCCGGACGCGGAAGGCGGCCGGAGACCTCGCCGGGAAGGTCAATCCCGGTGGGCTGTCCAAACCCCAAGTTGCGGGCGTACTGATACAGCAGGCCAGGCTCAAGCCCCTCCACAGCCTTGGACATGCCCACGTTGCTGGAGTGGGCCAGCACCTCGCTGAACGGGATGCGCCCGTGGGCCCGGGTGTCCCTGACGGTCCACCGGCCCACCATCGTCCACCCATCGCCGGTGTCTATGGTATCCGCTAGCTGGACAAGGTCTTGCTCGACTACCGCCGCGGCCGCCACCAGTTTGAAGGTCGAACCCGGTTCAAGCCGGTCGGTGAGGGCACGGTTGCGCCGGTCCTCAGCCTCGTAGCGTCCAGGGCGATTGGGGTCGTACGTGGGACCGTTCGCCAACGCCAGCAGCCCGCCTGTGTGTGGGTTCATCGCGATGACCGACCCCCAGCGGGCGCCCGTCTCCTCCAAGCCTCGGCGCAACTCTTCCTCCGCAATGGACTGCAAGACGAGGTCCAGCGTTAGCACTAGCGACTCGCCGTGAAGCGGCTCGGTGACGGCCCCGCCCACGTCGGCCTTGAGGGCACGATAACGGTCGCGCCGCATCCGCTGGCGCCCCTCGGTCCCCCGAAGCACGTCCTCGTAGTGCAGCTCCAGGCCCGCCTGCCCCTGCCCGTCGGTGTTGACCGAACCCAGCACATGGGCCGCAATGGTACCGTAGTTGTAGCGGCGCGCCATCTGCGGATCCATGATCAGGCCAGGGATCTCCAGGGCCCGGAGGGCGGCATGCTGGGATTCGGTCAGGCCGCGCCGGAGGCGTACGTAGGCCCGGCTGGAGCGATTGCGCACGCGCGTGCGATACCGCGCTTCCGGCACACCGGTTAGATCAGACAACGTTTCAAAGAACTCATCCTGGCGCTCTGCAAACCCCGATATGGTGGGGTCCACGGCCAGGTCATAGCGCACGATGTTCACCGCGAGCGTTCGGCCGTCGCGGTCGAGGATCCGCCCGCGCAACGCCGGGATCTCGTCCCAGGTGCGGGCCTGCCGCTCGCCTTGCTCGCGCAGGGCGGTGCCCTCGGTCCAGTGCACCATGGCCACCTGCCCAATCACCGCGCCCAGCAGCAGCACCAGCGCCGACAGCGCGATGTAAAGCCGGGTTCGTATGTGGCGTTCGATGCTCACAAAGGGACGTCGAGGGGAGAAGCAGAATCACGGGGATCATCATTGAGGGGGAACGGCGACGCAGACGTGAGCGCCATCAGTCCTCCACGGGGGTGAGCACGCGGCGAGGCTGCGCGCCCTCGCGTAGCCCCAGCTCTTGTGCACGTCGGTAGATCACGGTCGGGCTGGTGGCCTGGTCATACCGGGCCTTGACTTGGTTGTACCGCAGATTGAGCGAGCGCTGCTCTTTCTCTGCCTGTTGCAGGCTCGTGAGTACGGCATCGGTCGCTTGTATGTGGCCGATGTAGAAGAGGGACGCCACCGCCAAGGCCAGCACCAAAACCGTAAAGCGGGCGGTGGAGAGGCGGCTCAGGTACCGCGTCCCTTTCGTGGCCCGCGGGGCCCGCTCGTTGGCCACCTGCAGGTCCCGCCACGACGGCAGCGCCTGCGCCTCGTTCTGGGCCTGCAAGAAGCCCGAGAACGTCCAGTCGGCCGCCCGTGAGGACGCCGAGCCCGCCCGACGGCGGTCTTTGGCGGCCGGCCCGGTCCGGCGCGACGGGCCGGATCGACGGGGAGCTTGCTTTTTGGAGGCTACGCGAGGCATGAGGGAACGGGCGTTGTGCGGTGAGGCATGGACAGCTAGGCCGCCTGGACCAGCAGCGGAGTAGAGGGCATAGCCGGTGCCAGCGGCGCGACGCCTTGGTGGTCGAAGTCCTGACGAATCATGGCGGCCAACCGATCGGGCGCGAGCCCCCATTGGGCGGCCTCGTGCTCGAACATCGCCTGGATGTCGGCTTCGTCACGCCCGTACAGCTTGTAGCCGAGGGCGATCAGCCAGTAGAGGACGGCGGTATCTAGGGAGGTAGGCATGAGAAGTCGTGCGTTCAGGAAGAAAGCGATGTAGGATTAGGACTCAGTAGGGGCTGTGTGCACACGTTCAGCGACGCGAAGCCGCGCGCTGCGGGATCGCGGGTTGGCGGCCTGCTCGTCTGCGTCGGGCTCGATGGGCTTGCGTACTAAGGGCCGCCACGGAGTGATCAGGGTCCCATAGAGGTCACGGACGGGTTGGCCCTCCAGGTTTCCGTAACGGAGGAAGCGCTTGACGCGCCGATCTTCCAGCGAGTGATAGCTGATGACGGCGATGCGGCCGCCTGGGCGGACCACGTTCACGCTGGCCTTGAGCACCGCTTCGAGCTCGGCGAGCTCCTCGTTGACCGCTATGCGGAGAGCCTGGAAGACCCGGGCCAACGTCTTGGCTTCGTGCCGAGCAGGCACCTGGCTGCGCACCAGGTCGGCCAAGGACTCTGTGGAGTCCAGCGGCCGTTGGCGGACGATGGCGCGGGCGATGCGGCTAGCCTGGGGCTCCTCGCCATAGGCGCGGAGTAGGTCGCGCAGTTCGACCTCAGACTGCGTATTGACGAGGTCCTGGGCCGAAGCCTCCTGGCCCGCGTTCATGCGCATGTCCAGCGGACCAGCCTGACGATGACTGAAGCCGCGGGCAGGGGCGTCGATCTGGTGTGAAGAGATCCCCAGGTCCAGCAGCAGACCGTCGATCGGGGTCAGGCCAGCCTCGGCCAGCAAGCGATCCAGGTCGCCGAAGCGGCCACGCAGCGCCTGGAAGCGGCCCGCCTCTTCAGCGGCCCGAAGACGGTGCCGAGCAGCGGCCAAGGCATCGGTGTCGCGGTCGAGGCCGATCACCCGGCCTGCCGGGGCCAGTGCGTCGAGCAGGGCGGCGGTGTGTCCGCCGCCGCCGAGGGTTCCATCCACGTACAGCCCATCCGGGGCGGTCACGAGGGCGTGCACTACAGCATGGCAAAGAACAGGGGTGTGGTAAGGCGAGGCGTAGGGTAACGCCGGCTCGTCCGCACCGGTGTGGTCAGGTTGGTCGGAGGCGGCCATGGGGCATCCTCCGGTCAGAGGGTATGGCCCATAACCGACTCGGCCAGGGTCTCGTAGTCCTCCGTTTCTTCGTTCAGCAGCTCGTCGAAGACCTCGGGGGACCAGATCTCGATGTAGTCCAGCGCCCCGATGATGAGGGCCTGGTCCGTGATTCCAGCCAGCTCCCGGAGGTTGTCCGGGATGCGGATGCGGCCCTGGGCATCGAGCGTGACATCGTCTGCCCAGCGCGTCAGCTGCCGCACGAAGTTCCGGGCTTGACGGTTGTACATGTTCTGCTGCCGCATGTCCTCCTCGATCTTGACCCACTTGTCCGCCGGATGGAGGAAGATGCAGCGCTCCATGCCCCGCGTGATCGTGAAGCCACCCTGCGCCTCTGGGTTCATGGCATTCCGCATCTTCGCCGGGATCGCCACGCGCCCCTTGCTGTCGACGGAGTATTCAGCCTGTCCCTTGAAGCTCGGCATCGCCCCACGTGCACCGCCCAGGCGTCACCATCCGGCCCTTCCGGCTTCTGACATCTGGGATACAGGTATTCCATTCATGCTTTCAAGTAGATCGTTCTCACCTCAGTTCCCCACAACTCCCCACCAAGATACAAATCCACCCAGAAAACGCAAAATTTGAAGCAGATAAGCGGTTTTTATAATTCACAGATCGCAGACAGGTTATCCACACATATCAAGATCTGCTAGATTTGTATATGTACAAACGTATAAGGTGAAAATACTATCACCTGTTTGAATTATGTAAAACGTCTACAATAATGGCCGGGTGAATAAATGATCACCCTCGTATCTTTTTTGTATCTCTTCTCTTTTTTGCCTGTGCTATGCCCGAACCGCTGACCGAACGGCAGAACGAAGCCTATGAGTACATCCGCAGCCACCTGCGCACCCATCGCCGGGCGCCGACCATGGCTGAGCTGGCCCGCGCTCTGGGCGTCCGCTCCACCAATGCGGCGTACAAATTGGTCGATGCCCTGGTGGTCAAAGGCCACCTGCAGCGCGACCCCCACATCCCGCGCGGCCTCTCCCTAGTAGATGCCGATGAAGACCCGTTTGCGACCGATGAGGGCGTCCCCTCTCTCATGCTCATCAGCCGCACCCACAGTGCCCACCCTGAGCGTCTTCGCAAGCGCCCCGCAGGCTACCTCTCCGTGGATCCCCGGCTCCTCGGCGACACCGACGACCCCGACGCGTACCTGGTCACCCGTGCAGGAGACGACGGCATGAACGGCCAGGGCATTCGCAAGGGCGACTACCTGGTGGTCCACGAAACCGACTGGGGCACGCTGCCCAACGGCTGCCTGGTGGCCAGCCTCGTTGGCGAGCGCGTGCAGGCCCGGCGGTTTGACTACCTCAACCGCCGCCTGCATCTGCACCCCAAGGCTCGGGGCTATACCTCGGAAGCCTTTGCGCCGGACGACCCCGCCTGCTTCATCATCGGCCGCATCGTGGGGGTCATGCGGGGGTTGGGGGGACGCCATCGGTAGAGACGCCCCGGCGGGGCGTCTCTACCGAGGCGTCTCTACCGGGGCGTCGTTACGGGGATACCGCCTTGGCCGAAGCGAGAGCCACGTCACGTGTTCGGCGGATGCGTTTGGGCGAGGCCACCAGGTCTTTCTCCTTGGCGTAGCCTAGACACGCTTCCACGAAGGAGCGAAACAGCGGGTGCGCTCCCCCCACCGTGGTGCGATACTCGGGATGAAACTGCACCCCCACAAACCAACGCTTCTCCGGCAGCTCGAAGATCTCCACAAGGTCCCGCTCCAGGTTCATCCCGGTGAACTGCATGCCGTGCTCCATCATCTTGTAGCGCAGCACGTTGTTGACCTCGAAGCGGTGACGATGCCGCTCACGGATCTCGGACGTGCCGTAGATCTCACGCACGCGGGAGCGATCGATGAGGTAACAGTCGTAGGACCCCAGGCGCATCGTGCCACCCATGGCGGTGATGCGCTTCTGCTCTTCCATCATGTCGATGACAGGGTAGGGCGTCTCCGAAGCGAACTCGGTGGAGTGGGCGTTCTCCCAGCCACAGACGTTCCGCGCAAACTCGATCACCCCGCATTGCATGCCCAAGCAGATGCCAAAGAAGGGCAGATCCTGCTCCCGCGCATACTGAATGGCCGCGATCTTGCCTTCAATGCCCCGCTGGCCGAATCCGGGCGCCACCAGCAGCCCCGCTACATCGCCCAGCATTTCAGGGATGTGGCCAGGCTCCAGATCGTCGGACAGGATAAACTTGACATCGACTTGCGTGCCCAGCTCGGCCGCCGCAATGATGAAACTCTCGGTGATGGACTTGTAGGCATCCTGGTGCTCCACATACTTCCCCACGAGCGCGATGCGCACTTTGCTGGTGGGCCGCTTGAGCTGCTTGAGGAAGTTGATCCACCCCTCCAGTTGAGGCTCAGTGAGCGTCCGGCCGTCATCCAGGTCATCGGCAATGTGGAGGCGCTCCACCACGATGTCGTCCAGGCCTTGCTCCCGCAGCAGGAGAACCACCTCGTAGATGCTCTCGGCATCGAGAGACTGGATGACGGCGCGAGGCTCCACGTTGCAGAAGAGCGCGATCTTGCGGCGCATCTCCAAGTCCACAGGCCGGTCAGCGCGGCACACCAACACGTCTGGCTGGAGGCCGTAGGAGAGCAGGGTCTTGACGGAGTGCTGAGTCGGCTTGGTCTTGAGCTCCCCGGCCGCGCCCAGGTAGGGGACCAGCGTGAGGTGGACCGTCATGGTATTGCGGGCGCCCAGCTCGTAGCGCAGCTGACGGATCGCCTCCAAGTAGGGCTGGCCCTCAATGTCACCCACCGTGCCACCGATCTCGGTGATGACCACGTCGTAGTCTCCCGTCTCGCCCAGCTTGCGCATCCAGAGCTTGATCTGGTCGATGATGTGGGGCACCACCTGCACCGTCTTGCCCAGGTACTCGCCCCGGCGCTCACGGGTGATGACCTCCAGGTAGACCCGGCCGGTGGTGACGTTGTTGGCCTGGCTGGTAGGCTGCCCTAGGAAGCGCTCGTAGTGGCCCAGATCCAGATCCGTCTCGGCGCCGTCATCGGTCACGTAGACCTCGCCGTGCTCGTAGGGGTTCATCGTCCCTGGGTCGACGTTGATGTACGGGTCGAACTTCTGGATGGTGACCCGTAGGCCCCTCGACTTCAGGAGACGGGCCAGCGAGGCGGCCACGATGCCTTTGCCCAGCGAGGAGCTGACCCCACCGGTTACGAAGATGTACTTGGTCTGCACGAGGGTTCGGCGTCAGGTGGTGCGGAAGACGGCGGATGGATACCGGCAGAACGGTGCCGCTTGGACCATGCGGCACCGACGCGGCAGGCGCGTGCGGATCGTCGGCAGACCCTGCGAGAGGAGGGTCTATGCAAGATACCGAATCCGTGGGTCAAGCGGAACGCCGCCCCTCGTCTCCATCCAGAATCAGCCGGCCGTCCCCGGATCTTTCACCTTCTGTGCCACCACGAGGACCCCTGTGCCCTGCGCGTTGGGACGGCGCAGGTCCAGGGCATGGAGGGCCATGCCTATCGGCAGGACCGGCAGGTAGTAGAGCGGCAGCAAGAAGGCGGAGAGCCAACTGCGGTCCAGCCACTGGATGGGCCGTTTGATGAGCATTCGCCACGCCAGCGACCCGTACGGCCCGTAGGTGTACAGGCTCCGCACCGGCTCCAGTCCGGCGTCCCGGAGTTTGCCCTCCAGCTCGCGCAGGTTGTATCCTTCACGCACGTGCTCTCCGATGAAGCTCTCGCCGTCGTTCTGATCCACGTCGGAGCCGCCCAGGTCTGAGGGCGTGTTGATGAGCACATGACCACCCGGCCGCAGTACCCGGGCAAAGTGCTGAAACACGGTGCGATCCGCTTCGATGTGCTCCATGACGTCCACAGAGAGGATAAAGTCGAACGGCCCTTCGGCTCGGAGGTCCGTGAGGTCGTCGTAGGCCGTGGTCACGCGGGGCCCGTATGGCGTCTGGTCTAGAAAACGCCGGGCATTGGCCAGGTAGTCCTGCTTCACATCGACCGCGTGCACTATCGCCCGCGGAAAGGTGCGGACGATGTAGTAGGCGTACTGCCCAAAGCCGGTCCCGGCATCAAGCACCCGGATCGGCTCGCCAGCGGGCCGCTGGCCCAGCACCTGCCGGACTTCGCGCTTGACGTACCACGCGCGCAGAAAAAACAGATGCAGCAGCCCGTAAAACAGGCGCTGCAGCGGCGCCGCCTGGCTGAACACCCGGCCCAGCCGGTCCTTCACCGGATCATAATCCATAATCAAACTCCAATCGCTGATGATACACCCGGTAAGGCCGCCCCGCTGGGGCGCCTCGGCGCCACCGGCTCGGCCACGGCACCCTGGGCAGTCTTGGCAGCACCGTCGCGTGGGAGACACCCCCGTGAGGCGGCGCTGCCAGGCGGGGTGCCAGATCTGGGCGTCGCAATCTACGCATCGCGGACGGCCTGGACCACGGGCCCCCATCCGAATCGCTGGGCCTGGCGCTCGGCCCCGGAGGTTAGGCGCTCTGCCCAGGCCTCGGTGTAAAACCGGGCGATGGCGCCAGCCAAGGCCTCGGGCGCCTCGGGCGGCACCACGAAGCCTGCCTCCTCATGGGGGACGATCTCGGCAAGGCCGCCCACGTCGGTCACCACCAAGGGCCGTCCGAAGTGGAAGGCAATCTGGGCCACTCCGCTCTGAGTGGCCGACCGGTAGGGCTGCACCACGAGGTCGGCCGCCGAGAAGTATAGCCGAACCGCCTCTTCGGGGATGTAGTGATCGTGCATCTGCACCCGGGCCCCGAGACCGAGCCGCTCAACCTGCGCGCGGTAGATCCGCTCGTCCTCGTAGAACTCGCCGGCCACCACCAGCCGCACGTCCGGCAGGCGCTCCGCCACGTAGGGCAGCGCCTCCAGGAGCACATCGAGCCCTTTGTACCGACGCACAAAGCCGAAGAACAGCAGCGTGGGGGCTGCGGTGTCGAGCCCCAGGGCCACCCGGGCCTCGTGTTTCGGCACCGTTTCCCCAAAGTGATCGTACACGGGATGCATACGCTCCGTCACCGGCAGCGTGGGATGCAGGCGGCGCACATCGGCCGCGACGGCGGCTGAGAGGGTGATCGCGGCGTCGCACTGGCGGAGAAAGAGGCGCGTCAGCCACCGGTCGCCGGGGCGTGCCTCATGGGGCAGCGCGTTGTGGACGAGCGCCGTCACGCGTACCCCGCGCCGCCGCACCAGCCAAGCGATCGCCGCAAACGCGGGCGCAAAGAACGGCATCCAGTAGGCAATCACCAGGCGCCTGGGAGCCTCGCGGAGGACGGTCTGGGCGGCGTACCACCACGTGAGTGGGTTGAGCACGTCGATGACCCGGTGCCGAGGTACTGCGCCGGCGGGTGGAGGCCCTTCTTCGTACTGCGTCTGTCCCGGAAACAGCCACGCAGGATACTGCCGCCGAAACGTGATGATCGTGGTCGGCTGCCCGTGGGCACGTAGCCGCTGGGCCAGCGTGTCGGTAAAGTGGGCGATGCCGCCCCGGTACGGGTAGGCAGGCCCCAGCAGGACGCAGCGGGGGGCGGAAGAGGGAGACGCGTTCATCGCCTCCCATACCCTCGGGCCGTCGTCCGGTTCTCGGCCTGTCAGGCGCTCACCGCTGCCTCGACCGAGAAGCTCGAGGCGGTTTTTGAAGCTGGGAGCCGAGCTGATTCAACGCGTCAGCGCCTGTTCATGCATGGATGAAGAAGGCGAAAACGAGCGCTGCGGGCGGACTCGCCCGACACCTGCGAGATAGCGTCCATGCTCCGGCGGACCCATCGTTGAGCCTCTGCCGCCCTAGCTCTGTGCCTTCAGGAGCCGCTGCACCGCGTGCACGTGCAGGCCCTCGTGGAACAGGTTGAAGGCCACGGCCTCCTCCATCGTATGGAGCACGATGCCCGTGGAGGTGGGATACGTCTGGTACGTCTCGAAGCGGCCAGCCGCATAGTCTTCGACCAACCGTTCCGGCAGCTCGGTGAGCCAGGCGCGCACTGGCGCGACCGCCGGCTGCTCTGTCCAGCTTGTGGGAGAAGTGCCCTTGCGGAACAAGCCGACCACCTCGTCCGGCACATGCAGGGGCACGCCTGCCAGGCGGTAGTGTAGGAGTTGCTGCGTGACGACCACGTGGCCTAGGTTCCAGAGGATGTTGTTGGAAAAGCCCGGCGGCTGCACCAGCAATTGGGCCTCTGTGAGGTCATCGGTAAGGCGGCAGAGATGAGCCCGGATCTGACGGAGGGCTTGTACGGTCGTCTGCATGGGGCGCAGGAGGTTGGGAACGAGACGCAGGCGAAACTACGGCGTTTCTCCGTCCGGCGCTTTCAGGACACCAACGCCGTCCCGGGCTCTAGTCTCTACACAAACCGCTGCGAGCGGAGGCAGCGTTCCAGCCAGTCGCGCTTGTGCGTCAGCTCCTGGATGCTCAGCTGCTCCTGCGCCTTGCTGAGGCGCCGCTTGGCCTGGGCATGTACCTGGCGGATGGACACGCCGAGCACGTACGAAAGCTCTGTGGCCAGCTCGGCGCAGAGCTTGCGCAGTACCTTCTCCTGCGCGTTGACATCCACGGCCGCCTGCCGCTTGCGCACATGCAAGGTCCCTTCGCCTGGGGCCTGACCCCGCGCCAGCTCCAGCCGGTGCGACTGGATGGCGTGGCCCTGCACCTCCTTGACCTCCCAGGCACTGCGCTCCGTGGGCTCGGCGGGGGCCACCGGCGTCTCACGCTCGCGCCGCTCGCGCTGCCGCACGCCCAACTGCTCCTCGGATGTAATCCACTCCAGCACGTGCACCACGTCCGAGTCATTGGCCGCGTAGATGTCGCATACGTTGGCCGCCTCGGGAAACGCGTGCAGGTAGCGCATGCCCCGGAATACCTGCTGCATCGTCTTGGAGAGGGCCCGCACCAGGTCCGTCTTGACGATTACGCTGATCGGCTTGATGTCTGTCCCCTCCCCGATCATATCCACCTGCACCATCACATCGATCACCCCCTCGCGGTAATCCTCCAGGCGTTCCTGGCAGACGGCCCCTGGCAGGTCTTGCCCAATGCGCGTGGACGCGTAGTCTGGATAGTGCCGTTCAATGTAGTCCAGGATGGCCGCCGCGTGGCGGTTGCTCATCGCGATGACCAGCATCTGGTGCTCGGGCGCCCCCATGGGCACCCGGCCCCGCAGGCCGCGCCGCTGCTGACGCAACGCTTGCCGCTTCGTGCGGAACTGCGCAAACGCCGGCGCCAGCAGCGTGTCCAGGTAGACATCGTGGAAGCGTAGCCGCCGGCGTGCCAGGTAGGCATCGATTTCTTTGCTGGTCCCCCCCTTCTCGGCCAGCATCGACAGGGAGAGCTGGACCTCCTCTCCCGTGTCCGCCTGTACCAAACGGACGCTGTAGTCTACGATATGGGCCTCCACGCGCTTCAAGATGCCCCCCTCTTCGTGGGCGTCTCGCATCGTGACCTCGTGCAGCGCCTGGTAGAACTGGTGGCCCTCGAGGTCCGCGTGGAACGGCACGCCGAACAGCGTCTTGTTGTCGGACCGCATGGGCGTGCCGGACAGCGCTACGCTGCACGCGAAGGCCAGCTGCTCAATCTGCTTGGCCCAGGTGCCGTCATCGGCCAGGTGGTGCACCTCATCGAAGACAAACAAGCACGGCGCTGTCTGGCAGAAGCGCTGCAGGGCCCGGTTGCCCCCCTCCCCACTGGCGTATTGGTAGGTGGTGATGATGATCTGGGTGTCCAGGTTTTTGAGAAACACCCGATCCGAGTCCGCCACGCAAAACGAGAAGCGAGGCGCCCCCAGATTCCGGAAGAGCTGGTCCAGCTCCTGGGCATCGGCGTACTGGTCGCGCAGGTTGCCACGCGGCACGAACACCACCAGCTTCTCGGCCACACGCAGGTGGTGGGCCATCACAAACGAGGCGAGCGCCGTGATCGTCTTGCCGTACCCCGGCACGAACACGCCGAGGTGGTTCATCTGCCCCTGCTGCAACGCCGCCGCTAGCTTCTCCAGAAAAACGCGCTGCCCACGCCGAAACTGAAAGCCGTGCTGTAGATGAAGTCCAGGCAGCGTCGGAAGCGCCGCGTTCGGTGCCTGCATAGAGGGGGGTGGAGCGTTGGAAACGACCTTGAGGGACACCGCTGGACCGTGCGTCAGACCTCAGCACGCCGGGTCGCGGCGGTGACCTCGCGTATGTGGTAGGTGCTGGTCTGTTCCATACGCGGGCGGATCACCATCTCACCCAGAAAGCCCACCAAGAAGAGCTGCACCCCGATCACCAGCAGGATCGCACCCAGGAGTAACAGCGGGCGGTCGCTGAGGGGGCTCCCGTTGAAAATTTTGTCGTACGACAGCCACAAGCTGATGACGAAGCCTCCGAGAAAGGACAGCGTGCCCATCGTCCCGAAGAAGTGCATCGGACGGGCCGCGAACCGCGTCAGGAACAGCACCGTCATGAGATCCAAGAAGCCGCGGATGTACCGCTCCAGCCCAAACTTGGTGTGGCCGTACTTGCGCGCGTGGTGCTGCACCACCTTCTCCCCGATCCGCTCGTAGCCCTCCCACTTGGCCAGGAGTGGGATATAGCGATGTAACTCGCCGTAGACGCGGACGCTCTTGACCACCTCGCGCCGGTAGATCTTGAGGCCGCAGTTGAAATCGTGCAGCGGGATGCCGGAGAAGCCTCGCGTGATGGCATTGAAGAAGCGGCTGGGGATCGTCTTGCCGAGTGGGTCATGCCGCTTCTGCTTCCACCCGCTGACCAGATCATACTCCCCCTCTTCCAGATGGCCGATGAGCAACGGGATCTCGGCAGGATCGTCCTGGAGGTCGGCGTCCATTGTGATGACGTAGCGCCCACGTGCCTGCTCGAACCCGACGGCCAGCGCAGCGCTCTTACCGTAGTTCCGCCGGAAGCGCACGCCCATGAAACGGGGGTCCTGCGCGTGCAGCGCCTCGATGACCTCCCAGGAGCTATCCGAGGAGCCATCGTCCACGAGCCAGACCTCATAGGTCAGTCCCGCTTCAGCGCAGACTGCCTCAATGCCGGCCGCCAGCTCGGGTAGCGACTCGGCTTCGTTGTACACAGGGATGACGAGGCTCAGGTCGAGCATGGTCACGGGCTGATGGCCGCAGGAAAGTCCGGGGCAACGGCCGAGGCCGGTAGCTGCCCCTGATGACCGTAGAAGCGCAGCGTGCCATCGTCGGCGCAGAGCCACACCTCGCGGGCGCCGCGGGCCAGGTAGAGCAGGATCTTCTCGTCCATCTCGGCCTGCGTGTTGGACGGGGACAAGATCTCGACGCACACCTCCGGCGCCTGCCGGTAGGGCGTCTCGAGGCCGTGCACCTCGCGGAAGGTCGCGCTGAGCCACGCCACGTCAGCCACACGGACTCCCTGGGCGGTATCGACCGAACATTCCGTCAGCACGATGCCATCAGGCAAGCGTTGGCGAAGCTGGAAAGCGATCTCAGCTTGATATAGGCCATGTTGATTCGAAGCCGGGCTCATGATGATCTGTCCCCAGGCATTCGTCTCGATCTTGAACGGAAGGTCTTGCAGCGACGGGTGTTCCAGGATCTCGGTCCAGTCCATGGCGGCCTCACGCAGGTGAGCTTACACGTCGATGGTGGCGTACTTGGCGTTGCGCTCAATGAACTTGCGGCGCGGCTCCACGGCATCGCCCATGAGGGTGGAGAAGATGCGGTCGGCGGCGGCGGCATCGTCGATAGTGACCTGCTGCAGCATGCGGGTGGCCGGGTCCATGGTGGTCTCCCATAGCTGGCCGGGGTTCATCTCGCCCAAGCCTTTGTAGCGCTGGATCGTCACCTTGCCGCTGGCCGTCTGCAGCTCCTCCACGGCGGCTTGCAGCTCGGTGTCGGACCAGGCGTACTGTTCGCGCTTGCCTCGCTTGGCTTTGTAGAGCGGTGGCAGCGCGATGTAGATGTAGCCGTGCTCCACCAGCGGCCGCAGATGGCGGTAGATGAACGTGAGCAACAAGGTCCGAATGTGGGCCCCGTCCACGTCGGCATCGGTCATGAGAACGACCTTGTGGTAGCGCAGCCGCGCCAGGTCGAACTCGCCCTCGGTGGTGGCTAGGCCGGTGCCCAGCGCCGTGACGATGTTCTTGATCTCCTCGTTCTGGAGGATCTTATCCAGGCGCGCCTTCTCGACGTTGAGAATTTTGCCGCGGAGGGGTAGGATGGCCTGGAAGTGGCGGTCGCGTGCTTGCTTGGCGGAGCCGCCAGCGGAGTCTCCCTCTACTAAATAGAGCTCACTCTCCTCGGCGTCGCGCGAGGCACAGTCCGCCAGCTTGCCGGGGAGGCCGCCGCTGGCGAAGGCGTTCTTGCGTTGCACCAGCTCCCGGGCCCGCCGGGCCGCGGCGCGGGCCTGGGCGGCCAGCACCACTTTGTCCACGATGCGCTTGGCCAGCTTGGGATGGTCCTCCAGCCACTCACTGAGGCGGCTGCTCACCACGCTCTCCACGATGCCCTGGACCTCGCTGTTGCCCAGCTTGGTCTTGGTCTGCCCCTCGAACTGCGGCTCGGCCACCTTCACAGACAGCACCGCGGTGAGGCCCTCGCGGAAGTCATCGCCGGAGAGGTCGCCTTTGTAGTTCTTGACGAGGTTGTTCTGGTCGGCGTAGCTCTTGAGCGTGCGCGTGAGGGCGCGGCGAAAGCCCGAGATGTGGGTGCCGCCCTCGTGTGTGTTGATGTTGTTGACGAACGACAGCACGTTCTCCGTGTAGCCGTCGTTGTACCGCATGGCCAGTTCCACCGGCACCTCGCCATCCTCAGCGGCGATGTAGATGGTGTCGTCCATGATGGCCGTGCGCGTCTCGTCGAGGTAGTCGATGAACTCGACGATGCCGCCCTCGTAGTGGTACTCCTCGGTGCGTAGGGCCTCGTCGTCTTCCCGCTCGTCCTCGATACGGATCGTCACGGATCGGTTGAGGTAGGCCAGCTCCCGCAGACGCCCAGCCAGGGTATCCATGCGAAAGTCAGTGATACGGAAGATGGTGGTGTCCGGCCAGAAACGAACGACCGTGCCCGTCTCTTCATCGTCGGCCAGCGGACGCACCTTCTCGACGCCCGTCACCGGGATGCCGCGCTCGTAGGTCTGCATCCACAGGAAGCCGTCGCGCCGCACGTGGACCTCCAGGCGCGAGGCCAGGGCGTTCACGCACGAGACGCCGACCCCGTGCAGGCCGCCCGATACCTTGTACGTGTCCTTGTCGAACTTCCCGCCCGCGTGCAGCGTGGTCATCACCACCTCCACGGCCGGGCGGTTCAGCTTGGCGTGCATGTCCACCGGGATGCCCCGGCCATTGTCCGTCACGCTGACAGAGCCATCCTCGTGAATGACCACCTCGATGTGGTCGCAGTAGCCCGCCAGGGCCTCGTCAATGGAGTTGTCCACCACCTCGTAGACCAGGTGGTGCAGGCCGCGCACGCCCACGTCGCCAATGTACATGGCGGGGCGTTTGCGGACAGCCTCTAAACCCTCTAAAACCTGAATGTTAGAGGCATTGTAGGCACGAGGCGTATCGGAGGCGTTGGCCGAGGGCACCGGTTGCATGCGGGAGGGGGTCAATTATGGAGAGCGGATAGACGGATCTTCAACGTCCAGCGCCTCTATGTGTTCACCGCGGCCGGGCCCACAGCCGATCTAGGCGAGCCGCCGCTGAGCGGCCACCAACGCCGCCTCGAAGCGCTCGGGCTCATCTACGTACAGCCCGACGGCGGTCACGGAGCGGCGGCGGCCGTACAGGCCCTCGGCGTCCAAGGGCGCGGTCAGGTGGATGACGTGCGTAGGGGCCGCCCCCAGGGGGACCGCGTTCAGGTAAACGCTCTCGTCAGATGCCTGCCACGTCTTGGGGACCCGCTCCACCCGGGCGAACTGCCGGAGGGGAGCCGCCACGGTCCACCGGAGCCCCAGGCGCACCTCCAGGTGGGTTGCGGTGAGGACGGTGGGGCGATGGCGCAGCGCCTGGTAGTCTCCCCAGAACCAGAGAAGCCCGTATACGGACAGCGCGGCATGCACCCAGGCCGCCGTGGTGCTCCATAAACTCAGCAGCACGTGGCCCGCCACCAGCTCGCCTACGCCCGCCAGCAAGACGGCACCGACGATCGCGCCGTACCCACTGCGCCGATGGCTGGTGAACGTCTCCGGTCCGTACAGCGGCTTTTTCCAGGCCCCGGCCCCGGCATAGTAGAGCAGCGCCAGTTCAAACGCCGCCGCGCGGGCCGCCCCTGGCACCGGCACCACGGAGTGGGCCGCCGCCTGGAACGCGGCATACCGGTCGGCCCCACTGGCCCGCTCGTTCGAGGCCACGCGGACAGCCCGCCCCGCCTTGACACCGATGACCCCCAGCAGGATCAACTCGGCGGCAGGCACAGCCAGGGTGCGCAGGGTGCCCAACAACGCGTGCTGGTCGGCCGGGACCAGGGCACTGGCCGCCCAGGTGCTGACCACAAATACCGGCACTACGGTGATACCCGGCCACCCGCGGCCTCGCACGAGGAGCAGGTAGTACAACAGCGGCACCAGCACCGTCAGGTCTAACACAACGCCCACGGACACAACGGCCGGGTCGATGGCTGGACCCTGTTGCACAAACCACACGGCCGCCAGCCAGATGCCGGTGGCGGCCAGCAGGAACGCGAACGGGCGAGAAAAAGATAACGAGCTAACGTGCATGGGCCGTTCCAGCTGGGTGATTCTGAAGCGTTCGGTGCGTTACTCGTGCCGCAGGTGCTGCACCAACCGCATGGTGGCCTCCACCCACGCCTCGGCGCCCAGCGGAAAGGTCTCGCTCTCCAAGAGAGCTTGGCCTTCGGTGTAGGCGATCCGGGCCTCCTCCACGACCTGCTCCTCAACCGCTGGGTACAGGCTCAGAAGCCGCTGATGGACGCCCTGCAGCAGGTGAAGGGCTTGCTGCAGGACCATGAGGTCATCGTAGCGGCGGACCACCGTGACGAGACGAGACTCTTCGGCGGCACGCACCGTCTCCGCCTGAGCTCGGCTCAGGCGTAGCCGCATCAGGTGGCGCTCCAGGTCCAGTAGGGCCTGCGCCAGCCACGACCGGGCCAAGGCCGTTGGCTCCTGAGTGGTGGGGTCTCGGTCGGCCTGGCGATCTCGGGCCTGCTGCCACAGCCGGGCGGCGGCGGCCAATGAAGCGAACAGGGCCATCGACGAAAACAGGGCCTGCTCAGCCGAGGAATCAGGCGTGGACGTGTTCATCGGGACACAGAGATAAAGCGAGCGGAAGACGACCGGCAGGGGTCGGCCGGGTCAATGCAGCACGGAGGACACAGTTCCGAGCGTTGCACGGGCGTCAACAAGCGTCTACTTTGATGATGTTCTCACCATCTTGTCCCACATCCCCCACGCGCCATGTGTACCTCTCGCCTCCTCTCGTTCGTGCTGCTGCTGGGTGCTCTGGCCCCGGCCACTTGGGCCCAGACCACCTTGGTGCACTGCGGCACTTTGCTAGACCCAGGGGTCTCACTAGAGCCGATGACTGAGCGCACGATCATTGTGGAGGGCGACCGGGTGGTGCGCGTAGCCGAGGGTTTCCTGGAGGCCTCGTCGAACCAGGCCACGGTGGACCTGCGCTCATCGTACTGCTTGCCCGGCTTGATCGACATGCACGTCCACCTGACCGGGGAGAGCCGGCCCAACGGCTACATCGATCGGTTCACGGTGAGTGCTCCTGAGGCCGCCTTGCGGGCGGTGCCGTATGCCCATCGGACGCTCATGGCCGGGTTCACCACGGTCCGCGATGTGGGCAGTGGCGAGGGCGTAGGGTTTGCCCTCCGCAACGCCATCAACCGAGGCGATGTGGTGGGGCCTCGGATGTTTGTCTCCGGGGGCTCGTTGGCCATTATGGGGGGGCACGGTGACCCCACCAACGGCGGCCGGGAGGACCTCTTGGGCATCCCCTCGGAGTCACAAGGCGTGGTGAACGGGGTGGACAGCGCCATCCGAGGGTCTCGCCTGGCCATCAAGCGGGGCGCCGATGTCATCAAGATCACCGCCACGGGCGGCGTCCTGTCGGTGGCGCGGGATGGCTCTGCTCCTCAGTTCTTCGAGGACGAGATCCGCGCCATTGTGGACGTAGCCACGCCGTTTGGCATCAAGGTAACGGCCCATGCCCACGGCGATGAAGGGATGCGGCGGGCGGTGGCCGCGGGGGTCTCCTCGATCGAGCACGGCACGTTCATGAGCCCGGAGACCATGGCGCTCATGCGTGAACGCGGAGCCTATCTGGTGGCCACCATCACGGCCGGTATGAGCGTGGCGGACTCGGCCCAGATCGCGGGCTACTACGTGCCCGTGGTGCGCGAGAAGGCCCTGCGCATTGGCCCTCAGATCCAGGATAAGTTCGGCGAGGCCTACCGTGCCGGCGTGCCCATCGCCTTCGGCACCGACGCGGGCGTCTTCCGGCATGGACGCAACGCCAAGGAGTTCGAATATATGGTCGAGGCTGGCATGCCAGCAGCAGAAGCGCTGCGGGCCGCCACCTACCATGCCGCCAACCTGCTGGGGCAACTCGATCAACTGGGCACCCTGGAGGGCGGGAAGCTGGCCGATATCGTGGCGCTCTCCGGCGACCCTCTAGCCGACATCACCGTGATCCAGACGGGCGTCGACTTTGTGATGAAGGCCGGCGTCGTCTACAAGCAGGAGGGCCAAGCCACAACGCAGTGAGGGTCACACCTCCAGGTAGCGCATGAACTCTTGGACGCGGAGGCGGACGGCTTCGTCGTCATCCTCCTCGCTGAAGGATGCTACGACGCGGTAGCCGTGGTGCTCCAGGACGTGGCGAATGCGCGTCGTGTCCTGCACGTTGAGTTTGACCGTGACGCGGGTGGCGTCGTCCGGGTGATCGGGAGTTTCTGAGGCGATGGAGAGGATCTTGACACCACTCTGCTCAATGTCGTAGACCAATTGAGAGAGCGAGTAGTCCCGCGGCGCCACTTCGAGGGCCAGGATGGCTCCACGCTCCTGGGTGGAGAGCATGCGGGCAAACTGGACAAAGATGTCGTGACGCTTGACCAGGCCATCGTACTGCCCGTCGGCCGTGGCCACGGGCACGGTGGTGAGGTCGTGCTGGACCATGACCTTCGTCACGTCGAATACGTGTTGATGCGGTAGCACGCTGACCGGCGCCTGGCCTAGGAGCGACGCAATCCGTGCGTCTGGGCCGTCGGCGTGATCGAGCAAATAATCTTCGGAGATGAGTCCGACCAGCGTCCCCTGATCATCAACCACGGGGAGGTGGCGAACGCGCAGTTCCATGAACAGGCCCAGCGCGTGCTCCACGGAGTCCGTAGGACGAAGCGGGGGGGTCGTTCCGTTGATCAAGTTTTGGATAGTCATGGCAGCCCGTCTGCGAGAGGGGAAGTCAGCGACCCAACCAGAGGTCGGCGCGGGGAAATCTCCCGTGGTCCAAGTACGTGCAATTCTCATGCCGCTCACCCAGGTTTGGTACACCTCACGTGCCTTCTATGACTAAGGCGATGAAACCGGTTGGGTTGGTGACACCGGTGGCGAGCAGGCAGCATGGAATTACGAAGATCCAGCCTCAGGTGCAAGCTACTTTTGGCCCCTGATTGGAAAGAAAGTATGCAGCCATCACCTAATCCATCGCCAGCCCGAGGCACCGCAGGAACAGCTACATAGCGCGCCCTATATGGGCCGGGGGATGGCGGTTTTGTTTCGGCACATACGTAACCGACCAGCAACCACACACACACGTTACGTGTGGGGGACCTACGGCAGAGGCATGAGCCCCTCGAAGGGCTCCAGGAGCGGCTGTAGGTCGCGGTCGTGCTTGGGCGCGGCCCGAAAGTGGAGGCGCGCCACGGCCAGCGGCGGATCGTCTGGGCGTCCATTCCGCGCAAACATGTAGTCCTCGCTCAGCACGTCGGCCACGCGGTGCACGTGGGCGATAGCGCCCGCATCGGTGACGGGGACGTACGCCACGCGCTCCACGAAGTCGCGCTCCAGCAGGGCCAGGAGCTGCTGCTGCAAGTCATGCAACCCGATGCCGCGCAGGGCAGAGACGAAGGCCACATCGTCGTACTCAGCACGCAACGCCCGAAGCAAGCCCGGCTCTACGTCACCGTCCACTTTGTTGAACACCATCAAGGTGGGTTTGTCCACCGCCCCCAACTCGCGGAGGGTGGCATTGACGATGCGGATCTGGTCTTCGAAGCGAGGGTGCGTCAGATCCACCACGTGGAGCAACGCATCACTTTCTCGAACCTCGTCCAGCGTACTCTTGAAGCTCTCAATGAGCTTGTGCGGCAGCTTGCGAATGAAACCAACCGTGTCCGAAAGGAGGATTTCTTTGTTCTGGTCCAGGTGGACCAGGCGGGTGGTCGCATCCAGCGTAGCGAAGAGCCGATCCTCGGCGAACACCTCAGCCCCGGAGAGGGCATTCATGAGGGTCGACTTCCCAGCGTTGGTGTAGCCCACAAGCGAGACGCGGGTGTAGCGCGTCCGCCGCTTGCGCTGCGTGCTTCGCTGCTGGTCGATCCGCTCGAGGCGATCGGTGAGCGTGGAGATGCGGGCTCCAATCAGCCGACGGTCGGTCTCGATCTGTGTCTCCCCCGGCCCTTTGGTGCCGATGCCTCCTTTCTGCCGCGACAGGTGCGTCCACTGGCGCGTCAGCCGCGTCCGGAGGTAGTCCAGCTGCGCCAGTTCCACCTGCGTCTTGGCGACCGAGGTCCGCGCCCGTCGCGCAAAGATATCCAGAATGAGGGCCGAGCGATCGAGCAGCTTGCACCCGACGGCCTTCTCCAGGTTGCGGATCTGGACCGGCGACAGGTCGTCGTCGAAGATGACCAGGTCGGCGTGATGAGCTTTGACCGAGCGGGCCAGCTCATTCACCTTCCCTTTGCCGATGTAGGTGGAGGCATTGATGCGATCCAGGGCCTGCGTGAGTCGACTGGCGATGACAGCACCCGCCGTATCAGCCAGGTGAGCCAGTTCATCGAGCGAGTCACTGAGGTCCCACGCATCGTAGCCAGGGGTGATGACCCCCACCAGGATGGCGGTTTCCGGTTTCTTAGGAGCGTGAACGTGCAAGAGCCGTACAACTAGTTGATGGAATGGCGGAGGCAAACGTGGTGCACCCAGGCCTAGGGCCAGGCCCTCACGTGGCGCTAGGCGCCCTACTCGTTGGCCGCCTTCTGGCCGTAGCGGACGGTGGCCTGCCACTCGAAGCGGGCATCCACACACGAACGCACAACGGCCTGCAGGCGCGTGCACTGGGCCGGTGGCACAGCCACGGCCACCCGTTGGCGCTGCCAGCCTTGACCAAGAAAGAACACGAGGTGGGGAGCCGAGCCTTCGGTATGCTCGAAGTAATCGGTCACCGCCGCCCAGCATACAGCGGGGGTGCGGTCGTGGATGTTGGTCCAGAGCCCCTCTTCCGTCACCACCACGGTGCTGGAGAGCGCGGAGGCGGCCAGCCAACAGAGGCCTCCGAAGAGATAGCCCGCGATGATCCAAGGCGAAGGGGTGAGCTGAAGGGCCAAGCTCAACGTGAGCAAAGCGGTCACCACCACCAGAAAGGCCAAGGGCCGCGTGGGCAGGCGCAAGAAAGACCCTGTGCGCCAAGCAATCACTTTGCCCTCAATCCGCATCCAACGCCGCACCGTGATGCCCAGCAGAAAGAGCGCGACCGACGCGAAGCCGGCCAGCAGAGCCATGTGGATGGCATTCAGGAGGTCGAGTGGGGACATCGGCATACCGCCTGGGGTCGTGCGCGCAGCGCCCGCAGCAACGGCCGGGTTAGCCCGGTACCGCCTCTGGGCGCCACCGCTGAGCAACAGCCATCTCAGCGACTAAAAAAGCCAACGCGAGCAGTAGAAAGACGTTCCAGAGTTCAAGGCCACTTCGTTCGGCCAGCAGCAAGTCCGCCACGCCCTCGCGGCCTCCATCTACGTCGAGTACGCGAACACGCGCCCCCTGCTGCTCGAGCACCTGCACCGCCTGAGCCGGGGCCAGCGTGCGAAGGTCGCTCTCCCGACCATCGAGGTTGACTCCGATGCGGCGCAGCACCTCTCCGTCGGCCTCCAGGGTGTAGACGCCCGGCACGTCCAGGTCGGCGCCGACCTGAACGCGGGTGGCGCCAAACAAGCGCCGAGGCTCCAGGGCATAGTCGGCGCCCTGGGGGCCTACCAGACGCACCGTGACGGTCTCGGGCAGACCCGCCAAGCGCACGTCGCCGTCTTGCCCGACGATCAGGGCATCGCCCTGCACGGACTCGCCAGCGGAGAGGTAATACAGCATGCGATAGACGAGGGGCACGAACAGCCCTCGCAGCGGCAGGTCGCTCCATTGGGGGTCCAGCGCTACGGCCATGATGAAGGCCGCCCCGTTCCCCATGCGAACCTCCTGCAGAAAGGGAAAACCGTTGGAGAGCTGTACAAGCGTCTGCTCAGAACCCGATTGAGCCACGTAGTTCATGGACAGGGATACCTCCACGCGCTCCACCCGTCCTGGCGTACCGGGGGTAGACGCCTCGAAGACCCCATCGAAGAGTGGGTGCTCCTGGTCCACTTCGTCGAACGAGGCCGCCACCTCGCCCTGGCCAAGCTGCCCGCTGAACCCGCCGAACGTACCGCCACCTAGTGCGGCAAAGAGGGCGTCGTAGTCCTCGGCGCGCGCGGCTTCGCTGGGCAGCATCAGCATCCCGCCGCCTTCTTCGACGTACCGCGCCACCGAGGCCACCTCGCCGCTGGACAAGTCGCGCACGCCTACCAGCACCACCGCGTCGTACTGGCCCAGAGCGGCCGCCGCCAGAGCGCCCTCGCCGATGGTCTCATACGCGAAGGCCACCCGTCCGGAGGCCAGTTGCTCGGATAAGGCCAGTTCCAGAAAGCGGGTGGACTGGCCTGCTCCCTGCACCAGGAGGATGCGCCGCCGCTCGGGCACGTTGAGGGCGAAATAGCGGGCGTTGTCTTCCTCCAGCACGTCGGCCTCGGCTTCCACCACGCCCTGCAGCCAGCCGACCTCTTGGGGCGTGGCGGTGAACGCCACGGTCGTCTCCCCTTCGGCCGGGATCGTGGCGGTGGCCTGGGCCACGCGATCATCACCCAGGAAGAGGCTGACTACGTATCCCTCCACGTCGTCCGCACCATAATTGGCGAGCGTGGCGGTGATGTCCACAGGCTGCCCCACCTCCACGATACGGCTCTGCACGTCCACCCCCGTCACCGCGATATTGGGTGATGCTTGGGCTCCGACCGGCACCACGGCCACCGGCACCTCGGCGGAGAGAACGTCCAGCGTGGAGTCGGTCCAGGTGGAGGCCTGCAGATCGGTGACCAGGTAGAGCTCCTGGCTCAGGTGGGTGGCGCCCTCCAGCGCCTCGGCGGCCCGGGCCAGCGCCTCGGCCGAGGACAACGCCGTGCGGGCCGGCTCCACAGCGTCGATCGCGCTGAGCGCAGCGCTGCGGCTGCGGTACACGTCGGCCCGTCCCGTGGCCGTGGCATCGGTGGTGAGTAGCAGGATCTCATCGCCGGGCTCTACCTGATCGATCAGGCCACGGGCGATTTCGCGCGCCTGCTCCAGGTAGGCCCCTTGGGCATCGCGCAGCGTCATGGACAGCGAGTTGTCCACAAGGAGCGCCACGGAGGTGGGTGCGCGCCCGCCAATCTGGGCCAGGTTACCAGTCACGGTGGGCCGGGCGAAGGCCACCACCAAGCAGGCGATGGCCAGGGTGCGCAAGGCCAGCAGCAACCACTGCTTGATGCGCACACGTTGCATGGTGCTCCGCTGCAGCTCCTTCAGGAAGACGAGCGTGCTGAAGTCAACCTTGCGCGGACGGCGAAAGTTGAAGAGGTGGATGATGATCGGGATGGCCGCCGCCGCGAGCCCAAACAGGAGCAGGGGGTTGAGGAATGTCATAGCTGGCCAGGGGATGAGCACACGCGTGGAGGTGCTACCGAGCCTCCTACCGCCTGTTCCTCAGGAGCGTGGCGTCCGTGGGCGCTCTTTTGCGCATCAGAGGTTGACCGCCTCCCTCGCCCATGATACACTTAGTAAGCGTGCTCTGCCCATGCGTGCTCCCCTGGCCTCTCATTCGGTCTTCCCACCTTCCATGACCGCCTCGCCCGCTTCCTGGACGGCCTTGCTCGTTGCCGCTCGTGGGGGCGATGACGGGGCCCGGCATGACCTCTTCCCGATGGTCTACGACGAACTGCGGCGTATTGCGCACCATCGGCTGCGGCAGCACCGCCCGGGGGACACCCTCAACACCACGGCGCTCGTCCACGAGGCCTACCTGCGGATGATCGATCAGACCCAGGTGGCGTGGAAGGACCGGGGCCACTTCCTGGCGATGGCCTCGCGGGCTATGCGGTTTATCCTGGTGGACTACGCCCGGGCGGCTCAAGCCCAGAAGCGAGGTGGCAACGCCCCCCACGTGTCGCTGGACCGCGTCCAGGTGGGTCAGGCGGACCACACGGCGGACCTCCTCACCGTCAACACCGCCTTGGAGCACCTCATGCGCTACGACAAACGCCTCGGCCAGATCGTCGAGTACCGGTTCTTCGGGGGGCTCACCTACGAGGAGATTGCCACCGCGCGGGACTGCTCCATCCCCACGGCCAAGCGCGACTGGCAGCGGGCCCGCACGTGGCTCTACCGCCTCATGCAGGACGTCCGTTGAGGCCGCGGACACCGGGATGATCCCTCTCCTTCACCCTTCACGATAACGGGCATGTAGGCTTCTTCCATCTGGCTCACCCCACTGCTCTATGACACCGGCCTCTCCCGAACGATGGCGGATTCTGGACGCGCTCTTCGAAGCCGCCCTGAACCAGCCCACCCACCAGCAGCAGGCCTACCTCCGTGAAGCCTGTGGCTCCGACCTAGCGTTGTACGAGGAGGCCCTCCAACTGCTGGAAGAGGCCCAGGCTGCTCAGCGCCTCCTGGGCGAATCGGTCGCGGCGTATGCCCCCGAAGCTGTTCAGGCGGCGCTCAGCGAGGCTGAGACGGCCGCTCTGGAGCGCGTGGGCCCCTACCGGGTACTTCACGAAGTGGGACGGGGCGGCATGGGGACCGTCTACGTGGCCCGACGTGACGATGGCACGTTTGCCAAGGACGTGGCCCTCAAGGTGGTGCGCCGCGGCTTGGACACGGACGACATCCTGCGCCGCTTCCGCTATGAGCGGCAGCTTCTGGCTCGGCTGGAACACCCCCACATCGCCCACCTCCTCGACGGGGGCCGCACCGACGACGGGCGGCCTTACCTGGTCATGGAGTACGTGGTTGGCACGCGGCTCGATCACTTCTGCACAGACCGCGGCCTCTCCATGCCGGCACGGCTGGCCCTCCTTCTGCAGGTGATCCAAGCCGTCCACCATGCACACCGGGCCCTGATCGTCCACCGCGACCTCAAGCCGTCCAACATCCTCGTGACGGACGCGGGCCAGGTGAAGCTACTCGACTTCGGCATCGCCAAGCTCCTCGTCCCCGATGCCGACGTGGAGGCCCCGCACACGCGCACCACGATGCGCATCCTGACACCCGAGTATGCGAGCCCTGAGCAACGAGAGGGCGGTCCGATCACCACGGCCACCGATGTCTACGCGCTGGGCGTGCTGATCCATGAGGTGCTCACGGGGCATCGGCCCGCCGCGGAGCCCGCAGACCCGCAGCCCCTCCCCGGCGATCTTGCGCTCATCGTACGTAAGGCCATGGCCGAGACGCCCGAAGACCGATACGCTTCCGCCGAGGCGCTGGCCGCTGACCTACACCGCTACCTGGATGGACACCCCGTCCACGCCCGGCCGGCGTCGGCTGGCTACCGCCTTCGCAAGTTCGTGCAGCGGCACCAGGCCGGCGTGGCGGCTACCGCCCTATGCGTGGTGCTGGGGCTCGTCTTTACTCTGTTCTACACCGTCCGCATCACGCAAGCGCGCAACCACGCCGAAGCGGAGGCGGCACGCGCCCAGGCCACGGTGTCGTTCCTGGAGACCCTCTTCGAGGACGCCGACCCCGACGTCACCCTGGGCGACACCCTCACGGTCTTCGATCTGCTGGCGCGGGGCGCCCATCGCCTCGACGACCTCGACAGTCAGCCCGCCACCCAGGCCTCGGTGCGGCAAACGCTGGGCCACCTCTTCCTTCGCCTCGGCGACGACGAAGCCGCCGAGCACCACCTAGAGGCGGCTCAGGCCGTCCAGGCCGGTCTCTCGGAGACGGAGCCGTACGCCGCCACGCTGCACAGCCTGGGCCTGCTGGCGTTCAGGCGCACCCACTACGATGAGGCCGATTCCTTTTTCCAGGCAGCGCTCCGGCTCCGCCGGCAGACCGGCACGTCGGTGGCACTGGCACAGACGCTCAATGACTACGGGGCCATGCTGGCCTACAGCGGGCAGTATGAGGCCGCCGTCCGCCAGTTCGAAGACGCCCTCCGTCTCCTCGCTCAACAGCCCGGCGATGTGCGCGAGGTGCGAGCCACGAGTCAGTTTGGCCTGGCCTCGGTGCACATGAACGAAGCGCGCTACGACGAGGCCGAAGCTCTCTACCAACAGGTCCTGGCCACCCGCCGCGCGCTCTACGGCCCGCTCAACACCCAGGTGGCCGACGCCTTGAACGACCTGGGTAACCTCTACGCCGAAACGCGCCGCCTTGAAGAGGCCGACTCGCTGCTGCGTCAGGCCCTCGCTCAGCGGCGTCAGCTCTTCGGCGAGGACCACCCGGAGGTCTCCACCAGCCTCAACAACCTTGCGTACCTCCTCTTCGAACAAGGCGACTTTTCGGGGGCTGAGACTATGTTTGCGGAGGCCATGGCTACCACCGAGCGGCGGGAGGGCCGGGAGAACCGTGATGTGGCGCTCACGCTTAGCAACATCGGCTGGACCCGCCAAAACCAGGGCGACATGCCCGGCGCAGAGGCGGCTTTCCGCGAGGCCCTGGGTATCATGCAGCGGGTGGTGGGCCCGGAGAGCGCTGACGCCGCGCTGGTGCTCGGGAACGTGGCGTGGACGCTGCATCGGCAAGGCCGGCTGGCAGAGGCGGAACGGTTCTACCGAGACGCCCTGACTGCACGACGCCTCGTCCACGGAGACACCAGCATGCATGTGGCCTGGCGGCAGTTTGCCTTGGCCGAGGTCATCCGCGAGCAGGCGCGGCCCGCCGAAGCCGAAGCCCTGTACCGAGCCAGCCTGGGCCTGCGCCGTCACCTGCGCGACGCCGTCAGCTTTGATGTGGGGCGCGGGCTGAATGGCCTCGGGCTGGCCCTGCTCGAACAGACCCGCTACGCCGAAGCCGAGCCGCTCCACCGGGAGGCCGTGGCCGTGTTTGAGGCCTTGCCAGACTCGACCAACCTGGCCCTGGCACAGAGCCGCCTGGGCGCGGCCCTGACCGGACTGGCGCGCTACGACGAGGCCGAGAGCGTGCTGGAGGCCAGCTGGGGATTCTTGGAGGCCCGCGCCGGGCGTGAACACCGGTGGTCCCAGGCCACGCTGCGTCGGCTGGTGTCGCTCCACGAAGCCCAAGGGCGCGCTGACGAAGCCGCCGCTTACGAGGCGCTGCTTCAACCTGAGGCGTCGTGACGGCGGCATCAAGCCCATCCACCGAATCCCTACGGACATGACAGCGCCCTGATTTCTGGAGATCAGCCACGCAACGTATCGGGGGCCGACGCGTTAGGGGTCCGTTTCCTCCTACCACCGATTTCGCCCCCGCATGTCCACCTCGGCTCCGGGCCCGTCCACTAACGGCACGCCCTCCCGTACGAAGCGCCCGCTCGTCATTCAGGGGGCCCGCCAGCACAACCTCAAGGGCATCGATCTGACGCTGCCGCGGCATCGGCTCATCGTCTTCACGGGGCCGTCTGGCTCGGGCAAGAGCAGCCTGGCCTTTGACACCATCTATGCCGAGGGGCAGCGGCGGTACGTGGAGAGCCTGAGCGCCTACGCCCGGCAGTTTCTGGAGCGCATGGACAAACCGGACGTGGATCTCATCACAGGCCTCGCCCCGGCCATCGCCATTGAGCAGAAGACGACCTCCAAGAACCCGCGCTCTACGGTGGCCACGCAGACCGAGATCTACGACCACCTGCGGCTGCTCTACGCCCGCATCGGGCGGACGGTGTCGCCAGTGAGCGGGGCCGTGGTCACCAAAGACTCGCCTCGCTCGGTGGCCGAGGCACTGGACGACACCTTGGCGGACCGGACACGCTTCTACCTGTGCTTCCCGATGCCGTCGCACAAGAAGACGGCCGTTAAGAAGGAGCTAGAGGTGCTCCGCGCCCGTGGCTTCGCGCGGCTCGTGGTCCTGCCCACCGCCAAGCAGCAGGAGAAAGGCCAGGTGGAAACGGTCATCGACCTCAACGAGACCCCGCCCGAGAAGGTACGGGCCGCTCGGGACCGCCTGCTGGTGCTGGTGGACCGCCTGGCCATCCGCCAGGGCGACGAGGCCACGCTGAGCCGCATCGCAGATTCGGTGGAGCAGGCCTTCCGCGAGGGCGGCGGGCGCTGCGTGGCCCTGGTGGCTAAAGGCGGAGACCGCCACGACTTCAGCGAGTTCTTCGAGCGGGACGGCATGCGGTTTCAGGAGCCCACGCCGCAGCTCTTCGCCTTCAACAGCCCCTTGGGTGCTTGCCCCACGTGTGAGGGCTTTGGCCGGGTGGCGGGGATCGACGAGGACCTGGTCATCCCCAACCCAGAGCTGTCCATCCGTCAAGGCGCCTTGGCTCCGTTCCGCACAGAGCAGTGGAACAAGTACTTCCGCGACCTCATCCGGGTGGCCGCCGCAGACCGCATCGACATCGACCTCCCCTACCGGCTGCTCCCCGACGCCCACAAGCAGATCGTATGGGAGGGCAAGGACGACTACGCCGGCATCTACGGCTTCTTTCGCTTCCTGGAGAAGCACAGCTACAAGATGCACTTCCGCGTCTACCGCGCCCGCTTCCGCGGCTACACGCGGTGCCCAGACTGTCAGGGCTATCGCCTCTGCGACGACGCGCTGTATGTCTACCTGGGCGGCCCCGATCAGGAGGCCCTTCACATCGGGCAGGTGTGCGAGCTGACCACCAAGGACGCTGCCGCCTACGTGGACGCCCTCACGCTGACTGAGTACGAGGAGGCCGTGGCCGGGCGCGTGCTGGAGGAGATCCAGAAGCGGCTGCGCTACCTGGTAGAGGTGGGCCTGGACTACCTGACGCTGGATCGCCTCTCGCAGACGCTGTCCGGTGGCGAGAGCCAGCGGATCAACCTGGCCACGTCGCTGGGCTCCTCACTTGTGGGCTCGCTCTATGTGCTGGATGAGCCGACCATCGGCCTCCACCCGCGCGACACCGACCGCCTGGTGCGCATCCTGGAGCACCTGCGGGACATCGGCAACACCGTCCTGGTGGTGGAGCACGAGGCCGATGTCATGCGCCGCGCTGACCAGATCGTGGACCTCGGCCCCGGCTCCGGGCGCTTTGGCGGGACCGTGATGGCCCAGGGCACCTACGAGGAGCTGCTGGCCGACGAGGACTCGCTGACGGGCGCCTACCTGAGTGGCCGCAAGACCATCGCGGTGCCTCCCACGCGCCGGGTTCGGCAGGAGCACTACGAGCTGGTGGTGTACAACGCGCGGCAACACAACCTGAAACGCATCGATGTGGTGCTCCCGCTGGGCATGATCACGTGCGTCACCGGGGTGAGCGGATCCGGCAAATCCACCCTCGTCCACGATACCCTGTACCAGGGCCTTCAGCGCATCAAGGGGACCTACGACGGCAGCATCAAGATCGGAGCCCACGACCAGATCGAGGGGCACCACCTGGTGGATCAGGTGGAGATGGTAGACCAGAGCCCCATCGGCCGATCGCCACGGTCCAACCCGGTGACCTACATCAAAGCCTTCGATGCCATCCGGGCCCTCCTGGCCAACACGCACCAGGCGCGGGTGCGCGGCCTGAAGCCGGGCTATTTCTCGTTCAACGTGCCGGGCGGCCGGTGCGAGACGTGCCAGGGCGAGGGCGTCATCCAAGTGGAGATGCAGTTCCTGGCCGACCTCTACCTGGAGTGCGAGGCCTGCAAGGGCACACGCTACAAGAAGGATGTGCTGGACATCCGCCACCGGGGGAAGAACGTGCACGACATCCTGAGCCTGACCGTGGACGAGGCCGTGGCCTTCTTCGAGGAGGAGACGGCCGTGCTCAACAAGCTGCGCGTCCTCCAGGACATCGGCCTGGGCTACCTCACGCTGGGCCAGCCCGCCACCACGCTGTCCGGCGGCGAGGCACAGCGCGTGAAGCTGGCGGCGCACCTGGGCAAGCGCTCCCGCGATCGCATGCTGTACATCTTCGACGAGCCCACCACCGGCCTCCACTTCGACGACATCCGCAAGCTCCTCGCCGCCTTCAATGCCCTCGTGGAGCAAGGCCACTCTGTCATCCTGGTGGAACACAACCTGGACGTCATCAAGTGCGCAGACTGGGTGCTGGACCTCGGCCCCGAGGGGGGTATTCGGGGCGGCTTCGTGGTGGCGGCGGGCACCCCAGAAGACCTGGCGGCGCACCCGGAGAGCCACACGGGCGTGTTTTTGCGTGAGGTGCTGTAGGCGGGCTCTGTCTGAGCCGTCGGATGGCCGACTGCGTTAAAACGGGCGCTTTCCTTCTCGAGCCACAGGTGAACCGCCCCACGCCTGACACGTTACCGCGTCTCATGCAACCGTTCCACGCCACGCTCTCCTCAGTGATGCCTACCACCCAGACGCGCTACGAACACGTGCTCCTTGATGAGCACGGGGTTCCGATGATTGCTGAGACTACGATGAAAGTCCAGGAGCTGGCGCTTGAGCATCTAGCCTATGGCTGGAGTCCAGAAGAACTGCGCTTTCAGCACCCGTATCTGAGCCTGGGGCAGATCTATTCGGCCCTAGCCTACTACGGGGACCATCAGGACGCCTTGGATGCCAACATCGCTCAGCGGCTTGCGGAGGTAGAGCAGCTCCAGCATCGAAATGCGCCCTCCCCGCTGCGGCAGCGGCTGCGAGAAGAAGGGCGGCTCCCGTGAGCCTCTCGTTGTATATGGATCAAGTGGCATCCAGCACCCACCGCGATGGGCAGGAGCGCAGCTATGAGCACATTGAGCGCCTTCGTCACTTGCGGCCCACGTGCAGCCGCACCCCGAGGCCTCCGTACCGGCGCTCTCGGCTGAAGAGCGACGACCAGCCCTGCTGGCCAAGACTGTAACTGCTCCCCAGCTGTCCCTCCACGTCGACGAAGCGGTTCACGCGCGTACGGATCACCAGGGCCGGTTCCAGATAGTGGCCCCGCACCCAGCTCACCGACAGGTCCGGCTCGGTCTCAACGTCTGAGAACCGCACCCGGCTCAGCCGCAAGGCCCCGCCTAGGGTGATCTCGCCGTTGCCTGATCGGGTGCCCACGTTGACCTGCACGTAGGAGCGGTCATAGGCGGCCGCGTAGCGAAACGATTCGAACGGCGGCAGGGCACCGTCCGCCTCTAGGGCTCGCTCGCCCCGCCCCTCGCTTTGGCCGCGGCTGAGTCCGCCCAGCACTTCCAGGGTAGACCGAGCGGGGAGCCTGACGTAAAGGCCGCCCCCCGCTTCCGCATAGCGCTGCTCGAAGCGGTCCCGCTGAACCTGGGCCCAGGATGCAAAGACGAACGTGTGGGGCAGCGGAGAGGTAGCCAGATTGAGATCGATGCCCGCGTTGTGCCGGAGGCCGGCGGCGACGTGGAGCTGCCCGCGCTCCTCGAACAGGGGGATGACGTGGGGATGGGGGGTGTACAGCATGGCGCGGCAGCCGCCCAAGAGAAGAGGCAGGGCCAGCAGAAGGGCAGCAGGCCAGCGCGTCATGCGGACCATGCGATGTTGAAGAGGGGAGAAGCCCTGTGGCGTGAGCAAGACCGGAATACACGGGTCGTGATGATGCCTATCGTCAGGTATGTCGGTTGTGTGGGTGGATTTCACCTGGCTACAGCATCGATGTGCTCATCCACCCATTGATTAAACGAGGAGATGCGGTGCCACTGGCTGATCCACCCGTAGGCTAGAGTCTCCGAGAACATACCGCTGTCGACCGTTCGGCGGCGGGGCGTCCTTGCACTAATCGTTACCCCTGCCAAGGCCCATGTGCCCTCATCCTCGATGAACAAGCCCCCACCGCTGTCCCCCGCCATGGGGAGGTACTCAAGATCCAGGGGCTGGGCTGATCCCATCATGTTGTAGAGCGTGTCCGACGGATGGTCGAAGTCCGCCAGCAGGATCAGCGCACCCTCCATCTCATCGATTTCATTCGCCCCCGCGCGCTTCGTGCCGACGGTCTCAGTCCCACGCTCCAGAATAGCGCCCATGGTTTCGTCGCCCCGTCCCGCTACCCCATAACCGACGCTCACGCCCTGTAGCCCAAGCTCGCGATCACCACGATACCGAGTGGCGGGTTTCACCTCCTGAACGGGAGCGGAGAGCTTCAAGAGCGCCAGATCGGCGCTACGGTGTCTCACAACGCTCTCGACCGCATGCTGACGACCCAGGAGCTCAACGGACAGGGAGGGGGCTCTGAACGACTCGACCACGTGCTTGGCGGTGACCAGCCACGACGCGGACACCAGGACGGCACTGCCGGCAAACTGCGAGCCTGACCTCACCATGGCCACGGGCTCAAACGGAGGTTGACCAGCGAGTTGAGTGTACGCATCGTCGTCTCGGTCATGCCGGGTGATCCCCGTTGGATGCATCATCGCAACGAGCGGACCCCAAACGAGGAAGGCTATCAGAACATACTTCATGGTCGCTGTCCCCTGGTCGGCGGGTGAAGGCGGCACCGCAATGGGAGCGGGTATGCGCCCAGAAAAAGGCCCCAATAAGCGGATAGGAATATAGCGACTAAGCCGATTGGTGACAAGATTCAAAGGCATTGACCCTACTCCCCTGAGGCCAGCGGGTCGATGACTCGTCGTGCAGCGTCAACCAGAGCTGGACCCGCCCCGAGCAGCCAGGGCACGCTTTCGCTTACCTCATGGCTGGGAGGATGTATCGATCTACCATCTCGAAGGGCTGCTCCATCTCTGGGAAGAGGCCGTAGTTCTCCCCTGTGAAGACGGCCACGAGGTCAAAGGCGGGGAACACCATGATAAACTGGCCCCCGTTCCCCCAGGCCTCGAACGAGCGGACAGGTCGGCCGTCAACCGTGCGGTCTATCATCCGCCACAGGTATCCGAAGTCCTCCCCGTAGAGATCACTCACGGCCTGTTTCCGCGTCGATGCCCCGATCCAGGCCTCTGAAATCAACCGCTCCCCCTTCCAGACACCCCCATTCAGGTAAAGCTGTCCGAATTTGGCCATGTCACGAGGCCGCAGGTTCAGCCCACCTCCGGTCATGGCAAGCCCTTGGCTTCCCCGCGAGTTGGTGATGGGCCATCGGTAGGCCGTGATCCCAAGCGGGCCAAAGAGGTAGCGATCGGTAAACGCAGGGATGCGTAGGCCGGAGGCGCGCGTGATGACGTTCCCCAGCGTCACGACTCCGCTCGTGGCATACGAGAACCGCTCACCGGGCGGGGCCACCAAGGGCTGGTCGAGGTAGAACTTGATCCAATCGTCGGTGGGGTACATCGCGTCCTCGTTGCCTCGGACGCCGGAGGTCATGCTGAGCAGGTGAGCGAGGGTGATGGCTCGCTTGCGCTCGTCCCAGTGCTCGATGTCTCCCTCGTACTCCGGGAAATACGGAAGGAGCGGGACGTCAACGGACTCGATGAAGCCCTGGTCAATGGCCACCCCGACCAGGGCCGACGTGATGGCTTTGGACGCCGATCGCGTGGAATGGAGGCTGTCCCGGCTGTATCCACCGAAGTACGCGTCGAGCACGAGCGTCCCACCCCGAGCCAGGAGCACGCTGCTGATCCCCGTGTAGTCCCCTGCCCGGACCCGGTCGAGCATCTCCTGGATGGGAACAGGATCGATGTCGTGGTCGGTGAGCGACGCCGTGGGCCAGCCATCGCCGGTGTGCTCCGGGGAGCGGTACGCCAAGGTGTCTACCAGGGCCGCGTCTGGTGTCGGGGCTGGCTGAGAGGGCATGCAGCCGGCTGATCCGATCAGGATCAGCACCCAGGCGCCATGCAAGGCGGCGCGACGGATGAGCGTCATCATAGAAGGCTTGGATGGGGGGCGCGGTCACAAAAAAGAAGACTTCAAGGCTGGAGATAGACCTCAAGCCAACATGCTGAACGCACTGGAATTGGGCCCACGCTCGGCAAGATACCGGACGCCATGACGCACTCAGCGGCCCGCGTAGGCATCGATGAACCCGGAAGCGATCGCCTCGGCATCGATCTCTTTGTGGTCGTACCCATCGGAGTTGGCCAACAGCGAGATCACCACCCCTTCATCGGGAAACAGCATCAGCATGGACCGCGCCCCGATCGAGGATCCGCCATGGTGCACGGTGTACCGCCCGAATGGAGGGGGCGCGTCTGGATCCTCGAACCAGACCCGGAAGCCGAGGGCGTAGAACGCCGGCAGGGTCTCGTCTCGGTTCGTGCGCGGCGTAAACAGGGTGCGAACCGTCTCTTCTTCTAGCCACCGCTCGCCCGCTGCGGTGCGTCTGCTGAGCAGGGCCGACCCGAAGCGCACCATGTCGGTCGGCGTGGACAGGAGCCCTCCGGATGGGGCCTTGTAGGAGTCGTCCACCGCCGGGGCCGTCCGCATACGCAGCAGACCTGGCGAGTAAAAGCTGGACCGTTCCGGGATCTCCACCGTCGGGTCATCGATGCCTGTGGCGTCCATGCCCAGGGGCTCGAAGATCTCTGTGCGGATCGCCTTGCCGTAGCTCATCTCGAGCGCCTCGGCCAGTACAGCGCCCGCCAGATTGAAGCTGTAGCTGGAGTACCGGATGTCCGTGTGCGGCTCAAACAAGAGGGGGTCGTCCGCGAAGATCTGCAGTCCGTCGGCCACACTGGCGTAATGCGTGGTGTTCAGCGACTCTTTGCCTCGGTAGTGCCGAATGCCGGCTTGCATGGAAAGGAGATCCCGAAGCGTCAGCGTGTAGGGTTTAGCCGGAAACGCTGGGAGGATCTCGCGGATGTCGGCGTCTAGCGAGACGAGGTCACGGTCGAGGAGACGGCCGGCAAGAGCAGCCGTGATCGACTTGGACGTGCTCCCGATTCGGAAGCGGGTGTCGGTCGTGACGGGCGCGCCCGTCGAGCGGTCGGCCACCCCCAGGCCCTCGGCCCAGACGACCTCGCCATCCACCGCCACAGCCACGGAGAATCCGGGCACACCGTCCTCCATGCGCTGTGCGAGCCGATCCCGCGCTTGCTCGATGGCGTCCTCTCGCGTCTGAGCAACGGGTCCCTCAGCGTAGGCCGGAATCTGAGAAGACCCCCCACACCCGGCAAGCAGGGCGATGACAAGGGCGAGCAGACATACAGGGGCAGAGGAGCGCATGGCGAACCAGGAATGAGCTGAAGGGAAAGGGGCGAGCAGACAGCGAAGCGTCCATCGGGGTCTGGACGAGGTCCGCACGCACAAGATGCACCAGGCCCTGCATGGAGGCGATCCCTCGCCTCTGATAGAAATCCAGGAGCCGTTCACGTGTCCCCTGGGCAGGGGACTAGAACCTCCCTCTCGGGGCGTCGTTTGGGAGGCCGACTTTCCTCTTGTGAACTCATCTATGGCCTTTCCGAACTTGACCGGGCGGCGCGTGGCGCTGTTTACCGGCTCGTACAACCACATCGCGGATGGGGTGGCGTTGACGCTCAACCGGCTGGTGGGGCACCTGGAAGCCCACGGGCTGAATGTGCGCGTCTTTGGCCCCACGATCCCGGAACCGGCTGTCAAGCACACCGGGACCTTGGTGCCGGTGCCGTCCGTGTCGGCGCCGGGGCGGGGGGAGTACCGGCTGTCCCTGGGGCTGACGCGCGGGGTGCGCGCCCAGGTGGAGGCGTTCCGTCCGGAGCTCGTCCACATCGCCACGCCGGACCTGCTGGGGCTGGGCGCATTGCGCTGGGCACGGAAGCAAGGGCTGCCGGTGGTGGCCACCTACCACACGCACTTCAGCTCGTACCTCAAGTACTACCGGCTGGAGCGCTTGGAGGGCCTGCTGTGGCGCTACCTGCGTTGGTTCTACGGGCAGTGCACGCACATCTACGTGCCGTCGCCGTCGATGGAGGCCGTCTTGCGGCAGCATGGCATCCGGCAGGGCCTTCACCTGTGGGAGCGCGGCGTCAACGTGGAGCGTTTCACCCCCACCCGCCGATCCGACGTCTGGCGCGCCGAGACCATGGGTGCGGCGCCTGATGAGGTGGTGGTGGCCTACATCGGGCGGCTGGTATGGGAAAAGGCCGTGGATCTCTTTGCCGACGTCATCCAAGCCCTCGAGGCCCGCGGCGTGGCCCACCGGAGCCTGGTGGTGGGTGATGGCCCTGCGCTCGCCGACCTCCGCGCCCGCCTCCCCCACACCACCTTCACCGGCTACCTCGGCGGCACTGACCTCGCCCAAGCCTATGCCTCTGCCGATGTCTTCTTCTTCCCCAGCGACACGGAGACGTTCGGCAACGTCACGCTGGAGGCGATGGCCAGCGGCCTGCCTACCGTCTGCGCCGACGCCACCGGCAGCAAAACGCTGGTGGTGAACGGCGAGACGGGTTTTCTAGCCCCCCCCGGGGATCGGGAGGCCTTCCGGGAGGCCGTGGAGCGGCTGGTGGTGGACCATGACCTGCGGGCGCACCTGGGAGCCGCGGCGCTTGCGCGAGCGCAGACGTTTGCCTGGCCGGTGATTTTGGATAAGATGCTGCGGTATTATGGAGCGGTGTTGGACCCGCAGTAGGAGACCGCAAGGCGGGCGTTCAAGCGAACGTCCTCACGGAGCATGGTGGCAGGGTCAGGGGGACGTTGCCTTTTTCATTGATCACTTTTCCTTTTTCATCCTGCCGTGCGCGTGTTGTTTGTTTCGCATTCCTTTCCGCCGGAGGCGGAGACCTTGGAGGCCAACCTGGGGGGTATGCAGCGGGTGGCCACGGAGCTGTACGCCTCGCTGATAGAGACGA
Organism: Bacteroidota bacterium; assembly: GCA_038747425.1. Taxonomy (GTDB): domain Bacteria; phylum Bacteroidota; class Rhodothermia; order Rhodothermales; family JBCDJV01; genus JBCDJV01. The sequence continues at coordinate 104,604 of JBCDJV010000001.1, forward strand.
GGGCGGTGCACGTGCATCCGCTGGTGCTGCGGACCACGTGGTCCCGGACCCATCTGCGCACGCCAGGCTTCCTGCTACGGGCGTACCGGGGCATCCGGCGGCTCGTACGGGACCAGGCGGTGGATGTGGTGCTGTTCTCGTCGATGGTCACGGCTACGCTGGCGGTGCCGCTGCGGGGATTCCTGCACAAACATGGGGTGCCCACGGCGGCCATCGTGCATGGGCGCGACGTCACGCTGGACACGTGGCTGCATCAGCGCGTGGTGGTGCCGAAGACCTTCCGGGCCGTCGACGCGGTGATGCCGGTCAGCCAGGCCACCGGGGCCCAGTGCTTGGAGCGCGGGTTGCCTCCCGACAAATTGCACGTGGTGCCGAATGGCATCGACCTACACCGGTTCGACCCAGAACGCGTCCAAGGCCTCTCGGCACTGCCGACCCGTGCCCCGGGGGCGTTCGTGCTGTGCAGTGTGGGGCGCCAGGTCAAGCGTAAGGGCTTTGCCTGGTTTGTGGAGCACGTGCTCCCCCGCCTGCCGGACGCCGTAGAGTACTGGCTGGCGGGCGACGGGCCGGAGCACGACGCCATCCGGGACGCGGCCGCACAGCACGGCGTGGCCGAGCGGGTGCGGCTCCTCGGGCGCATCTCGGAGGCCGACTTAGCCCGCCTCTACTGGGAGGCCGACCTTTTCGTGATGCCCAACATTCCGGTCCCGGGCGACATGGAGGGGTTCGGCGTCGTCATGCTGGAAGCCGGCCTGTGCGGGGTGCCGGTGGTGGCCGCTCGATTGGAGGGCATCCAGGACGTGATCACTGAGGGGCAGAACGGGCACCTTGTGGAGAGCGGCGATGCCCCTGGGTTCACCGCCGCCATCCGGCCGTACCACGAGGACGCGGCGGCCCTCCAGGCCCTCTCGGAGCGCGCGGCGCAGCACGTGATCGCCACGTTCAGCTGGCAGGCCGTCGCCCAACGGTACGTGAGCGCCCTCCTGACCCTGGTGCGCCAGACCCACGTGCCTCAGCGAGCCTGATCGGGGGCAGGGGCGGTCGGAGCCGGCGGCGACGTGACGGACTCGCCGTTGGTAGGTGCAGCCTCGGGCACGTCGCGTCGGCGCTCGAGCTCCTGCAGCAGCGCCGGGAGGAAGAGGAGTGCAGCCAGCAACGTGGCGCCAATCCCGATCACAGCCAGAATCCCGATGCTCTTGAGGCCCGGGTGGAAGCTGAGCAGCAGGCCCGCGAAGCCGATCATCGTCGTGAACGATCCCATGGCCACGTGCTCGCCGGTGGACCGCAGCACGCGCCGGATGGACCCTCGCCCTTCCTCCCGGTACCGATGCACCAAGTGCACGCCCGCATCGTTGCCGATGCCCAGCACGGCGGGTAGCACCACCAGGTTGTAGAAATTGAGGCGAAGGCCGAAGATCTCCATCAGCAGAAGCATCCATAGGACGCCCACGACCAGTGGCACCACCGCCAGAGCCGCCCAGCGGACCGAGCGGAAGTTGATCCCCATCAGCACGAGCACGATCAGGAAGGTAGCCCCAATCATCCACGGCGCCTCCTGCTGCATCAGCCGCAACATGTCGGCCGCCACCAGCGAGGTCGAGCCCGCATGGTAGACGGTGCCGTCGGCTGTGGTGATGGTGCCGATGTCCTCGGCGAAGGCCATCGAGTTGCGACCGTCTGAGAGGCCCACCGCCGGGTAGATGATGGCAAACGTGCCGATCTCACCCGTCTTGGTGGTGAACCGGTTGCGCAAAAACTCGGGCACCTCGTCCAGGCTGATGGGGGACGTCGTCTGCGAGGCCCGGCGGAGGCGGTCGAGGTCGGTGGACGTCTCCTGTTGGATAAACGGGTCGGCCAGGAGGGTCCGAATCTCGGCGATGCGGTCGAGGCGCGCCTGCTGGCCCGCCTCCGTCAGCGGAAAACGGTCCTGCAGCGTCTCGATGCGGTCCACCGTGGGCGACGTCGTGTCCTGGGCGATGAGGTTTTCGACCGTCGCTTCCACCGCGAAGGCCTCGGCCGGGTCATCCAGGAGCACGTAGGCGGGGTTGCGGCGCGAGCCGTCGCTGCCGTAGACGCGCCGGATAACCTCGCGACGCTCATTGTAGTCTTCGTACGTGGGCTCCAGCTCGCCGAAGCGGTACTCGAACTCGACGGCCGGTAGAAACACGAGGGCGGCCACCACGGCCAGAGCACTGCCCACCAGCACCGGCCGCGCGGCCCCAAAGGGGCGGCTGGCTCCGGTGGCCATCGGCGTCTCAGGGGCCGTGGCCTGCAGGTTCAGCAGGCGCAGCCGCTCGAACACGGCGATCAGGGCAGGCAGTACCACCGTCATGGCGATCAAGGCGAAGAGCACGCCCGTGCCGGCGATGAAGCCAAACTCGCTGAACCCTTTGAAATCCGCTACCACCAGCACAAAGAGCGCCGACGCCGTGGACAGCGCCCCGATGGCAATGGCCTGCCCGGTCCCAACGAAGGTGGTCTCCACAGCCTCCTCGACCGACGCGCCCTCGCCCCGCTCCTCGGTGTAGCGGGCGTAGAAGTGGATCCCAAAGTCGATGCCGAGGCCGAAGAGGACCAGGCCTAGCGTAGAGGTCATCAGGTTGAGCATTCCGAACGCCAGGTACGCCGTTCCGAAGGTCCAACAGAGGCTCATCAGGAGCGGCAGGCCGATCAGCACGGCCATGACGGGCGCGCGGACGACCTCGGCGGCCAGCAGGCGCGCCTGAAAGCGGCCCCCCGCCCGGGCGCGGTACGACTTGTAGAGGAAATAGAGGACCACCAGCAGCAACACCGTGCCCACCCCGGCCCCAAACGAGCCAAGCACATCGCGCCGGATGGTGTCCACCTCTACGAGCTGGCGCTGGAGGCGTCCGGCCAGCGTGACGGTCATCGCCGGGTGGAACGACGCCGGTTCCAAGGCCGCGGTCGTCGCCTCCAGGGCGGCGTAGGCCTCGCGGATGAAGTCGATGTTGGTCTGGGCACCGGACGGGTAGAGGCGCAGAACCAAGGCCGTGCTGTCCGGCGAGATGGGGTATTCGGTACCCACGATCTCGTCATAGACCGTGGCCAGCTGAAGACCGGTGGAGTCGGCCTCCTCCTCGTCCTCGAAATCGTCGCCGAGGTCGAAGAAGAACGGGTTGGCGGCCAGCTTGGCGTCCTCGATCTCCGCTTCGAGGTAGGTCTCCAGCTCGTCCAGCTCCTCAGGCGTGGCAAAGTAGAGGGCGTTGTCCTCCAAGAAGGCCGTCTCGCGGCGGTAGTCGACGCGGTTGAAGTAGGGCTCGCCGGTGCGGGCGCTCCGGAGGGCATCCAGCGTGTCGATGAGGGCCTCGGCGTAGGCCTTGTTGGCTTCAAAGGAGGGGCTGACGATGCCCACGGCGGCTTCGCTTTCGCCGCCGACCGTCTGGCGCAGCTCTTCCAGGGCCTGGACGCTAGGGTAGGAGTCCGGAATAAGCTTCGACAGGTCGGTGTCGATGCGGAGCTGGACAGCCAGGGACAGGCCGCCGGCGGCGAGCAAGAGGGCTACGCCGAGGACGAGCCAGGCTCGCCGCACGATGCCGCGCGCCAGGGGGCGCAGCGCCTCAAACAGGGCATCCATAGGTCAGAAGTGCAAGGGTGAGGACGCTCACGGGAGCAGCACAATGTTGTCGAAGTCGACCTCCGCTTCGCTGCGGGTGTCATCCGAGTCGCTCCAGAGGGTGATGGAGAGGGGGCGAGACGGGGGCTCCTTGCCCCCGAAGGCCAGCCGATAGTCCTCGACCACGTTGCGTTCGATGTGAACCCAGTCTCCGAAGCCATCGGTAGCACTGGCCACCACGATGACCTTGAGCTGGCGCCCGAAGGAGACCACGGTGCCCACAGGGAGGCTGGAGCTGTAGGTGTACTTGATGCTACGGGGGCGGCCCAGCCAATCGGTGGAGAACGTCACGTAGAGGGCGCCCCCAGTGTCGTTGACCTCGCGCTCGTTGGCCCCGACGGGCAGCTTGCGGGCTCGCCAGTCCCACGCAATGCGCGCATGGGCATCGAAACGCCAGTCCAGGCCGAAGTCTTCGTCGTTGCCCATCGTGATGCGCTGAGCCTCGCTGGCGGTGTAAGCCCGCAGAAACGAGTTCCCCCCCTCCTGCTCGATGTAGAACTTCTCATCATCGGCCATGTAGCGGTCCAGCGACCTGAAGCGTTGATCTTTGCTGCTCAGGAAGCGCCAGTTGGACGGCCACGCCCCAGGCGTCTCACCTTCGAAGTTATCGACCATGATCTGAGGCAGGTCGGCGGCTTGCCCCGAGGCAGGTGACGGCATGGGAGGCGTGCAGAGTAGACACCCGAGTAGTCCCAAGAAGACAGCTTTGTGGAGCATGGAGGACGGCGGAGGGTGGTGAGGGCGATAGACGGACTTCGACGTCGGGGCGCTAGCGCGCTCAGGAAGCCCGTTCTGGGCGCTGAACGGCCGCTGGGGCCGCCGTGGGGGCCGCTTCAGGGCCTGGGTCAGGCGGCATCAGACGGCTTGTGACGGTGAACAGGAACAGGTTCATGGACTTGTCCAGCACAATGCGTACCAGCAGCATCCCCGCGATGGCCGGCAGGTAGGCATCGTAGACGCCAGAGACCTCTAGGATGGCCGCCGCGGCCGCCAGGTCTTTGGCGGGGATCAGGGGCAGACGGTTCGTGAACGCCACGATCACGAGCATGGTCGCCCATACCTGGAGCGGGGCCTCGGGGATGACCACGGCCCACTGCGCCACCTGCAGCACAAACACCAGCCCGAACCGGAACAGATGAGCGCCGAACACGCCAGCCACTGCTGGCACGGGCAGGGTAAAGACGGTGTTCCGAAAGCGCACGGCCAGGGCCGCGCCGATCGCAAAGACCACCACGGCCACCCCTATGTAGAGCAGGTTGTTCTCTCCAACCAGCGCTTGGAGGTCAAGCTGACCCGCTAGCAGGAAGCCGCCCGCCATCAGCAGCATGGACAGCACAGAGGCCACACCCGAGGCAATGGCATTGTCTTTCAAGGACCCAAGCAGGAAACGCTTGGGGCGCGGCGAGAGCGCCTGCGCCTGCAGAAAGAGGTAGACCTCCCCTGAATAGTTCAGCACGTCCATGTTGAGGACGCGCTTGCGCACCAGCACGGGGAAGAGCCGCTGCCAGGGCGTGGCCCAGATGCCGCGGTAGATCAGCGCCTCGATGAGCGGCAGCTGAAAGTAGATGACCAGGTAGAGCAGATAGAACCATGGCGTCTGCGGCAGCGAGGTCAGCACCTCACGCCACCCAATCCCCATCAGCTGGTAGGCTAGCCACCCGATCACCCCGGCCAAGAAGCCGTAGCGCAAGGAGCGGAGGATCCGCTGCCCCCGGCGGGTCTCGGCAAACGCCTCGCCGCGTTTCAGCAAGGCGCGCAGCGTGTCGGTGTTGAGCTTCATGCGGTCGAAGGGTGGTGCATCGCCCCCGTCAACGGCCACCGGCTGTGCGTGTTGCTCTTAGCTTGCGCGGCACTACAGGCTCATCTGAAGCTTCACGAAAAAGGTCAACCGGTCGATGGCCCCGCCAGGGTGGCTGCGGAACGGCGCATCCCCCAGGTTGCGCACGGCCAGGGTGGCCTCGAACCGCTCGTCCCAGAACCGCTTGCGCACCAGCAGGTCCGCCAGAACGTAGGTGGGCAGGTCGTTCGGGTAGCGCCCGCCGGAGGCCCGCTGCGCCGGGGTGTAGGGGAACCACAGGCTCCGGCTCTGCGCACGCACCTGGCCCAACAGGCTGAAGCGAGGCTGCCCAGCGGCATTGCGGTAGACGTACCGGGCGCGAAAGGCGGCGCGGTGCGGCGGCTCGATCTGCCAGGTCTCGCGCAACGGCGTATCGGCACCCAGGAGCCCCTGGTACCGATAGGACGCCTGGAGGCTCACCGCTCGGCCAAGGGCCTGCTCCACCTGCGCAGCCATAAACCCGACGCCCCCTTGCTGCCCAATCGCTACGGAGGGCGTCACCACGAACAGGAAGGTATCCGGGGCCACGAGATCGATCTGATAGCGCTCCACGTTGACCCCGCGCAACAGGCGCGCTCCCAACTGCGCACTGAGGCTGGTAGTGGGGCCGGGCCGCCAGCGGGCGTCCAGGTCTGCGGTGGCCCGCCGCGTGCCGGTGAGGAAGCCAGGCTGGGGAACGGGCGTGGCGCCCAGTCGGTCCTCCATGGGAAAGCCACGGAGGCGCCACGTAGTCAGGGCGTGCACGTCCGGCCAGGGCTGATAGGCATAGCTGAGGTGCAGGTCTACGTAGCCCCATCGCGGCGCCCACCCCACCCCGCCGGTGGCCGTCAGGCCTACATCGCGAAAGCGATGGAAGCGGTGGCGGACCACCACGGCAGCGCGTGGCGTCCACCCGGCGCCAGCCGCCACAGACGCCCGCACGCCGGCCTGCGTGGTGACCTCCAGCGGGTCGGCTAGGCGTAGCGTGGGGTCAGCCTCGAACCGGTCGACCCCGCCCAGCACGTGCACCACTACGGGCCCGTGCCGGTGCCGAAGGTCCAGGGACGCCTGCGCGCGCGTCTGGCCCCAGCCGATCACCAAGCCCTCCCGGTTGGTGCGAGGGTCGAGGCGAGCCTCTTGGTAGCTGGCCCGCACCGTGGCCATGGTCTGCGGGCCGAGCGGCAGCGTGGCGCCGAGTGCTTGGTAGCGCGTGTGCTGCTCCGTGGGCACCTCCTGGCCAAGAGGTTCGATGTAGCGTAGGTCGCGCAGCTTGTTGAGACCGCCCATCGCATGGATTTGTGCCTGGGGGCGTCCTGGGCGCACCCGCCCGTGCGCACGGAGACTGGCATGGCCGCCGCTCAGGACAAGACGGGCGTTGCGTGGCTCCTCGTACAGCGCATAGACGCGCTCCACCACCTGATCATCGGTGACGTGGTGCTCGTCGGAACGGACGGCGGCCAGAACCTGCCACTGCGCCTCGTCGCGCACCACGTCTGCGGCCGCCAGGGTACCGGTCAGGATCGGGCCCACGCGGTCGATGTTGGGCGTGGCGAAGGGGGTGTAGCGGAACGGGCCGGGGTCGCCGATCTCGTTGCCGCCCGTTACGCTCCCCCCCACGTTTACGCCCAGACGAGGCCGCCGGGTATAGAGGCGAATACTACCGGCCAGCGCCACGGTCCCGGCGTCAATCTGAGGGCGATGGTAGACGACCACCGAGTCCAGGTCGCTGACGGGCACAGGGACCGCGTTGAGGTGCTGCGTGCCCAGTAGGTTGAGGTCCAGCAGGTGATCGTCCAGCCACACCTGCCAGGCGGCCTCCTGCGTCGAGGCCAGGGCGTTGGCGCTAAGGGACCATGTGTATCCATCGCGGGCGTGTCCACTCCAGGCATCGACGAGCGGCAGGAGGTCGGTGAGACGGGTCACGCCGGCTTGAGCTAGCGCCTCGGCGTCGAGCACGGTGCGGCCTGCCTGCGCCTGCACCCGGACGGGAGCCGCTGCCAAGAGCAGAAGGACCAGGGCGCATACCCTCGGGGGGTATCTCATCGCAGCACCTCGAGCAGCCAGCCGGGGGTTCGTCTTTGAAGGCCGAGGCCGCCTAGGCCGTACAGGGTGCGCATGGGCACCTCGGTAAAGGTCTGCTGGTAGGTCACTGCGCCGAAGAGCACCAAGGGCCCTGCGATGCGCACGTGCAGGCGAGCCTGGAGGCCGGCTATCAGCTCACTCTCGTTGACGAGGCCCTCGAAGTCTTCGTCGGCATCGAAGGACATCCGGTGGGTCCCGATGCGGCCGCCCAGGTGGAACCGGAGGCGAGGGCCTAGAGGCACGACGCCTCCCCATCCCGCAAAGACCTGCAGCGAGGAGAACGCCGGCACGGAGGTCTGAGGGAGCGGATCGTACGTCCGGTAGGCCCCGCCCAGCTCGGCGTAGCCCGCGTAGAACGGTGTGAGCACCACGGCCTCGGCATGGCGTTGGGGCTGCCAGAACAGCGGCAGGGTGCCATAGGCCCGACCGGTGGGCCCACTGCCCACGAAGACGCCGACTGTGCTGAACGGTCCAGACGGTGGCGTGACCTCAGGCGCCGTCTGCGTCCAGGCGGGAGCGCTGACCAGTAGCAGGGGCAGCACGCTCAGCAGGGCCTTCCGGGACGGCGTCTTGGGCATGTGCAGGAGGCCTCGAGGCTAGAACGCGATCGAATAGGTGCCATCGAGTTGCAGGCGAAAGCCCACCTCCAGGAGACCCACGGCCCGCATGGTGGCGTCGGTGCCTTCCAGCTGGGAACGGTTGAGGCCCAGGTCGGCGCGGACCCACCACCAGGGGCTAGCCTGGTAGAGGAGGCGCACGCCTGGGCGCCAGGTCTGGGTGGTGGGCCCGTCGAAGATCCAGCCTACCGGCGAATCTTTGGGCGGGAACGGCTGGCGGATGTCACGGTCCCCTTGCTCGAGATAGGCGAGGTAGGGGGTGGCTTCGAGGCCGGGGAGCCACGCATCCAAGAGGACTCGTGCATAGGCCTCAGCCTCGACGTAATCGCTGAACTGGGTGGCGAGGCCGCGCAGCAGGTAGAGGTAGCGGCCCTGCGGCTGTCCAGCGTTGTAGGTGCGCAGCGTGACCAGGGTGGCCCGTACGCCGGCGTCGAGGATCGGGGTCCACGCCCCCCGGTGCAGCGAGGCGGTGGCCGCGATGGACGGCGGTTCGTTCCCGATGCCCAGGAGGTCCAGGTCGTCGAACAAGAGCTGGCCGTGCACGGTCCACCGCCGGTGCTGCCCCCAGAGGAGCAGCCCCACCATGCCGTTGTTCTCGTCGTTCTTGGGCCGATTGTCCACCACGTAGACAAACGGATGCACCGGATTGAGATACTTGAGCGAGAAGCCCGTACCGGGTCCAGAAAAGAGGGCCGACTCCTGCAGAGAGACCGAGAGGCGGGGGCTGGGTCGCCATGTCCACCGGTGGGCGGCTACGAACCGGCGGTCGCTGCCCACCCGCACGGAGTCGTCGCCGGCGGTGCCGGTGAAGCGGCCATCTTGGGTGGCGCTGTCCAGCTCGCCGAGGAGGCTATGCACGAACAGGCGGTCCCCGCCGAGCCGAAGCGAGAGCTGGTCGTACGTGCGTGGATTGCTGCTGATGACGGTGGCCGTTTCGCCGTGAACGCCCCAGTGCTGGGCGAAACGGCCGAGCCGCACGGCCCAGCCGGTGCCGCGGGCGCCCACGTAGGTATGGTCGCTGCGGGCGGCAGCGCGGAGAGCGGTGTCGAGTCCGTCGGGATCGTCGTTGTAGAAGAGATCGTGGCGCGTGCGCAGCTCCGCCACCAGTGGCCCGAACTGGACGGCCCCGCCGATCTGGCCATAGGGGTAGGCGTAGACGATCTCGCCCAGCGGGCGGAGGACGTGGAGGCGCTCGGTGTTGGCGGCTTGGCCCCCACCATCCAGGGCGACCTCCCAGCGGACAGTGGGCGCCTCGACGCGTTCGGAGACGCGACGCAGGGCACGGCGGAGGAGGTGGAGCCACCGGCGCTCGACGGGGTGCAGCGTGGTGGTATCCGTCTGGGCCACGGCCTCGGCGATGTCGCCCTGCGTGTAGGGAAGCGCCGTGGGGGGCAGAGTCAGGAGATGGCCGCGCTGTTGGAGGCGCACGATCACGTCGTAGTGCCAACTCCCCACCGGCACGAGGCGATCCGCTTGGGCCCAAGCGGGGGAAGCCGCGAGGGCTGTCAGCAGGAGGAGCCCTAGGAATGACCGCGTGAGGCCTGGATGCATCGGGAAATGAAGGCGGCTCGGGAACCGATTGGAACGGGATGATACAACGTGAGAGACGGTCCTGCTACTCCCGGCGGGTGCCCTCGCTCATCCCACCCCCCTCTCCCCTCATGGCTGCTTCCTCTGGCTCAGCGTCTCCGCGCACGGCCCAACGCCGTGCGGTCCGGCTCCTCGCAGCGGTTTTCGTCGTATACGGGTTGCTAGTAGCCACCCACCTCGGCGAGTTCTGGCCCTTCAGCATTTACCCGATGTTTTCGCAGGGTGGTAACCCGTGGTCTCGGGCGTTGGTCATGGATGTGACGGACGAGCCGGTGGTCCGCTGGGATACGCTCCGCGTTGAAGAGCTCTGGGGGACCCCGTACCCCCTCCTCCCCAATGGCATCGACCCCATCGACCTCGCAAACTTCGTCTCGAAGACGCAGACCTGGGATGAGGCGCGGGTGACCGGCCTGCAGCGCATGTTCTACGACCAGTTGGAGGGGCGGCGTCTGCTGGTGTACCGGGTCAACGGCCGCCTGCATGACACCGAACGGGTGCAGGTACGGTACGTGCCCTACGTGCTCATCGGGGCAGACACCTCGGCCTTGCACCCGGCGCTGACGAGCGCGCTCCCCGCTGACTGATCTGGCTATCCCCTCATGGCATCTCTTCGCGACCACCTCTTCCCCACCGATCGGCCCGAGTCACGCGGGTTTTTGCTGTTCTTCAAGATCTTCGAGGCGCTGATCGTGGCCTTCACGATCTACTACGCCTGGTATTGGGGCCGCTACACCCTGCGCATCAGTGACGTGGTGCTGCCGCTGGGCATCGCGCAGTACATCGATGTGCGCTTCATGTTTGGCAACTCTTTGCCCTTGATCAACGCAGCGCTCATCTCGGGCCTCATGGTGATCGGCTTTTTCCGACTGTCGCGCTGGGCCTATCTGGGCGGCTTTCTGCTGTTGCACTGGCAATACGCCACGCGGTTTACGCTCGGCGAGATCCCGCACAGTGGCAACTTGGTGGGTATGGCTGTCCTGGGGTTTGCCATCGCGGCGTTGGCCTTCGAGGATGGTCGGTACCGGCGGCGCTTTGTAATCGGATACAACTACTTTTTCGTCGGCCTCGGCTACACGCTGGCGGGGATCTGCAAGCTGATCGGGACCGGCCTTCACTGGTCAGACGGAAGCCACCTCTGGATGTGGGTCCACGAGAAGGGCATCGATGCCTTCGCCAAGTGGGGCGTGCTCGACTTCAATCTCTTGCAGGACACGGTCCTCGCCCACTATCCCATTGCCACGCTTTTTCTGACCATCGGGCTCGTGTCTGAACTGAGTGCCTTCCTGATGTGGTGGCGGCCGTTCCGGCTCCCCGTTGGGTTGGCCGTGCTGGGGCTACATGTGGGGATCTTCCTGATCATGGGCATCTTGTTCGCCTTCTCTATGGCGATCGTGACCATGCTGACGTTCCCCTGGGCGCGCTGGTTCGATCATTTCTTGGAGGCTTCTGCGGACCCGCCCATGCTGGGCTCCTTGACGGCCTTCAGCACCCGATTTGCCTGAGCCTAGACGCTCTGGAATGTTTCACGTGAAACAATCGGCTGAGGCGGAACGAGACAGGCGCTGAGCACGATACATCCTGCTCGCTACGGGCACATGTTTGAGGGTACCCCCGCCGTATTCAATTTTCGTTTCTCGTTGTGCACGTTTCCTTCTCGCCACACTCTGGAGCGTTCATCGCCAGTCTGGTTTCAACCTGTAGTCTGCACGTTTATGTCTGTCGCTGACGCACCGCCGACCGTTGTGAGTTGCCTAATGGTCACCGCAGACCGGCCGCACCTGTGCAAGCGCGCTTTGCTCTCGTACCAGGCTCAGACCTATCCGCACAAAGAACTGGTGGTGCTGGACAACGGCACCCGGCCCATGGACGAGCTGCTGGGTACGCTGCCGTCTGACGAGGTCCACTACATGCGCGTGGAGCCACACCCGGACCTGGTGATTGGCGCGCTTCGCAACCTGTCTCTGGAAGCGGCGACCGGACCCTACGTGGCTCCGCAGTGGGACGACGATGACTGGTCGCACCCTGACCGACTGACGCAACAAGTCGCGATGTTGGAAGCCGGGTTCGACGCCTGTACCCTGCCCGCTACCCTCATGCACGTGGATGACCCCACGTACTTCGACCACCCGTTCGTCGGGCAGCTGCCCAACGGGGTCCCCCCCACCATTGTGCACCGCCGCGACGCCGAGATCCGCTACCCTCCGCTTCGCCGTACCAGCGATACGGCCTACGTAAACGCCTGGCGCGACCTTCGCTACGCCATCCTCCCGGCCGACACAACGCACCACTACATTCGCTATTTTCACGGCGGCAACCTGTGGGAGCAAGAGCACTTTCTTCGCCGCATGCGCAATACCGCCTTTGACCTCCTGGCGTACGGCTGGTACCACTATGTGCGGCGCGATGTCCGCCTCCATCCTCGCTTTCAGCTCTCGCCTGAGGCTCGCGCTGGCTTTGAGCTGTACCTGGAGCACTCCCGCCAGGTTGGCCTCTTCGCGAACCATCCGACCGCGTAACCACGCCTCGCAACCGCAGGACGAGCTCTCTCGTCTGAGCGACTCTGTTTTCTTTTCCTCGTTCACGTCCCCCCATGCACACCTACGATTCTCTCACGGTTGGTGACACCTTCAGCGCAGAGCGCACCTTCACCCAAGAAGACGTCCAACAGTTCGCGGCGCTCACCGGCGACGACAACCCGATTCACGTTGACCCCGCCTATGCTGAAACCACCCGCTTCGGACACACCATCGTCCATGGCGTCTTTCTGCTGGGCATCGTCTCCAAGGTCTTGGGGAAGGATTTCCCGGGTCACGGTAGCGTGGCCGTCAATATCTCCTGCCGCTTTCTCCGCCCCGTGCCTGTGGGCGATACCATCACCGTTGAAGTGAAGGTGTCCGAGAAGATCGAGAAGCACCGCCACGTGCGCATCCGCATCTTCGTGTACAACAAAGGCAAGATGGTGCTTGGCGGCGATGCCACCGTCATCCCCCCCTCTCCCGAAGAGGAGGCCAGCTGATCCATCCGTGCTTGCGGCGCCAGGCGACTGGCCGACGACTTCTCAGCGAGGCAGCTTGACCAAGGTGCCCGCGGGCAAGGTCTCATCGAGGCCGACCTGGTTCAAGATGGCCAGCCCCTCCGCATCGAACCCTTCAGGCAGCGTAGCCGGCAAGAGGGCGCGGAACGGTTGGTCTTGCTGCACCTCCACCACACGCAGGCGGGTGGGTTCAATGGCCAGAATCTGCGGATCGGTCAGGGCCTGGAACGAGCCCACGGTCCCCTCGAAGATAGGGCGGTAGGTCGGGAAGGCGTCGACAGCGCTCAGCCCCAGGAAGCTGTAGACCGTCCCTTGGTATTCCACGAAGTAATCGATCAGGCGCACCTGCGTGGTCTCGTCTAGCTGCGCATCGGCTAGGACGTAGTACGTGGGAAAGCGGCTGTTGCTAACCGGACCCTGGGACACGTTGGTCAGGCCTTCCTGGCCTGCGAACGCGGCGGCAGCTTCCTGGGCACGCTCTTCATCGGCGATGCGCAGGATCTGGTAGGCCTGCTGCTCGCTCTCGACCATCACCACCTGCGTTTGCTGGTTGATGACCGTGTAGCCCAACGGCACATCGTATTGGAAGGCCAGGTCTGGGTGGTAGAAGGTCCCGTTCTCGACAAACCCTTGGCGTGGGTTCTCGCCGATGGTGAGCCCATCGATGCGGCGGAGGTAAGGATCACGGCGAACTTTATTCATCACCAGATCCTGGTTCCAGTCGCTGGCCATCTCTCGGATGCGCACCTCACGCTCGCCGGGGTCCGGGTGGGTGGATTGCCACGTGGGCAGCCGAGCGCCTTGCTGCGCAGAGATGCGCTGGAGAGAGACGAAGAACTCGGCGCCTTCGCCCGCTTCGTAGGATTCGAGAGCGGCATACTCGACCCCCAGTTCGTCGGACTCTCGTTCGTTATCACGGCCCCAGCTCAGAAAGAGCAGCTGGGCGGCCTGGCCGCCTACGCCCAGGACGTTCTGAGCTGTATCACCGCCCAGGAGGCCCTGCCCAATGACCGCTCCGGCGATCAACCCCAGCTGACCGAACTGCTGCGAGACCGCCCGCACCGAGGCATGGCGTCCCACCACGTGCCCAATCTCGTGCCCGAGCACCACCGCCAGTTGGGCCTCGCTGCCCACGTGGGCCATCAGGCCACGCGTCACGTAGATGTACCCACCCGGCAGCGCAAACGCATTCACCACGGGGCTATCGAGCACCCGAAACGTGAATGGGGTCTCGCTAAACTTGGGGTCGACGCCGGGGCGACGTACGTGGCTGACGGCAAGCAGCGCCTGTCCGAGGCTGTCTACGTACGCAGCCAGGTCTTCGTCGTTGTACAACCCGTACTGGGCCACGATTTGGGGATCACTCTCTTGCCCAATCTGCCGCTCCTGCTCCCAGGTGTAGCCGTAGGCTCGCTTGCGCCCCGTGACGAGGCTCTCCTCGGTGGTGGCACAGCCGGAGGCCACCAGAAGCACGATGAACAGGCTGAGTATCCACGGCCTTGAACGAGGGGTTCGATCCGTGTGAGATACGACGGGGGGGGCAGATCGCGCAGGCATGAGGGGCAGGGTGAGGGGCCGAGGCCGTTGAGAGGTGAAGGAGGACCGGCATGCCAATGTAGGTGTCAGGGGGCTACGTCTCCAGGGGCGCGGGCGGTTCCGTCTGGGGCCCGGCCTGGCTGGAGGGAGAGATGCTGATGGTCGTCCACCCTAAAGTCTACGTACGGCTCAAAGAGTCCGAGCCGTGTATCGGTGATGAGCACTTGGCCCACCAGATCACCTTGCAACAACGCGAGGAAGGCTTCGGTCCGTTGCGCATCGAAGTGGCCGAAGATATCGTCGAGGAGTAAGATCGGCGATTCCTCCAGTCGTTCTTGCAGGAACAGGTACTGCGCCAGTTTGAGCGCCAGCCCCAGAGTCCGGTGTTGCCCTTGCGAGGCGTAGCGCCGCACCTCCAGGTTGTTCAGCGAGAAGATCACTTCGTCGCGGTGCGGGCCGATCAGGGTACGACCTTGCTCCTGCTCGCGGCGTCGATGTTGCTTGAGCAGGTGGCGATAGGAGGTGGCCACCTCATCGAGCGTCGCCTCGGCGTGGATGGACCCCAAGCTTTGATACCGCAGCGACGGGCGCTCTACCACTTCGCCGAGTACGTGGTAGGCGCGCTCAAGGTAGCCGGCGAATGCATCCAGAAACTGGAGGCGGCGGTGGACGAGGCGGCTGCCCAGCTGGACCACTTCGGCGTCCCAGGCTTGCATGGACGCCTCCCCCACGGCGTCAAGCGGGCGGCGTCGGTATTGATGCAAGAGCTCGTTCCGCTGCCGCAGGGCCCGCCGGTACTTGAGAATGTCATCCAGGTAGACCGGATAGGCCTGGCTCAGGATGTTGTTCAAGAACTTGCGGCGCTCTTCCGGCCCCCCGGCTGTCAGGACATGGTCCTCGGGAGCGAACACGACGACGGGCACCTGCCCGATGAGGTCGGATAACCGTTCCAGGGGGGCGCCGTTGACGAACACGCGCTTGCCTTCATCGCGCGCGTAGGCCAGCCGAACCTTGAGCTCCGCTCGCCGCATGCCGTTGAATCGTCCCTCGATCTCCATGAACGGCGCACCGCGCTGCAGAACGTAGAGTTCTTTCGAGACGAGGAAGCTCTTCGTGAGGCCGAGGTAATGCACCGCCTCCAGGAGGTTCGTCTTCCCAGCTCCGTTGGGCCCATGGATAAGGTTGACCCCGGGTGAGAAGGACACCTCGGTCTCCTGGTGCGTCCTGAAATAGCGGAGCCGCAGGTGCTGGAGAATCATGAAGCGGGGGCGATGGCAGGGCAAGCATGTGCGTTCCTCCAAACCGTTATCTTCGGGGCGGGTTCAACGGACCGCTCCTTTCTTTTTCACCTCACGCTGTGCACCATGTCCACCTCTCCCCTCTTCCACGAGATCCAGCGCCTGGCCACGGAGCAGCGCAACCCGGCGTCCATGCAGATCGACACCGCATCGGTGCAAACGATTTTGGAGATCATCAATACGGAGGACCATCTCGTGCCCATCGCTGTGCGGCGTGAGATCCCGTACATCGCACAGGCCGTGGACCACCTCGTGCATGCGTTCCGGCACGGCGGCCGTCTCTTTTATGCAGGCGCTGGGACCAGCGGACGCCTGGGCGTAGTGGACGCATCGGAATGCCCCCCAACCTTCGGGACGCCACCGGACTTGGTTCAAGGCTTGATCGCGGGAGGTCCAGCGGCCATGTTTCAGGCCCAAGAAGGGGCGGAGGACCGGGAAGAGAACGGCGCCGAGGCCCTCCGCGAGGCGGGGGTGACGGCCGCCGATGTGGTCTGCGGCATCGCGGCCAGCCGCCGAACCCCCTTCGTGCTTGGCGCCGTGAAGTACGCCCGATCCCTGGGCGCCAAGACCCTCTTTCTGACCTGCACCCCCCGTTCCGCATTCAACGTGGACGTGGACGTAGCCATGTGCCCTGTGGTGGGCCCCGAGGTGATCATGGGATCCACCCGCATGAAGAGCGGCACGGCTCAGAAGCTGGTGCTCAACATGCTGACGACCGCCACGATGATTCGTCTCGGCAAGGTCTACGAGAATATGATGGTGGACCTTCAGATGACGAACCAGAAGCTGGTGGAACGCTCCAAGCGCATTGTGATGACCGTCACGGACGTCTCCTACGAGAGGGCTAGCGAGATCCTCGCGCAGGCCGACGGCCATGTCAAAACAGCCTTAGTTATGCTCCTCGCAAGCGTCGATGCTGACGAGGCACGCGGGCGCCTGCAGCACGCCCAAGGGTTCGTGCGGGAGGCCCTCCACGATCCAGCCTCCTGACGCTCGGCGGCACGAAAACTCGGCACGAAGCCACCCCGACCATCGCCCACTCAGGCCATGACGCGGCGTGCCAACCAGGACGCTGATCCGGGATCGTGCGGAGGACGTGCCGGGATCCTGACGTCGGCTCATGAGGACATGGAGCCCGCGCCCCCCAAGCACCCAGGTTGACCTACCCATAGTTGTTTCACGTGAAACAATTAGGCTTCGTTTTTCAGGTCAAAAAAGCCAGTAAGCAGACCCGTGTTGATGTTTCACGTGAAACAATCTGGGGGATTATGTTGGCCCTTCGCATGTCCACCCTGGATGTTTCACGTGAAACATTGGTCGGCATCCGAACACGAGGCTTTGGACACACGTTAGTGCCTCCAAAGGTAGAACTTTCAGCCGCCGCCGTGGAGCGCCTGTACGGCTTCCGCAGCGACGGCTTTTCGTGTATCGCCCGAGAGCCTTGGGCGATCCGCTCCGGTGCACCTGGAGGTCATCGGGGCGTCTTGCTATGGGATTTTTCATCGCACGTATGTCGCTCCGTTTGCTTCATCAGCGTCTCGCTGAGACCGACCCGTTTGATCAGCTCGTGTCCTGGGCCACCCAGCTCCCTGCGGGCACACTGTCCACGCTCCAGGTCAAAGGGGCCGCCGGCTCCCTGCCGGTCTTCTTGCTGCATCATCTGCACACGAAAACCGAGACGCCGCTGATCTGTCTCTTTCCGTCCGACGAAGAGGCGGCCTACTTCCAGAGCGACCTGGAGCAGATCGCTGGGGAAGAGGGCGCCCCCCTCCGATTCCCGCGTACGCAGCACGCGCCCTACAATGCGGAGCAGGTGGAAAACGTGAGCGCCCTGCTGGACCGGGCCGCCGTGCTCCAGGCCTTGGCCAACGGCTTCACGGGGGTGGTCGTCACCAGCGTTGAGGCCCTCACCGAGAAAGTCCCGCCTCCCGATGTGGTCCAACAGGACACCATCCCGATTGCGCTGGGGCAGACCATTCCGCCTGAGGATCTGGTGGCTCAGCTCATTGGACTGGGCTTCGAGCGCGTCGAGTTTGCCGAGGCACCCGGCGAGTTGGCGCTACGTGGGGGCATCCTGGATGTCTTCCCCTTCTCTGGGTCCTATCCCATCCGGATTGAGTTTTTTGGCGATGAGGTCGACTCGCTCCGCGAGTTCGACGCCCGTAGCCAGCGCTCTGTGAGCCGACTCAAAGAAACACGCCTGGTCCCCAACCTCGAGCGGGAGGAGTCCGCCGATCGTCCCTACACGTCGTTCTTCGACCACCTTCCTGAACGTGCCCTGCTGGCTACGTTCGACGAGGGCGGCCTGCTGGAACAGGCGCAAGCGCAGTTCGATCATGCTACAGACCAGTACGCCAAGCACGTCGAAACGCTCGAGGACCCCGACGAGGCCGACGTCGTCCCTCTTCCAGCCTCGCGCTATCTGGACGCTGGGGCCCTCGAGGTGGCGCTGCTCGGGTATCCGCGCGTGCTCCTAGGTAGCTTCGCCGCCACCATGGCCGAGGCGTCCCTGACCCTCGACGCACAGCCGCAGCCCAATCTGGGCGGTAACATCAAACTCCTGCGAGAGCGCCTCCGCGACCTGCACACGCAAGGAGCCTCCACCACCATCCTGTGCGACAGCCGCGGCCAGGAATCCAGACTCCGGGAGCTCCTGGAGACCGAGCTCGAGCACGGCTACGCCACCCTTCAGCTCGACTCGCTCCACCAAGGATTCGAGCTCCCCTGGCTCGGTCTGGCCGTCTACACGGACCACCAGCTGTTCAACCGCTACCACCGCCCCACGGCGCGCAAGCAGAAGCGCAAGACCGGCGGCCTCAGCGTACGCGACCTTCAGCACCTCTCTCGGGGCGACTTCGTGGTCCACGTGGACTATGGCATCGGGAAGTTCATGGGGATGCAGAAGATCACCGTGCGGGACCGCCAGCAAGAAGCTGTGCGGGTCCACTTCCGCGGGGGGGATGTCCTCTACGTCAACGTCAATGCCCTGTACAAGCTGCACAAGTATACCGGCAAAGAAGGGCATCAGCCGCAGCTTACCAAGCTGGGCTCCGGCCAGTGGGAGAAAACCAAAGCGCGCACCAAGAAGCGGGTCAAGGACATCGCCCGCGACCTCATCAAGCTGTACGCCAAGCGCCGCGCCTCAGATGGCTACGCGTTCTCCGGCGATACCATCTGGCAGCGCGAGCTGGAGGCGTCGTTTCCCTTCGAGGATACCCCCGACCAAGCCGTGGCCGCCGAGGCCGTCAAAGAAGACATGGAGCAACCCACCCCCATGGACCGCCTCGTATGTGGGGATGTAGGCTTCGGCAAGACCGAGGTGGCTGTGCGCGCGGCCTTCAAGGCGGTCCAGGATGGCAAACAGGTGGCCGTCCTGGTTCCCACCACCATCCTGGCGGCGCAGCACCACGAGACGTTCAAGCAACGCATGGCGTCGTTCCCCGTGCGCGTCGAGATGGTGTCCCGCTTCCGTACCCGTGAGGAGCAAAAAGCCGTCCTGGCCGACGCCAATGCGGGGAAGGTGGACGTGCTGATCGGCACACACCGTATTGCCTCAAAGGATGTGCAGTTCAAGAACCTGGGGCTCCTCATCATCGACGAAGAGCAGCGCTTTGGGGTCGCCGTCAAGGAGCGACTGCGCAAGATGCGGGTCGATGTGGACACGCTCACCCTGACCGCCACCCCCATCCCCCGCACCCTCCAGTTCTCGCTCATGGGCGCCCGCGACCTTTCGATCATCGCCACGGCTCCCCCCAACCGGCAACCCATCGTCACGGAGATCCACACCTTCAGCAAAGACCTCATCCGAGACGCCATCCAGTACGAAGTCAGTCGGGGTGGACAGGTCTTCTTCATTCACAACCGGGTCAAAAGCATCGAGGAGATGGCGGATACCATCCGCCTCCTGCTCCCCGAAGTCCGCATCCGCGTGGCCCATGGCCAGATGGCGGGTCCGCAGCTAGAGCAGGTCATGCACGACTTCATGGAGCGCAAATTCGATGTGCTCGTCTCCACCAACATCATCGAGAGCGGCCTCGACATCTCCAACGCCAACACCATCATCATCAACCGCGCCGACCGCTTCGGGCTCGCGGAGTTGCATCAGCTCCGCGGGCGCACCGGGCGCTCCGATCGGAAGGCGTTCTGCTACCTGCTCGTGCCCTCTATCCACACGCTCACACGCGAAGGCAAGCAGCGCCTCCAAGCCATCGAGGAGTTTAGCGACTTAGGCAGTGGCTTCCATATCGCCATGCGCGACCTTGATATCCGCGGTGCCGGTAATATGCTGGGGGCCGAGCAGACCGGGTTCATCGAGGATGTCGGCTTCGAAACGTACCACAAGCTGCTGGACGAAGCGGTGCAAGAGCTACGCACCGAGGAGTTCGCCGAGGTCTTCCAGGACCAAAAACGCCCGCCCCGGGCCCTGGAATCGACGGTCGATGTGGACGCCGACGCCTTCATCCCCGCCGGCTACGTCGCTAACAACGTCGAACGGCTCAACCTCTACCGTCGCATCAGCGAGGCCGAAACCGATGCCGGCCTTGTGGAGGTGCGCAACGAACTGCGGGACCGCTTCGGCGCGCTGCCCGATGAGGTGGAGGCGCTCCTCACGGCGGCCCGCATGCGCTGGCATGCCCAAGGCCTGCGCCTGCCCAAGGTCATCTACAAAAACGAGCGGCTCTTCTTGGACATGCCCAACCAGGCCGAAGACCCGTACTTCTACGAGGCCACCTTCCACCCCCTCCTCGAGCGCCTCGGCGGGCTTGACCACCGGTATGTGCTGCGCGATAAAAAGAGTAAACGCCTGCGCGCCATCGTCCAGGACGTACCCACCCTGGAGCAGGCCTTCGACCTCCTCGCCCAGCTCGACCCCACCGACCCGGCCGACGCCCCCTCGACCGACGTGACCGCTTCGTCCTTCGCGGCCTAACCGATGGTAACGAACGGCGCACGTTATGCGTTCATGGTCCATACGTCTGCGGTTTCCCCACTACCCTGAAGGCCCCGATGGACATCGACACCGGCATAAGCGTGGACACATACTTCGAGATCGACGCCGCCTCCGAGACCCCTGTCGAATACTGGGGCGGAGAAGCCGTCGTCTTGCCTGGAGAAACGTTCCCTCATCTCAAACTCAAAAAGCGCGTCGTCCGTCTCTTGGACGATGCACTACCGCTATGTGAGACGTATCCCTCCGGCCTTCGCGTTGAAGCCCCAGATCTTGGCCGGGCGAACTATGCCTACCCAGACGTGGTGACGCTCTGCGAAGAATCACAGTTCGACGAATCCACACGGCCTCACACGCTCCTCAATCCGACTCTCCTCGGCGAGGTCCTCTCTTCCTCGACGAGTGCCTATGACCTCGACCAAAAGCTGACAGCCTACCTCCAGATTCCGTCCTTGATGGCCTACGTGATCGTCGATCCCCAAACTCCACGCGTGCGGATCTACCACCGGACGGGTGACGGAGTCCGGATGGAGGAAGTGCAAGGGCTAGACGCCGTGGCCTCTGTGCCCAGCCTCAACCTTGCCCTGTCGCTGCGGGCGCTCTATGAGGACATCCTGCCGGCAAGCTAACGGATACGCTCTCATCGATCGGCAGCGGCAGCGGACTCTGTAGGCTGACGGGTCCCTATCGGTCATCCGCAACGGGCTCTGTGAGCTCGGCCTGATCATTCAGCGACCAGTCGTAGCTAGTGTAGCCCACATCGTAGGCCCCTTCGCGAAGGCCAGCGGCTACTTCGCCTTCAAAATATGGGGCGAGGAAGGCCTGGAGCGCCTGGTCAGAGTCGCCGAAGTCTTCCTTGAACCACTTGAAGATCTTGGAGACCTCTACCTTATTCTCGCGGGCGGGGATTCGGTTTTTATCGGGGTTGTTCAGGAAGATGCGCGCTTGGTCCTCCAGTTGTTCGTCCAGGCGATCAGCCACGTAGGCCTCGCTACGGAGCGGCGGGCAGCTCACGGCGGCGCAGACGATGGCAAAGTGAATGCGCGGCTCGTTGAACTGAGGCCGGATGATGTCGTGCTCGATTTCATCCAGCGTCCGAACTTGACCGCCTACCTCCCCTACCTTGACTTCAAACGGGGAGTTGACACGGGGAATGACAAAGGGTATCCCTCGAATGCCTACGGGCGATAGTCGGAGAATACTGGCGGTGGGGTAGTTGTCCACCACCAACTTGAGCGTCAGGGCGTTGTAGGCGTTCATCCAAAACGCCAGTTGTCCCTCTCGCGAGAGGGCCGACGGATCGGTGGCCGCCAACTGAGCGAGGTACGGCGTCAACGCATCGGACGCCTGAAGGCCCGCGTAATCCACGTACCCGTCCGTCACATGCGCCTGAAGCACGGCGTCGAAGAGGCCGTGGTTAAAGGTGGTTGGCGCGGTGACCGACGACGGGGCCACCACCCGGTCAACGCGAGCAGAGGTACACGCCGAGAAGCTGAGCAGGATCAGCAGCAGGCGCATGGAGGAACCAGAGAAGAGCATGGATACGAAGAGAGCACCAGGCAGCAGACGTTCAGGTGCCTCTTGGTGCCCAGCAGCGGTCCGCCGTTACACGGGATGGGATCCGGGAGAGATCCTCGAACATGTCCATAAAAATGTACATGTAGAGACAAAAAACAGGGCTTCAGATTGCCCCCAGAGCCCCGATCTAGCAGAGGCGTGACCCGTGCATCGAAAACCGCTCCGCGCGGCGTACATGTCCACCTTGCGCCTCTGGCACCATGCCGCTAGAGGCCGATTCAAGACGCCTCTCCTTGACTGAGGTCGCTCCTTTTTTAGGCGGAGGCGTCGACCGATGACGCCTGATATTGGTCGGCAATGGCCTGAGCTTGTTGGCGCAACCGATCGCGGAGCGAGTCAGGGGCGAGGACGACGGCTTGCTGACCATAGCGCAAGAGCCAGTGGGCCAGGTAGTCCAGGTTCTCGAAGTAGAAGGTGACGGTGGTGCCGGTTTCGTCGGCGCGCTCCTCTTCGATGTGGGCGGGGATGCCGCGCTTGGCCCAGCGGTAGGCCTGCCGGTCGAAGCGGATCTCGATACGTTGCGCCTGGCCCATGCCTGAGCCTCGCGCATCCAGGTAGTCGTTGAGGTCGAAGCCTTCCGGAGGCTCGAACCGGTTCATCGTCACGATCATGCTCTGGATACGGTCCAGCCGGAAGTTACGGATGCCTTTGCGAAGATGGTCGTAGGCAATCAAGTTCCAGTGATCGGCGTAGTAGACGAGCCCGACCGGATCTACGAGGCGGCGCGTTACTTCGTCACGGCTGGCCACGTAGTACTGCATATGAACAGAGCGTTGGTGCGCCATGGCCTCGCTGAGGTCATACCAGCGCCCCCCCTCGGCATCCGGGGTGTGCATGGTCTGAAACCAGTACGGGTCCACCACGGTGCGCTCGCGCAGCCGGTCGATGTAATCTCGCACCTGCTGGGGAAGGACCGATCGGATCTTGAGGCCCACCTCGTCGGCGTCGTTGCGGAGTGACGCGTCCGGCTGCCGCTTGGCAAACTCCATCCCCATGAGAAGCGTGGCCGCCTCCCGCGCCGAAAACATGAGGGGCGGGAGTTGGTAGCCTTCCAGGATCTCGTAGCCACCCTCTGCCGCATAGGTGAGGGGGACACCGCTTTCGCCCAGCGCCCGCAGGTCCCGAAACACCGTCCGGCGGCTGATCCCGAAGTGCTCGGCCAGGTCGCGTGAGGTGAGGTTGGGCTGGTTCTGCAGAAGCAGCAGGATGGCGAAAAGCCGCTCTGTCCGGTTCAGCGTCCGATCGTCCTTCTTGCTCATAGGGGGGGTGAACTGGCGAGGCTAAACGGGGCTTCACAGTATAGCACATACCGCCGCCACAGTATATATGTGTGACCCCTTTACATATGTGTGGCCATGGCAAAAGCGGGTGATCTCACGGAGCTTCCCGCACGGTCACCAACACTTTCTCGGCGAAGTAGGGATCGGGCAGCAAGGGGCGCAGCGGGGCCTGTTCGACCACCAACCCCGGAAACGCCGCGTGTAGATCCGCGATCTCGCGGGTGAGGTCTCCTCCCTTGAGGCAGAGCAATCCCGGCGGCCACACATCCGCAGAGGGGGCCTCGACCGGGGCGGGCGGCTCCGACTCCACCCGTGCATGCCACGTCCACAGGTCGCGCAGCGGGGCCGTGGCGCGGGAGACGCTGTAGGGGGCTTGGCCCGGCCACGCCAAGGCCCGACCGTGCCAGGCGTCTACGTTGTTGAGCCCCAGGCGGCGGGCCATCGTCTGCACGGCGCGTACCTTCTTGCCCACCGAATCGACAGCCACAACACGGAGATGCGGACAAGCAATGGCCAGCGGAATAGCCGGAAGCCCACCACCGGTCCCCCAGTCCACCACCGTGACGCCGGGAGGAAAGGGTCGGGTAGCCAGGATGAGGCTGTGCCGTACGTGCCGATCGGCCACGTACGGCTCGGTATCGCGCGAGATCAGGTTGAACGTCCGGTTGAGCTGGACCAACGCGGCCTCAAACGCGCGGAGCTGATCGTGCTGAGCAGCTGTCAGCCGAGGCCAGGTGGAGGGCAACAGGCTCACGGGGCCGTCACGCCCCCACCAGCGTCTTGCTCCGACCGCCTTCCTTCTTCAGCAGCACCATCAGCACCGAGATATCGGCGGGAGTGACACCGCTGATGCGGGAGGCTTGGCCCAGGTTCTCGGGCTGGATCTTGCTCAGCTTCTCACGGGCCTCCAGGCTAATCGTCGAGAGGGCGTCGTAGTCGAAGGCGGCGGGGAGGCGCCAGCGTTCGAGCTGCTGCATCTTCTCCGCCATCTCCTGCTCGCGGTCCAAGTACCCCTCGTACTTCAGCTCGATCTCTACCAGCGTGGGGGCCGGCTCCAGGCCCGGCGTCTCGGGCAGGGCCTCCAGGTCCAGCGCCCCCGCCAGGGGCAGCAGGTCGGCCAGCTTCACCTGAGGGCGGAGCGCCACCTTGGCCAGGCGATCGGCTTGGGTGATCGGCGTGGTGCCCACGGACTCCAGGTAGCCGTTGACCTCGTCGGGACGGATGGAGGTCGTCTCTAGGGCCTTACGGAGAGCATCCAGGGCCGCCCGCTTGTGGGTCAGGCGATCCATCCGCTCCCGGGACGCCAGGCCGAGGTCGTAGCCCAGGCGGGTGAGGCGCTGGTCCGCGTTGTCCTGACGCAGGAGGATGCGGTGCTCGGCCCGTGAGGTGAACATACGGTACGGCTCGTCCGTGCCCTTGGCCACCAGGTCGTCGATCAACACCCCGATGTAGGCTTCGGAGCGCTTGAGAACGAGCGGCGCCTGGTCTCGCAGGTGCTGCACCGCGTTGATCCCCGCGATGAGCCCTTGGGCGGCCGCTTCCTCATAGCCGGTCGTGCCGTTGATCTGGCCGGCAAAGAAGAGGCCTCGTACGCGCTTGGTCTCCAACGAGTAGCGCACCTGATACGGCGGGAAGTAGTCGTATTCGATGGCGTAGCCCGGCCGTAGCATGTGGGCCCGTTCCAGGCCGGGGATGGTCTGCAGGGCGGCAAACTGGACATCCTCAGGGAGGCTGGTCGAGAACCCGTTGAGGTAGACCTCGTGGGTGTTTCGGCCCTCAGGCTCGATAAAGAGCTGGTGGCGGGCTTTGTCCGCAAACCGGTCGATCTTGTCTTCGATGGATGGACAATAGCGCGGCCCCTGGCCCTGGATACGCCCCGCAAACATGGGGCTGCGGTCGAACCCGGTGCGCAGGAGGTCGTGCGTCTGGGCGTTGGTGTAAGTGAGCCAGCACGGCCGCTGATCCTCAGGCAGGGCATCGGTGAGGTACGAGAACGGGCTGGCGTCCGGGTCGCCGGGCTGCCGCTCCAGGCCGCTGTAGTCGATGCTGCGCCCGTCGATGCGGGGCGGCGTGCCCGTCTTGAGGCGTCCGCTCTCGAAGCCGAGACGGTGCAGAGCACCCGTCAGGCCCGTGGAAGCCCGCTCGCCCATCCGGCCGCCCCCGAACTGCTGCTCCCCCACGTGGATGAGGCCGTTCATGAAGGTGCCGCTCGTCAGCACCACGGTCGGCGCTCGGAAGGTAGGGCCCAGGTTGGTGACCACGCCGCGCACATGGCCATCCTCCACCACGAGGTCCGTCACCATGTCGGCACGCATGTGGAGGGTGGGGATGTCTTCCAGCATCTCGCGGACGGTGGCCGCGTAGACCATGCGGTCACACTGCGCGCGCGGGCCCCACACAGCCGGCCCTTTCCGCTGGTTCAGCATCCGAAACTGGATACCGGCCCGGTCGGTAACGAGCCCCATGAGGCCGCCCAGGGCATCCACCTCACGGGCAATGTGCCCCTTGCCGATGCCCCCGATGGCCGGGTTGCACGACATCTGGCCGATGGCCTGAAGGTTCATCGTGATGAGGAGGGTCCGGGCGCCCATGCGCGCGGCGGCCGCCGCGGCCTCGCTCCCAGCATGCCCGCCGCCCACCACAATGACGTCGTAGGAGAAGTAATCCATCGTGTTCGCACAAGTCGCTTCAAGACGCAGGGCGCGTTGGCACCCACCGAGCAGGGTCTAACGCGGAGCTTGGGCAGGAGGCTCCCGCCGTGCTTGCCAGCCGTTCCAGAGTCCGTAGAAAGCGATGCCCACCCAGACCACGTTCAGGCCAAACGAGGGCAAGGCGCCGTAGTAGAGCGCGTTGATGATGAGGCCTATGCTCCCGAACACGTTCAGGACCTGGTAGAACACCGACCGGGCGTCGGTACGCTCGGCGGTGAGCAGGCCGTACGCCAACAGGATCAGCGCGGCCCCGATCCACCCAATGATATCGGCCCAGAGTGCAGCAGTCACAGCGTCATTTACCT
This sequence comes from Bacteroidota bacterium, assembly GCA_038747425.1. Lineage (GTDB taxonomy): Bacteria > Bacteroidota > Rhodothermia > Rhodothermales > JBCDJV01 > JBCDJV01. The sequence goes on from JBCDJV010000001.1 coordinate 131,033, forward strand.
ATGCAGAAACGGGAGAAGATCTGGTCCAGCACGTCCTCGGTGGTGATGGCGCCCGTAATGGCGCCCAGCTCGTGCAGGGCCGCCCGCAGGTCGAGGGCCAGCGTATCGCCTCCATGGCCTGCCGCAAGGGCCGCCTGCGCCCGCTGGACGGCGTCTAGGGCATGATGGAGGTGGTGCCGGTGCCGCTGGTTCATGACCACCGGCGACGCCTCCGCACGGCTCAGGTCTGCGGCCACTACGTCGAGCACAGTGTCTTGCAGGGGCCGCAGCACCGCCGCCTCCCGCTGAGCAACTTGGGCGGACAGCGCGAGGTGCGCACGAGCCAGAACCTCCGTGCCGGGTGCTTCGACCGCCGCGGGAAGGTCCGCCTTGTTCGCGACCAGCACCACGGCCAGATCGGGACGGTCAGCCTGGACATTGGCCAGGAACGTGCGCTCGTCGGCGTCGAGGCCCTGGGTGCGGTCGTAGACGTACACAAGCACGTCGCTGGCGGCGATGGAGCGCTGGGCGCGCCGCACGCCCTCGGCCTCGATGGCATCGGCGGTGGCGCGCAGGCCGGCCGTGTCCACGAAGCGAACGCGAACGCCTCGGAGCTCCATCTCGGCCTCGATCTCGTCGCGCGTGGTGCCCGGCACCTCGCTCACGATGGCGCGCTCCTGGCCGAGCAGCGCGTTGAGCAGCGTGGACTTGCCCGCGTTGGGACGCCCCCCGATCACCACCCGCACCCCATCGCGCAGCACCTCGCCCGTGCGGACCGACGCGAGCAGGTCGGTGAGCAGGGCCTCCGCGCCATCCAACAGGCGCACGAGACGCTCCCGGTCCGCGAACTCCACGTCCTCTTCAGCAAAGTCCAGCTCCAGCTCTACGAAGGCTGCGAGCTCCAACAACTCGTCGCGCAGCTGCCCAATCACGGCCGAGTAGCGCCCTTGGAGCTGACTCAGCGACACGCGGTGGGCCTGCGTGGAGCCCGCATGGATGAGGTCGGCCACGGCTTCCGCCTGGGCCAGGTCCAGCTTTCCGTTCAGGAAGGCGCGCTGGGTGAACTCGCCGGGGGCGGCCATCCGCGCCCCATGGTCCAGCAAGCTTTCGAGGATGAGAAGAGGCGCCAGCGTCCCGCCGTGGCAGGACACCTCCACGACGTCCTCTCCGGTGGCGGTGCGGGGGGCCCGAAAGACGGTGACGACCACCTGGTCCAGATCACGGCCATCGGCCGCCTGGAGATACCCCACGTGGGCGGTATGACTGGCGACGGCCGTCAGGTCGGGGCCCCGAAAGCAGCGGTTGACAACCGAGACGGCCTCTGGCCCCGAGGTCCGCACAAGGGCCAGGGCGGCGACCCCGCGCGCCGTGGCCAAGGCCGCGATGGTGTCGGTCTTCGTCAACGGATTGGGACCCTACCGGCGGACGGCCTTTTTCTTGGACTTGGAGGCCTTGTCACGGCCGTTCCCCGAGGGCTTGGGACGGCGGCCCGGCTTTTTGCCCGCCTGGTTCTCCTGCTCCTTTTCCTTCTCCAGCGAGCGGTTGATCAGCTTCTGCTGGAAGGCCGTGATGATGTTGTAGCAGAGATAGTAGAGGCTCAGCCCCGAGGCCAGCCGGTTGAAGAAGAAGAAGAGCATCACCGGCAGGAAGTAGGTGAAGAGCTTCATCTGGGGGTTAACCGGCTGCGAGGCCATCTGGATGCGCATCTGGACCACCATCGAGAGGCCCATGAGCAGGGTGAAGCCCGCCACAAAGTCGCCGTAGAAGGGGATGGCGATGGGGAGATTCAGGATGACATCTGGCGCAGAGAGGTCCGGGGCCCACAGGAAGCCCTGCTGCCGGATCTCGATGGACTGCGGGAGGAACTGCCAGAGCGCGATGATGATGGGGTACTGCAGGAGCATCGGCAGGCAGCCCCCGATGGGGTTGGCCCCGGACTCCCGGTACAGCTTCATCATCGCTTCCTGTTGCTTCTGCGGGTTGTCTTTGTGCTTCTCCTGGATCTCCTTCATCTTCGGCTGCACGTCCTTCATCTTGGCCATGCTGCGGTAGGAGGATTTCGTAAGCGGCCAGACGGCAATCTTGATGAGCAGGGCCAGAAGGATGATGACCAGCCCGTAGTTAGGCAGGAAGCCACCCAGCAGGCCAAAGAGCGGGATGAACACGTACTTGGCGAGCGGACGCGTCATCCACTCGAACGCGTCGAACCCGTAGTCCACCATGTCGTAGAGGTCGCGCTCGTAGTCCTTGACGCGCAGGTAGTCCATGGGGCCTACGTACAGGACAAACCGATCGGGCTCGCCTTGGGCGGCCGGCATCCGCATGCGGGCAGCGTAGTCCTCCTTGTAGATGTCCTGATCGGTCTGCCCGGTGCGCTCCCCGATCAGCTCGGCGCCCTCGGTGGGCTGCTGCGGCATGATGACGGCCGCGAAGTATTTGTCCTTAACGGCCACCCAGTCCACCTGTCCGGAGAGAAGCTGCTCCTGGTAGGCATCACTTTGGAGCGTGAGCCCCTCCACCTCACCGCCACTACGTGCATAGACCCCGGCATAGAGGGCCTCGTTTTCCGTGTCTTCCTCGCTGAAGGGGACGCCCCCGTTCCAGACGAGCTCGTAGCCTTCGTCGGTAGCGAAGGCGGCGGCGTTCTGCTGGACCACCTCAAGCGCGATCTCGTACGCGTCCGGCGAGAACGTGTAGGTCTTGATGATCTGCCCCTCCCCTACGTTCGCCGTGAACGAGAGCGTGGTGGGGGCATCCGCCACCCGTAGTGTGTCCGTGCCTAGACTGGGGTCGAAGTGGAGGGCGCGGGTGTCTACGAGGTGGTTGCCGGGAGTGGTGAACACGAGCGACAACGCGCCCTGGCCAGACGTGTCCACCATCTCCACCTGAGACCGGCGATCGTAGGTCTGGTAGTTGCGAAGCTGGATCGAGCGGGGCGTGCCGCCACGGGTGGAGAACTGAGCCACGTACTGCTCCGTGACGACGGTCAGCAGACGGTCGGTGCCTTCTGCGGCCGCCGTCAAGAGCGAATCGCTGGCGGCCGTAGGAAGCACCTCATTGAGCCGACTGGCGGCGGGCTCGTCGGGGACGGGCGTCGTGGGCTCGGCGAAGAGCGTATCACCCGCGCTGACGCCGTCTGGGCCCGGCGGGGGCGGCATGGGGGGAGAGAGGAAATACATCCACCCCAGCATGATGAGGCCGATCAGGATCGAGGCGGTGACAACGTTACGGTCCACAGTCGCTCGGGGATGGTGTGGGGAGAGCGCGGCTATGCAGGGGGCGCGAGGCGGTCAGACAACCGACCTAGGGCGCGGGGGACATCGGTGGCGATGCGCGGTTCATCGCGAGTGGGATCGCCTCGAAACAAGATCATCAAGGTCAGCACCTCTTCGCGCGGCCAGGTGGCTTCCCAGAGCAGCTGCTGGTGCTGGCGGACAGCTTCGCGGAGCAGGCGCCGCACGCGGTTTCGACGCACGGCTGGACGCACGCGGCGCCCGGGAGCCAAGCCGACCTGGAAGGGCACCGGAGGCCCGACTTCGGACCGGTCGACCCAACGGTATAAAAACCGTATGCAGCCGGCCGAGACCGTGGCGACATCCGTGCGGTGGCGGTCGAACAGCGGGCGGATGAGCGCAGCCCGTTTGAGCCAGCGTGCACGGGGCCATGCGTGCGAGCGGATGTGCGCAGGAGGCCGCATCGCTCGCCCGGCTACTTACCGCTCTTGGTGTCGCTCACCGAGAGACGCTTGCGGCCCTTGCTGCGGCGGCGGTTCAGGATGGAACGGCCATCTTTGGACCGCATGCGGGCGCGGAAGCCATGCTTGTTGGCGCGCTTACGGCGGCTAGGCTGGTAGGTACGTTTCATGGCACGAACAAATCACGCGAAGGAGAGAAATCACAGAGGACCCTGACAGGGCTGAAGACAAGACGCCGTCAAAAGCGCATATCCATAGCTCGGAAATATACGGAATCACCCGCGCATATCAACCAGCTCGTATTGACTTTCACAGAAAACGGGCCTAGGTTATCAGTCTACACCAAGCGGGAATAGCTCAGTTGGTAGAGCATCAGCTTCCCAAGCTGAGGGTCGCGGGTTCGAGTCCCGTTTCCCGCTCCACCGAGCGAGGAGCCTTGCGAGTCCGTGAACGCGCGGTTGTGCTGGAGGGTCCAGCGGTGGCGCCCAGCGTGGAGGCCGCCAGCCCCTCAGCGAGGCGGCCAGCCCTTGACTCGCGCGCGCACTCCGTCATGGGCGGTTAGCTCAGCTGGTTCAGAGCACCTGCCTTACAAGCAGGGGGTCACTGGTTCGAATCCAGTACCGCCCACCCCTACAAGCCCCGCCGCCTTTCCTGCGGCGGGGCTTTGCGTAGGCGCCGCCCGGGCGCAACGTCACAAGAGTGTGACATCCGCTTACAACTTGTGTCTACGCTTCACAGGTTGCAAATGCGTACCCTATGTTATACTGGTGTATCTGCACCCGTGCGTATCCCCATGCTGGGGAGCTCCCTCCCTCAACCGGAGCCGCGCGCTATGAATACTGCTGCCCCTCCGTTCTCCGTGCTCCTGATCGAGGACAACACGGCGGACGTCGACATCATACGCCGGGCCTTGGCCCAGGCCCCCGTTGTCCTTCGCGCTGTGCGAAGCGAGGAAGAGGCCCGTGCGCTCCTCATGCCCGAGGCCGTGGACACCGCGTTCCGACCGGACCTCATCCTGCTGGACCATCACTTGGAGCGGCCCACGGGGATCGACTTCGTGCGTGAGGTACGGGGTCACCCGGACACGCATGCCACCCCAGTCGTCGTCCTGAGCGGCAACCTCAGCCCGGAAGCCGTGGAGCGTGGCCACGAGCTCGGCGTCCATGCCTTCCTCGAAAAGCCCTTCTACTTCGACGAGCTGCGGGATCTCCTGCTGACTACGCTGTCCTTCTGGCAGCACGATCGGCGCTTTCGGCAACAGTACCACGCGGCCGCAGCCCCGGTAGCTCCCGAGGCTCCACCTCGTCAGCGTCACTACCACCGGGTCCTGGTCTTTGACGATGATCCCGATATCCTGGACATCACCCGGCTGTCCCTGGAGCTGTACGACTCGGACATCGCGGTGTCTACGCACAGCACCGCGCTCGATTGGCAGCAGGCCATCGCCCACTTCCAGCCGGACGTGGTCCTGCTGGACATCCACTTCGGCCCCGTATCTGGTCTCGATCTCCTCACGGAGATCATGCCTTTACATCCGGACCTGCCCGTCCTGCTGTTCAGCGGCCTCACCCGGCGCTCCCACGCCGAGGTTGGCGCCGCGGGCATCATCACGAAGCCCTTCGACGCGCTCACGCTGGGCCGTGACATCGACCAGATGCTGGTGGCCTGGCGCGAAGGGTCGTCGTAACCTTCGGTCCAGCGGGTCTGGGCCGCGTGCCCATGAGGCCCCCCGCCGAGTGGGCGTGAAGATTCCGGTCGGGCCCAAGGACGGTACCATGAGGCTTGACGCCGTCTGCGCGACGACGTTTTCAGTGTCCCTCTTAAGGCCTGGCGGAACCGGCCGATATCGATAGGAACCGATGCGCCCATGGGCTTCGTGCCCGCCCATCTGTCCTGTCAACATGCCCAACGCCCGGCCAACACTCGTGGACACCATACGAGAGCAGGTAGCCCACCTCCAAACGAACCTAGAGGCGGGTACCTTGCTGCAATCGATCCAGGCGTCGATTGCTGACGTGGAAACGGCCCTGCACGAGGCCGAACGCCGCCACCGAGCTCTGGAGACCTCCACCGCCCACTACCGAGCTCTGTTTGAGGCGTCCCCCGTTGCCCAAGCCGTTATCAGCTGGCCTCACGGACGGTTTCTGCAGGTCAACGCACCGTTCAGCGCCCTTGTGGGCCTCCCAGCCGAGTCCCTTCAGGGGCGCCGAGCCTTGGACGTGATTCATCCCGACGACCGCGCGGAATGCCTCCAGGCTTTTGCCCGCTTGGACCAGCCTACCAACACACAGATTCGGCTTCACCATCGAGGATGCACGCCCGATGGCACAGCCTATGGTGCCCGTGTGGTGCTTCGGGCGCTCCCCACGGAGGCTGGGGCGCCTCCTCGGGTTCTGGCCGTGGTGGAGCGTATACCCGAAGAGCACGAGGACAAGTGGGCCCTGGTTCAGTATGCGGCCCTCCGCGAGGGCCAGCGTCGGCTCGAAGACCTCGTCGAAAATCTGCCCACAGGGGCGGTCTTCGTGGAGGACGAGTACGTGGTCATGAACAAAGCCGCCGAGCGCATCACCGGCTATGACCGCACGGAAATCACCACCATGCGAGCCTGGTTCGAGGCGCTCTACCCCGACAACACCGAGGAGGTGCTGGACCTCTACGATGCCGCCAAACGAGACGGGTTCAGACAGATCAACACTGTGCCGATCCGCCACAAAAGCGGAGACACTCGCATTGTCGACTTCGGCGCCTATGCCTCGGAGGCCGGCGAGGTGTGGGTGCTCCATGATGTCACCGCCCAGCACGAAGCGCTGAGCGCCCTGGCCGAGCAAGAGCACACCTACCGCCTCGTAGCCGATAGCATGCGGGACTGCGTGGCCCTGCTCGACCTGGAAGGGACCTACACGTGGATCAGTCCCTCGTTTGAGGCTGTGCTCGGCTACACAGCCACGGCCTTGCATGGGCAGTCCGCCTTCTCCTTCGTGCATCCACAAGACGCCGGGCGCATCACCAGTCAGTTTCAGTCCATCGTCCGCGCTGCCCAGAACAATCGAAACCGGAAGACGGAGCGGGTCCGATACCGCACGCGGCGCCAGGACGGTGTGTACGTGTGGATGGAGACGCTGACCGTGGTCATCCGCGATGAGCACGGGGTGCCCACCCAGGTACAGACCACCTCGCGGGACGTGACCGAGCAGGTGCTGATTGACCAGGACCGCATGCGGCATGCGCAGGACCTGGAGATGGCACGCGATACGCTGCAGCACCAAGCCGCCGAGCTCACCGCCGCGGTCTCGGCGCTGGAGGTGGCCCGCGACGAAGCACAAGCGGCTACGCGGGCCAAGAGCGAGTTTCTGGCCACCATGAGTCACGAAATCCGGACTCCGATGAACGGTGTCCTGGGCATGGCCGAGTTGCTGCTGGGCACGGTGCTGGACGAGGAGCAGCGGGATCATGTGGAAACCATCGCGCACAGCGGGGAAGCGCTGCTGGCGATCATCAACGACATCCTGGACTTCTCCAAGATGGAGGCCATGCAGCTGGTCTTGGAAGAGATCCCGGTGGATGTGCGCGCGTGCCTGGACGAAGCGGCCAAGGTGCTGCGCCCTCGCGCGTTGGCCACCGGCCTCGCCCTGGAGATCCAGGTCTCGGACGACGTGCCAGACCAGATCATCAGTGACCCCACCCGGCTTCGGCAGGTGATGTTGAACCTGCTCTCAAACGCGCTCAAGTTCACCAAGCACGGGAGTATTACGGTCACCGTGGAGATGGCGGCGGCCCCCACCGACCCGCCGCAGCTCCAGGTAGCGGTGACCGACACAGGGATTGGGATCTCGACCGAGCGGCAAGCCGCCCTATTCGAGGCCTTCACCCAGGCGGACAGCTCAACCACTCGCCAGTATGGCGGCACTGGCCTGGGCCTCTCCATCTGCAAGCACATTGTGGACCAGATGGGGGGCACGATCAGGGTCGAAAGCACCGTGGGGGTCGGCTCCACGTTCACCTTCACCATCGATGCGCAGCCCGCCGTCCCCCTCGTGTCAGGCCGAGACCCGGTGCCGCCGCTGGACACGACGTTGGCGAGCACCCACCCGCTCCGCATCCTCGTGGCCGAGGACAACCGCATCAGCCGTAAGCTGACGGGCAAGCTGCTCACCCGGATGGGCTACAGCCCAACGTTTGCGGCCACAGGTCGTGAAGCCGAGGTGGCGGTCTCAGAAGCCGCCTTCGACGTGATGCTGATGGATGTGCTGATGCCGGAGCTGGATGGCCTCGGCGCCGCGCAGGCCATCCGAGCGCAGGGCACCGCGATCCACCAGCCCTACATCATTGCGCTCACGGCCAACGTGCAGCCCGAGGAGCAAGCCCGATGCTTGGAGGCGGGCATTGACGCCATCCTCACCAAACCGATCAAAGGGGGGCTGCTCGCTCAGATGCTCAAGCATGTGCAGAGGTCGGCCCCGCGTTGAAAGCGGGCGCGCGCGGCGCGCGGCTGAACACGTCCAGCTAGGCCCTGACGCCCATCGGGGGGCCTACGAACGAGACGGCGTACGCAGGCCTTCCGGGTGACCGCGGCGAACGACAGAGACTGCTTCTTGGGTAGGCTCCAGATAGCGCCGCACGCGCTCCACGATGAGATGAGGATCCATGTGGCCACAGGTGAAGCAATCCAGGGCTACAAAACCCTCTTCTGGCCAGGTGTGGACACTCAGGTGAGACTCCGCCAAGAGCACCACGCCCGTCAGGCCTCCACCCTCGAAAGCCTTGAACTGGGTGCCCACTACGGTGGCACCAGCCGCTGTGGCGGCTTGAACGAGCAGAGCTCGCCAGGCGGGGACCCCGCACAAGCACTCGGTGCGCTCGGTCCAGGCATCGTAGAGAAGGTGACGGCCGTTCATTGGTGCTGTCGCCATCCGTCGTGATAGTAGCGGAGCAAGACTGGGTGATCCAGGGTGTTGACGGCCGCCGGAAGGGGCCCGGTGTCCGAGTCGAAGACGCGGGCGGCCTCCCAGAGAGCGGGCGTGAGGTGCCGCATGGGCACGCGGGGAGCCAGCGGACCGGAGGGCGCCTGCCGCCCGGCGAGCACGAAGCCCCACTGGCCAAACGACGGCACGTAGTGGTGGTATGGTACCGTAGCCAGCCCCTCGGCGTCCATGGTCTGCACGATCGACCAGTACGCTTGGCGTGTAGCGTAAGGGGACGTGGCCTGCGTAACCAGGTACCCTCCCACGGCCAGGTGCCGCTGCGCCAGCCGGTAGAACGCCCGGGTGTAGAGCTTACCCAGGCTTTCGTTGTTGGGGTCCGGCAGATCGATCAGGATGACGCCATACAGGGCGGCGTTATCGCGCAGGTAGGCGAACGCGTCTTGGTTGATGACCTCTACACGAGGATCGGCGAGAGCGTCTTGGTTGAGCGTGCGCAGAAGCGGGTGAGTCCGCGCCAGGTCCGTGACGGCTGGGTCCAGATCCACCAGCACCACGCGCTCTACGTCTGGGTAGCGCAGCACCTCGCGCAGCGCCAGGCCGTCGCCGCCACCCAGGAGCAGCACCTCCTGGCGTGAAGCGCTGAACGCCATGGCCGGATGCACGAGGAGGTCGTGGTAGCGGTGCTCGTCCAGGGCGCTAAACTGCAGGTTGCCATCCAGAAAGAGGCGTAGGTCGTCCTGCCAACGGGTGAGCACGACACGCTGATACCGCGTTTGCTCCGTGAGGATGATGGGATCTCGGTAGAGGCGTTGGTCCACAAAGGACTGGAAGGAGGAGGCCCAAATCAGCCCGGCCAACAAGCCTACCGCCAGGACGGCGGCGCCGAGCTTGAGGCCGCGCGTGGCCGCCCGGTGGGCCCGAAACAGATGCAGCAGCACGCCCACCACCAGCAGGTTCAACAAGCCGGTGACGAGCGCTGTGTGGAGCACGCCCACCAGGGGCAAGAGCAGCAATGGAAACAGCACAGAGGCCACCAACGCGCCTAGGTAGTCCAGCGCCAGCACGTTGCCCAGCGTGTGGCGCAGCGCTCCCCAGCCCCCCAGAAGCCGCAGGACCAGGGGAATCTCCATCCCGATCAACGTCCCGATCGACAGGATGAGGACACCCATCGCCAGGTGGTACACCTCGGTCAGGGCAAACGCGCCGTAGAGCAGCGCCACGGAGATGCCGCCCAGCGCAGCCACGCCCAGCTCCACCAGCAAGAACCAACGCAGCACCTGCGTCTGCACCAGGCGCGAGGCCAGAGACCCCAGCCCCATCGCACTCATGAACAGGCCGATGGTGATCGAGAAGTGGGCCACGCTGTTGCCGAACAGGTACGAAGACAGCGTACCGATGAGCAGCTCGTAGATGAGGCCACAGGCAGCGATCAGGAACACACCCACGAGCACAGCCCGGCCCTGGGCGGTGTTCAGGCGTTCCGAAGCCTGGGCCGGCGCCTCCGTCATTGTCTCCATCATCCCCCCTCCACCGATCCGGTCAGGAGAGCATCACGGCCGCCACCACGATGGCGATGCCGATGAACACACCCGCGAGCATGATGCCCAGGGCCACATTCTGGTCCTCGACGAGCTCATGCTTGAGGTTGAGGCCAGCAATCTTATCGAAGGCAAAGTAGCCCAGCACACACAGCACAATGCCCAGGAGGCCATAGGCCACCGTGGACATGAATACGAGCGGGTCAAGGTCAGCGGCACGGCCTTGTGGCGCGTCCTGCGCCCAGGCGGGAACGGCCAGGACCAGCCCGAGAGCTAGGAGGACGAGGCGAGGGACAGCGTTCTTCATGGATAGGAGGGACAAAGCAAACACCGTTAGCGATTCATGAGGTTGGAAGCCACCAGGCGCAGGATAAACCAGACCACGAGCATGAAGAAGGCCGCGATGACGTAGGGATAGCCAGAGCGGACGCCCTGCCGGAGCTGCACCTCGGCTTCAATGGACGAGGGCCGGGCCACCGCGCGGCTCGTTCCCGGCGGATCCTCGGGAAGGCGCAGCTCCAGGCGGTAGGCTCCGGTCTGCCAGATGCGGAATGGGAGCTGGACGGTGCGCTCGCCGTACGCAAAGCTCGAGGACACCAGATCGAAACGGTCGCCGGCATCATTGACCAGGGCGGCTTCAATAAAGTCACCCGGCTCGGTCGTGGTGACGCGGCCGGAGCCGACCTGGAGATCGACGCGGTAGCCGCGGTTGGCACGGAGCACCACCGGGTCCAGGAGCACCGTCTCCGCCTTGCCGGAAAAGGTGACGGTGTGACGGACCATCTCGCGGTCCCAAATCCCGTTGATCGAGGTAGAGAAGTAGAGCCCGAAGAAGAGCAGCGTCATGACCAGGCAGGCCTTCGCGCCACGCCGCACCTGGGCGCCCGTCTGGTGGAGGGCCGTCAGCCTGGCGATCTGCTTTTGATCCCCGAAGGCCGTCCACAGCTCCAGCGCGGTCAGGCGCGGGCCGCCGTGCATCTCCACCTCATCCCCGCTGTACTCAATGCTGTAGTGCAGGCCCTGTTTGTCGACGGCCTCCACGTATTTGATGGTGTTGCCGATGGTGGCTTGCCAGGTGAGCTCGCCCTGGATGACCATCACCGTGGCCTCATCCCGCTCGGTGCGTCGGGCGGTGCCCCCGGGCACCGGGAACGTGCGGGCCCCCGGTTTGAAGCGTCCGGTGATGGGCACACGGCGTTGGAGTTTGAACCCGCCGTCTTTGCTCCAGCTCAGCCAGCGGACATCGCCGTCGGGCGCCACCAGCAGCCATTCGTCCCAGTCCCAGGTGTAAAGCTTGCCTTCGTCCCACTCTTCGCCGTGGTAGCGAATCCAGCCGGACACCTCGAACGTCTTGCCATCGAACGTGCCCTTCATGCCGGGCGCGATGGGCTGGAGCGCCTTCAGCTTGGGGTCTGTTTGGCCCACGATGGCCGCTTGCTCGTGGGTCAGATCCAAGACGCTCCCACAGAAGCTACACACCACCGTCTTGGTGCCTTGCTCGTTGCGCAGCTCCACCGAACCGCCACACGACGGACACTGGAGCACTTCCAGGCGGCGCTCACGAGGTGCGTCGAACGGGTTCGCCGGGGGTAGGCTGGCCAGCTTGACCAGCTGCTGGGCGGCCCAGCGGTTGTCCGGGTTGAGGCGGGCCACCTCTTCGAGGGCCCGTCGTTGATCCTCCGGACTGTCCAACACCCGCGAGAGCCAGAGCCAGGCCTCCTCGTTGTTGCGGTCTACCTGAAGCACCTTGGTGAAGGCCTCCCGCGCCCGGGTGCGGTCTTTCCGGCGCGCAGCCCGGATGCCATAGCGCAGGGTATCGTTGAGATCGGCCGCTTGCATAGCGCGCTATTTACCCGCGCGGGGTCCCCCCCCGATGAACACAGGGCCCCCCACGCTGCCGGACCGAGCACTGCCAGAGGCCGAGGTCTCGTAAGGCGCGATGAGCGTTAGGCTCCCCGCCTCCCGCGCAGCCAGACCCGCGCAGGACCACGAACCGATGAACAGCAGACCCAGGAGGAGGACCAGAACGAGCTGAGAGGTGCGCACAGCGAGGGCGTGAAAGCGAGGAGTGGAGCATAGTCAACATAGGGCGTGGCTCGACGAATGACCACCCTGTTTTGTCCGGGCTCTCCCGCCCCGCTACGCCCCGTACGGGTCCGTGACCTCGATAGCATCCGCGGGAAGCTCTTGACCGGCCATGAACTCGACCTCGTCGGCGCTGTACTCGATGGTCACTTGCAGGCCGTTGGCGGTGCCGTCCACGTACTGGATGGTCTCGCCGGGGATGAGCGCGAAGCCGAGTTGCCCCTCCCCCCCGGCGATGGTAGCGTGGCCTTTTTCGGTGACAAACACGGTGAAGGCGTCCACCTGGACGGTGCTCCCCACGCGGACGTGCTCGGGCGCGGGGAGATCGGCGGTGACGGTCTCTTTATCGTAGAGCGTGAAGGTGCCACCGTCCTCCACCAGCCAGCCGCGCCCGCCATCATCAAAGAGCAGGTACCACTCCTGCCACACGCCGTCCTCGAACTGGTACTGAAGCCGCCCCAGGGTGCGAAACCCTCGGCCCGCGATGGTGCCCGTAGCCTCCAGAAACAGCTTGGTGGGCATGTCGATGAGGGCCGCCTCGCGCCCGGTGGCCTCCAGGTGGTTGTCGCGCAGGAGCGCCACGTTGCTGCAGAAGTCGCAGGTGACCATCTGCACGAAGCGGTGCTCTACCTCGAGCGGCGCCCCGCAGGTGGGGCAATTCCAGTTATCCATGAGGGGGTGGTTACGTGGAGAGCGCGTGATCCCGCAGATCGTCCAGGGCCACGAACCGCAGGGCCCCTTCGTGTGTGGCGGCCAGGTGGACGGGCGGCGCTACGCCGGCCATCAGGGCCTCGCGCCACCGCGAGGCACACAGGCACCACCGGTCGCCTGGCTTGAGGCCGGGGAAGCGGTACTCCGGGCGGGGCGTACTGAGGTCGTTGCCCCGGGCCTTGGTGAAGGCGAGGAACGCCTCGGTCATCTCGGCGCAGACCACGTGCGTGCCGATGTCGTCGGCCCCTGTGTGGCAGCAGCCATCGCGGTAGAAGCCCGTGAGTGGGTCGGTGCTGCACACGAGGAGCGGATCACCGAGGACGTTGCGGGCGCGTTGGGGTTGCATAGGACTCAGCAAGACGGTCAGTCGCCCTCGTAGGGCACGCCGGTGGTGATCCACGAGGGGGCGGGGGTGCCCTTGAGGTAGTGATCGAAGTACTGCATCATGCGTTGGGCGTAGTCCAGCTTGTTGGGGTACTGGTGCAGGTGATGATCTTCGCCGCCATACTGGAGGAAGATGCAGTCCTTCTGGAGGCGGCGGCAGGCCAGGTAGAGCTCAATGCTCTGGTACCACGGCACCGCACCGTCGTCATCGCCGTGCATGATGAGCAGGGGGGTGTTCATCCGGTCCACGAAAAACACGGGCGAGTTCTCGATGTAGGCGTCGCGCCGCTCCCACAGGCTGCCGCCGATGCGGCTCTGGCTCTGCTCGTACTGGAACTGCCGCGCCAAGCCACTCCCCCACCGGATGCCGCTGTAGGCACTCGTCATGTTGGACACGGGCGCCCCCGTCACAGCCGCCGCAAAAATATCGGTCTGGGTGACGATGTGGGCCGTCTGGTAGCCGCTCCACGAGTGCCCATGCAGGCCGATGGCGTCGGGATCGGCAATGCCGAGGTCGATGAGCTGCTGCACGCCAGGCACTAGGCTCTTGGTGGCTGACAGGCCGGGCTGCTCCACCTCGAACCGGATGTCCGGTAAGAAGACCACGTAGCCGTTGGACACGTAGAGCGGGAAGCTGGGCCGATGGTTCACCACCGGCTGGTTAAACTGATGCAGGCGCTGGGAGAAGAAGCGGTAGAAGTACACCATCACCGGGTACCGCTTGGCGGGGTCGTAATCGCTGGGCTTGATGACCACGCCCTGCATCGGGCGGCCGTCCAGGTTGCGCCACTCGATCAGCTCGGCGGAACCCCAGTTGAAGTCGGCCATCTGCGGGTTGACTTCGGTGAGCTTGCGCGGAGATTCGAAGTCCATCGTGGTGACCCACAGGTCGGGGAATTCGTCGTAGCGCTCACGGGTATAAAGGACGCGGTCGGTGTCGTCGGCCTTGGCCACGAAGCCCAGGCGCGCTTCGACCTCCAGGAGGGCCGTAGTGCCGGTCTCCCCCACGACGGCGCGGTGGTAGGCGTCGGTCTTTTCATGGTTGTGGTAGACCTCCAGCAGCACCTCGTCGCCCATTTCCATCCCGCGCTGGTCCGGGTCGGTGCGGACCACGCGGAAGGTGCGGTTGGTGGCCCGGCCCTGGCCCTCGGTCCAGTTGAGCACCTCACCGTCCGGATCGGTGGGCACGTACCAGATGTCGAACTTGTCGTAGATCAGGACGCCCTCGTCTTCACCGACCCAGCCGCCGAGGCCGTAGCCCGGGGCCGGCTGGGGATAGTCGTGATCTTCGTTAGCGAAGGGCACGCCCAAGCCTTCGGTGAGCGTGCGGGTGGTGCCCGCCTCCACATCAACCAGGTGCCAATGCTCGTCCTGGTAGAAGATCACGTAGTCGCCATCGTCGTCCAGGCTAGCAGGGCCGGCGGTGCGGGTGGCCACCTGCGTGGGGGCTCCGGTGCGCATGTCGATGACGTAGAGATCGTCGTAGAAGCCGTCCCATGTCTGCTCACGAAGGTAGGGGGCGGCGTCTTCGGCCAGGGCGTAGTCATCGTCCTCGGGGGTGCTGCGCAGGCGCAGCGAGCCGGTCTCCAATTGGACGGTCAGCGCGTCGTCCAGGTGGTGCACGGCACGCCAGGTGCGGTCTTTGTCCTGCGCCCACACACGCTTCTCGTGGGTCTTGATGCGTGGGTCGTTCCAGTGCCATACGTCCACGGTGCTGTCATCCAGCAGGGCGTCCTCGTCGTACGGATTGAACGCCGCCGTGGTGTCCTCAGCGGCCTCGTCGGGCTCCATGGGTCGATAGCCGAAGAACAGACGACCGCCATCGCGGGACCACGTGACGGTGTTGTGGGCGGGGATCATCCAGCCCTCGGGGGCTTCCTCAACCAGCGTGGAGGTATCCCCGTCCCACAGGTGGAGCATGGCCGGACCCGGCTCGCCCTCAGCGTCCTCGGTGGCGGCCAGGAAGGCGAGGCGCGGGGCTTCATCGTCGTCGCTCCAGGCCATGGCCCCGTAGTGGCCGCGAGGACGAGCGTCCAGCGTGAGGATCGCGTCGGCGTCGGCCAGGGTGCGGAGGAAGAGGCCGTCCTCGGAGCTATCTATGTGGGCGATGGTGTAGGCCACATGGGCTCCGTCTGGCGAGAAGGCAAACGTGCGGACGTGGTCGACGGTGATCGTGCGCCCCGTGGCCAGTTCGCGGAGCGTCATGGGCGCCCCCAGGTCGCGGTCCGTGGAGATGGCCGTGTCTTCAGGGGCGATGTGATGCATCGCCAGCCAGCGGCCATCGTCAGAGAAGGCGAAGGCGCGGATGCTGTCCAGGCGCGTCTCCGCGCCCGTAGCCGTCTCTAGCAGCACGAGGCCGGGCTGCGGCTTTGCCTTGGAGGGGGCCTCTTCGAGGGCGGCCATGGTGGGATTGAAGCGGAGGGCGGCCCAGGCGCCGTCCGGGGTGAGCTGTGGATCGCTGGCCTGAGCAATGACGTAGCGGGTGTCGGCGTCGACGGCCTGCACCACGGCTTCACCATCGCCCCGATCCGGCGCCACACCGTAGGCGATCCATGAGCCGTCGGCAGCGATCACGGGGTCATGCAGGTCGCGGAAGCGCATGACATCCTCGAAGGTCATGGCCTGCTGGGCGTGGACGGGAGCGGTGAGCAGCAGGACGACGAATAGAGCGAACAGGCGGGGCATAGCCAGGAGGAGATGAGGCGGGGGGCAACGTCTCAGAATAATCGCGCCACGCCGAAAACGCCACCCCAGCCACCACGCAAAGACGCCCAGCTTCCGCACGGAAGCCAGGCGCCTTGGGGGTCAGCATGCGATATGGAGGGCGGTCAGGCCGGCACCGTGTAGAGAAAGCGCTCGTGGACGATCTGGCCGTCTTCCCAGCGCTGCACGGCCACCTGCTCGTAGTCACGGACGCCCCACTCTTTGTGGGTGTAGTCCATGGCCCAGTGGACGAAGGCCAAGCCGTTCTCTTCATCAACTTCCACGTTCTTGACCTCGGCGCCGCGGAACTCAGTCAGGTTGTTGACGAAATCCACCTCAAACTGGCGGCAGTGGTCGAAGCCCTCGCGGTTGCCGGTAAACATATCGGCCATAACCACACCAGGAGCATAGAATTTGTCAAAGGCCTCAAGAATCTGGCCTTGGAGGATCATGTTGTTCAACTCGTCGACGTGCTCGCGGATGGTGCTCATAGCTGTAGAATCAGGGTGATGGAAGGGTGTGTACACAGTCACTTATCGAATATACTTGTTTAAACGAATATTGGTGCAACATCATTTTAACGAACCTGTAAAACCGGTAGGCCGGGCCGATCTGTCGGAGACGTCCCGAGGCCTGCACTCAGCCGGTCTGTCCCCTTCCCCCGGCCATCCAGACTGGCCCTGGTCTTACCGGGTCAGCACCCTCAACCGCCATGCTCCATCCCGGGGACCCACGTCCGGGGATCAGAGGCGGCGATCACGGGCCGTGCCAATGCGATCGTGGTACCGTACCGTGCCGCCGACGACGATGGCCGCGCTGATGAGGACCACGTTCTTGACGATGTACTGCCCTTCCAGCGTCAAGCCAAACGGAACCACCGTGAAGACCTGCTCAGGCAGCAGGATCACCGGTAGCATCGTGCCCGGCATCTGGAGAAATAGCAGTAGAATACCAATACGCAGAGCGGGTCGATACCAGAAGAGTAGCCCGATCACCACTTCCCAAACTCCGAGTACCGGAAAGAACAGATCGGGGTTTACAAAGGGAGAGACGGTATCGGCCACCAAGCCCTCGGCCGGGCTCAACCCCACCAACTTCAGCGCGCCAAACCACACGAAGACGAGCCCGACGGAAATGCGCAGGAGGGCCAGGCCGTTGCGGTGCATCCAGCCCGCTATGGTGCGGTCAACGGCATCAAACGGAGTCTCAGAAAGAGCCGGTAGCATGATGGCACACAGATTTATGAAGAAAGTGGGTTCTAATTAATACCACGAATCAGCGCGCAGACATGTTGCTGTAAGGCCCGTATTTTCGAGCATATACTCCTTCTTTTCATGCTGGCCCCTCCATAGAGCCCCATGCCCTTCACCACACTCATCACCGCCTCACACGCCGCGAGCGCGCGGCCATCGCCAGACTGGGTGGTGATCGACTGCCGCTTCCGCCTGTCCGACCCGGCGTATGGACGTCGCGCCCACGCTGCCGGCCACATCCCCGGCGCGGTCTACGCGCACCTCAACGACGATCTCTCCGGTCCGGTCGTACCCGGCCAGACTGGCCGCCACCCCCTACCCGACCCTCAACGGTTGGCCTATCAACTGGGTCGATGGGGGGTCCACAAAGAGGCCCAGGTCGTAGCGTACGATGACCTGGGCGGGGCCATCGCCAGCCGGTTGTGGTGGCTGCTGCGGTGGCTGGGCCACCGGGCGGTGGCGGTACTGGATGGCGGCTGGGACGCCTGGACCCACGCGGGCCTGCCCATCGAGACGGTGGCCCCGGTACCCGCCTCACGACGCTTCACGCCTCACCTCCACCCGCATCTCATAGCCGATGCCGACGAGGTGGCCGCTGGGGTCCCCTGCCTGCTCGACGCCCGCGCCGCCGAGCGTTACCGCGGTGAGCACGAGCCCATCGACCCCGTGGCCGGACACATCCCAGGCGCTCTCAACACCCCGTTCAAGGATAGCCTGACGGCAGCGGGGTTCATGCGCTCACCAGAGGCCCTGCGCACCCGCTTCGGGCCGGTGCTGGCCGGCCGGGCGCCGGAAGACACCGTCGTTTATTGCGGCTCCGGCGTCACGGCTTGCCACGTGCTCCTGGCCATGGCCCATGCGGGCCTGGAGGGAGCCCGCCTCTACCCGGGCTCTTGGAGCGAGTGGATTGCGAGGTAGCGGCTACGCCTGTTTCAGAATGCGCCAAAAGTGCATAGGAACGTGGCCAACGGGGTACGCTTCTCGTAGCGGTCTACAGTATGTTAGGCTCCGCTCCGTAGTCACCGTATGCTGTAGTCGCCCACACCCATGTTTGTCACTGACCCGACCGTCAGTGTGGTCATGCCCGTCTTCAACAGCGAGGATACGATTGTCCGCGCCGTCATGTCTGTACTGGCACAGACCGCCCCTGACTTCGAGCTCATCGTGGTGGACGATGCCTCGACCGATGCGTCATCGGCTCGTCTGGATAGGATAAACGACGAGCGCATCTGGTATGTCCGCCTCCCCGAGAACCGAGGCGCCTGTGCGGCTCGCAACGTTGGGCTGGAGATGGCCCGTGGTACGTGGGTGGCGTTCATGGACGCTGACGATTGCCTGGACCCTCGTCGCCTTGAGGTCCTGTGTGCTCGAGCCGAGCAGTTGAAGGCTGATATCATCGCTGACAATATCTTTCTCGTCCACGCCTTCTCCTACACGCCTTCTCGCAGGGGCGTCGTGGAAACCAAGGACGGCCGCACCCTGCATCCCTCCACGCTTCACGCAGCGGACATGCAGGACACGTTGCCACGCCCTATTGATGCCGCAGAGTTCGTACTCGGCAATCTGGCTGGGCCCAACTCGCTCCGGCTGGGTCTGCTCAAACCCATGTTCCGGCGCTCGTTTTTGCTGGATCGCGGGCTCCGGTGGGATGAGCAGGTCCAGTACGGTCAGGACTTCGTGTTCTTCACACACTGCCTGGCCGCAGGCAGCCCGCTGTGGATGCTCAGTGAGTCCTACTACTACTACACCGCCAACCCGAACGGCATCACCAAGACGGCACCGATGGAGGCGTCCAGCCGGCACCGGCTGAACGTCAACGAGCGTCTCGCACGGCAGTACCGGTCGCGCAGGCACCTCCGCCGTGCTCTGCAGGTGCGGCGGCGCCACTTGTTGGACGAGCTCGAGAGAGCCCGATTCCGGACAACAGAAGCTACGCACGGCCTAGCGGCCGCCACCGTCCGGTATCCGAGACAGGCGGGGCATCTGCTTCGCATGTACGCCGCCAGGCGCGCTTCCAACATGGTTCAGCGAATGCGGGAGCACGGCGTCCGCGCCACTCTCAACCATGTTCGCCGCCGTATCTACCAGTAGGAGCGCCGCGTGCCGGTGTCAACCCCTGCACAGGCGCGGGATCCTGACTTCAGTACCAGCCGTCCTCTAGCTCCAGCCCCTGTGTTTCGAGCCAGTGGGCCACGAAACGAACGGCTTCGGCCACCCCTTTCGTGGGCATGACTTCGCCGAAGCGCTTGATGCCGAGGTGAACGGTTTCTGCGCCCGCATCTGGACGGATTTCCAGGAGCAGGTCTTGGATGAGATCCCCTTCGTCAATCTGAGCGGTGAGGATGAGGCCGGGCTGGTCGAGCGGACGGTAGGCGTGGCGGAAGACCGCAGTGCCCCCCTCAAAGCGGTGAACCAGCTTCTCGAAGGCAGTGAGCACCGGGAGGGCGCCGCGGAGACGGGCTTGTTGCATAGCGAGGTCAACGCGTGGCCGGACGGGGAAGGTCTCTTCGGGCTCGGCGCGCTTGGTCAGGGTGACGTGGTAGATGGGCTTCCCCTGGTCCTGCCACTTGAGGGCATACTTGGTGCGCAGGGTGAGCGGCGGCGGGGCGCCCTGGCTGACTTCATAGAGCCCCGTGGCGTGCCCTTCGGCGACGGCCATCTGGAAGTAGTCCGAGTGATCTGTGGTCAGCATCACCGTGCCACCTTCAGCAAGCCGCGTGGCGGCCAGACGCAAGAAGGGCTGGCGCATCAGGCGCCGATCGGCATGGCGCTTCCGGGGCCACGGGTCCGGGAAATTGACGTAGATGCGATGCAGGGCGCGGCGAGGCACCAGATGCTGCACCACGAAGGGCCCCTCGCCTTTGTAGAGCCACACGCGGTCCACCGCCTCACGCTGCATCCGCCGGTACGCCCGGAAGACCGCTGCCGATGAGATCTCGGCCCCGATCAGGTTCCAGCCAGGGTGCGCATCGCGCAACATCGCCAGAAAGCGCCCATCGCCGAAGCCAATCTCGAGCACGAGCGGACCAAGACGGTCGAACAGCGCCTCGGGCGGCGCGGGCCACGGGTAGTGAGCGGGGTGAAGAAGCACGGCGAGGTGAGCTGACCATCGGAAGCGGCGCCTTCAACGAGCCAAGGCCGGCCGCACGTTCCCATAGCGAGTCGGCGGGGGTACGAACGTCACAGCATATCCACGGGGGGGCAGGTCAGCTCGTCCGCCGGCCACATGGCCCGGCGCGCGCCCGCTTGGTAGGTGCTCTCCAGGAAGTCCAGCAGGGCCTGACGCGGATCGGGATGCGCGCGTAGATCGTCGTACATGAGCATCGCCATGGGGCTGCCGTTACTGTCCACCCACTGGGCGGCCTCCGGCTGGATGACCTCTTGATCGATCCCCGACGGCGAGGGATAGGCGTACGTGTAGAAGGCAGCTCCTCGCACGTTTTCGTCGCCCGCCCAGAAGCCTGAGCTGATCACCTCGTGCGAGTACGCGTCCTTGTCCGAGACACGCATGGCCGGGTCCAGCGCCGGGCCCCGCTTGCCGGAGAATCGGGTGACCACCAGGTCCATGTGATGCCAGTACAGATGCACCGGCGACGTCTTCCCGTAGAAGCGGCCGCTGAACTCTTTGAGAACACCATCCACCCACAGCAGCACTCGCCAAAATCGCTCCACAGCCTCGGGATCATAAGGGGCCGGGGCCGTGAGGTCGGCAAAAGGCTCCTCGACGCCCATATCGAAGGGCTCTGCCAGGATTTCGGCCTCGATACCCAGGCCGCCCAACACCTCGGTGAGAGCATGGTAGAAGGCCGCCACGGTGCGGCCGCCCCCCAGTGGCAGGGTATGAAACGCGCCCTCACTGGTCAGCAACTCCAGCTGATGCGTCCGCAGGTTGAGCGTCAGCTCAAACGTCTCTACCCCTTCGGCATAGGGGACCGGGCCAGTGGTGAGGCCCTTCGGACTCACGTAGAGCGTGATGTACCACCAGTGGTTTTTCCGAGGGGCCAGCTTGAGACGTATCTTGCCGACAATCTGCAGGTACAGGTGCACGGTGCGCTTGGTGTCTTCCCAAGCCTCCAGCGGCAGTGCCGGGAGGGTCAACGAGGTATTGGACATGGCAGGAGGATGAATGGTTGAGTGATGAGTGGGCGCCACGGGGAGCGGGGTGATCAACGACGGTTCACCTTCAGGTCCGCCGCTCGAAGACCGGAAGGCGCTGCTCGATCTGGGGACGGCGTGGCTCCAGCCAGTCGGGTAGCTTGAGACGGTCACCCAGCGTTTCCACGGGCTCGTCGTAGGCGAAGCCAGGCGCGTCTGTGGCCACCTCAAAGAGGACACCGCCAGGCTCGCGGAAGTAGATGGACCGGAAGTACTGGCGATCCCGCACGGGGGTCACCTGGTGCCCTGCCTCGCGGAGGTGTTCCTGGTACTCCGCCTGCTCGGCGTCATCTACGGTACGGAAGGCAATGTGGTGGACGGACCCCGCTCCGAACCGGCCGGGGCCTTGATCTGGCTTGTGAAGCAGATCCAGGTAGAGGGCGCGATCGTTGGACGCCGCCTGGTACCGATAGCGCTCGCCTTCCTGAGCCACAAACGTGTAGCCGAGCTGCTCCATCAGCAGGTCAGAGGTCGGCCCTACGTCGCGCAGCCAGAGGGTCACGCTGTGGAATCCCCGCAGGGCGTGGGCTTCCGGGATCGGCCCCTCGGCCCAGGGCTCGATCGTGGAGGGATCGTCCGTGGCCACCAGCTCCAGCGGCATGCCATCCGGGTCCGCGAAGCGCAGCACCGGCTCTCCGAAGCGCGTCGTGGTCTCCGTCACGGGCACCCCTTGGGCCTCCAGGTGGGCGGCCCAGTAGTCCACAGAGGCCACGGGGATCGCATAGGCCACCGCAGCGGCCTCACCCGTGCCCCGCTGGCCACGGACCATGTTTGGCCACGGGAAGAAGGTCAGGACCGTACCCGGCGTGCCTACATGATCTCCGTAGTACAGGTGGTAGGTGCCGGGATCGTCGAAATTGACGGTCGTCTTGACGAGGCGCTGCCCCAGGACCTGCTCGTAGAAGTCCACGTTCTGCTGAGTGTCTCGGGCCGCCGCCGTGATGTGATGAAGCCCCTGAATTGGTTTCATGAGTCCACGTGTTTTATTTCGATGTTTAACTATACGTTATCGAACTGTATGTGTCGATGGACGGTTCCGCGTTACTGGGTCCCCACGGCGCGGCAGAGGTGGCCGAGTTGCTTCTGCTCCTCGGCGGTGAGCACATCGAAAAAAGCCACCACGCCGCGGACGTGATCCGGGAGGAGGCGGTGCACGAGGGCGTGGCCGGCGTCGGTGAGGTGTACGTCCAGGCGGCGCCGATCGTCGGTGCGGCGGTGGCGCTCAACCAGGTGACGGCGCTCCAGGTTGTCCAACACCGTGGTCAGGTTGGCGGTACTCTTGAGGATTTTGGCGGCCAGCTCGCTGGGCTGGAGGGGACCCAGGTGGTAGAGTGCCTCCAACACGCCGAACTGGCTGATGGTGAGGTCGTGCTGATGCAGGTGTGCGTTGATGCGCGTGCTCGCCGTCTCGGCGGCCCGGCTCAGCTTGATAAAGGCGTCGAGGGCGCGGCGCTCGGCCGGCGTGCCGTCGTAATGGGTGGGCATGGCGAGGCCGTGTCAGTTACCATCGGGGGACGTAGGCGGCAAGATACGACCTTCGCACAGACGCACTGGGTCTTGCCCTGGCTCCGCTCATCCCGGGCGAGGGCCGCTCATCACAAACCGCCGACGGCCGATCGCCAGACCCCGCATCGTGACGCTCACCAGCTTGTTCAACAGCTTGATCTCTAATCATGCGTCGTTCAATCATCAGGACCCTTCAGATTCTAGGGGTCGCGGTGGGCTTGGTGCGCGTGGCCTTCGAGCTCGACCTGGACCTCTTGGTCGAAGCCACCCCGGCCATGATGCAAGCCGCCGTGGGCGGAACTCCGGTGGCCGAGGCCCTCACGGCGGAGCAGAAGGCGCAGCTGGACGCGTTCCTGGAGGCTTTTGGCAGGCCTGGAGGCGCGCTAGACGCCGTAGAGCCCTGGATGGGGGCGCTGACGCTGAGCAGCGTGGTGGCGCAACAAGCGGGCGCCACCGGCGAAAGCGTCGATGCTCACTTCTTCCATCGCGCCAAAGCCGATAGCAAACCCCGCGTGGCGTTTGAGACCGTGGCGCAGCAGGTCGAGACCTTGGACGGACTCACGACAGAAGACCAGGTCGACTTCCTCATGGCCACCGTCCATGATGGACCTGACCAATCGGTGGCGGTCCTCAACGATATCGTGGCGGCGTGGGCCGCCGGGCAGGACGACCGCCTGGCCACCCTCCTGTATGCGACCGTCGAAGCGGCGCCCGTGGCCTCGATGGAGGCCCAAGAGAATGTTCTGCAGCAGATGGTGGATCTGATCTGAGACCAGCCGGTCGGTTGTCCAACCCGTCGTTCTCCTGAGGCTCGTGGTGGATCGGACGGGCAACGCGAGTCAGCGTACCCAGGTCACCCGCACCATCATCTGGCCATCGGCATAGTCCAGGTTCAGGTCTCCGTCGAACGCTCGGTGGAGAGCCTGGCCAATGCGTCGGGCCAGGTGGACGCCTGTGGTCGTTACCTCCACGGTGTTGCCCTTTGTCTCCACGTCCATCAGTCGCTCCAGCGGTCGCTCGTTCATCTCGGCCTTGCCGACGTTAAAGATCAGCCGGCGGAGGGCGTCCTGATACGTTGCTACGAAGGGACCTCGCAACGTGATGAACCCCGCCGGATACCGATCCGCCATGCGCTGGCAGGCAGGGCAGCGCACCGCGTGCTCCACGCGGGGGACGCTGGCCCATGCCCAGCGCCCCCCTACGAAGGCGGCCCCACAGTCTGGGCAACACGTGTTCTGTGGCCATTTTTTTCGGGCTTGGTAGGTATCGTGGCGGACATCGCGAAACCGCTCCTTGCGGCCTACCGTGCCCTTGGGCATCCGGCGTGGGGTCTCTCTCTGAGCATTCATGGGTGTGCTCCTGACGGTGACCGGGAAACAGTGGAGGTCGTCCCTGACAGCCTACGGCGGCTCGCGGGACCGGGCCATCAGGAAAGCCTGACTGACTGAGTAGTCCTCTGACGGGTCTGGGCGTGCTCCAATTCCTGATCGCAAGCAAGCCTACTGCGCACCCGATAGCATGAACGCCGACGTGCGTCCCCGCTCAGCAAGCCTGAACAAGACACCTGGGTACCCGCGAGACCAGCGTCCCCAGAGGGGGGCCCGCCGGGAGACGGGCCCAAGAAGAAGCCAGCCCCCACTATTCCGTGAGAGCTGGCTTGGCCGTGTCGGGGTGGCGGGATTTGAACCCACGACCTCTTCGTCCCGAACGAAGCGCGCTACCGGGCTGCGCTACACCCCGCGATGCCTACAAGCAGGCAAAGGGACGTAAATATACGGCATGCGGTACCCTACGTCCAGTCTTCGCGGGGACTTCGTAGAGGCCGAGGGCTTACTGGTGGCGAGCCCACTCGTCCTCCAGCACGCGGCGATAGGAGGAGCCTACAAGGGGTGGGTACCCACTAGGACCCGCCCAGCGATACCGCGTGAGCTCTTGCTCAAGGCCCGCGCGTTCGGCGGCTTTGGCGCGGGCTTGAACCCGCAACTCGGAGGCCGCCCGGCGGTGAGCTTCCCGCTCATGATAGTGTTCGTGGTCCTTGGGCAAACGCTGGAGGGCATCGTCATGGCGCCGGGCCTGAAGCTGCAACTGATGCTCCTCGATGAGGCGCCGGGTACGCTCGCGCTCCACGTCCCGCCGGGTGCGTAGGCGGGGTGCTTGGTCTGGGCGCTGGTGACGTGCGAGGGCGTCCTTCTTCATGGCGGTGAGCGCCTCCAGGTAGGACGCCATGAAGTGGTCCGTGATGCCATGCACGGACGACGGGGCACTGTCTGGGGGGTGCTCGAGCCGAATAGGCCAGCCATGATGGGTGTAGAGCGCGGCGCGCAGCCCCTGGCGCTGAGACCGGTGGGTAGGCGGCCCCAGACCTGGCGGAAGCTGGGGGACTACGTCCTGGTGCATCACGTGGCGGTGCACGGTGATGGGCTGCTCGTAGGTGTAGTAGTGGGCGAAAGCATGGTTGCCTACGCGCGGCGCCCCGTACGTGACCAGCACCACGTGGGGCGTCACGCGGGTGCGCAGAAACGCCGCCGCCAGCGTGGCCATGGCACCGCCCAGGCTATGTCCGGTGAGTATGATGCGAGGCCTGGAGCCTCCATACTGGTCGACGAAGCGAAAGAGCTGGTCCTGGATGGACTGGAAGGCCAGCAAGAAGCCTTCGTGCACCAACAGGCCGTCTGGGCCAAACCTCCTGAAGAGGACGTTGAGGTCCGTCGATACGTCTCGATCCATGCTTCGGAGCTTATCCAGATCGAGCTCGGCGGTGAGCTCCGTGCCACGGAAGGCGATGAGCAGGTGGTCTCGGCAGACAGCCCCGAAACCTTCGGTGTCGGTCTGCTGGTCGTAGAAGAAGGCCAGATCGCGGGGGTGGTACGCATCGCGACGGCGCAGGCGGGCCAGGATGGGGTCGGCGCTCAACGTCCGCTGAGCGGCTTCGCGGTCAGGGTCTCGGTACCACGTGCTGAATAGGCGGTGGAGGGCCTGCCCATCCTCGCCGCCCAGGTAGGCCGCCTCCGCCATCAGCGCCAGGTTGTACGCATTGCACACCGTGTACCGCCGGTCAAAGGTGATGAGCGGGCGCCAGGCATCCTGCTGCAAGCGCACCACATGGGCGCGGCCGGTGCCCAGGTCGTAGCGGGAGAGGTGAGCCGGGTGGACGCGATGAAGAGCGGCGATGGCCATGAGATCCGAGAGGAGCGTGAGCGGGACACGGGCTCCTCTCCGGACGCCCAGACCGGGCATCCGCAACCCCCAGATCGAGAGCGGTCAGATCAAGAGCGATCCATCCAGGCCACCAGCGCCTCGGCAAAGCGGACCGGGGAGGCCGCGTCGTAGCTGAAGTACAGCGACGGCTCGATGAGTTCGACCTCCATCACCGCGAACGCATCACCGGGCATCCGTACCAGGTCCACACGTGCATAGAGGGAAGACGTGGGCAACGCCGACACCACCTGCTCGGCCTGGGCGATCAAGGCGGCAGAAGGTTGGGTGGCCTGGATATGACCCCCATGCTCTTCCTGCACGCGAAAGTCGTGAGGCTTGGGAGTCTTGAGGATGGCATGGCTGTACGCGCCGTCGAAGAAGAAGAGCGAAAACTCACCCTCGTCCACGACGGCCTGCACAAAGGGCTGCGCCATCACCGGACGATCGGCAAACGCGCCAAGCGCTGGGGCCCAGGCTTCTTCCTGGGCCGCGTTGAGCCAGAAGGTATCGTCGGCGTTGGCCCCCACGGTAGGCTTGACCACCACCTGGGCCGTCCCGAAGTCCTCAAACAGCGTGGTCAGCGCAGGCCGGGTGAGCGACGACCACCAGCGAGTGGGGACCACCGGAACGCCCTGCGCCTCCAGGGCACGCAGGTAGCCTTTGTCCACGTTCCAGCGGACCAGCTCCAGCGGGTTGAGCAAGTAGGCTTCGGACCGGTCGATGGCCTCCAGCACCTGCATGAACGCGCCCGGGGCCTGCTGATAGTCCCAGGTGGTGCGAATGACCACGGCGTCGAAGAAGCCCCAGCGCACATTCGGCTGGCGCCAGGGGACCTCGGTGACGGCCCAACCGCGCTGGCGCAAGGGCGCGTACGTGAGCCGATCGTAGGTGTAGAACCCGGCCAGGTCACGCATGGTGAGGTACGCGCAGCGCCGCATCTCAGACGACGCCCGCGTACATGTCCTCAATGAGGTGGCCGTAGGCGTCTTCGATGGCGCGACGCTTGAGCTTGAGCGTCGGCGTCATCATGCCGTTGTCCACGGTGAATGGCTCGGCGATGAGCCGGAAGTCGCGGATTTTCTCGTGCGAGGCCGCTTTGCGCGAGTACTGCCTGAACTCGGTCGAGAACAGTTTCTGGATAGCTTCGTGGGCCAGCAGATCGGCCTCGGTAGCGGTGGTGATGTCCTGCTCGCGCGCGTACTTCTTGAGCGCATCCAGGTCCGGTACCACCAGCGCCGTCAGGTACTCACGGCCCTCGCCGACCACTGAGATCTGGTCGATCCAGGTGGTGGTCTTGAAGCCGTCCTCAATGGGCCCCGGGTAGATGTTCTTGCCGCCCTTGGACACAATCATGTGCTTGATGCGGTCCGTGATGCGCAGGTACCCGCTGTCAAACTGCCCCACATCGCCCGTGTGGTACCAGCCGTCGTCGTCGATGGACTCGCGGGTGACGGTCTCGTTGTTCCAGTAGCCCTTCATCACGTTGGGACCCTTGACGATAATCTCGCCCTCGCGGGTGGAGACCGTGGTGGGATAATCCTCGCCGCGCACCTCCTGAATGATGGTGCCATCTTCCAAGCGCTGGATGCCCACCGTGACGCCGTCAATCACGTGGCCGACGGTCCCATAGCGCGGCCGGTCGAACGGGTTGAAGGCCAGCACCGGCGACGTCTCCGTCAGGCCGTACCCCTCGATGATCTTGATGCCGGCGGCCTCGAAGAACTCGCCGATGTCCTTCGGGAGGGCGGCGCCTCCCGAGACCGCAAAGCGCAGATTGCCCCCTAGTTTCTCATGCAGCTTGGCGAAGACCAGCTTGTGCGCCAGGCTCTGCTGAAGCCCCAGAATCGGGCCCGCACTCCGGCCGTCGCGCTGCTTATCGGCTACTTTCTTGCCCGTATTGACGGCCCAGCCAAAGATCCGCTGCTGGATCGGCGAACCGTCTTTCACGGAGTTAGCGATGAGGTTGTAGATGCGCTCGAAGAGACGTGGCACCGAGATCATGACGGTGGGCCGTACCTCGGGTAGGTTCTTGCTGACGGCGTCGATGCTCTCGGCGTAGCTGATGGTGGCCCCACAGGCCAACACGGCGATGTAGCCCGCCGTGCGCTCGAAGGAGTGGCAGAGCGGCAAGAAGGACAGGTGGTGGTCGTCCTCCTCGAACCGGATGCGCCCGAGCGACGAGACCACGTTGCTCGAAAAATTGTCGTGCGTGAGCATGACGCCCTTCGGGTTGCCCGTGGTGCCGCTGGTGTAGATGAGGGCGCTGAGATCCGCCGGTGTCACCGCCTCGGCTAGCGGGCGCAGGGTGGCTTCGTGCTCCGCCCAGTAGGTGGCCCCCGCCGCCAGCGCATCGTCCCACGGGGTGACGTACGCTGGATGGTCGCTGCGCAACTCGCTCATGGCCACGACGCCTTCCAGATCCGGACACTCATCGAAGACCTCCTTGGCCTTACGAAGTTGGAGGCTGGTGGAGGTGATGAACAGCTTCGCGCCGGAATCCTTCAGGATGTAGGCCACCTGCGACGCCGGCAGGGTGGTGTAAAGCGAAACGTTGACCGCGCCCAGAATCTGGGTGGCGAGGTCGGTGACGGTCCACTCGGGGCGATTCTCAGACAGGACCGCCACGCGGTCCCCCGGGCGCACCCCCTGTTGGTGGAGATAGCCCGCCATAGCATGGACCTGGTCTCGGAGCTCATCCCACGTGATGGGGATCCATTCTTTGGTCTTGCGATCTTTGTAGCGAAGGACGGTGCGCTGCTTCCCTTCAAACCGGCGGAGCAAGCCGTAGAAGAGCTCAGGCATGGTGGTGAACTCAACCAGCGCGGGCATTGAACGGTGGGGTCAATATGGACGAAAACACAACAAAACGGTCCCATCTAAGCGCGTTTCCCCCGAAAAGTTGCCCCCCATCAGACTAGCCATCTC
The DNA here is from genome assembly GCA_038747425.1 of Bacteroidota bacterium. GTDB lineage: Bacteria > Bacteroidota > Rhodothermia > Rhodothermales > JBCDJV01 > JBCDJV01. Next base: position 160,086 of record JBCDJV010000001.1, read on the forward strand.
CCAAATAGCAAGGTGAACAGTGTTAAGTAACGAGAAAGTATGGATGGGAACGGCGGGGTTGCGTTTGAACGTTCGTAGCGGCCAAGGACTACGTGTTCACGCCCCTCGCCCCACCGCGTCTCGCAGCGTGGGCAGGCCGTCCCGGTCCAGCCGTTCTACGAGGCCGCGCTTGATGCGCTTCACGAGGCCTGGGCCCTCGTACACGAGGCCGGTGTAGCACTGCACCAGGGTGGCGCCGGCGCGGATCTTCGCATAGGCGGCCGCGGCCGACGCCACCCCCCCCACTCCGATGATGGGGAGGGCTCCCTCGGTAGCCCGGTAGAGGTGACGAATGAGCGCCGTGGACCGGCCCGCCAGCGGATCCCCGCTGAGACCGCCGCGCCCAATGGCATGGAGCTGGGCCTCATCGGTGTGCAGGCCGGCTCGGTCCGAGGCGGTGTTGGTGGCGATGAAGCCGTGGACGCCGTAGGTCTGCGCCAGCGCGATCGTCGGCGCCAGGGCATCGGGGTCCACCGTCTGGGAGGCGGGCGGCGATAGCTTGAGGAGAACCGGTACCGTCAGGCCTAGCGCCGTGCGATCGGCGAAGATGGCCTCCAGCAGGGCCTCCAGGGCGTCTGGGGCTTCGAAGGTCTTGCCTTCAGCCGTGTTGGGACAGGAGATGTTGAGCGCCACGTAATCCGCCAGCGGAGCCAGCAGGCGGAAGCTCTCGCGGAAGTCCGCCACGGCGGCTTCGCCCAGGATGGCGGGATCGTGGGTCTTTGCTAGGTTGAGGCCCAAGGGGAGGGGTCGCCGAAGGCCCAAGGCGTGGATGCGGGCCGCCACGGCGGCCGCTCCTTCGTTGTTGAGCCCCATGCGGTTGACGAGAGCGCGGTCCAGTGGCAACCGGAACGCACGGGGCCGCGGGTTGCCAGGTGCCGGCCGGGCGCTCACAGACCCGGCCTCGACAAATCCAAAGCCCAGCGCTCGCCAAAACGGGATCAGCTTGGCGTCCTTGTCGAACCCTGCGGCCAGGCCCACAGGGTTGGCAAAGCGGCGTCCCCACACGGTCTGGGCCAGCCGATCGTTCTCATAGTGGAAGAGGGGCGCCACGAGGTGCGGGGACACCGCCTGCACGGTCTCTGCCGTGCGCATGCTCAGGTGATGGGCCTGCTCGGCGTCGAGCTTGAACAGGAGGGGGCGGATCAACGGGTACATACACGGCACAGGGTGAACGACGGGTCGTACCCGCAGGATACGCACAGTGGGATTGCCCCGCCTCCCGATTGTGGATCCGCCTCTCCGTCTTCTATCTTTTCTGCCGCCATCCATCAACCCCCTACGCGATGCTCATTCACCAGGTCGATGCCTTCACCGACGTACCCTTCCGCGGAAACCCAGCCGCCGTCTGTATCCATCCAGAGCCCCTGCCCGAGGATCAGATGCAGCGCATTGCGCTGGAGATGAACCTGTCTGAGACGGCCTTTCTGACCCCGCAGGCCCACGGCTTCGGGCTGCGCTGGTTTACACCCACCACCGAGGTGGACCTGTGCGGCCACGCCACGCTGGCCAGTGCCCACGTTCTCTGGACACACGGCTACCTCTCTCCCACCGCCACCGCCCGATTCTCTTCCCGCAGCGGACCCCTGGCCGCCACCCGCGGCAGCGATGGGTGGATCACGCTGGACTTCCCTGCTCAGCCCCCCGAGGAACAGCCGGCCCCCGAGGGACTGCTCCACGCGCTGGGGCTGGAGGCTGTGGACTTCGCTGGCACCAACGGCACAGACTGGCTCGTGGCCGTGCCCACCGAGCACGAGGTTCGGGCTGTGCACCCCAACGCGTCTACGCTGTCCGCCATCGGGATGCGGGGTGTCATCGTGACGGCCCAGGCCGAAGGAGGCGACTATGACTTCGTCTCTCGCTTCTTCGCACCTGGAGCTGGTGTACCGGAAGATCCAGTGACTGGCTCAGCACACTGCTGCCTGGCCCCGTACTGGCAAAAGCGTCTGGGACGAGACCGCTTGGTGGGCTTCCAGGCTTCGGCGCGCGGGGGCACTGTGCGGGTTCATCCCCAGGGAGACCGCGTGCACCTGAGCGGGCAGGCCGTGACCGTCCTGCGCGCCGAGCTGATGGTCTAAAAGGGCGTTGAGGTGTTGGTTTGGTCGGCGAGCGGGGTTCGACGTCCTCTGAGAGCCGCCCACCAGGGACCTTGGTCAAGAGTCGAGCCAGGCCGTGGGCTGGGCAAACTGCTCGGCGGTCACCTCGGTGAGCACGGCCACGTTGTCGGTGAGCAGCGCCACCCCTCCGCCGGCGGCTTGCTTGCGCTGGGCCACCTCAATGGGTCCGCCAGGGGCCTCTAGCGTCACGTAGTCCGTCCACGTGTAGGCCCGGGCAGGGCCCTCAGGGCGGCTTTGCAGCACGAAGGACCAGTCCGTGACCTGCCCCGTGGCGGCGTCGATGGTGGCCCAGTACTGGTCACCAGGGGTCATGCCTACGTTGCCAAAGGTCAGGTGGATGACCTCTGTGGTGCCCTGCGAGGAGTCCGGCATGTAGGTCCGGTTGACGCCCTCGTCCATGAGCTTGATGGGAAAGAGCATCCAGTAGGTATCGTTGATGTAGGCCCGGTAGGCCTGGGCCATCAGGTCGGGCTTGACCTCGGCGGTCACGGGGTCGCCGTTGAGGTACACGTCGCCGTCCTGCGTGTCCACGTCGAAGACGGCCACATACGTGGTGTCCTCGCCCGGCGACCACTCCACGCGGTAGGCCCCGGTCTGACGATCCCAGAGGTGGTGGCGGAAAACGGACCGCTCCCCGTCGCGCTCGACCCCGAAGTCGAACCGCAGGAAGGGTACGCTGGCCCAGGCCTCCAGGCCACCAGACGCCTCGTAGGCACGCATGGCCAGCGTATCGGCATACGTGGCGAGCACGGGCTGCGGCACGGCCGGGGCCGCCTCTGGGGAGGCACTGGGGGGCGGTGCCGGCTGGCATCCAACGAGGGCGATCACAAGCGCCAGCGGGGCAAGGCGAAGGGGGATAGGCACGATACGAACCGGAGGGTCGAGCAGGGCAAAAACGGGGGCGCTGAGAACATAAGGAATGCCGGTCCGGTTTCCTCAGCATCGCGGTCTCCTCTCTCTGCCCTGCCCTCCGTGCCTCGCGCCTGGTTGCTGTTGATCTTCGGCTTCGTCCTGCACCCGGCCGGCCCGGCGCAGGGACAAACGCTGGGCGACTCGTCTCCGAACGTCTACGGAACGGGCCTGGGCGGCACCATCGCC
>JBCDJV010000002.1:0-137422 GCA_038747425.1 Bacteroidota bacterium
CCGGATGGGCACGTACGGCACCGTCGCCCTCGTCCTCACACTGGCCGCCAAGCTGGGTGCGCTGGCCGTCGTAGCGCACCAAGGGACGGCCGCCGTGGTGGGCGCCCTGGTGGCAGGCCATGTGCTGGGGCGCTGGTCGAGTCTGCCGCTCATCTGGCGGCTTCCGTACGTCCAGCACAGCGGCGCCAAGAGCAAGCCGTTCGCCGCCAGCGTGACGCCAGGGCGGCTCGTTGCCGGGACCGTGGTGGCCGTGCTGTGCGTGGCCGTGGCCGTGCGATGGCAGGCGCTGCCCGTGTTGGGCACCGCGGTGGGCGTGACGCTGGTGGGCGCTTGGTACCTCCGCCGTATCCTCGGCGGCCTCACCGGCGATGCGCTCGGCGCCGTCAACAGCCTGACCGAGACGGCGGTCTACCTCACCCTCGCCGCCGACCTCGGCGGATGACGCATCGCCGGGCCACGAAAGGTATGTGTTTAGCGCCCCACCAAGGACGAATCGGCGGTTTGAATGGTGAATGGTGAATGGTGAAGTATGCGCATCATTCACCATTCTCGACATCCACGGCCCCCCAGGGCCGACGAACCCGCTCAACACGCACCACGATACATCGTGGCCCTACCCTTTGCCGTTCCCATTCACGCTAAGGCCTGACGGTCTTGCGCTCACCCTCTGATTTGCGCAGCTGATGCACCCACCTACCCCGCTCTGGCTCGTCCGCCACGCGCCCACGGCCGCACCGCCCGGCCAGGTGGTTGGACACCTCGACGTTGACCTCTCCGAGGCGGGCCACGCGGCCGTTCAGGTCTTTGCTGAGGCCTGTGAGGCCATCTGGCCGGTACCACCCGCCCACCTCGTCAGCAGCGACCTTGCGCGTGCCCGTGCCACCGCCGCGCCGCTGGCGGCCCGCTGGGGCCTCACCCCCCACGTGGACGCGCGCCTCCGCGAGGTTCACTTCGGACGCTGGGAGGGCGCCACCTGGGACGCGCTCGAACGGGAGGACCCGGCGGCGCTCACCGCCTGGATGACCGACTGGGTGAACACACCCCCGCCGGGTGGGGAGTCGTTCCAAGCACTCCGAGCGCGTGTGGAAACGTGGGTGGATGACTGGAAGAGAGAAGCCCGAGGGCCCACTCTGGTTGTGGCTCATGCCGGATCCATCCGCGCCCTCCTGTGTGCCTCACTCGGCCTGCCTTCCTCCGCGGCCTTCGGCTTCGCGGTCGAACCCCTCCACGTGACCCGACTCGATGCCCATCCTCCAGGCACCTGGACACTCAGCCAGCACGGCGTACAGCCTCACTCGTAGCGCAAGCTCTGCACAGGGTCGGTCAGGGCCGCGCGGAGAGCTTGGTAGCTGACGGTCAGCAGGGCGATGACGAGGACGAGACCGCCCGCCACGAGAAAGATCAGCGGCCCCAGGTCGATGCGGTAGGCAAAGTCTACGAGCCAACGTTGCAGAACCACGTAGGCCAATGGGGCGGCCACGAGAAAGGCACACCCGACGAGCCTGAGGAATTGCCCGGAGAGCATAGCGACTAGGCCCAGTACTGAAGCCCCCAGCACCTTTCGCACGCCGATCTCCTTGGTGCGCTGCTGCGCCGTGAACGAGGCCAGCCCAAACAGCCCTAGGCAGGCAATAACCATCGCGAGCGCCGCAAAGAGCCCAAAAAGCCGGGCGAAACGTTCGTCGCGCTGATACTGCTGAGCGAAACGCTCGTCGGCGAAACTGTAGCGAAACGGATTGCCCGGGAAGAATCCCTCGTAGGCGGCCTCCACAGCCGCGATCGTGGCGGGGAGGTCGCGCGTGCTGAGCTTGACCGACAGCTGCGGCTGACCCTCCGACAGAAAGAAGGTCATGTTTTCCCGGGCGCCGTGGGCCGACGACCAGTCGAAGTCACGCACGACGGCCGCGATGCGCCGCTCACCACTCACGTACAGCGGCTGCCCCACCGCCTCGTCCGGTGTGTCAAACTCCACGGCACGCAGCGCCGTCTCGTTGATCACAATCAGCTCAGGCCCATCCTCCGACACAAGGCTCAACCGCCCGAGCGGCCCCCCCGCGAGTAGGTCAAGGCCATAGAGCGACACAAAGCTGGTGTCCACCCAGACGATCCCCCCCGGCACCTCGGCCGAGGGATCGGCTGACATTTGCCGGATGTTGTCCGTCCAAAACGAAAACCCCCGGCCCGGCAGCGCACTCGACGTGGCGACCTGCCGGACGGCCGGCAGGCGACGCAGCGCCTCGGCGAAGGTCTGGACCGCGTCCGTTCGGCTCGTCTCCTCCGGCAACACCCGCGGCGCCGGCACCGTGAGCACTTGCTCCAGGTCGATGCCGAGTTCCTTACCCTGCATGAAGTCGAGCTGTCGGTACACCACGGCCGTCCCAATCAGCAGCCCAATGGACGCGGCAAACTGAAGCACCACGAGCGCCTGCCGGAGCCGTCCCTGGCCCCGCCCGGTGGCCGCGCCCTTCAAGACCTTCACCGGTCGGAAGGCCGAGAGGGCCAGCGCCGGATAACACCCCGCCAGCAGGGTCGCGATGACAAACAGGGTCAGCAGCAGCGTCCAAAAGCCGGGGCTGGCCCACATGGCCCACGTCAGGTTGGTCCCGGCGAGCTCGTTCACCACGGGACGCAGCGCCAGGGCGAGACCCACCGCCAGCCCGAGAGCCGCCAGGTTGATGAGCGCCGACTCCAGCATAAACTGGGTGATGAGTTGCCTACGTTGGGCCCCGACCACCTTGCGGACCCCTACCTCCCGGGCTCGCCGCAGCGCCCGGGCCGTGGCCAGGTTGACGTAGTTGACCAAGGCGATGAGTAGCGTGACCAGGCCGATGAGCGTGAAGAAGCGAACGGCCCGGTAGCTGCCGGTGACCGTGGTCGGCGCCGCCAACTCCTCGTTGAGATGCACATCCCGCAGCGGCTGGACACGCTGATGGGCTACCACCTCGCGGGCTTGGAACGAATCGCCGCGGTGGCGCTGCAACACCTCGGTGAACGTGTGCTCGACCGTCTCCAGGTCCGCGCCCGAGCGGAGCTGGACATACGTGATGAAGTTCATCCACCCCCAGCCCGTTTCCGGGTCGGAAAAGGCGCTCCGCTGGAGCAGATCGTCCATCGGCAGGAGCACGTCGAACTGTAGGTGCGAGTGGGCCGGCACGTCGGCAAAGATACCCGCCACCCGAAACGTACCGCTGATCCACCCGGTGATGTCGAGCACCTGGTCCAGCGGATCTTGATCGCCAAAGTAGGTGCGGGCAGCGGAGGCCGAGAGGATCACCGTGCCCGGCTCGGCCAGCACCTGGCCCGGCTGGCCCTGGAGCAGCGGGTAGGAGAACATCTCGAAGAGGGCCGGATCGGCATAATAGACGCCCCCCTCTTCCTCAAACACTTGTCCTGGCTGCGCGGGGTTTGACACAATGGTGCGGCCGTAGTCCGGATGCAGCCGCACAAAGCGGACGACGTCCGGCGTGGCTTCGGCCACCGCCGGACCCACCGCCCAGCCTGTGGTCGTTTCCGTCACCGGCTCAGCCTCGCCCTGAACCTCTACCGAGTACAACCGAAAGAGATCGTCTGCCTGCTCGTTGAAGCGGTCGAAGCTCTGCTCGAAGCTCACGTACTGGAAGATGAGCAGGCAGCATGCCAGCCCCAGCGTGAGCCCCGCGATGTTGATGAAGCTGTGCCCTTTCTGCCGCTTCAGGTTGCGCAGGGCCACCTTGAGATAGTTGATGAGCATGGACGCGTACCACGATAGCGCGGGGAGCACCTCGCCACGGCGACGACGTTTGCCCCAATAGACCTTGCGATATTCTGTGTCGGCCTGCGGGTAGGACCCCATGCGGCGCACGGCCTCTCGAAACGCCGCCTCCGGCGGCTGGCCCTCGTCAACGAGATCCTCGACACGGTCACGCAGGCTGTGCTCGAGCTCTTCCAGATCCTCGGCAGACAGCGCACGGCTGTGCTCGAGGGGACGCCGCCAAGCGGCCAGGGCCTTTTCCAGATCGAAAACGGTGGACATAGCGAGGGCGGTCAGAGGCTGTGGGGCCGATCCAGGGTTCACGTGAGACGGGGCTGCAACCCCCAGAGCTGAGCCAGTACGGTGTCGACGCACAGCCACTGGCGCTTTTCGGCCTCCAGGGCCTCTGCGCCCCGGGCCGTCAGCCGGTAGTATTTGCGGCGGCGCCCGTTGGCCGCTTTGCGCCACGAGGAGGTCAGCAAACCTTCGTTCTCCAGGCGATGCAGGACCGGATACAACGTGCTATCGTCCCACGAGAGCACCCCGTCTGAGAGGCGTTCAAGCTGCTGGATGATGGCATAGCCGTAGCTCTCACCCCCTACCAGGACCGAGAGGATGAGTGGCCGGGCTGAAGCGCCAGCAAGTTCGCGCGAGATCATAACACTTATATAGTATACATGGAGGATACAGGTATAATACGACACAGTACCTGGATCATCCAGGGTAACGAATACAATTCGGTGGGCCCCTACACGCGGCATTGCCCCTGAGCGCCTCTTGAGCTAGCTTCAGGCATCTGCCCCACCCGCGTGCCCGCCCTATGCGTCGAGTCCTGAAGACGGCCCTGAAGGTGGCCATCGTCTTGCTGCTGTCCTTGCCTGTCGTGCTCGCCGTGCTGGTCCGCTACACGGATGGGACCATCAGCGGCGGTGGCCTCATCGTGCTCGGCTACGACGAGGAGGCCGGGCGCTTCCAGCTCTTCGAGGAGAAGCGCTACGACTTCCACGGCGTGGACGGCCCCTACGTCGTGGCCGACTCAGTCTACACGGTCGACGCCACAAGTACGCTCCACCGTCGCCTTCACACCAGCGATACGCTGCTCGTACGGGTTGACAACGCCGCGCGCGACTCGTTCACGGTGCAGCTTCGGGATACGCACCCGCCTGATGGCCTTGTCTACCCTGTCCCGGACACGCTGCTGGCCGTTTCCGACATCGAGGGTAACTTCGAGGCCTTCGTGGGGCTGCTCCACGCTCACGGAGTCATCGATGCCTCCTTCAACTGGCGCTTCGGACGGGGCCATGTGGTGCTCCTCGGCGACTTCGTGGACCGAGGCTCTGACGTGCTGCCCACGCTCTGGCTCATCTACCGCCTTGAGCAGCAGGCCCAAGAGGCCCGGGGGCACGTGCACTTCATCCTTGGCAACCACGAGGCGATGAACCTGCACGGGAACGGGCGCTATGCACGCCCCAAGTACATCCGCGCGGCGCTGGAGATCGGCGGCAGTGGGGACCGCCGCCAGGACCTGCGTCGCCTCTTCGCGGCCGACACCGAGCTGGGTCGATGGCTCCGCAGCAAGGCGGTGATGAAAAAGATCGGCCGGGACCTCTATGTCCACGCCGGGCTCAGTCCCGCCCTCGCGGCCAACCAGCTCTCGCTGGACGAGGTCAACGCCCTCGCTCGCCCTCACCTCGATGACCCCACGCTCTACAGCACCCCCGGCGACACGCCCCGCGCGCACCTCGTGATGGGTCGCCAGGGACCGCTTTGGTACCGAGGCCTCGTGCAAGACTACAAAGAGCACTACACGCGCGTCACCCCCGATGTGCTGTCTACCACGCTGGCGTTCTACGACGCGCAACGCGTGGTGATCGGGCACACCTTGGTGGAGCGCGTATCGACTGACTTCGAGGGACGCGTCATTCGTATCGACGTGAAGCACGGCACCGAGCGCGCCAGCCCCGAGACTCAAGGCCTCCTCCTGCTCGGCGGGGTGCCCTACCGGATCGACGCCTTGGGGAGGGTGGAGGCCTTATGAGAGCGCTTGTCTACGACGCCTTTGCCACGCCGCCTGAGCTCCGAACGGTCCCCGACCCGGCGCCGGAGCCGCATGGGGTGGTCTTGGCGGTGAAAGCCACCGGCCTCTGCCGGAGCGATTGGCATGGATGGGCAGGGCATGACCCGGACATCACCCTGCCCCACGTGCCGGGCCACGAGGTGGCGGGCGTCGTGCAAGCGGTGGGGCGCGAGGTCACGCGCTGGGCGGTGGGCGACCGCGTGACGGTCCCCTTCGTGGGCGGCTGCGGCACATGCCCTCCATGCCTGTCCGGCCAGCAGCAGGTGTGCGACGACCAGTTCCAGCCGGGCTTCACGCATTGGGGCACGTTGGCCGAGTACGTCTCGATCCACCGAGCGGACCTCAACCTGGTGCGCCTCCCGCCGGCCATGGACTATGCGGCGGCGGCCAGCCTGGGATGCCGGTTCATCACCGCGTTCCGTGCCCTCGTTGATCAGGGACGCGTGGCGGCTGGGCAGTGGGTGGCGGTCCACGGCTGCGGTGGTGTGGGGCTTTCAGCCGTCATGATCGCGCAGGCAATGGGGGCCCATGTGATTGGGGTGGACATCACCGAGGAGGCTCTGGCGCGGGCGCGGGCCCTCGGCGCCGTGGCCACGGTGAATGCCACCCAGGTCCCGGACGTCGTTGAAGCGGTGGTGGCACTCACCCAGGGCGGGGCGCATGTCTCGCTGGATGCTCTCGGGCACCCAACCACGTGCGTTAACTCGATCCTCAGCCTACGCAAGCAAGGCAAACACGTCCAGGTGGGCCTCCTGCTGGCCGAGCACCGCACCCCCGCCCTCCCCATGGACCGGGTGATCGCGTATGAGCTGGAGATCCTAGGTAGCCATGGCATGCAGGCTCACCGCTACGGCCCGATGCTGGCGATGATCGAGTCGGGGCGGCTCAACCCCGCGGCCTTGCTCGGCCGGACGATCGGCCTGGAGGCGGCCAGCGAGGCGCTGATGCAGATGGACCAGCACACCACCGCCGGGGTGACGGTGGTGACGCCGGGTGGATGAGTGGAGGACGAGGGAGACTCGGCGTCACACGCCCCCAAGCCCTTATCAGTCGATTCTCTTACTCGGCTTGCGCCGATTCTTCCATGGCCTATGAGCCGATCTGGCGGGGGTGTCGTATCTACTAAAGAGAAGCTTCGCTGCCCCCATCCATCCTCCAGCGTGATGCCATGCGCATGCGGCTGACCCTGGTGCTCCTGACGGCCACCACCCTAGCCTTCGGACAGGCGCCCCCGCCTAGCCAGGCCGTCAGCCCACACGTGCGCTTCGAGCGGTTCTCGCAGGCGGATGGGCTGTCGCAAACCACCGTCCGGGCGCTGTTGGAGGACCGGCATGGCTTCCTGTGGGTCGGCACGCGGAGCGGCCTGGACCGGTTCGACGGATATGGCTTCACCAACTACCGCACCCGCTCCTTTGACCCAACCTCGATCCCGACTGGTCCGGTCTACGCCCTTCACGAAGCGCGAGACGGCGGCCTGTGGGTGGGTACCACCACAGGGATCGCCCGGATGGACCCCGCCGCGGGCACCTTTCAGCGGTACGACCTGGATCTGGAAGAAACCGTGGGGGATATCTTTGCGATCGTGGAGGGACCGCGAGGACACATCTGGATAGCGATGGGAAACGTGGGGGTGCTCCGCCTCGATCCCACCTCGGAAGCCCTGATGGTCTTTCGGCATGACCCCGCTGACCCACGTAGCGTGAGCCACCCTGGTGTGAGAAGCCTGCTTATCGACGAGCGAGGACACCTCTGGGCGGGCGCGCCCCATGGCCTCAACCGGATGGACACGGCGGCCCCAGAGCGTGGCTTTGAGCGCTACCTGTACGACGCCGAGACCAAGCAGGCTGGGCACCCAGGCGGTAGGCGCTTCGTGAGCAACATCTACGAGCCGCCTAACGCCGAGGGCGTATTGTGGCTGGCCACTGGGCAGGGGCCCGCTCGGTTCGATGTGTCCACCGGCCAGGCCACCTACTTCCCGCTCAACCCCACAGACTCCAGCCGAAACGGGACGACGGCGATCGCCCCAGACCCCCTGGACTCGCAGATCCTGTGGGTGGCCACCGAGGCCTACGGGATCGGCCGGTTCGACGTGCGCACCGGGCAGACCACCCTGTACGGATACAACCCCACCGACCCCTTCAGCCTGAGCGCCGACAAGATCGCGTCGCTACACATGGATCGGGCCGGCGTGTTGTGGGCGGGCAGCGCCAACGGGGCCGGGCTCAACAAACTCAACGTGTTGGCCGGTGGCTTCCAGCTCTACCGGCATATCCCCGGCGATTCGCAGAGCCTCAAGGAGAACAAGATCTTCTCCGTGACCGCCGGGGCTAATGGTCATTTCTGGGCGGGCACGCTTGGCGAAGACGACCATGGGGCCCTGCACCGTATTGACCGCACCACCGGCCAGATTCAACGCTGGACGCATGCACCCACCCAGCCCGGCTCCCTACCCGCCAACGCAGGCGTCAGCAGTGTCTACCAAGACCGGACCGGCCACGTGTGGATGGGCACGATGGGCGGAAATGGCGCCCTGGGCGTCCTGGACCTGGACACGGGGAAGATCCGCGCCGACGACTCGACCGGCATCAGCGACAGCTATGTCATCTCGGCGATGCTTGAAGACGAAGCAGGCCGCTTCTGGATAGGCACAGAACGAGGGCTCAACCAGATGGACCGCTCCACGAGACGGTTCACGCGCTACCTGGCCGACCCGCAAGACTCCACGTCGCTGACCCATAACATGATCATCAGGATCTTCCAGGCCTCCGATGGCCTGTTGTGGATCGCCACGTTCGATGGCCTCAGCCGGATGGACCCCGCCCAGCCCGGCGTCTTCACGCAGTACCGACACGACCCTGACGACCCCAACAGCCTGAGCGGGCACATCACGCTCTCAGTGGGCGAGCGCGCTCGTGAACCCGGTGTCCTGTGGATCGGGATGCAGAACACGGGCTTGAACCGTCTGGACACGCGCACCGGCCACATCCAGCACTACACCATGGCCGACGGCCTGCCGGACAACACCATCTACGGCATTATGGAGGACGAGGACGGGCGGCTCTGGCTCACCACCAACAACGGGCTGGCCCGGTTCAACCCCGATACCGGACGCATCAAGGTCTTCGGTATCGAGCATGGCTTACAGGCTCAGGAGTTCAATGCCGGGGCGTTCGCCCAAAGCGACGACGGCTGGATGTACGTGGGCGGCGTGGAGGGCCTCAACGCCTTCCACCCTGCGCAGGTGCGAGACAACCCCGTACCACCGCAGGTACTGATCGAGCGCCTGACCCTCTTCGGCACCGGCGATACGCCCGCGGAGAATGCCCCGGTGACGGTGAACCTGCGCACCCAACCCACCCTGACGCTCGCCCACAACGAGCACAACCTGACCTTCGACTTCGTGGGCCTCCACTTCGCCCGGCCTGCCGAGAACACGTACGCCATCCGCCTCGACCCCTACGACACCGACTGGCGGGACGTCGGAACACAGCGGACCGCCACGTACACCAACCTCGACCAGGGCACCTACACGTTTCACGTGCGCGCGGCCAACAGCGACGGCGTCTGGGGCGAAGCCGAAACACCCGTCCAGGTGACCATCCGTCCCCCGTGGTGGGAGACCGTCTGGGCCTACGGGATCTACCTGGCGCTCTTCCTGAGCAGTGTGTATGCGGCCAACCGGCTCCAACGAAAGCGGCTGATCCGCCGCGAGCGCCAGCGAGCGGAGGTCGAGCGGGTGCAGCTGCGGGCGGAGGCCGCCGAGTTGCAGGCCCATGCCACCGAGGCTCAGGCCCAGGCCCTGCGTGCCGAAAACGAACGGCATCGCATCGAGCTGGAGAAGAAGGAGGAGCTGGAGCAGGCGTTCGGGCAGTTGCAGCGCACACAGCAGCAGCTCGTCCATGCCGAGAAGATGGCCTCGCTAGGGCAGCTCACGGCCGGTATCGCCCACGAGCTCAAGAACCCGCTCAACTTCGTCAACAACTTCGCTGAGCTGAACGAGGAGCTGGCTGAAGACCTACGCGAGGTGCTCCGCGAGAACCCCGAACGGCCGGTCGAGGAGGTTCTGCCCGAGGTCGACCCCTTGCTCGACTACCTGACGCAGAACGCCGTCGCCATCAACCAGAACGGGCGCCGGGCCGACGCCATCGTGTACGCGATGATGCAGCATGCCTCCACAGGCACGGGCGCCCGGGTACAGACGGATGTGAATGCGCTCGTGGAGGAGCACGTAGCGCTAGCCCACCATGGCAAACGAGCGCGGATTCCTCAGCTCAGCGCTACCCTTGAGCGCCACCTTGCCCAGGCCATGCCCCCGGTGGAACTGATGCCCCAAGAGATCGGGCGTGTCGTGCTTAACCTTGTCGGCAATGCGCTGGACGCCGTCCACGCGCACGCGGCGCACGCCGACCCTGCATACCGGCCCACCGTCACCGTTGGCACACGCCACCGGGGCGAGCACGTCGAGATCCGGGTGTCTGACAATGGACCGGGAGTGCCCCCTGAACTCCGGGAGAAGATCTTCGAGCCGTTCTTCACCACCAAACCGACCGGCACCGGCACGGGGCTGGGGCTCAGCCTAAGCTACGACATCGTCACGCAGGGCCACGGCGGTACGCTGGCCCTGGAGCACACGGCTGGGGCCGGGGCGACCTTCGTGGTCACGCTGCCGCTGTCCATGACCGCTGCACCTGCGGAATAAGCGCCCAACGGTGGCGGTCCAAGACGTATCCTCCTCGTGGTTCTGGTACGCCCCGGCCTCTCATGCATGCGCTCCGCTTGTTCAGTTTCGTCGGCCTTCTCGCCCTGCTACCCGCCTGCAGCTTGTTGGACGGGTTGCATGAAGAAGCAGCGTCGCCCCGCGCCGGACTCACGATTACGCGCGGCACCTCCTTTGGCCTCTGTGCGGGCTACTGCCAGACCGAACTGACCGCCACCGCAGAGGGCATCGTCTTCGTGCGCAGGGCCCGCGCCACCGAGGACCCCACCTTGACGGAGGAGCGTGACCTTTCGGCGGACACGTGGCGGACGCTCGCCGAGCAGGTGAACTGGGATCAGCTCGACGCGATGGACGAGGTCTACGGCTGCCCTGACTGCGCCGACGGTGGCACAGAGTGGCTGGAGGTGATTGACGAAGGCCGCACCAACAGGATCACGTTCGAGTACGGCCAGGCTCCGCGTGAGATTGTCACGCTCGTGAGCGACCTCCGCGCCTTGGCGGCCTCCTTTGACGGTGGAGATGGGTAGTTCGGCGTACAGACGGTGAGGGCCTACTCTCCGTCTTTGGCTTCGACAAACTCTTCGTAGGTCTGAGACTTGAAGGACTCCGTCCCGATGAATTCCAGGATGTTGAGGAAGGCCTCCGCGTCTACGTAGCCCGGGATGCGGGTGATGTACTCGGCCTCAGCGGTGAGGAACACCGTGGTCGGTGTACCCTGCGCTCCGAGGCCGCCTGCCAGCTCAGGCGAGGTCAGGTTGTACTCGCGGAACTGATAGGAGGTATCCTTGGCGTCGATGTCTAGGCGGGTCGTCACGAAATGCTCATCGAGATAGGCCTGGATGGGCTCGCTCATGTACACGTCGTTCTGGAGGCGGGTGCACCAACCACACCAGGGCGCATAGATGTCGATGATGAGCGGCTTCTGCTGGTCGGCGGCCGATTGCACCGCCGCCTCGAACCCCATCCACGCCACCCCGGGCGCGGCTTCGCCTCCTTCAAGCGCCGGGGCCGTCTCGGCGGGTGCTTCGCTCTGGGCCTGTGCGCACGAGGTCGTCAGGAGGCCAACCCCCGCGAGAACGAGCACCGTCAGGAGCCGATGGCCCACCTGGCGAAAAGGAGCACGGAAAGAAGCAGACATGAGCGTCAGAAGCTAGCTGGAGCGTGTGGCGGCGGGCACCAGGGCCCGGTAAGCGGCCGTCATGCGGGCGGCGGCGTGCGCCCAACTGAACGTCTCGAAGACGCCCGGGATCCGAGCCACACACGCCTGCCGCATCGCTGGGTCGTCGACGAGCCGTTGGAGGCCCGCCGCCACCGCCTGCGGATCGGCGGGATCCACCACCACACCCACGCCATGCTCCTGCACGACGCCGCGCAGCTCGGGCAGGTCACTGGCCACCACCGGCAGGCCCGCCATCAGGTACTCAAACAATTTGTTGGGCAACGCAAAGCGATGGTTGAGGCACGTGTCCTCCAAGAGCGTCACCCCGACGTCGGCCGAGGCGGTGACGGCTAAGAGGTCATCCGGCGGAACGGCTTCGAGGAAGTACACAGGCAGTTGCTCCTGCGCGGCCATCTCTTCCAAAACCGGACGCAGCGGCCCCCCTCCGAGGAAGACGAGTGCAGCGCCACGGACGGACCGCATGGCCTCCACCAGGCGCACGCACCCTCGGTGCTTCCGCATCTGCCCTTGGTGTAGCACGAGAGTGGTCTCGGCGGGCAGCCCCAGGCGATCTCGCAGATAGGTGGACGGCGCCACGGGACGCCATGGCGGCACGTTGTGCAACACTGGAGGCGGCGCGATCCCGTAGTCCGCCGCCATGTGGCGGGCGATGCTGGCGCTGACGGTGAAGACGGCATCGGCGCGGCGGACGTAGGCCCCCTCGATCAGGCGCCATACCCAGGACACCCACGGACGCCCGGCTGTGGAGGCCACATGCGGATACCGCTCGCGGGCGTCGTAGATCAGGCGCCCCCCGTGACGCCGGGCCGCCGCCGCCAGGGCCGGCAGCACGTACAAGTCGCTGGCATGGTAGGCGCGGGCCGCGCCCACCGCCTGGATGAAGGTCCGGTGCACATTCCAGAAGTAGCGCGGACCTCGCCCGGTGGGCGGCTCCAGTACCCGCAGCCGAAGACCTGGCTCCAACTGGGGATCGGGAGCGGGAGGGCCCAGCGTCAGGATATCCACCTGGTAGCCCAGCGAAGCGAGGAGCCGGAGCTGCTTGAGCGCCCGCGAATTGCGCCGCACATCGCCGGTGAGGGCGAACACCACATCGGGCGGTGAGCCGGACATCACGGCTGCGACGCAGAGGCGGGGCGCAAATGCCGGTTCAGAAAGGCGGCCGCTGCGGTGTAAGCCTGATGCCAGTGGGCGTAGCGCAGGAACCCATGCACATCGTCCGGGATGAGGAGGACCTCGAACTCCACGTCGCCCTTGGCCCGCAGGCGCCGCACCAGGTCACGCGTCTCGTCCACGTCCACGTTGCGGTCGTCGTCGCCATGGATGAGCAGCACCGGCGAGGTCCAGCGATGGAGGTCAGCGTTGGGGGACGACTGGAAAGCGAGGCGCTGGAGCGAGTCGGCCCGTGCGGCGTGCTCGGGCGCGGACAGGTCGAAGAGGTCGCTGCCCCAGAAGCGGAGGGTGGTCGTCCAATCGTGCACCCCGTGGAGGTCCACCCCCACCGCGAACAGGTCACTGTCCCGGGCTAGCCCGAGCGCGGTCAGGTAGCCGCCGTACGAGCCGCCCCACAGCCCGATGCGGGTGTCGTCTACATCCGCCCGTGCGGCCAGCCAGCGCCGGGCCGCCAGCACATCGCGGTACTCGGCGGCACCTTGCCAGCCATAGCCCGCAGGCTGCCGGAAGGCCTTGCCATACCCGATGCCGCTCCGGAAGTTGATCGACAGCACCACGTAGCCCTGCCGCGCCAAGTACTGATTGAACGCGTACGCATTGTGGTAGTAGCCACTCATGTGGAAGGCCGGAAACATCTGGCGCCGGGAGCCCCCGTGCAGAAACACAACGGCCGGCTGCGCCTCGGCCGCAGGCTCCGGCGGCAGAAAGAGCTGGGCGTGGATGGTGAACCCGTCGTCCGTGACGAAGGTCACCGCCTCGGGCTCTACGAGGAGCGTCGCCTGAAACGGAGACACCGCCTCCGTGTCCAGACGGCGAGCATCCTGGCCTGCAGCCTGCACGGTGACGGCGCCCGGCTGGTCCCAGGTGGCCCGCACGTACGCCACGCCGTCGGTGAGCGGCACCGGGCTCCACACCACCTCTCGCCCGCCGTCGGTGAGGGGCGTACGCTGACCATCGGTGATGCGGATCTGAGCCAGGCTGCGGCGATCCAATCCCAGGCCATCACCAGCGCCGCAGTTGTGGGTCACGTAGAGCATCCCCCCGGCCACCACGGCGTCTTCGTTCATGCAGGCCCCAGGCGTCAGGTTGCGGGCAGGCCCTCCAGCGGCGGGGACGGCATAGAGGTGCAGCCACCCCTCCACCTCGGCCGGGAAGACGACCGTCTGGTTGTCCGCCCAGGCCAGGTCACGCCGCCCCTGAATGCTGGGAAAGCCCTGCCGTCCGTCGCGCGGGACCCGCCACACGGGTTGCGCCTCGCCCGAGGCCACATCCGCCACCCACACGTCGTAGGGTTCGCTCTCCGGACCGAATCCGGTGTAGGCCACGTCTAGCCCCGGCCCTTCGAAGCGGTAGAACGCCAGGCGGGTGCCATCCGGTGACCACGTGGGGCTTCGATCCCGGTCCACGCTGGGAGCGATCCAGCGAACGCGCGTCGCCCCCAGTTGGTAGAGGCCTAGCAGCGCATGCCCGCCTCGGCGGCTTACGAACGCCAGCTGGGTGCCGTCGGGCGACCACGTGGCGCCGCCCACCGAACCGCGCACGGAGAAAAGGGGCTCCGGGTCCTCGTTGGGGTCCAGCGGGGCCAGCCGCACGGTGCCGCCCCGCACCAACAGCACGTGGGCCCCGTCCGGATGCAGAGCGCCTGCGGCCCCCTGGGCAGCGATCCAAGTAGAGTCTGGCTGCGGACGGCCGAGCGGGCCCAGGCGCAGGGCGCGCGTCTCCTGGAGGGGCGCGGCCGCGGCCGTGGTGGGGTTGGGATACTCGCCGTACCGGTTGCGACCATCGCCATAGGTATAGAGGAGCACGGTGCCGTCTGGCGTGAACCGGAGACCACTCACCGTCTGCCCATCGTCCTCGGTGAAGGCGGTCACGCGGCGGGGCGTAAACGTGGGTCCATCGGCCACCCAGATGGCCCGAACGCCCTCCACGTTCTCGACCCAGGCGAGGCGATCCATTGTGGGCGCCGCCACCAGGCCGCTGCGGTGCGGGGCCGCCAGGAACGCGTCCAGGGACTGGGCCGAGGCGGCGTGGCCCACGCTGAGCAGGGCGAATCCGGCACTCAGCAGGCGCATACAAGAGGACAGGCGTACCATAGATCATCCACCAGAGCAAGAGGAGTATCGTGCGATGGGGTCATGGTACACCGCTGCCCCGCCTAACGCAACGTACGCGGCCTGACCGCCCGGTCCTTCTATGCCTCACCGCCTTTGGATGTACAGCGCCGTCGTGCTGGGTGTGACCTCCACGGGACTCGGGGTGATGCTCCTGTGGCTGGCGTACCGAGGCGCGGGCGACGTGGCCCTGGGGGGGTTGGTTCTGGCACTCGGTTTGCTTTCCTTCATCCTGGGCATCCTGGGGCTCCGTACCCCACGCTCTCGGCGGTGAACCGCCCTCTCCTACCCCCTGCACCGCTCCTCCACTATGGCCTTTCGGCTCACCTGGCGGCTCCTTCGCCTCTTCGTCACGACCCTCCTCTACACCCTGTTCTTGTCGGTTCGGGTGGCCCACCTGCCCACAGCCCAGCGCGCGGCCTTCCGGGCACGCCGCCAGATGATCGGGTGCCAGGCGCTGGCCCGTATCCTGAACGTGCGTGTGCGCACCCAAGGGCCCTTGCCCGAGGGCGGCGCCGTGCTCGTGGTGGCCAACCACTTGGGGATGCTGGACGCCCTCATCCTCGCCTCGCAGATGCCCATTGCCTTCGTAGGCAAAGCCGAGATCAACGATTGGCCCTTCGCGGGATGGGTGTGCCGGGCGCACGGCGTCATCTTTGTCGAGCGCGACCGGCGCAGTTCCACCAAAACGTTCATCGCCCAGGTGCAACGCGTCCTCCACACCGGCGTCCGTGTCCTCGTCTTCCCAGAGGGCACCACCAACGGGCACGTGGACCTGCTGCCCTTCAAGACCGGGGCCTTCGAGTCTGTGGCCCACATGGAAGACGGCGCCGTCCTCCCTCTCTACATGCACGTGGCCGCCGTGGACGGCGTGCCTACGCCCCAGGCCAGCCGCCAGGTGGTCCTCTGGGACGGCCAACCCGCTCGCGATCATGCCCGCGACCTCCTCACCCAGCGCTCGCTGGACCTTGATGTGATCGTAGGCACCCCCTACCCCACTTCCGGCCGGGACCGCAAGCACCTGGCGTCCACCCTCTACGAGCGTGTCAGTGCGCTTCGGCCGTCCAGCCTGGTGCCCGCCCCGGATCAGGCTGAAACAGCGGCTCCCTCGTAACGTACTGGCAAGAACGACGCGGCCTGGCGGGGTCCCCGCCGGGTAGCACGGAGGGCGAGCGCGTAGGCGGCTTCCAGCACCGCTTGGCCCCGGCCAGGCCTTCCCTGAAACAAACACAGGCGGGCGGGGTCGAGAAGAAACGGCCCCGTCTTCCTTACACATTGGTCCCGGATGTCACGCACGACCAAGCTCCCCCAAAATCGCACGCTGCTCTCTGTCCTCGTTGCGACTAGCCTCGTGCTGGTGGGCCTGCTCCTGGGCATTCTGATCATGCTGTCGGTTCGCCCCCCTCAGGGCCAACTGCTGCCCCAAGTCGTGGCCGACCCGGCCCTACCGCCCGTTGCCGAACGCCCCGTCACCGCGACCGACTCGGGCGAGGTGGAGGTAGCCACGGACATCGCCACACTGAACCAACCCTCCCGAGAGATCGCGGCCCTCGTCACCCCGACCGTCGTCTTCATCGAGGTGCAGGCCAGCAGTGAGGACGAGGGGATGTCGGACTGGTTTCACGGCTTCGGCGGGCCTCATGCACGCCAGAGCGTGGGCAGCGGCGTCATCCTCAACGAGGAGGGCTACGTTGTCACCAACCACCACGTCATCGAGGGCGCCCAGTCGATCCGGGTGACGCTCGACGACAAGCGTCAGTTTGAAGCGGCGGTGATAGGCTCCGACCCCTCCACTGACCTCGCCGTGATCCGCCTCGACCACGGCGACGCCCCCCTCTCAACCGCGCGCTTCGGCGACTCGGACGAGGTGCGCGTAGGCGATTGGGTCATGGCGGTGGGGAACCCGTTTCGGCTGACCTCCACGGTCACGACGGGCATTGTGAGTGCGCTGGGGCGCGACGTCAACATCATCGAAGACCCCGCCGGCATCGAGGACTTCATCCAGACCGATGCCTCCATCAACCCGGGGAACTCCGGAGGCGCGCTGGTGGACCTCAGCGGAGCGCTCATCGGCATCAACACCGCCATCGCCACGGACACGGGGGTCAGCGAAGGCTACGGGTTCGCGGTGCCGGCCAACCTGGTCCAGCGTGTCACCGCGGACCTGATGGCGTATGGTGAGGTGCGGCGTGGCCTGTTGGGCATCGAGATCCGGCCCGTCCTCGCCTCGCAAGCCGAAGACCTGAGCCTGGACCGCGTCTCGGGCGTGTTGGTGCACCAGATCGCCTCGGGCGGCGCCGCCGACCTGGCCGGCCTCGAGTCCGGCGACGTCATCCTGGCGGTGCAGGACGTGACCGTCGACGCCCCCAACGCTTTGCAGAGCGTGGTGGCTCGCTACGCACCGGGGCAGACGCTGAGCGTAGACGTGTGGCGCGATGCCCGACGCTGGCGCTTCTCGGTCACCCTCAAAGATAGCAACGACCCCGTCTACAACGCATGGCGCACCCCGCCGCGCCTCCAGGAGCTTGAGTCCGACCCCGGGCTCCCCAACCCGCGTGAAGAGCGCGACGACGAGCCCGAGGCCCCCCCTGTGGTCAGCCTCGATGCCTGGGGCCTCGGCCTCCGCAACCTCGACACCCAAGACCAAGACGACTTCGGGCTGGACACCGGAGCCTACGTGCTCTTCACCCAAAACGGCGGCCCAGCCTTCCAAGCTGGCCTGCCCCGGGACATGGTGATCACGTACCTGGATGGCGAGGCCGTGGCCTCGGCCGAAGAGGCTCAACGCTACCTGGAGGGGGCCACAGACGCCACCGTCCTGGTTCGCGTCCAGCGGCGCGATGGCCTGACGGCCTTCTATGAGCTTATGGTCCCGCAAGATTGAGCCCACGCTCTGTGGTCGTTCAAGGCGTCAAGACCATCCAACCCCCTGCGCGGTGCGTGCATGCACGCCAGGACCCACACCCGCTATTTTTTGACGAGTCCCCACCTTCATGCTCCGTTACCTGACCGCCGGTGAGTCGCACGGCGAGGCCCTGATTGGCATCGTCGAAGGCCTGCCGGCCGGGGTCCCCCTCCGTGCCGACGATCTCAACACGCACCTGGCACGTCGCTGGCTGGGCTATGGCCGCGGCGGACGCTCCAAGTTCGAGCGTGACCGCGTGCACATCTACTCCGGCATCCGCTTCTCCGAATCGATGGGCAGCCCCATTGCTCTACGCCTGGACAATGCGGCCTACACCAAGGATCGGTCCGGGTGGCCCAAGGTCATGGCGGTGGACGGCTCCGGCGAGGGGATAGACAAAGTCACACTGCCCCGTCCCGGCCATGCTGACCTGGTGGGGCTCCAGAAGTATGGGTTCGACGACATCCGCCCAGTCATCGATCGCTCTAGCGCGAGAGAGACGGCCATGCGGGTGGCTTGCTGCTCCGTGGCGCGGCAGTTCCTCAAGCAGTTTGGCATCGAGGTGGGCAGCCACGTAATCCGGTTGGGCGCCGTAGGCTACGAGGGGCCCGAGGCGTGGGCGGCTCATGCCACGCCCCTCCTCGACCAAGGTGCCGAGGCCCTCTTCGCGGCAGCCGACGCCAGCGAGGTCCGGATGCTGGATGACGCTCTCACCGAGGCCGCCATTGAGCACATCAAAGCAGCCAAGAAAGCCGGCGACTCGTTGGGCGGCGCCTACGAGGTGGTGGTCACCGGTGTGCCCCCCGGCCTCGGCTCCTACGTCCACTGGGACCGCCGCCTGGATGGGCAACTGGCGCAGGCCATCCTCTCCATCCAAGCCCAGAAAGCGGTAGAGATCGGCGATGGCCTCCTGGGCGCCGAGCGTCCCGGCTCGCAGGTGCATGACCCCATCACCCGAGCCAACGGCACCTTCCCACGCACAAGTAACCACGCGGGAGGCCTCGAAGGCGGGGTAACCAACGGCATGCCCCTCGTCGTACGGGGCTACATGAAACCGATCCCGACGCTGATTAAACCCCTGGGCACCGTGGACGTAGCCAGCGGTGAGGCTCAGCCCACCCGCTATGAGCGCAGCGACGTCACCAGCGTCCCGGCTGCATCCACTGTAGCAGAGGCCACCGTGGCCTACGTCGTGGCGAACGCATTCCTGGACAAGTTCGGGGGCGACAGTCTGGCCGAGATCCGGGCCCGGTACGAACGCGAGGTGGGCCCTGCCGCGTGAAGCTCGGCTGCCGTACCTTAGCCGCCCCGTTGTCGTCTCCCTCTCCCGCCCCTCATGTCCAACGACCGGCCTCGCTCGGCTGCCCAGGTTCCGGACACGGCCTTGCCCGCCCACACCGGTAGCGAAGAGCCCCTCATTCTGTTCGTCCAGCACACCCCGGCCGCCGTGGCCCTGCTGGACCTGTCGTTCCGCTACATCATCACCAGCAGCCGCTGGCGCCGCGACTTCGCCCTGGACGAGCTGGACCTGAAGCAGGTCAGCCATTTCGAGGTCTTCCGCGATGAACCCGGCCAGTGGCGCTCTACCTTCCAGCATGGGCTCGCAGGCACGGTGGAGCAAGGCCAGGAGACCCCCTTCATGGCCGCCACAGGCCGCCTCTTCTGGGTGGACTGGGAGCTGCGTCCCTGGTACCAAACGGACGGCAACGTAGGCGGCCTCATCATCTTCGCCGAAAACCGCACGGAGCAGAAGCAGGCCGAAGAAGAGCTGCAGATCTCGCGCGACCTGCTCTCCAGCATCCTGACCAGCTCGCTGGACGGCGTCATGGCGTTCCGAGCCGTGCGCGACGACGACGATCAGGTCGTTGATTTTGAATGCCTGATGGCCAATCCACGGTCGGTGCAGCTCACCGGTCGCCCAGCCGGGCGCCTCGTGGGCCAGCGGCTGCTGGCAGAGCTGCCCGGCAACCAGGAGAGCGGCCTGTTTGAGGCCTACGTAGAGGTGGTGCGCACCGGGACCCCCTTCGAGACCGAGATGCGGTACGACCACGACGGGATTGCGCTCTGGCTCCGCATCGCGGCTGTCCCGCTCGGCGACGGCTTCTCGGTCACCTTCCGTGACATCACCGAGCGCAAAGAGGCCGAGCAGCTCTTGGATCGGACCAACGCGGCCCTCCGGCAACGCAACCGCGAGCTGCAGGACTTCGCCTATGTGGCCTCTCACGACCTCCAGGAGCCGCTCCGCAAGGTGCGCGCCTTCTCCAACCTGCTGGTCGAAGACTACAGCGAAGCCCTCGATGAGACCGCGCAATACTACCTCAACCGCGTCGAAGACTCCGCGCAGCGGATGTCGCAGCTGATCTCCGACCTGCTGGCCTTCTCGCGGGTGCTGACCAAAGCCCAACCTTTCAAGGCCGTCGACCTAGGGCAGGTGCTGAACGAGATCCTGGCCGACCTCGAGATGATGGTCCAGGAGCATGGGGCTCGGGTGGAGCTCGGCCCGCTGCCCACCATCGAGGCTGACCATACGCAGATGCGCCAGCTCTTCCAGAACCTGATCAGCAACGCCCTCAAGTTCCACCAGGCCGACGTCCAGCCTGCCATTACCGTCCACGCCACGCCCCGTCCGCCTGCGGAAGAGGGCGGCGTGGACCAGTTCGAGATCACGGTGCAAGACAACGGCATCGGGTTCGACGAGAAGTACCTGGATCGCATTTTTTCCCCGTTCCAACGCTTACACGGCCGCAACGCCTACCCCGGCACGGGCATGGGCCTGGCCATCTGCCGGCGCATCATCGAACGGCACCACGGTCATCTGACGGCCCGAAGCAGCCCCGGAGAAGGCACCACGTTCATCGTGACCCTGCCCGCACAGCAACGCACCTCGGACCCCAGCGCAGGCTGACGGGTACATAGGCGATCCACCACCGACCACCCACGTACGCGCTGAAGCCCCATGGAGGAGAACCGCGAAGCCATCACCATTCTGCTGGCCGACGACGATCCGGATGACATCTTGCTCACCATCCGGGCTCTCAAACAGAACAGGCTGGCCAATGACATCCACACCGTCAGCGACGGTGAGGAGCTGATGGATTACCTGTACCACCGCGGGGAATACGCCGACCCCGCCTCTTCTCCGCGCCCCGGCCTCATCCTGCTTGACCTCAACATGCCGCGCAAGGACGGCCGTGAGGCCCTGGATGAGATCAAGCATGACGCCGTCCTGCGCCGCATTCCCGTGGTCGTGCTGACCACCTCGGACGCCGAACGTGACATCCTGCGCACCTACGACCTGGGCGTGAACGCCTTCGTCACCAAACCCGTCACCTTCGACGGCTTGGCCGAGGCCATCCGCGTGCTCAGCGATTTCTGGTTCGAACTCGTCAAGTTACCTCTGGAACAGTAGTGGACCCCTCTCCTACCCAGCCGCCAGATCGCCCTCGTCTGCGCGTCCTCATCATCGACGATGACGAGGATGACTATATCATCACGCGGACTCTGCTGGGCAAAGCCGTTAGCATCCGCTGCGAGACCACGTGGGCATCCACCTACGAGGACGGGATCCGCGAGGCCTTGGAGCATCCCTACGATGCCTGCTTGGTAGACTACCGGCTGGGGGCACGGACAGGCCTGGACGTACTCCAGGCCGTCAAGGACGCTGGCCGGTCCCTCCCCATGATCCTCCTCACCGGCCAAGGCGACCTCGAGGTGGACCTGAGCGCCATGAGCGCCGGGGCGGCCGACTATCTCACGAAGGAACGCCTGGCTCCCCACCTGCTGGAACGCTCCATCCGCTATGCGTTGGAGCGGCACCACGCCGACAATCAGATTCGCGCCCAAGCCGCCCTGCTGGACAAAGCGCAGGATGCCATCATCGCCCACACGCTGGACGGCACCGTCACCTACTGGAACAAGAGCGCGGAGCGCCTGACCGGATGGACCGCGGCCGAGATGATGGGCCATAATCTGTATGAGCGAGCCTACCAAGCCGATGCGCCGCGCCTGGATGAAGCACGCCGGCGTGTCGAGATCGATGGAGAGTGGGTGGGCGAGTTGCACCAACCCACCCGTTCCGGCGAGGACAAGGTGGTCGAAAGCCGCTGGACCCTCGTGCGCGATGATCGTGGAGCGCCCAGCACCATCCTGATCATCAACACGGACATCACCGAGCGTAAGCAGCTCGAAACGCAGTTCCTCCGCGTACAGCGCATGGACAGCATCGGGCGGCTCGTGGGCGGCATCGCCCATGACCTGGGCAACCTGCTCGTCCCCATCTTGCTCGGCACCGAGGTGCTCCGCAAGCGCCTCGACCATGATGACCGCGCTCAGCGCAGCCTGGACATGATCCAGAAGAGTGCCCAGCGTGGCGCCGACATGGTCAAGCATGTCCTGGCCTTTGCGCGAGGCGTCGAGGGCGAACGCGTGCACCTGCCCCTCTCCTCCGTCGTGAGTGAAGTCGAGCGCATCCTGCGTGAGACGCTGCCACCCACGCTGACCCTGGAGACCCACCTGGCCGAGGATTTGTGGCCCATCGAAGGGGACCCTACCCAGATTCAGCAGGTCCTCATGAACCTGTGCGTCAACGCCCGCGACGCCATGGAGGGCCGGGGGCACCTCTGCATCAAGGCCGAGAACCGAACCATCGACGAATCCTACGCCCGCTACGACCTCGAAGCCAAGACCGGCCACTACGTCCGCCTCTCCGTCCGCGATACCGGGCCCGGCATCGCCAACGAGATTCAGGATAAGGTGTTCGAGCCGTTCTTCACCACCAAGCCCACCGGCAAGGGCACAGGGCTGGGCCTCTCCACGGTCTACAGTATCGTGCAAAGCCACGGCGGCTTCGTGAGCCTGCTGAGCGAGATGGGCACCGGCACCCGGTTTGACATCTACCTCCCGGCCGTGCTGGCCCGCCACACCGCGCCCGCGCCAGAGGGCCCTTCTACCGAGCTGACTGGACACGGCGAGTTGATCCTGGTCATCGACGACGAAGCCTACATCCGGGATGCGGCCCGCCTCTCGCTCGAAGAGGCCGGCTACCGAGTGGCCACCGCCTCGAATGGCCAGGAGGCCCTGGCGTTCTATGAGGCCCACCACGCCGAGGTGGACGCTGTCCTCACCGACCTGATGATGCCGGAGATGGACGGAGGCAGCACCATTGAGGCGCTCCGCAAGCGTGACCGCCGCCTGCCCATCATCGCCACGAGTGGCATGGCCGGTACCGACGCCCACAAAGCCCTCAAACTGGGCGCCAACCTGTTCGTGGCCAAGCCCTACTCGGTGGAGCAACTCCGCGAGGCCCTCGGGGAGCTGCTGGCCTCCACCACGGCCTAACCCGCGTCAAGCCCCGCGTGCCGGGTCGATCTAAGGCGCGGCCGATGTGTGATCGTGTACCACGCGCCACCCGGCGGGCCGACGCTCCATGATGAGCGTGAACAGCCCCGAAGCCTCAGGGCGAGCCCCGTCTGGATAGGTGAGGCGCCACCCGCCAAAGACCATGGCATACGCCGGCCCCAGTACGCGTACATCCAACTCGTCGAAGGCGAGCCGTCCCATGGCCGCCCGGTCCGGATACCCAGCCTGGTACGCCTCAAGCGTGGTCTGCCAGCCATACCGCACCGACCCCCGCGAGGCAAAACGCAAGCTGTCCGTCTGTGCGTACCCCTCCATGAAGGCCTCGATGTTGCCCGCATTCCAGGCGGCCACCTGCTGGTCCAAGACCGCACGGATGGCCGCCGCCTCTGAGGGGGCGGCCTCGGAGGCCCCCCCTTCAGCGGCCGATCCAGGAGGCGTGGTGCACCCACTGGCCACCATCCAGGTCACCACGAGGACAGCAATGAGGCGATAGGTACAGCGCATGGATTCGTGGGGACAGGGTCAGGGTGGGGACGAGAAATCTACCGGCACGCGCAATATAGCGGTGACGGAGCACGTTCGGAACGAGCCTCGGCGCCTGGGTGCTGGCTTGCTTTTTGCTCCTGTTTTGGACAGCCTCGTTCGGCACAGCGGCCCGTTCCGTTTTTTGCCTACCCCTAGAACAAAACCCCCACGGTGCTGTATCAGCCGGACTTTTGGAGCCCCTGCGCGGCGTAGCCCCGACGCACGCTTGGCTTGACGCCCACACGTCCTTCCGCGTATGTTTGGAAGGGCCCCCAGCGCCTCCACCCTTTGCTTCCCTCCTTGTCTACCCGGTGCCGCGTATAGACGCCTTTCGCTACGACCTTTGCTAGCCGCCGCCTCGTTCAGGCTCCCGTCCTTGTGACCTTCTTCAAGGGGAGCCCACGCCGAGTAGGCGGTTGATCCATACCGCTTAGATCAACTAGGTCGCATAGAGTTCGTGCGTCGTCGCCGGTCCACTGATCCGTCAGCGGCCTCTGAGGCCGCCACCCCCCTACGCCATGTGGTGATGCTGCTGGGCGTGGCCCTGACTATGGGCGCCACGGTCATCGGGAGTGCGGCCGCTTTGCAAAGCCCGCCCCGCCCGTTGCTGTGGGACCGGGACACGACGGACACCCCCGGCCTGCCCGACACCCTCCTCCGGCTGGCGGTCCCGGATACCGTGGAGGTGGACAGCCTCGCCCCGGACACCGTGGGGATGGATAGCCTGGCCGTAGACAGCCTCGCGGCCGACACCGTGCTGCGGACCCCACTCTCGGATCGGTACCTAGGGCTGTTCCGGCCGGACCAACCCAGCGCCGCCCTCTTCCCACGCGTCACCCCGCCGTTTTCGACCAGCCTCGGCAGTTACTGGCAACGCTCCGTGGAGCTAGACTCCACCGAGAAACGCTACACGATCCGCGAGCAGGTAGGCGGAGAAGACGTGCGCCTGCCGGTCAGCCTCAGCTATGGCGACTATCTGGAGATTCGCCGTCGTGAGGCCATCCGCTCGACGCTGACCAACCTGGCCGACCAGCGCGGGCAACGCCGCCAGCAGCAGAACCGGGGCGGCCTGGGCCTCAACATCGTTGTGCCGGGTGGCCGCCAGAGCGCCTTCTCCACGATTTTCGGAGCGCCCGAGGTGGACCTGCGCGTCAGCGGCCAGGCCGACATCCGCGCCGGCTTCGACTACCGCCAGAGCGACCAGCAGGCAGCGCTCACCGGCCAGAGCAGCCAGGTCGACCCCGACTTCAAGCAGGATCTGCGCCTCGGCATCACGGGCACGATCGGCACCAAGCTGCGCATCGATGTCAACTGGGACACCAACAACCAGTTCGAATACCAGAACCAGGTGAAGCTGCAGTACACCGGCGAGGAAGACGAGATCATCCAGAGCATCGAGGCCGGCAACGTGTTCCTCCAGACGCCCTCGCGCCTGATCCGAGGTGGGCAGAGCCTGTTCGGCATCAAAAGCGAGTTTCAGCTCGGGGGCCTGCGTCTTACCACGGTAGCCAGCCAGCAGGAAGGCCAGGCCAACAACCTGAGCATCGAGGGCGGCTCAGAGACCCGGGAGTTCGCAATCGAACCTCTAAATTACGAGGGCAACACGCACTTCTTCCTGGGCTATTACTTCCGCAACCGCTGGAACGAAGCGCTGGCCAATCCGCCGGATATCTTCACCGCCAACGGCTTCGAGCGTATCACGGACATCGAGGTCTGGAGGCTCCAGCCCAATACGGCGGGGGAGCAGAACCTCCGGCAGGTTATCGCCATGGTAGACCTGGGCGAAGACCCGGCCCTCCTCACGCAAGGCCGCACCTTCACCCGCGCGGACGCCCAGGCCCTCCCGGATGACGATCGCGACCAGTACACGGACATCGACTTCCTGCGGTCGGGCCCTGATATCCAGAACTTCTTGTCTGGCACCGTGGGGCTGGCCGCCAAGGACTTCCAGCAGGGTCAGTTCAAGCGGCTTGAGCGAGGGCGTGACTACAGCCTGGACAACGTGCTGGGGTACCTCTCGCTGCGGCAGGGCCTGCAAAGCGGGGAAGCGCTGGCCATCTCCTTCCGTTACCTCGCCGGTGGGACCACGTTTCAGGTGGGGGACTTCTCGTCGGAGTCTGGGGGGAGCGAGGGCAGCCTCACCGAGGAGCGCCTGGTCCTCAAACTTCTCCGCCCCACCGACCTCGCCGACCCAGACCGGGCCGCGTGGTACCTGGAACTCCGCAACATCTACCCTCTGGGCACACAGGGCATCAACGACGCCGACTTCGAGCTGACCGTCAACTACGAACCCCCCGGCGGCACCCCCGGCGAGCGGGTGCCTGGAGTGGGCGGCTCCCAGACCCTGCTTCAGCTCCTCGGCCTGGACCGCGTCAACGATGAAGGACGACCCGGCGCAGACAACCGGTTCGACTACCTCCCTAACTTCACCATCGACCCGGGCCGGGGACGCCTCATCTTCCCCACGCTGGAGCCGTTCGGCCAAACCATCGCAGATATCATCGAGGCGGGCCCCGGCTCGACCAGCGAAAAAGAGGACCTAATCGACACCTTTGTCTACCGCGACCTCTACGACCTCGAAAAAGAAAACGCCCGGCGCAATACGCAGCAGGATGTGTACCGCCTGCGTGGATCCTTCAGCGGGACGGCCCAAGAATTCTATGACCTGGGGGCCTTCGCCGGGGTGGTGGAAGGGTCGGTACGCGTCACCTCGGGCACGGAAGAGCTGCAAGAGGGCATCGATTACAGCGTGGACTATGCAGGTGGATCGGTCACGATCACGAACCGCGCCTACCTGACCAGCGGGCGTGATATCGAGATCGACTACGAGACCAACGCCCTCTTCAACATCCAGCAGAAGACGCTGCTAGGGCTCCGCGCGGACTACGCCCTGAGCGAACGCTTGGCGCTGGGGGGGACCCTGATGCGCTTGACCGAGCGGACCCAGATCGACAAGTTCCGCATCGGGGAAGAGCCTATTTCCAACACCATCTGGGGCGTGGATGGCTCCTTCGAGGCCCAGCCGCGCTGGCTCACGCGGGCTGTCGACTTCCTGCCTCTGCTCCAGACACGAGCCCCCAGTACCATCTCCATCTCCGGCGAGTACGCCCAGCTCAGGCCCGGCGCCAGCCTGACCACGGCTTTCGAGCGCGAACGGCGTGAACTCCGCAGCGAACGTGACCCGCTGGGCAACCGGCTCGACTTCAAGGCCGATGAACTCAATGGCTTCTCCATCGTGGAGGACTTCGAAGGGTTCGAGCAGACGTTCTCCTTCAAGCAGCCCGGCGCTTGGGTCATCAGCTCGGCGCCTGACTCGACGCGCCGCCATCCGTGTGGCGGACAGTTCCGCTGCTCCGAGGCCGACTCGCTCCGCACCACCTGGCGCGGCACGATGGGGTGGTACCAGATCAACCGCAACATCGCCCAGGACCTCGGCACCAACGTCACGGATCCGCGTGCCGTGGGTGTGGTGCAGACCCAGGAGGTCTTCCCCAACCGTGAAACCGAAGCCCAGGACCGCGACCTCGTCACGCTGGACCTGTACTACGATCCGCAAATGCGCGGCCCTTACAACTACACCACGGAGCTGGGCAACTTCTTGGATAACCCCCAAGACACCTGGGGCGGGATCATGCAGCTCGTCCCCGATGGATTCAGAAACTTCACGACGAAAAATATCGAGTTTGTGGAATTCATCTTTCGCCCCTTCTCCGATGCCGGCAACAACGACGCCGGGCGAGAAGCCAAGCTGTACGTTGAGCTGGGGCGGGTCTCGGAAGATGTGCTGCCCAATGCCCAGCTCAACGGCGAGGATGGTCTGTCCCTGTCCTTGGCCGGGGATGTAGCCCCCGATGAGTGGGGGCGCCAGCCCACCGGGGTGACCAGCCAAACCATCAATATCGACAACGAGACCAACCGCACCGAGGACCTGGGTCTGGACGGCGTCGTGTCCTACGATCTCTCGGCCTATCCCGCTGAGATCTCTGAGCAAGTCGTCTTCGCGGACTTCCTCAACAGCCTCGACCCGGCCCGCGAAGCCACGGATCCCCGCTACCGCGCTGAGGCCACCCGTGCCCGCCAAGACCCCTCGGCCGATGACTACTACTTCTTCAACGACGACAGTTACTTCGACAACAGCGAGTTCTTCCCGGGCAACCCGGGGCCTGGCGCCACGATCCAACAGCGCTTCACACGCTACAACCCAGGCTTGGAGCTGAACGCCATCGAGTCCCAGAACGAACTGGGACAAAGCGGCTCTACCCAGGGCAACGCCCGCTACCCGGACACCGAGGATCTCATCCCCAACTCGGCTCTGGACCTCGAAAACAGCTTCTTTCAGTACGAGCTGCCCCTCAGCCGGGCCGTGCTGGATTCCCTGGCCAACCCACTGCTCACCGACGACTACGTGATCGGGGAAATCACGAGCAATGAAGGCGATGCAACCACGGGGACGGGCTGGTACCTGGTACGCATCCCCGTGCGCGACTTCAGCCGCCGCGTGGGGGACATCGAAGACTTTAGGTTGATCCAGACCATCCGGCTGTGGACCACGGGCCACGTAGCCCCCACCACCCTGCGCTTTGCCACCCTGGAGTTGGTAGGCAGCCAGTGGGAAGAAGCCGAGGCCATTGCTTTGGAGCGTGAGATAGAGGGCGAAGGACTGATCACAGACACCGAGCTCAGTATCGCCAGCGTCAACAACGAGGAGAACGGGGATGTATACCGGACGCCGCCCGGCACGGTCATCACCCAGATCCGCTCCACGACAGGCGGTAACAACGTGGATGCCCGCGAGCAATCCATGGTGATCGCCGTTGAGAATCTGATGCCCGGCAAGCAACGCGCCGTCTCGAAGCAGTACCAGCAGGCCGACCTCTTGCGCTACAGCAACCTGCGCATGTTTGCCCACCTGAACGGTAGCCTGGCCAACGGCACCAACCTAGCCGATGTGGAGGCCGAGCTGGGACAGGACCCCCGGAGCAAGGTGCGCATGTTCGTCCGCCTGGGCTCCAACGAGACCAACGACTTCTACGAATACGAACAGCCGCTCTCCCCCTCACGGCTGGGCGGGGCCAACCCCAACCCCAACGACATCTGGCAGACCAATCAGCTCTTCAACGGAGAGGTGCGGGATCTCAACTCGATGAACATCGAGCTGGCCAAGCTGAACGAGCTCAAGGTGGCGCGGGACAACCAGCTCTTCCGTACCGACTCTCTGTTCTGGTCCGATGAGAACAACGTGGAGCTGGAGCTGGAACGCTTTGCGCCACCAGGCACCCGCCTCGGCATCCGTGGCAATCCCAACCTAGGGCGCATCAACACGATCATCATCGGCCTCCGTAACCCCGCCGACTCGACCAGCATGGCGCTGGACGAGACGCTGTCTGAGGTGGTGCTTTGGGTCAACGAGCTACGCGTCTCCGGCTACGACAACGATGGCGGCTGGGCCGCCGTGGGCAACGCGGACATTGCCCTGGCCGACCTGGGCCGCATCCGCGGCAGCTACCAACGCCAAACCGATGGCTTCGGCTCGCTGTCCAGCACCCTCTCCGAGCGCGACCAGGAGAACACCACCAGTTGGAGCGTCAGCACCGACCTAAACCTGGACAAGTTCATCCCCGAGCGCTTCGGGTGGTCGCTCCCGGTGTCGTTCCAGGTGCAGTCCAATACCCGGACCCCGCGCTTCGCCCCGAACCGGGGAGACGTGCGCGTGGACGAGATTGTGAGCCAGATCGAAAGCGACACCACCCTCACCGAGGCCCAGCAAGATGCCCAAGTCCGTAACGTCATCGAGAGCGCTCAATCCTTCAGTCTGACCCGGTCCGTGACCGCCCGGGTGCAGAAGCAAAACTCGGAGAGCCGTCTGCTGCGCTACACGCTGGACGCCCTCTCGCTCAGCTACAGCTACTCGGACGGCCGGGCCCGCACCCCCTCTCAACGCTTCAACGACAATTGGCGCTGGAACGGCCAGTTGAACTACCGCTTCAGCGTGCGGCAACCACGCACGGTGCGGCCTTTTGGCTGGCTGGGGTCCGTGCCGGTGCTGGGCGTGCTGGGTGGGCTGCAATTCAACTACGTGCCCAACTCGCTCAACTTCTCGGCCACGGCCGACCGGAGCTTCGCCGAGTCTCGTCAACGCGACAATGCCATCCGCCAGGATGAAGCCGATGTGCTCCTGCCGGACCTCGTGGCCTTCCCGCTCCAGCCACAGCACTCGTTCTCGCACAACCGGAATTTTGGGCTCCAGTACAACCCGTTCAACTTCCTGCTGCTCAGCTTCGACACCAACACCCGGCAAAGCCTGAGTGCAGTGGGCGTGGACACGCTGTTCAACGTGGTCACCTTTGACACCGTCTACCAGAACGTCACCCTCGATCAAGCGCTGGGCGCCGGCCTCATCGACTCGTCGCAGGTGGATGTCCAGGCATTCGAACAGAGCGTGCTGGACCTGGTCTCGACGGACCGGGTGGTGAATCGCCTCTTCTCGGGCACCAACGACCTGCGTACCGAGAGCTATGGGCAGCGCTTCACCGGCACCTTCCGGCCTCAGCTGCGCAACGTGACCGCCTTGAACTGGATCACGATCCAAGATGTGGCCTACAGCGCCCAGTACGACTGGCGCAACGGCGCGGCCGGCCAGCGCCGAGGCGCCAGCGTCAGCAACAACGTGTCCGTCCGCGGCGGGCTCACACTGCGCCCTCAGGAGCTCTTCCGGAAGATCCGATTCTATGAACGCTTAGAAGACGCCCAGGAGCAATCCGACCAGCAGAAACAAGCCCGGAAGCGGGAGCAGCAGCAGGAGAAAGAACGCCGCCGAGCCGAGCGAGACGCGCAGCGCCTGGAGAATCAACGCCGGGCGCAGCAGGGCCTGCCCTCCATCGAGGAGGAAGAAGCCGTGGCCCAAGCCCGCATCGACTCCGTGGCCGTCATCCGAGCCGACTCGATTGCCGCCCTGCCGGATTCCTTGCGGCTCCCCACCGTGCTCACCCTCCCAGACTCGATCCGGCAAGCCACTCTGGGCGCCCTGCCGGACACCGCCCGAACCCCAGCCCTGGACAGCCTGATCGTGGTGCCCCCCGATGAAGGACGCGGCGGCTTCCGCCTCCCGACGCCCAACGTGGGCGGCCTTCTGCGCCGTACGGCCTTGGCCGTCACCGGCATGCGGGACCTGCAGGTGACCTACACCTCCAACCGCAATGCCCAATCCAGCGGCGTGGGGCAGGAGATCCTGAACGACGCGGGAGACCTCGTGGACGTCGAGGATAGCTTCAGCCTGTTTCAAGCGCTCCGCGGCAACGGCCCGTCGCTGGGCTACCGCTTTGGCTTTGATCGCAGCATCGACCAGTCTGAGCGAATCTTCAACTCATTGATCCAGATCAGCGATGCGCGCACCGACCAGAACCAGGTGCAAGCGCGCACCTCCCTCAGCCCATCCAATGCCCTGACCATCAGCCTGAACTGGACGGCCGATTGGAGCGTCACGCAGAACATCACCTACACCACCATACAGGACCCGCTGACCGGCGTGCCCCAGGTGCAGCAAACACTCACAGAGAACGGCACCAACAGCACCTCGGTGTGGGCCTTTGGCGCCGACTATGTGTCGCTCTTCGCTGCCCAGCTCGACACCTACCGCGATGACGCCCGCAACGCGCCGGATCCCACCCTCATCGGCGATACCAACGAGGACGGGCGGGTGGTCCTGACCGGCAACACGCTGGTCGACGACTTCATCGGCGCCTTCGTGAGTGGCTTTGGCACCGTGGATAGCCGAGGCCTGATGCCGTTTCCGCTCCCCGGGTGGAACGTCAGCTACTCGGGCCTCTCGAACTGGCCCATCCTGCGCAGCATCACCCGGTCAGCCAGTCTGCGTCATGCCTACAGCAGCTCGTTCTCCTCGGACTTCCGCACCAACCTGGCGGCCGCCACCGGAGACTCCATCCTCACCAGCAACCTGGGGGCCCAGCGGATCCAGTTCCGGCGGCCAGGCTTTGACGTCAATGCCGTCCGCGTCAACGAGCGTTTCTCTCCGTTCCTGGGCCTGGACCTCACCTGGGCGGGCAATATCCAGACGCAGATCGGCTGGAACAAGAGCAACGCCTACTCGCTCAGCGTAGCCAACGCCCAGGTCAACCAGAGCAAAACGGACGAAATCACCCTCTCGGGCAGCTTCCGCCGGCAGGGGCTGCGGCTGCCGTTCATCCGTCGCAAGCTGAACAACAGCATCA
The DNA here is from genome assembly GCA_038747425.1 of Bacteroidota bacterium. GTDB lineage: Bacteria > Bacteroidota > Rhodothermia > Rhodothermales > JBCDJV01 > JBCDJV01. The sequence continues at coordinate 32,002 of JBCDJV010000002.1, forward strand.
GTTTCAACCTGACGGTGGCGCGCTCGGTCACGGAGGACGTGCAGTTCTTCATCAAGAAAGCCCTCATCGATGCCGCGAACGATCCTGAGTTCGTGGCCGCTGATGCCACCCAGGATCAGTACCGCAACGACGAGATCAACTCGTTCGTCCGCTGGACCGTGGCTCCTCAGATCTCGTACCAGCTGAGCAACCGCGTCTCGGCCACCTTCAACCTGCGCTACGAGCGGTTCGACAGCGAGAACAGCCTCCAGCCGTCGTTTACGAACATCAACGGCGGCTTCAACTTCCGCGTCAGCATCGCCAACTGACCCGCGCGATGGCTGGCCGCGGGACCCCTGCCCGGCCGCTCGGCGTTTCCTCCAACCGCTGGGCCTGGGCGACCTTGCTGGGCGCCTCCGGGGCTGAACCTCGGCAATCATTCACGAGACGCGCCATCGGGGCGTCTTGGCGTGTTCCGTCTTTATCCGCTGCGTATGCCGCGTCAATCAATCATCGCTTGCCACCTGGGGCGCCTGGATTACCCGGCGGCGTGGGCCCTTCAGAAGGACCTGCAGGCGCTGCTCATCCGCGCCAAACGGCAGACGCCGCCCCGGCCTCAACCGCACCTGCTGCTGCTGGTGGAGCACCCTCCCGTCTACACTCTCGGTCGCAACGGCGACGCCTCCAACCTGCTCCTCTCGGAGGCGGCCTTGGCCGCACGCGGGGCCACCTTCCACCACATTGACCGCGGCGGCGACATCACCTTCCACGGTCCCGGCCAACTCGTGGGCTATCCGATCCTGGACCTGGATCGCTTCTTCACCGACATCCACCGCTACCTGCGCGAGTTGGAGCACGCCGTCATCCAGACCTGCGCCGACTACGGGGTGCACGCGGGCCGGTCCGACCGGGGCACCGGCGTCTGGGTGGGTCCAGACGAGCGCGGGGCCGAGCGGAAGATCTGTGCCCTGGGCATCCGATGCAGCCGGTGGGTCACCATGCACGGCTTTGCCTTCAACCTCAACACGGACCTCTCCTTCTTCGAGTCGATCGTGCCCTGCGGCATCCCCGACCGCGGCGTGACCTCACTCGCGCATGAGCTGGGGGAGCCCGTGGAAGAAGCGGCCGTGCGAACTCAGTTGCTGCCTCACCTGGCTCGGCGCTTCGACGCCGACCTGCACGTGATCGATGATCCGGCGGAGGCGGCCGAGTTTTTGAGGAAACAACTAGACGCCATCCCGGTTGCGTCGTAGCTTGGCCAGCATCCGTGGCCCCACCTGGGATGCCAGCGCCCTTTGACCCCACCTGTTGCTTCGATATCTATGCCCTCGTTTGAAATCGATCAGTTCACGCGCCGCCTCATCGCTGAGTCCTTGTTCTACGATGAAGAGTATGGTGCGTTGGGCAACATCAGCCTCGTCGATCAGGACGCTGCCCAAGAGCGCTTCCTGGCGGCCTACCTGCCTGCGGAAGGCTCCTTCATGATCGAAGAAGCCACGGAGTGGGAAGAGTACGCCCCCGATGCCGACGACGAGATCGGCTATGCGCTGGCCGTGGACAGCCAGGAGCACGGCACCTACGAAACGCCCGACGAGGCGGCGGCGGTCCTCCTGAGCCTGGCGCGGGAGCATGGCCTGACCCCCAGCATCACGATCCTCTTCGAGGAAGACGAGGTCGCCTAAGGCTACCGCTCACCTGCCGCATGGCGGCTCTGCTGCTACGACTCCGCACCTCGGCCACGCAGGATGCCTAGTACGAGGAAGCCCCACCCCGCAATCATGGCCGTCCCCCCCAATGGGGTAATGGCGCCTAGCCACGCCGTGTCCGTCAGCACCAGCACGTAGAGGCTGCCCGAGAACACCACCACACCCCCGACGAAGCACCATGAGGCCCATGTCAGGGCGCGGTGCGTGAGGCGCTGTGTCAACAGCCCGATGCCCAGCAAGGCCAGGGCGTGATACATCTGATACTGCGCCGCGGTCTTGAAGGCATCGAGGCGAACCGGCGTTACCCGGCCTTCCAGACCGTGCGCCCCGAAAGCGCCTGCGACCACCGCCAATCCGGCCAGTATGGCGCCAAGCGCCAGCATCGTCCGTGAAGTACTAGGCATCGGCAGAAACGGTGTTACCGGACAACGGTGAGGGAACGCACCTGACGAGCGGCCGAGGTGCGTAGCTCCAGATGATAGAGCCCGCCCGCCAAAGACGCCACGGGGATGCGCGCCTCATGCGCGCCCACAGGTTGCAGCCCCAGGCTGCGCGACCACATCTCCTGCCCGAGCAGGTTGCGGAGCGTCACCACCACCGGTTCGGCTTGCAGCAGGGTGTAGCGCAACGTCGCCACCTCGGTGGCCGGGTTGGGATAGGCCTCCACCAGGTCGAACACCGCCGGCACATCTACCGTCTCGACGTTCGTGGCCATGCCCGGCTCCACAGTGGCGCTGATGCTGTACACGTCGTCCCCCGAGCTGGAGCCGTTCGCGTTGGCGGCCATGCCCGACACGTAGAAGGTCACCGGCCCCGCGTTTTCCTGCGGCGCCTCCCACCCGATCTCCCAGCGGTTCTGGTTGATGCCGGACCGTGTGTGCGTCACGTAGTTGCCGAGGGCGTCGGCACGACGGGTCACCGCCTGGTCGAGCAGTTGGAGCGTGCCTACGTGCTGATCGGCGGCGTCGCGCACGGCCACCTGGAAGCCCCATCGAGAGATCCCGCTCTGTGTGACCTCGATGGCAAAGGTAAAGGCCTCGCCCGGCTCGTAGGTGGCCGGGACTTCGATGGCCACCCGGCCCGGCCCGTTGTTGAGGTTGCCCGCGCCGTGGCACCCTGAGGTGGCACAGGTGACGCGGCCTGGAGGGTCGCCCGCGCGGCCGGCCGGCGCGCCGCCGCTGTTGGACAGGGCCAGAAAGGGCGCTCCGAGGAGGGCGGCGAACAGCGTGAGCCCAAGGACCCGGGGGAGGTGGCGCATAGCAAGAGGGGGCTGGAGAGGGGCCCCGACGTGCACGCTTCACTCCTCGGCTGTTGGGGCGCGGACCTCAAACGGAAAGATAGCGTCGTTGATCTGCAGGGTATAGGCGCCCGGCGGGTACGTTCCGTCCAACATGAAATAATGTCGATACGGGCGCATGACAGCCGTGCAGAGACGCTGGCGGGGCTGCCGCATGCGCAGCGTCACGTCGATCAGCGGACCGTAGCGTTGCTGCGCCAGGTCGTGCAGCTCCAGGCAGCCGTTGGAAAACAGTCCTTTGACCAGCACCTCCACGGCCACCCCGTCCTCCGGAGGCTGTCCTTCTTCGAAGGGGGCCACCCGGATGTGGAGGGAATCGATGTAGACCGGATAGTAGAAATAGGCGAGGTCGGCGGCGGGCGGTTCTCGGGTGAGCACCCGGCGCCCTTCGGCATCCATCGCATCTGGACGGTGCCCAAACCGCTCGTCCGGGGGCACCGTCACGGCCTCTGGGCTGCGGCAGCCCAAGACCGAGGCGCCCAAAATGAGCGCGATCCAGCCCCCACACCAAGCCGCGCGGCTCACGAGGCGGGCGTCTCGGCCAGGAAGGCCTGCACAGCCTGGCGGGCTTCCTCTTCCGTCAGGGCCTGCTCGATGGACAGACGGGGGGCATCGCCCCAGAGCCGCTCCAGATCGTAGAACGCTCGCTTCTCAGGCATGAAGACATGCACCACGAGATCGACGTAGTCAGCCAGGACCCACTGGAGGTGCTCCAGGCCCTCGGTGTGCCAGGGCTTCTCGCTACAGGTTTCGCGAATCTGCGCGCGGATAGCCTCTGTGATGGCCTTGACCTGGCGGTCGGTCTCCCCGGTGCAGACCACAAAGCAGTCTGCTACGCCGCTGATGGCGCGCATGTCCAGGACGGTGAGGTCCAGGGCTTTTTTGTCCAAGGCCGCCACCACGGCCTCTTCAGCCAAGGTAGCTACCGGGTTACGGGGGCGATGGGTGGGCGTCGCTGAGCGAAGGCGTTCTGTCGTTGTCGGCATAGGCAGGATAACTGGAAGGAGGGCCCCGAAGGGCAAAGGACAAAACGAGGGAAGAAAGGTAGTGCAGGGAAGATCTACGTACGGAAGGAACGAGGCGTGATGTGTTACGATAGCGATAAGTTAGGGCATCGCCCCTTGGAAGGGACGGAGCGTGGCGTAGTCACGGCCCAGGATGACGGAGGCGTCCAAGTAGTACTCGGGGCGCATGTCTTGGCGCACCTGCCCCTCGTCGATACCCAGCGAAGCGGCCAGCTTGCGGGCGGCGGCCAGATCACCCACCCGGTCGATGACCAGCGAGCGACCCAAATCGAAGGTGGTGTGATCGCCCACATCCACGACATCGAACCCTTGAGCGCGGAGAAACTGGGTAGCGGTCCGCGCCACCCCGTCGGTGCCGCAGCCGTTGCGCACCTCCACCTGCATAATCTCCCCCAGAAAGTCGCGGGGGTTCTCTTCACGGCGGGGATCGACGCGTGGGGTGGCCACGCGCACGAACAGGCTGTAGAAGAGGATCAGGGCCACGCCACCCAGGATCACAATGGTGGCGTTCAGGGACCAGCGTCTCCAAGCCTGACTCATAGGCTCCTCCTCGGGCTGCAGGCAGGGCCTCCCACGCAAAAGCGCGGCCTACCCCGGGGGCACGCCGCGCTTCGTTGTATGCACAAGGGGTGGGGCACTCAGCGCTGGCGGCTGTTCCAGAACAAATCGTAGCGCTCCGGGGCGAAGGCTTGGTGGCCGAAGGCCCCGAAGGGACTGTGGTATCCGTAAGGCGAAGCATAGCGCCCAAAGGGGCTTTGCCGCACCGAGAAGTGGATCTGCATATTCTCTGTGGGCCGGTACGCCACCTCAGCGTTGCGGAGAAAGACTCGGCCCTGGTTGCCCTCCCCGAAGCCAAGCTGCTCGCCGCCGAACGGAGCGGTGGCGTAGCTCACGTCCACCCGGGCGGCCAGCTTCTGGTTGAACTGCCACATCATGGTGTTCGTGTACATCGCCATCGATGAGCCCTGACCGCCCCACGACCCAGCCGAGACCTCGAAGGATTGGCGCATCTGGAAGTGCTCCGGACTGAACAGCTTGTTCAGCGAGAACGAGGATCCACCCTGATCGTAGAGCTTGGCCGGCGTTTCTTCCAGCGGCAGGTCGGCCCGGAGCTGAGCCGCCGCCGGTGACAGCGTGCCCAGCATGGCTATCAAGCAAAGGGTCGTGAACAGAGTGCGCATGAGAGGTAGGGACGTCAGCGGCCGAAAGGACAGGTAGCGCCTTGAAGACCAAGGTGATGCGTGCACGGTTTGTACAGAGTATAGGGTGCACGGCTTTCGATATCAATAAACGGCATCCAGGCCGGTTTGTTCGCAACCCTACATCCCTAAATCCGCCCCCTTGGATCCAGCCTGACACGCCCCAGAACCGACCAGGCTCATTGGGGGTTGAGAGGCTGCTTGGTCCGCCCATGTGGGGCTGCGCACGGTGCTTTTCCGCCGAGCGCCCCCGCGGCCCTGGCCTGGCCTCCCAACCCGCCTCTGTGAGGCGGCCTGATATGCGCTCCATCGTCTGTTAACCGGCCCCTGATGATTCTCCTGGGTATCGAAAGCTCGTGCGATGACACGGCGGCGGCGGTGGTCGTCAACGGCACGCTGAGATCCAACGTAATCGCCTCGCAGCGGGTGCACGCCGGGTTCGGAGGCGTCGTGCCCGAGCTGGCCTCGCGGGCCCATCAGCGGCTCATCGTGCCGGTGGTTGAAGCGGCGCTGGACGAAGCCGAGGTGGCGGCCGCCGATCTCGATGGCGTCGCGGTCACCTACGGACCGGGCCTGGCGGGCTCCCTGCTTGTGGGGCTCAGCTTCGCCAAAGCCTATGCCTTTGGGCTAGGGGTGCCGCTGGTGGGGGTCAACCACCTGGAAGGCCACCTCTACTCGGTGTTCATCGAGCCGCCCCCACCCTCCTTTCCGTTCCTGTGCCTGGTGGTCTCAGGTGGGCACACCCAGCTCCTGCTGGTCGAGGACCGGTTTCAGCACACACTCCTGGGTAGGACGCGGGATGACGCCGCCGGCGAGGCCTTCGACAAGGTGGGCAAGCTCCTGGGCCTCGGCTACCCGGCGGGGCCCGAGGTGGACCGCCTCGCCCAGGCCGGCGATCCCACCTTCGCCGCCTTCCCCCGGACCCTTCTCGACCGCTGCACCTTCTCCTTCAGCGGCCTCAAAACCGCTGTCCTCTACTACCTCAACCGGTTCGACGAGGACGAGCGGGCCGCGCTGCTCGCCGACCACCGGCCCGACCTCTGCGCCTCGTTTCAGCAGGCCGTCGTGGACGTACTCATCGAGGCGCTCCGCCGCGGACTCGCCGACACCGGCGTGCGGCATGTGGCCATCGTTGGGGGCGTCTCGGCCAACAGTCAGCTCCGCGCAGCCGCCCAAGAGCTGGCCGATGAAGCCGACGTCCAGCTCTACATCCCCCCCCTCGCCTACTGCATGGACAACGCCGCCATGATTGCGATAACCGGACACCACAAGCTGGCGGCCGGGCACACCAGCCCTCTTACGCTGACCGCCGTGCCCAACCTGGCTCTCTGAGCGCGCTGAGGGGGACCTGAAGGTGGGCCCGGACCTGTGGGAATAGGAGGTGCCCATGCGAGTATGAGAGTCTCTCTGAGAGTACGTAGCTTCAGAAGCCCTCCGTTCGTCACCCCGCTTTCGCCTCTGACCTCATGCCCCCCACCCCGCTCACCAACCTGCTGGAAAGCATCCAAGCGGCCGCTCCTCCCCAGACCTCGCCGGCCCCCTCAACAGACGACCTGCGTCCCTGGCGCGACCGCATCGATGCGCTGGACCGGGCGCTTGTGGTGTTGCTCAACGAACGCGTAGTGTGTGCCAACGAAATCGGAAACATCAAGAAGCACCTAGGGCTACCCGTCTACGTCCCCACCCGAGAGACGGCCGTCATCAACAACGTAGTCACTTTCAACAACGGCCCCCTGTCCGACCAAGCCATTCGGCGCCTCTTCGAGCGCATCATCGACGAGACGCGGTCTCTGGAGCGGCAACGGTACCAGGACGATCCCCCCCTCGACCCCACCTGATCTGCTGTTATGCGCAAGCTCTTGTTTCTGCTGGTAGGCCTCGGCCTTGTAGGCGGCCTTGTGGCTCTTGGGCTGGTGTATACGCTGGCCCTCCGCCCCAACACGCCCGACTTCGAGGGCACGCGGACCGTCAAGATTCCGCCCGAGGCCTCGTTCGAGACTGTGCTGGATTCGCTGGAGGCGCGCGGTATCGTGGCCTCCCGCGCATCGCTGGGTTGGGTGGGACGGACCACCGGCTGGGGCGGCCAAGTCAAGGCCGGGCACTACGCCTTCGAGGCGGGGCTGTCCACCTATGACCTCCTCCAGAAGCTACGGCGCGGCCTCCAGGAGCCCGTCCGCCTGACGATCCCGCCGGGCACCCGCCCGGAAGTCGTGGCCGCCGTGGCCGCCCGCGAGATGGCCTTCGAGGCCGAGGCCTTCCTGGCAGCACTCGCAGACTCCGCCCTGGCGGCCGACCTCGGCACCGATCCCGTGCACCTGTTTGGCTACATGATGCCGGAGACGTACTTCTTCTACTGGCTCACCCCCCCGGAGACGGTGATCCGACGCGTCAAGGAGGCGTTCGACGACCGCTTCGAGGCGCAGGTGGCCACAGCCCCGCTCGGGCTCAGCAAGGAGGAGATCATTCGCTTGGCCGCCATCGTGGAGTGGGAGGCACGGCTCAGTGAGGAGAAAGCTGCCATCGCCGGGGTGTACGTGAACCGGTTGGAGCAAGGCTGGCTGCTCCAGGCCGACCCAACCGTCCAGTACGGCCTCCTGGAGATCGAAGGCCAGAAGCGACGGCTCTTCTTTGCCGACTACGAGCTGGACCACCCGTACAACACCTACAGGATCGCAGGGCTACCGCCAGGCCCCATCACCAACCCCGCTCCTTCATCCGTGGAAGGCGCACTCAACCCGGCCGACCATCGGTACTTCTACTTCGTAGCCAACGGAGATGGCAGCCACACCTTCAGCCGCACCTTGGCGGAACACAACCGGGCCGCCGACCGCTACCGCGCCCTGATGCGGGAACGGCGGGCCAGCCAGCGGAGCACCGGGTGAGGGCGGCTGCCCAGACGGTGTTTCTCAGAACATGTAGCTGATGCCTAGAGCAAAGCGGTTGCGGCGAACCTCTTCGTCCACCACTGGGGCGCTGGTTACTTCGGTGTAGGGGAGGTACTGGTTGTCGAAGCGCTCCTGCATCCACCCGATGTCCAGCACGAGCTGCTCCGCCAGACGCACCCCGAGGCCGAGCGACACGAACGTCCTGTCGCGATCCAGGGTGGCGCCATCGCCTTGCTGAAGGGGCGTGGTTCGTGGGTCGGGCTGATAGGCTACACCCGCTCGGAGCGTGATCCCGCTGAGGTCGTACTCGGCGCCAAGGCGGCTGTTAACCACCACCTCCAGCTCTTCATCGATGCGCTGGTTGAGGGCCTCGAAGAAGGCTCGGTCGACGTCGGCGTCGAACTCAAGCTGGGTCCAGTCGATCAGCTCAAAGTCGCCCAGCACTTCCAGGTTGCCGAGGATGAGAGCCCCGCCGAGACCAAGCCGCCAGGGCGTCCGAATCTCATAGTCAAAGCTGCCACTGCCCACGTCCTCGCTGAACTCATCCCCGTAGGCGAACACGTCGCCGTTGTCGAAGACCGTGGTGAGCTCGGTGCTGAATCGCTCGCTGATGGCGTAGAAGGTGGGTGTCTCCAGTGTCAGGCCGATCCGAGCCACTTCGAGAGGCTGCGTGCTGAGGCCGAAGCGCAGGTTGAAGCCGGTGAGGTCGCTGTCGAGGGTCTGCCGGAGAGTGAGCGCCTCAAAGTCGGTGGTCCCAAAATTCCCGTCGTTCTCGTTGAACGTGTCTTCCTCGGTGAATTGCTCATCCAGGTTGTACTCCCCAAAGACGAAGTTAGCCGATACGCCCAGGTGCGTGTTCTCGACCACCTCGACGGCCCCGCCGAGACTCAGTTCCTGGATCGTACCGTCTTCGATCACGGTGCCGGACTGCGTGACGGTGCCGGCCGAGACGGCGGGGAGGAAGGGGGACGAATCCCCGTCCTCAAACAACCCAGGGGCGAAATCGACGCCGAACGTCTCAAACGCCACAAAAGAGAGGGGGCGATTGATGAACCCGTTGCCGTCGGGGTCAAAGTCGATCAGGTAGCTGGTGCCGGTCTCTTGATCTTCCACGATAAACTGGCCAAAGACGGTCTCGCCGCTGTCGTCGGGGTCGAGCGCCGTGACGGAGAATTCCTGGATGCCGCCGCCGTTGAAGGGCAGGAAGAAATCCGTCACCGAGTTGCTTCCGTTCTCTCCGCCGAAGCCCAGGGTGCGATCGAACAGGTTGGTCTGGTTGTAGCTGATGCCGAAGGCCAGAGAGCCTTGCACGGTGGGGGCCTTGTAGACGTATCCCAGCCCACCCAGCAGGTCCGAGCGACGCGTCTCCTCCAGTCCGGTCTGCACACCAACCGCTTGGTAGAGCCCATCGTTGGTGATGGAGGCTCCATTCAGCATACCCACCACCATAGACCGCTCGGCGAGAGAAAGGCCCGCTGGGTTGAAGAAGAGCGCCGAGTAGTCCGCGAGGCCGGCCGTCCCGGCCCCAGCCAGTCCCATCATGCGAGCACCCAGCGCAGGCGACCGCTGCGAGAAAAGCAGGGCATCGTCGATGGTCTGGGCCTGTGCAGGCAACACCCCGGTAAGCAACATGAGGAAGGCGGCTAGACCCGAACCCAGGAGGCGCCGAGCGCCGGGCGCGTCGGAGAGCATCGAAGCAAGAGGCATGGAAGGATACCGGAAGCGTAGAACGATTGGAGAGATGGACGGTGACGGTGGCCCAGAATGGCTGGGCGTACCTCACCCAGGGGCACCGTGAAGGGCACCGAGAAAAAAGGGGAGCTAAACCACAGGGCTAAGGCCCGGTCAAGGCGTCAGTTGTTGCCTCGGCGGCTGGAGCGAGACGAGCTTTTGCTGCTCGACGAACGGCTGCTGCTGGAGCGCACCGTACCACGGCTACTCGACGACCGGCTGCTCGACCGAACGGTGCCGCGGCTGCTCGACGAACGGCTACTGCTGGAGCGGACCGTACCCCGACTGCTCGACGAACGGCTGCTGCTGGAGCGAACCGTACCTCGATTGCTCGACGAGCGGCTGCTCGACCGAACCGTACCGCGGCTGCTCGACGAGCGGCTACCGCTGGAGCGGACCGTACCCCGATTGCTCGACGAGCGGCTGCTCGACCGAACCGTGCCGCGGCTACTCGACGACCGGCTGCCGCTGGAACGGACGGTACCACGGCTACTTGACCGGCTGCTGCTGGAGCGGACCGTGCCGCGGCTGCTCGACGAACGGCTGCGATCGCGGGTGTAGGAGCCACGCGAGCTAGAACGAGTGGCGTCACGTCCAATGGTGCCGCGAGAGCGCGTCGACGAAGAGCGTGTCCGGTCGTTGCTGCGATCCCGCGTCACGGTGCGGCTGCCCCGATCATTGTCACGGGTTACGGTGCGGCTCCGGTCCCGCGTCACGGTGCGGGTGCCCCGGTCATCGCCGCGGGTTACGGTGCGGCCCCGATCTCGCGTCACGGTGCGGGTGCCCCGGTCATCGCCGCGGGTTACGGTGCGGCCCCGGTCTCGCGTCACCGTGCGGGTGCCTCGGTCGGTGCCTCGGGTTACGGTGCGGCCCCGGTCTCGCGTCACGGTGCGGGTGCTTCGCGTGCGGCTTCCATCTGCAAAGCCGCGCCCCACGGTGTTACCGCGCGGACCGTAGGTGCGGTCGCGGAAGCGGAAGGATCCATTGGCGAAGTAGCGGTTGCCATAGAACGGAACGCCGAAGTAGGGCGCGTATCCGAAGCCGAAGCCGTACCCAAAGCCGTAGTACCGGGCTAGCGTGCGGTGGCTCGGGAAGCCAAAGACGCCGAATGGACGGCCGAAGCCGAAGCCCAATCCGAATCGAGGGCCGCAGAACGGGTCATAGAAGAACGGATCGCACAAAAACGGATCGTAGAACCCACCCGCAAGAAACTGGTCGTAGGCGAAATACCGGTCGTAGAAGAACGGGTCGTTGAAGAAGCGCGGGGAGTAGTGAGCATGGAAGTAGGAGAAGTACCGGCGGTAGCGTGGCTGATACCGATCGCCCGCAAACTCCCGATACTCGTCCTCATCGTAGTAATACGACTCCACGACCTCACCGTCCTCCGTCTCCTCCACCACCACGCGGCGCGGCTCCGGCTCGGTCTCCGTCACGGCCAGCTGCGTGTAACAGCCCGTCAGCCCGAAGGTGAGCAGCCCCAGGACGACCAAGCGGGTCGGGGCGGCGTGGAGCAGCGCGAAGAGAGAAGAGCGAGCGGTATCGGATCGATCCATGGTGGCAGAGGTCAAGATGTATAGCGCAACGGGGCGGTAGGGAAGTATACGAATCCGCTCAGCGATTGTTTGTCGCTCAGCGGTACGTGTGTGCTCCCCGCCCACACGTACCTTCTTTTTGACAAAGACCGCGCCAAGACCTTAAAACAAGCTCCCTGAAGCGTTTCCAGGGTTGTATCTTCGGACCCTGTCTTAGAAACGCATCACCGACTGTACACTATGGCTGACGCTATCACCACCCGCGCGGCGGACTACTCGCAGTGGTACCTGGACGTGGTCAAGGCGGCCAAGCTGGCCGACTACTCGCCGGTCCGAGGGTGCATGATCATCCGCGCCAACGGCTACGCGCTCTGGGAAAACATGCAGGCCGCCCTGGACGGCATGTTCAAAGAAACGGGGCACGAGAACATGTACTTCCCCGTCTTCATCCCGCAGTCGTTCCTGGCCCGGGAGGCCGAGCACGTGGAGGGCTTCGCGAAGGAGTGCGCCGTGGTGACCCACTCGCGGCTCAAGATCGACGATGACGGTGGCCTTATTGCCGACCCAGACTCGGCGCTGGAGGAGAACCTGATTGTGCGGCCCACCAGCGAGACCATCATCTGGGATACGTTCAGCCGCTGGATTCAGTCCTGGCGGGACCTGCCCATCCTCATGAACCAGTGGGCCAACGTGGTCCGGTGGGAGATGCGCACGCGCCTCTTTCTCCGCACCATGGAGTTTCTGTGGCAGGAGGGCCACACGGCCCACGCCACCGAGGCTGAGGCGGTGGAGGAGACGCGGCGCATGCTGGACGTGTACGCCACCTTCGCGGAGGACTACATGGCCATCCCCGTGGTCCGCGGCCTCAAGACGGCCAGCGAGCGCTTCGCTGGGGCGGTGGACACGTACTGCATCGAGGCGCTCATGCAGGACGGCAAGGCGCTGCAGGCTGGCACCAGCCACTTCCTGGGGCAGAACTTCGCCAAGGCTTTCGGCTGCCAGTTCCAGAATGCCGACAATGAGCTGGAGTACGTGTGGGCCACCTCGTGGGGCGTCTCGACCCGCCTCATCGGGGCCCTCATCATGACCCACTCCGACGATCAAGGCCTGGTGCTGCCGCCCAAGCTGGCGCCCACCCAGGTGGTCCTGGTCCCGATCTACCGCAAAGACGGCGAGCGGGAGGCTGTGCTGGAGGCGGCCACGCGCATCGAGCGCGAGTTGAAGGCGGCGGGCGTTTCCATCAAGGTCGACGCCCGAGACGCCTACCGGCCCGGTTGGAAGTTCAACGAATACGAGGTACAGGGCGTCCCGATCCGCTTGGCCCTGGGCCCGCGCGACCTCAAGAACGGCTCTATCGAGCTGGCCCGCCGCGACACGCGCGAGAAGGCCATTGTGCCCCAGGAGGGGCTGACGGCCCGCATCCAGGAGACCTTGGCGGACATCCAGCAGACGCTGTTTGACCGAGCGGCCGCCTTCCGCACCGAGATGACCACACGCGTCGACACCTACGACGAGTTCAAGGCGGTGCTGGAAGAGAAGGGAGGCTTCATCGCCGCCCACTGGGACGGCACCGCCGAGACCGAAGCGCGCATCAAGGACGAGACCAAGGCCACGATCCGCTGTATCCCGCTGGATGCGCCGGAGGAAGAGGGCGTGGATCTGGTCAGCGGGCAGCCGTCCAGGCGCCGCGTGCTCTTTGCGAAGGCGTACTGAGGCCCGCACACCGACACCCGGGCAATGCGGCCTATGGAGAACATCGTGCTCATTGGATCATCAGGCCACGCCAAGGTGATCATTGACATTGTCCGCCGAGCGGGCCGGTATGCCATCGCCGGGTTGCTGGACGAGCACCGGGAGGTAGGCGAGCAGACCCTGGGCTGCCAGGTCATCGGACGGGAGAATCAATTACCGACCTTGGTCAAGGCACATGGCTTAACCGGCGTCGTGATTGCGGTGGGGGACAATGACGTGCGGGCGGCCATTGCCAGCCGTGTCCAGGCCCAATGTCCAGGTCTGCCCCTGATGAGTGCCATCCACCCACGCGCCACGGTGGCCAAGGATGTTGAGATTGGGGAAGGCACGGTGGTGATGGCGGGGGTCACGGTGAATCCGGGGGCGTCGATCGGGCGAGGTTGTATCCTCAACACCCAGGCCTCCCTGGACCATGACTCTGTGATGGAGGACTTTGCCAGCCTGGCCCCGCGTGTAGCCACTGGGGGGCATTGCCGGATCGGAGTGGGGGTGGCCGTAGGGATTGGAGCGGTCTTGGGGCACGGCGTACACGTTGGCGCCCACACCGTGATCGGCGCTTCGTCGCTCGTGCTCCAATCGATCGGAGCGGGGGTGGTGGCGTATGGGAGTCCAGCTCGGGTGGTCCGGGGGCGGACGCCGGGCACGCCGTACTTGTAGCCACGAGGAGGATCGTCATGATACAACGCTGGTCACCTGCGCTCGGCGCAGTTCTCCTGCTGATCGCGGGCTGCGGGCCCGCCGACCCCGAGGTGCCAGCGGAGCCGCCCGCGCGGCCGCTGAGCCAGGCCCCCTCTCAAGGGCCCTATCGCTTGGATCAACTCCGCATGTTCGAGGGTCGGTCCTTCTACGACGTGGAGACGGACGCGCCTGTCCTGGCCCATCGCCTCTACAGCTTGCTCGGCCGTAGCCTGGAGCGCTCGGAGGGCCACCTGACGGTGTTTACGGCCTCGGGCTCGTGGCAGCCCGACGAGCGCGGACGGTATCTCACACTGTACGGCGCCGTGCGATTCGAGGGGATGGTCGATGTCGAGTCCTATCTCGTGGTAGATCCCGTGCGCGACGAGGTGTGGGCCGCCGGCTGGGCCGCCGATGGATCGATCGAGCGGTACGACGACCACGACTGGCCCCTCCCAGGTCCCTACGCCGACTATCTGGACCTGAAGGCCCGATCGGCCTCGCCCGAGGACCCGCCCTCCACGCGCCAGTTCACGCAACGCGACGCACTGTATTTCTACAACCGGCTGCCTGGACTCGGCCAGGTGGCCCCCGTCTGGTATGACCAACGGGCCCGACAATACGCCACGGCGCCGGACACCGCAGGCGGCGAGGTGGCCGTCCGGGTGGCCCCCAACAGGCAGCAGCTGGAGCGCAGCGTCCGCATCGGCCAAGGGGCCCAGGCTAGCGAGACGGGGTACCGGGTCCACCTCATGCCAGGCGCTCGCACACGCGCGGTGCTGGCCGTGGTCACGTACGCCCGCGCTGGCGTAGACCCGGCCACGCCCGATCGCGCGCAGTCCCTGCGGCTCTACGAAGGCGTCTTCACGGACACCACGGCCTTCGTGGAAATCACCGCCGACGCCCTACCCACTCCGCGCAGGCTGGTGGAGGACGCCTTGCAGGAAACGGTACCGGACGTAGTGGATCAAACGCTCCGCGCCACCTTTGCTCTCTCGTACGCGTTCGAAGCCCGGCCCTTTCGCCTTCACGTGACGGCGACCGCCTCTGAGGCGCTGCTCGATCGGTGTGCCCGCCAGGATGCAGGCTCACTCAGCCGGTACTGTGAGGCTAACGGCCGATTCACCTACGCGTGGGACTCCACTGCTGGCTTTGTCCCTGAAGGCGCCTGAGCGTCCTCGCGAGGCCCACCATGGCCATAAAAGAAGGAAGCGGCGCTCTCCCCACCATTTGGAGCGCCGCTTCCGAGATGTGCCGTGTCAGATATGACGTTGGCTATGATAGGGCGCCGGCCTGGCCTTGCCTATCCGTCAAATGGACCACTTTGCCTACTACACTGGATTACGTGTGCACGAGTGGTGTGGATTACAAGATCTTCATCTTTCAGGCGCATTCGGGCCCCGCTCCTCTCACCGTTCGCCGTTGACCAGGCCCTCACCCAGGGTCGGCGTGGTGGCCGTGGGGGCGGTGGATGAGGCCAGACGCTCGCCGTATTTGGCGAAGTGGAACTTGCGGGCGCTCTCCAGCCAGCCTTCGCGGCGGATCCGATCTGGGAAGAAATCGATGTGCTGGCCCACGCGATCGATGTCGCGGTCGGTGAACTGGGCCACCTGGCGGAACGTGGTGATGCCGATCTCGGCGAGCTTGCCCTCGATGTAGGGGCCGATGCCGTAGATGCGCTTCAGGTCATCCGGCTCGGCAGGCACCGTGGGGGCGGGGGTGGCCGCGCCCACGGCCAGCAGACGGCTCTCCAGGGTGCGCACCGTCTGCTGGCACTCCGCCTGGGCCTCCTGGGCCTGACCGACCCGCTCCTCCAACACCGCCACCTGCTGCTGGGCCGCGTCCCGCGCCTGCACGGCGGCGTCGAGCTGGCGTTGGGTCTGTGCGTGGTCCGCCTGGGTAGTTGCCAGGGTGCGCTCCGAGTCGGCGAGGCGCTGCCGGGCGGCGGCGAGGTCTGCCTGGGTCTGCCCCTGCGTGTCTTGGTGCCCCACTAAGAGGGCCTCCAGCTCGGTGACGCGGTGATGAGCCTGCGCCAGATCGCGCTGAGCGCCGTCGCGGGCGTCGGCGGTCTCGCTGAGGTCACGCTTCAGCGCGGCCAAGAGGCCTTGGGCGGACGAGTAGTCGTTCTGGGCGGTGGTGAGGGTGGCCTGCAGGGCGTCGTGGTCGGTGCGGGCCTGCGTCAGCTGGGCCTCCAGCGCTCCGTATTCACTCTGGGCGCCACGGAGGCGAATCTCTAGCTCTTGCGCCTGGAGGTGGGCCGCCTCGCGCGCCTCCTCGGCCTTGGTCAGCCGGTCTTGCTGATCTTGAAGCTGGGGACGCAGGGCCTCTAGCTCCTGGCGAGCCGTCAGGAGCTGCTGTTGATGGTCGGCGCGGGCGCGTTCGGCTTCCTCCAGGCTGGCCTCCAGGCTCCGGATGCGCGTGCCCCGGATCCACCAGCCGATGAAGACGCCGAAGGCAAAGAACAAGAGGAGCCAAAGCAACGACGCTCCTAAAAAGTACAGGTGCCCTTCCATGTGTATGCCTCTTGAATGGGACGCGGGCGTTCCAGGGCCCGGCGTCGGGTGTTAAGCGGGACGCGGTGGGGTCGCGGGCCGCTATCGGTTCAGTTCGAAGACGACGCGCCGGTTCTGCGCCCGTCCAGCCGGCGTATCGTTGGACGCCACCGGGACGGCATCGCCGTATCCGGCGGCGGTGAGGCGCTCGGCCTCGACGCCTTGTTCGATGAGATAGGCGCGGACCGCGTCAGCCCGCCGCTGACTCAGGGCTTCGTTTGTGGTCAACGAGCCGGTGTTGTCGGTGTGACCCTGCACCTCCACGTAGACGGTTGGGGCCTCGCGCAGGGCCGCCGCAATGCGGTCCAGGATCTCGAACGAGGACCCTGTCAGCCGGGCGGTGGCCGTCTCAAACTGGATCACGCCAGCGGCCAACGCCTCGGCTATCCCTTCGGCCACGGCTGCGGCCTCTTCGGGATCGGCGGGCGGGGGCGCATCGGCCACAGCCAGACGGCTATCAAGCCGATAGCCAGGCTGCAGCGCAGTCGTCGCCTGCGTCTCCAGCTGAGCCTGAGCGTCGGCGTCGGGGACCCGGCCGGTGAGGGTGAAGTCGACCTCTGCGGCCTCCAATCCACCAGCCTCCAGGGTGGCCACCACCGGCAATAGGGCCTGCACGGTCTCCTCCCAGCCCGGCCCTACGCGGACGGGTTGTACCACGAGGTTGTCGATCACGGTCTCACCGGGAAAGGCCGCCTGTGCCTGGGTCACCAGGGTGGCCTGGGTGGCGGCATCAGGCACGACGCCGCGTAGCCGGAGGGTGGCCCCGTCTGCAGCCGGCTGCAGGCTGAGGCGCGCATGGTCTGTGGGGACGCCCAGCCCGTCGCTCTGGGTCCAGGTGGCGTGGATGGCCCGCACGCCGCGCACGCCGCGGGCCGCCGCTTCGTAGGCCTCTCGCTCGGCGTCGGTGGCGGGGGCGCCGGTGAGGTACGCATCGCGGCCAGCGAATCGCACCTGCACAAGATCAGTCTCCGCGAGGTCTGTGTGGTCGACGTCGGGCGCGGAGTGCCCGTGGGCGGTTGAGGTCTGTTCGGCGAACGCGGTGCGCGTACGGTCCGTCAGGTCGCGCTCGATCTTGGGCTTGCGCTCCAGCCAGTAGCCAGCGTAGAGCAGGGCAAACCCGAGGACCGCGACCCCCACCTTGGTGCGTGTGGGCATGGGATCGACAGGAAAGGGATGGGGAGAGACCCCGCCAGGCAGGAGGCACGTCCGGGTGCGAGGACCGCACGGGGGAAATCAAGACGTACCCCACAGCCAGCTGCTCTCGCAGAACGCGGGGCGCTGTCGATCTAAAATATGTGCATTACAGGGCATACATGCAATCGCCAGGCCGCAGGCGGGCGGGCGCTCACAGCGCCAGCTTCTCTCGCACGATGCGCTGGACGAGCTGAGGATCCGCCTGGCCCTGGGTGGCCCGCATCACCTGGCCCACAAAAAACCCGAGCAGCCCCGTCTTTCCGGCGCGGTAAGCGCCCACCTTGTCAGGAAAGTTCTGCATGAGGCCTTGCACGAGCGGCTCAATCTGGTCCGCTTCGGTGATGGGGCGCAGCCCTTGCTTCTCCACGATATCGGCCGGGGGCTCGCCGTACTTCATCATTTCGGCGAACACGCGCTTGGCGATGGGCGTGGAGATGGTCTCGTCGGTGACGAGCTGCACCAGGGCCCCAAGCTTGGGGCCGTCGAACGGCAGGGTCTCCAGCGGTGTGTCTTTGAGCTCGCGCATGAGCTCGTGGATCACCCAGTTGGCGGTGGCCTGTGGGTCGGTGCTGGCGTTCAGGGCCTCCTCGAAGAACTGGGCCAGGGGCAGGTCGCCGGCCAAGATCACGGCATCGCCCTGGTCCAAGCCGAGCTGGTCGACGTAACGGGCCACGAGCGCGCGTTGCTCCTCCGTGTAGTCCTCCATGGGATCCGAAGGCGGCGCGGGGCGGGGCGCGGGGTCGGCAGGCGGAGGAGGGGGGGCTTTCTGGACCGGCGGAGCGGTGATCTGCTTGGTCCACGTGTCGCGGAGGGTGACGATGCGGTTGATCACCAGGCGGTCCGGTCGGGTATCCGGGTCGACCACAAAGTAGCCCTGCCGCTCGAACTGGAAGCGGTCGTACGCGGCCGCCTTGGCCAGGCTAGGCTCTACGAGGGCGTGGGCGTGCACCGTGAGGGAGTCTGGGTTGAGGCGGTCCAGAAACGTCTCCCCGTCGGCCAGCTCGGCTTCGGGGTCGGGGGTGCGGAAGAGGCGGTCGTAGAGGCGCACCTCGGCAGGCAGCGCGCGGGTGGCGGGGACCCAGTGGATCACGCCCCAGACCTTGAGGCCCTCTGGGGCGTCGCTGCCGAGCGTGTCCGGATGGTAGCGGCAGCGTAGCTCCGCGATGGTGCCATCGGCGGCCTTGACGACCTCGTCGCAGGTGATGATGTAGGCGTGACGGAGCCGCACCGAGCGGCCGGGGGCTAGGCGGCGGTACTTCTTGGGCGGGTCCTCGGCGAAGTCGTCCCGCTCGATGTACACCGTCCGCTCGAAGGGCAGCGGCCGGGTGCCCTCCTTGGGGATGTCGTGGGGCCAATAGGCGGCGTCGAGCGTCTCAGCGCCGTCCTCGGGGTAGTTGGTGATCGTGACCTTGAGGGGGTCCAGCACCGCTAGCACACGAGGCGCCTCGGTGTTGAGGTCGTTGCGGATGCTGTACTCCAGCACGGAGTAGTCCACCCGGCTGTTGGCCTTGGCCACCCCGATGCGCTCGGCGAAGTCCCGGATGGCGGCGGGGGTCACGCCGCGCCGCCGCAGCCCCGCGATGGTCGGCATGCGGGGGTCGTCCCATCCGGCCACGTGGCCGCCGTCGACGAGCTGGATCAGCTTGCGCTTGCTGACCACCGTGTAATCCAGGTTGAGCCGCGCGAACTCGTACTGATGCGGCCGGGCACCTCGGGTGTCTTCGATGCCCAGGTTCTCCAAGAACCAGTCGTAGAGGGCCCGGTTGTTTTCGAACTCCAGCGTACAGATGGAGTGGGTGATGTCCTCGATGGCGTCGCTCTGGCCGTGGGCCCAGTCGTACATCGGGTAGATGCACCAGGCATCGCCGCGCCGGTAGTGAGTAGCATGGCGGATGCGGTACATGAGCGGGTCCCGCATCTTCATGTTGGGATGCGCCATGTCGATCTTGGCGCGCAGCACCCGGGCGCCGTCGGGGAACTCGCCGGCTCGCATGCGGGCGAAGAGGTCGAGGTTCTCCTCCACGGAGCGCGCACGGTACGGGCTCTCACGGCCGGGCTCGGTGACGGTGCCGCGGTAGTCGCGGATCTCCTCTTCGTTCAGGTCATCGACGTACGCCTTGCCGTCCGTGATGAGTTGGACGGCCCAGTCGTACAGTTGCTCGAAATAATCCGAGGCGTACCGCTCCTCATCCCACGCAAAGCCCAGCCAGCGGACATCGCGCTTGATGGCCTCGACGTACTCGATGTCTTCGGTCTCGGGGTTGGTATCGTCGAACCGCAGGTTGGTACGCCCACCGTGTTGCTGCGCCAGGCCGAAGTTGAGGACGATGCTTTTGGCATGCCCAATGTGGGGATAGCCGTTAGGCTCAGGCGGAAAGCGGGTGACCACCGTCTTATGGCGCCCAGCGGCCAGGTCGTCTTCGACGATCTCTTCGAGAAAGTTCTTGCCCTCGGGCCGGGTGCCATCGGCGGGGACGGAAGGCGAATGGGTAGACAAGGAGATAGTGGGTAAGCGAAAAGAAACGGGACACATTACAGCCAGCGAGGTGGGGGCAGGTTGCACCCTCTCCATCTGCATGCGAGCAAAAATACGCAACGAGGCGGTGTCACGCCCACTGGCCCTGCACGGTCAGGGCTTGCGCCAGGCGGAGCTGATAGACCGGTCGTGGAATCTCTATGACCCCAAACCGGGCCAGATGATCGGTGGTGTATTGCGTGTCCAGCAGGACGAAGCCGCCGGCGCGCAGGCGGTGCACGAGGTGCCAGAGTGCGACCTTGGAGGCGTCACGCACGCGGTGAAACATGGACTCGCCGAAGAAGGCGCCGCCCAGCGCCACCCCGTAGAGCCCCCCCACGAGCGTCCCGTCCTGCCAGCACTCAACGCTGTGGGCCCAGCCTTGCTGGTGCAGCGCCGTGTATGCCGCAATGATCTCTTCGGAGATCCAGGTCTCCGGACGGTCGGCGCAGGCCCGCATCACGGCCTCGAAGGCGGTGTTGGTACGCACCTCGAAGACCGCACGGCGCACCAGCTTGCGCACGTTCTTGGGCGTATGGAACGCCTCCAGCGGCAAGATGGCACGGGGGTCGGGGGCGTACCAGTAGAGGGGTCCCTCGGCGCCCTCCGCCATCGGGAAGAGGCCGGACTGGTAGCCGTAGAGCAGGAGTTCAGGCGTCAGCGGGTCGGCATCCATCAGGCACACCGCACGGGTGGTCAGGTCGAGTGCGGCAATGGGGCGAACGGTGTATCTTGGCGCCGTCCCTCCCCCCCGCTGTGTTTGGTGTTCATGGCACGCCCCACCCTCCCCAACGGTCCCTACCGCGCCCACGTGGGCGATACCTCTTACGACCTCACCCTGCAGGACGGACAGGTCCATCGCGACGGGCACCTCGTGGAGGTGGAAGCCACCCAGATGGAGGGGCACCGCGTGACCCTACGCCTCAACGGCCGAAGCGTGCCCACCGTGGTCGAGGCCCAAGGCGACGGCCAGTACGTGGTCACGGTGGGCCACCGGCGGATCCCGGTGCGTGTTCAGGATGCCCGGGCCTTACTCCTGGAGCGCTTCGGCATGGACAGCGGCGAAGCGGCCGCGGCCCGCGAGGTCCGAGCGCCCATGCCGGGCCTGGTGCTACGGGTCCCCGTTGAGGCCGGCCAGGCCGTGGAAGCGGGCACGTCCCTGCTGGTGCTGGAGGCCATGAAGATGGAGAACGAGCTACGGGCTGAGGCGGCCGGCACCATCGAAGCCGTCCATGTGGCGGCCGGCGAGGCCGTCAGCAAAAACGCCCTCCTCATCAGCTTCGCCGACTAGATGGGGCCGTCTTCGGTACTGGTCACCGGCGCCACGGGCCTCCTGGGCGCGGCCTTGGTCCGCCAGCTGGTGGCCGAAGGCCTCCACGTGCGGGCCCTCTGCCGCCCATCGTCCGCCCTGGACCTGCTGGGCGACGCGGCGGCTTACCTCGAACGGGTCGATGGCGACCTCACCCACCCCGACAGCCTGTACCGCGCCGTGAAGGGCGTAGAGGGCGTCTATCACGTGGGGGCGCTGGTCGACTTCGGCACGGGCCGCCGGGTGGAAGAGCGCCTACGGGCCGTCAACGTGGCCGGGACGGCCCACGTGGTGAATGCGTGCCTGGATGCGGGGGTACAGCGGCTCGTCCATACGTCCAGCATCGCCGCGCTCGGCCGCCCGGAGCGTCCGGATCAGCCCATCGACGAGGCCACGCCGTGGCAGGCTTCACGGGTGACCACTGCCTACGCACGCTCCAAGCGCGACGCGGAGCTGGAGGTGCAGCGTGGTATCGCGGAGGGGCTAGACGCCGTGCTGGTCAACCCGTCACTCATCTTCGGCGTGGGGCGGCCCGGGCACAACACGTGGCAGCTGGTAGAGCGTCTGCGCGACGGCCGCATGCCGGTCTCGCCCACGGGCGGCACCAACGTGGTGGACGCCCTCGACGTGGCCGACGGCCTGGTGCGGGCGATGGCCCACGGACAGACCGGCGAGCGCTACCTACTAGGCGGCGATAACCTGACGTGGCCTGAGATCCTGCGCACGTTGGCCGAGGCCTTGGGCGTGGCGGCGCCTCGGCACCGCCTGCCGCCCCGGCTGGGCGTGATGCTGGGCACCCTGGCAGAGATCGCCGCGGTGCTGCCGGGCGTGGAGCCGCCCCTGACGCGCGCCCTCGCCCGAAGTGGCGCGCAGACCTACCGGTATGAGAACCGCAAGGCGATTGAGGAGCTGGGGTGCACGTTTCGATCGTTCCACGAGACGGCGGCTCGGTTGGCGGCAGCCGCTCGGTGAGGCTGATTGAGGGTTCGTAGGCCCTGCACGGGGACCTGTCTTCCCGGAGCCTCCAGTCGGGACACGATATCTCCAGTCGGGACACGATATATCGTGTCCCTTCGCGTTGTGCCATTCTGTTACCGCGAGGCGGTGCCCGTGCCTTCGGTGACGGCTCGGTAGGCTTCGACGAGCTCGATGAACTCGGCGCGGTAGCCTTCCACGTCGGGGCCTTGGGCGGCGCGGGCCAGGTCCAGCACGAGCGTGGGGGTGGCGGTGCCTTTGTGCTCGCTCTCGCGCAGGATCATGCCGAAGGCAGCTACGGAGGCGGCGAACCGGAGGTCGCGGGCGGCTGTGGCGGTGGCGGTACCGGTGAAGGGCTGCTCCAAGAGGAAGCTGGTGTCGCCGCCGGGGGTCTTGTAGCGCAGGGCCACGGTGAGCCACTCGGTGCCAGATCCGGCCGAGTTGCGGGGCTGCTGGTAGCGGAGGGACGGCGTGGGGCGCACGTCGGTGGTGGTCTCGGCCCCGACCGGGACGACCTCGTAGAGGGCCGTCACGGTGTGACCCGCCCCCAGCTCGCCGGCGTCTTTGGTGTCGTCGGCGAAGTCCTCGGCGGCCAGCAGGCGGTTTTCGTAGCCGATGAGGCGGTATGCGGCTACCTGGGCGGGGTTGAACTCGACCTGGATCTTGACGTCTTTCGCAATGGTGTAGAGCGTGCCGCCCAGCTCGGTGACGAGCACCTTCTTGGCCTCCAGCGGCCCATCCAGGTAATAGTAGGCGCCGTTGCCGTGGTTGGCCAGTTGCTCCATCTTGTTGTCCTTCAGGTTGCCCGTCCCGAAGCCCAGAACCGTCAGGAAGGTGCCCTGCTCTCGCTTCTCCTCGATGAGGCGCACCAGGGCGCCGTCGCTGGAGACGCCCACGTTGAAGTCGCCATCGGTGGCCAGGATGACGCGGCTGTTGACGCCTGGCGCGGCGTGCTCAGTGGCCACGCGGTAGGCCAGTTCGATGCCGGCGGCCCCCGCCGTGGAGCCCCCAGCCTCCAGGCGGTCGATGGCGTCGAGGATGGTAGCTTTCTCGCTGCCGGGTGTGGACGGTAGCACGAGGCCGGAGGCCCCGGCGTAGACCACGATCGCCACGCGGTCCTCCTCGCGCAGCTCGGCCGTCAGGAGCCGGAAGGCCTGCTTGAGCAGCGGCAGCTTGTCGGGGCTGTTCATCGACCCCGACACGTCCAGCAGGAAGACGAGGTTGCTGGGGGCCCGCTCAGTCTCGGGGAGGGCCTGCCCTTGCAGCCCCACCCGCACAAGGCGGTGCGACGGATTCCAGGGCGCGGCACCCTCATCGACGTGGACGGCAAAGGGGGCATCGCCGGTGGGCGGCGCGTAGTCGTACACGAAGTAGTTGACCATCTCCTCGATGCGCACGGCGTCCGCGGGCGGGCGCTGGCCGTGCCGGAGGAACCGCCGCATGTTGGCGTAGGCGGCCCCGTCCACGTCGATGCCGAAGGTGGACAGCGGGTGCTCGGTGGCGGCCTGGAAGGTGTTATCCGTGAAGTGGGCGTAGTCCTCGGTGTTGTGGGCGGGCGGGTATCCACCGCCCACCGGGGCTGCGCTACCAGTGCGGAAGCCTCGGTAGGAGGGCGCGACGGCGTCGGCTGGCGCCTCCTGCATGATCCCCTCATCAGGCCGCGTGAACTGCTCCCGAAGGCGTTCCAGGAAGGACGACTCCGCGTCCAAGGCTACGTCGAGCGTGACGGTGGTGCCGGCATTGATCGCCACCGAATAGGTGCGCGTAGCGTACCCCTTGCGCTCCACGGTCAGGGCATGGGTGGTGGCGGGGAGACCGGTGAGCACGTAGCGCCCTTCCCGGTCGGTGGCGGCGAGCACGTGGAGGGCCTCAACCTGGACGAGCGCCCCCGCGAGGGCCTCGCCGGTGACGGCGTCGGTGACGGTGCCCTCCAGGGTGCCGGTGGTGGGAGGGGCGAGGGGCAGCGTTAGGCACAGCGCTAGCAGCGTCAGGAGCAACTTCATATCGGTAGGTCCGCTTGCGAGAGGAGCAGCCGGGGATCAGGAAGACACGCGAGGATCCGGGCTCGTTGCTAGCCGGGAACGACGCCGCGGGCCGTTCTAGTGCCTAGCCCATGGGCTGGGGGCTCATTCTATCGGGACACGATGTATCGTGTCCCTACCGGTGGGATTGGGGTCGGGGGTGGGTTTATCGTCTTGTTTTCCGTTTGCCGTTTGCGAGGTCCACGGCCCGTCCGGATTCCCCGGCCTGTCCCCCACCTTGGCGGTGGAGCCGCCGCCGTTGTACCTTGGACGCCCCCGCTTTCCTCCATGCTCTGACGCCGATCTGATGCCTCGCTTTCTCGCTCTGTCTCTGCTGACCCTGTTCTTGCTGCCTGTCCATGCCCAGGAGGCCCCGCCCTTCAGCGCGGAGGACGTCTTCCAGCTCGAATGGGCCTCTGATCCCCAGATCAGCCCCGATGGGCAGCAGGTGGTGTACCTGCGTAACGGAATGGACGTGATGGAGGATCGCCGTATGCGTCGCCTCTGGACGGTGAACACCGACGGCACCGGGCACCGCAAGCTGACAGCGTACGACGGCAACGAGTCGTCGCCGCGCTGGTCGCCCGACGGCACGCGGCTGGCTTACGTGCGGGGGACCGACGGGGGCAGCGAGATCTTCGTACGATGGATGGACACCGGGCAGACCGCCCGTCTCACGCAGCTGGAGCGCTCGCCTGGTAGCCTGACGTGGTCCACCGATGGGTCGATGCTGGCCTTCTCGATGCTGGTGCCCGAGCCCGCGCCCAGCCTGGACGTGGACCTCCCCCGCCCACCCCGGGGGGCGTCGTGGGCCGACAAGCCGACGGTCATCACCCGCATGTACCACGAAGCCGACGGCAGCGGCCCCATCGAGCCGGGCTTCCGCCAGCTGTTCGTGCTCCCCGCCGAGGGCGGCACGCCGCGCCAGGTGACCACCGGCTCGTACCAGCACAGCGGTCCCCTCTCGTGGCTGCCCGATCAGAGCGGCCTCGTCTTCTCGGCCAACCGGGTGGAGGACCCGCAGCACCAGCGGCGCGAGTCCGAGGTGCACGTCGTGACCCTGGCGGGCGCCCTGACCACACTCACCGATCGCGACGGCCCCGACCGCGCTCCGCAGGTCAGCCCCGACGGCCAGCAGATCGCCTACCTTGGCTTCGATGACCGGGTGCAGACCTTCCAGAACACCGAGGTCTATGTGATGGATCGCGACGGCTCGGGGCGTCGGCTCATCACCGGTGCCCTGGACCTGAGCTTCGACAGCGTGCACTGGACCGCCGATGGGCAAGGCCTGTACGTCAGCTATCAGGAATCGGGGGACCTGAAGGTGGGCCAGCTCACGCTAGACGGTACCCTGCGCGTGGTGGCCGAGCAGGCGGGGGGCACGGCCATCGGCCGCCCGTACATCGGCGGGGGTTTCTCGGTGTCGGACGGCGGGCTCGTGGCCTACACGCACTCCGTGCCTGCGCGCCCAGCCGACGTGGCGGTGCGGCAGGACGGGCAACAGGCGGTGCGCCAGCTCACGCAGCTAAACGAAGACCTGCTGGCGCACCGCACGATGGGCGCGGTGGAGGCGATGACGTGGACCTCATCCAAGGACGGGCGCGAGGTCGAGGGCTGGGTGGTCACCCCACCAGGCTTCGACCCCGCCGAGCAGTACCCCCTCCTGATGGAGATCCACGGCGGGCCGATCACCGCGTACGGCCCCCACTTCTCAGCCGAGGTGCAGCTGTATGCGGCAGCGGGCTACGTGGTCCTCTACCCCAACCCGCGCGGGAGCACCGGCTACGGCGAGGAATTCGCCAACCTGCTGTACCACGACTTTCCCGGCGGCGACTACGAGGACCTGATGAGCGGCGTGGACGCCGTCCTGGAGCGCGGCTACATCGACCCCGACCACCTGTACGTCACCGGCGGCAGCGCAGGCGGCACCATGACCGCCTGGATCGTGGGCTCCACCAACCGCTTCCGGTCGGCGGTGGTGACGAAGCCCGTCATGAACTGGTACAGCAAAGTGCTCGTGGCCGACAACTGGTTTGCCTACTACGACTCCCGGTACCCCGGCACGCCGTGGGAGAACCCCGAGGCCTACCTCGCCGAGTCCCCCATCTCGGTCGTGGGCAACGTAGAGACGCCCACCCTGGTGATGGTCGGCGCCGAGGACCTGCGGACGCCGCTCTCCGAAGCCAAGCAGCTCTACCACGCTCTCAAGTACCGCAAGATCGACACGGCGCTGGTCACGATACCGGGCGCCTACCACAACATCGCCAACCGCCCGAGCCAGCTCGCGGCCAAGGTGGCCTACACGCTGGCCTGGTTTGCGCGGGAGCAAGGAGCGGAGTAGGCCAGCGAGGAGCTGGGGGGACGAGGGGCGCTCCGGCGAGTCGCGGAGCAGGCAGTGCCCGGCTCTGCCCCCGCCTCAGTTGAAGGGGTACCAGGTCACCCTGGTGCGCAGGCTCCAGATGCTGTCGTGGCCGGTGCCGCCGGTGACGCCGTCCAGCCCGTCGATGAGGGCATAGTCGTTGCCGAAGGCCATGCTCAGGCCCAGCCGCGGCGTCACCATCAGCTCCAGGCCGGCCGCGCCGGTGAGGTAGGGAAAGACCTGATCGTCGGTGCGCTGCCGCTCCACGGCCTCGCGCACGAGGACACCACCGCCGGCCTGCATGAACGGGGTGAGGCGGCTCTCAGGCAGGAGGGTGTAGATTGTGTGCAGATCGGCGGCGAGGTAGGCGCCGGCAAAGGTGCGGTCGGCCGCCAGTTCGCCGGCCGAGGCCGATCCGCCCAGAGCCCATCGCGGGGTCAGGTTGCCCCGCAGGTGCACCGAGGCGGTGGGCCGCTCCAGCGGGTCGCGATAGTTGCCCTGATAGCGCTGCACCCCGCCCCCGAGGCCGAAACCCAGACCAGGACGGTTCTGCCCGCGGCGCACGGACCGGTCGAAGTAATCCCGCTGCGCCGTCTCGGCCTTCGCGGCGTCGTACTGCGCGAAGGCGGGGTCTGCCTGGGACAGGTCAGGGTCTGCCAGGCTCCACAGGTTCTCGCGCACGCCTTCGATCACGAGACTCTTCACCGCCTGCTCGATGGCCTCCGTCACCGCCAGGACCGGCGGCTCGTTGAAGCTGAAGCCGGCTTCGGTTTCTAGCAGGCGGTCCACCTCCACGAAGGCGAAGGCCCCCCCGTCGAGCTTCTGCGAGAGGATGGTCTTCGTGGTGTGTACCGACTTCAGGACGCGGCCCGACTGCGTGGAGACGGCGCGCAAGTAGATCGTCACCTGGTCCTGCCGGTACTCGCCGCTGGCACCGATGCCGAAGTAGCGCGCGCCGGCTCCGCCCGTGAGCACGTTGGTGTCGTAGCCGACGATGCCGCCTTCCAGGATGACGCCGGCATAGAGGAGCGGTGGCAGCGCGCCCAGCCGCTCCCCGTCCGGGTCCGCATTCTGGGCGCGGATCGATTGGATGATCTGCCGCTCGTTCAACAGGTTCGAGAGGCCCTCCCGCTCAATGGGCACGAACCAACCACTCTCCTCCAGGGCACGCATGAGGATCGCCGTGGCCCCCTGCGTCACGGCCGTGGAGAAGGTCGAGCCGCCTTCGGTGGGCTTGTACTGCCCGGTCTGGTCGCGGAAGCGGTAGACGGCTGCGACGATCTTCTGTTGGGGGGCCGGCAGGTCCGTGAGCGCGCCGTGCGCGTGGCTCTGGAGGCCAGGCCGCGCCTCGGCCACGTTGAAGGGCTGGAGGTAGTTGGCGCACCCGCCCAGGAGCAGGGCCGCGCCCAGCATCAAGAGGACAAACGGGGAAGTCGGGAGCTTTTTCATCGTGCAGGCAGGATGTGTTCAGCGGGGTCGTCGGCCCTGAAGGTCGGTGGACATGGTGAATGGTGAACGGTGATTTGTGAATGGTGAATGGGTGCCTGTCTAGCGGGCACGCTCGGGTCTGGAGAGATACATTCACCATTCACCACTTACAGTTCACCATTCACCACTTATACTTCACCATTTAGAAGGACGGAATCGTCACCGTGGACTCATCGCCGGTGAGCAGGTTGATGATGCGGATGTTGACCCCGTCGAGGCCTGGGAGGATTTCGACGGTGAAGTCGCCGAGATCGAAGCGGCCTTCCTGCGTGAGGTCAAGGTCGCCGAAGCGGTTCGCGATCAGCTCCCGCGAGAGCTGGCTCAGGATCTGCCGCTGGAGGTTATTCTCGAAGTCGGCCAGCGGATCTCGCCCGAAGGGGTCCGTGTCCTCTTCGAAGCGACTTTGCAGCTGCGCCGAGCTCAGCATCCACTGATAGTTGAGCGGCGAGCCGCCGAAGGCCGGGTTCTTCGGCTGGTAGATGAGGTCTTGCCCCACCGCCGGGGCGCACGCGAAGAGCGCCGTCACAGCCAGCACGAGCATCGCCTGGGCGGCCTTTCCAGCACAGCGGGCGGCCATCGTCTTTGGGTCGTTGGTTTTCATGTCAGTGTCTCGGTGAAGGGGGTTAGGGGAGAAAAGGCTGAGCGCTCGTCAGTACCCGAGGCGGAACGGCGCCTGATCGCGTAGCGCGCGCCGGGCGAAGACCACGCCACGCAAGGCGGCCTCCTCAATGGCGTCGTAGCGCGGCTGTAAGTAGGCCTGGAAAGCCACGGCGTCGTTGATCTGCACCACGATGCGGGTCCCTCGGTTGGGCAGGATCTGCTCTTTGATGGTCACGGTGAAGTTGACCGCATTCGGTGGCGCGGCCCATCGGCTGTAGAAGACCTCGTAGAAGTCGCGCCCGATTTTGGTCTGCGTCTCGTCCACGACTAGACCGTCGATCTCGAGGCCCGGCGGGCGGCGGCCCTGCACCGTGTCCGGCACCGCCGCCCCGTTCGGGGCGAGCCGGTAGGCGCGATACTCGCGCAGCAGGTCCTGGTAGCCGATGGCCAGCCCGCGCACCGTGTCCACCCGCGCCCTGCCAACCTGCACCGTGTCGACCTGCGTGGTGTCCACCGGCTGCGCATGGATGAGCCCGGCGGTGAGCGCCGTGCCGACCACGAGGAGGACCACGGCGGCCGCGCGGCTTCGCGTCTGCTGCAGGGGGCAAGGGGATGCGCACATGGTCTGTCCCTCCAGATCGTCAGCACAGCAAGATCTTGTCAGGAGGCTCCCTGATCGTCGAGCGCGGTGCCGTCCACCACCACCTCCATGGCCGGCTGCGTGAACAGCTGCTTCTGGAACGTGCGGATATCTTCTTGCCCAGCCTTCAAGTTCTCGCCACCGCGCTCGGCAAAGAACGACTCGCCCTCCGTCTCAAGGCGGAAATACACCTCGTAGGCTGCGATGTCGACCGGGCCGGTGTTGCGCACGCGGTATTCGACGCGCACCGTGACGGTGTCGCTCTCGGCCGGTAGGTTGGCGAAGGCCGTGACCTCGGCGCTCATCGTGGGGACGATGTCCGTCGAATCCGCCACGTGCAGAAAGAGCATGGCCGGCGTGGTCTGGTCTTCCCGCACGGCCACCGACACCGAGTTGCGCTGAAAGCCTGCAAGCACCGCTGTGACCGTGTAGTTGCCAGTCGGGACGTCTTCGATGATGAAGCGCCCCTCGCTGTCGGCTGCGAGCGCGCCGGTGGGCGGGCTGGTGGTGATGCTGGCGCCCGCCATTGGCGCTTGGGTTTCGAAGTCGAGCACGCGGCCCTCGATGCGCCCCGTCAAGTCGGGGCCGAGCATGGACTCCTTGCAGCCGGTGGTGCCAAGGACGATCACGCTCGCGAGGAGGGCGGTGACGAAAGCGGAGCGGAGAAACGAGTTCATGGGAGGATCCGGAATGGGGTGATGGTGAACGGACGCGGGGGCATCGAGAACCGGTGGACCTATCGAACGGCCGAGCCGTGGCGAACCACGATCTCCATATGGTCGCCGCGCTGCTCGATGCTGAAGGGGGCGCGGCCGGTCCCAAGCTGTACGGCCTGGTTACCGACCCCATGCTGCACCACCTGGTGCTGGAGGCCGTGGCCCTCGAAGTCGAGCAGGTACACGTTGTCCGCACCGTGCTGCACCACATCGATCATGTTGTCGTGGCCCGTGAGCCACGCGCCGTAGATGTTGCCGGTGCCGATCTGCTCCAGCAGCGTGGTGTTGCGGTCGCCCTGCTGGCTGAGCACGGCGAGGTTGGCGGCCCCGGCCTGGACGAGCCGCGCCGTGTTGCCGGTCCCCTGCTGCGTGATGAGCCCGAAGCTCCCGCCTTGCAGAACGCCGCCTACCAGGTGGGCCTGCAGCGCGTGTTGGTCGCGCGGGCTGAGCCGGTCCTGGATCAGGGCGATGGCTTCGCCGGCGGTGATCGCTTCCTGCTCGGGCAGCGGGGCCGCCTGGTCCAGGAACACCTCGCTGCGGGGGGTCTCCTGCGCCCAGGCAGCCGGCCCTATGGGCAGCACGCTCATCAGCAGCAGGAGAAAGAACAGGAATGTGCTTGGTATTCGTTTCATCGTTTGGTTCTCCGTCGGGTCGCCGTGGGGTGAGAGGTCGCCGCTCAACCCGGAGGAGGGGGCGGGGGCGACAGGTAGGCCGCCCCCGCACGCCACGCCTCCGCGCGGGCCCGCTAGTTGTCGGACTGCGTGATGGTGGCCGTGTTGTTGAGGCCCACCTGGTCCACGAGGCCCGTGTGCCCCGCGCCGGACTGCTCGATCAGGGCGATGTGGTCCTCGCCAAACTGCATGATCGCCGCCAGGCCATTCACCATGGAGAAGCCGCCGATGCCTTGGAGGATGAGCGCATCGTTGGCGATGCCATCCTGCCACACGGTGGCGTCGTTGGTCTCAGACGTGCCGCCGTCGGCGCCCTGCACGATCGTAGCCAGGTTCAGCTCGCCGAACTGCTCAATGGCCGCCGTAACCTCAAACGCCGCGCCGTCGTTGCCCTGGAAGACGTCGGCGACGTTCGCCTCGCCCTCTTGGTAGACGGCGGCCTCAGTGAACGCGGCCGTGCCACCGTTGTCGCCCTGGAAGACGTCGGCGACGTTCGCATCGCCGAACTGCTCGACGGTCGCGAGGCTGAACTCGGCCGTGCCGCCGTCGTCGCCCTGGAAGACGTCAGCGTCGTTCGACGTGCCGTCCTGGAAGACGTCGGCCACGACCTCGAAGGCCGCTCCATCTTCGTCGCCCTGGTCCACCACGGCGTCGTTCGACGAGCCGTGCTGCTCCACGGCCGCCTCACTGTACGCGGCCGTGCCGCCGTCGTCGCCCTGGTCAATGTTGGCGTCGTTCGACTCGCCGAACTGCTCCACGGTCACGAGGCTGAACTCGGCTGTGCCACCGTTGTCGCCCTGGAAGATGTCGGCGTCGTGCGACGTACCGTCTTGGTAGATGGCCGCCGAGGACTCGAAGGCCGTTCCGTCTTGGTCACCCTGATCAATGTCGGCGGTGTTCGACGTGCCAAACTGCTCGATGATGGCTTCGCTCAACTCGGACGTGCCGTTGTCTTCGCCCTGCTCAATGGCGGCGTCGTTCAACTCGCCATCTTGAAGGATGACCGACGCGCTGAACAAGGCCGTGCCGTTCTCTTCGCCCTGCTCGATCTGGGCGACGTTTGCCTCGCCGAACTGATCGACGGTGCTCAGGCTGAACTCAGACAGGCCGCCTTCGAGGCCCTGGAGGACCAGCGCCTGGTTGCTCAGCCCCGTCTGCAGGATAAAGGCTTCGCTTGCTAGGGAGAGGCCTCCCGTGACGGCCCGTGCGTCCGCTTTGCCCTGGAAGACATCGGCGACCTGGGTCTGGCCGACTTGCTCAATGGTGGCCTCGTTGGAGTCACCGGCTTGCTCGGTGGAGGCGTTGTTGTCCTGCGCTTGGGCCACGCCTGCCGAGAGCAGGAGGGCGAGGACGCACGTGGAAAATGCTTTCATGGAGATACCTTCTCGTTTTTAGGGTTGAGATGAGGTGAGGGTTCGACCTGCGAAATGCGGGATCGAGGGGTGGAAGAACTGCGAGGCGCGGCACAACACCGAAGCCGGGATTGAACACACGCGCCATCGTCCACTCTCTCATGGCGTGGCCTGGCCGAGAAGTCCCAAGCAGCCAAACGTTAAGATCGTGTTAAGGCGATCTGCCCATCCGCCGTAGCCCAAAGAGGAGCGCGCGTCTACCCGCTCATGGCGGAACTTGGGTGCAAAATCCCAAGTAGAGAGCGGTGTAGTTCTCGTGAAGGCACCCCCCCACCAGTGGCCTCTTCCCCATGGCCTCGACCGGCGATGTCACACGCATTCTGCACGAACTGGAAGCGGGCGATCGCTCCGGCTTCGACGACTTGCTGGCGCGCGTCTACGAGGAGCTGCGGGTACTGGCCCGAGCACAACTCCGCGCTGAACGCGCCGACCACACGCTGGCCCCGACCGAGCTCGCCCACGAGGCCTATCTCCGCCTCGTCGACCATCGTAAGGTCAACTGGGCGAATCGGGCCCACTTCTTTGGAGCGGCCGCACAGGCCATGCGGCGGGTCCTCATCGACCACGCCCGGGCCAAGTCCACGCAGAAGCGTAAGGGGGAGCACGTCACCCTGAGTAGCTTGGGTGCCGACGAGAAGCCGCACACGATGCCACTCGAGACCGTGCTAGCGATCGACCAGGCCCTCCGACGCCTCGAAATGACCGACAAGCGCCTCGTGCGCGTCGTGGAGGCCCGTTTCTTCGCCGGGCTTACGATTCGGGAGACGGCCGAGGCGCTCGGGATCTCGCACGCAACGGTCTCGGAGGACTGGCGGCTCGCCCGCGCGTGGTTGAAACGAGCGCTATCGCCCGACGCAGCCGCGTAGCCTGCAGGAAACTACTACGAGGACAAGCGATGCACGATGTGAACGTCATCGAGATCGCCCGGGCTGCGCTGCGACTTGCGTCGGCCGCGCGGGGTTCGTTCCTGGAGAAGATGTGCCGCAGCGGCCGCGTCCGCCGCGAGGTCGACGCGCTGCTGGCGGCCGATGCCGATGCCGAGGCCGAGCAGTACTTGGAGCGCCCCATGCTCGGGGTGCCGGAGGTGTTGGCTCCACGATCGAAGGCGCCCACGGCGCACCGCATCGGTCCATACGTGGTCGAGGAGGTTATAGGCCGCGGCGGGATGGGCGTCGTGTACGCGGCGCGTGATCCGAGGCTAGGACGCCGCGTGGCTCTCAAGGTGCTGTCGCCGCACCTCAGCGCCCACTCCGAAGCCAAAGCGCGCTTCTTGCAAGAGGCCCGGGCCGCCTCCGCCCTCGACCACCCGCACATCTGCACGATCTACGCGGCCGGCGAGACGGAATCCGTGGACGGTGAACCCGGCGGGCAACTCTTCCTGGTGATGGCCTACTACGAGGGCGAGACGCTCAAAGAGAAGGTCAGGCGCGGGCCGCTCCCCGTCGAGGACGCGCTGCGGCACACCGCCGCCATCGCCCGCGGGCTGGCGAAGGCCCACGCTGCCGGTATCCTGCACCGCGACATCAAGCCGGCCAACGTGCTGGTGACAACCGAGGGCGTGGCGAAGCTGCTGGACTTCGGCCTGGCGAAGATGGCCGATGCGGGCCTGACGAAAACGGGCGCCACCATGGGTACGGCCGCCTACATGAGCCCCGAGCAAGCAGACGGACGTCCCGTCGATCATCGGACGGACCTCTGGTCGCTGGGCGTCGTGCTCTACGAAATGCTCACCGGCCGCCGTCCCTTCCGAGGGGAGGGGGCGCCGGCTACCCTCTACGCCATTCTCTACACGTCTCCCGACCCCATCCGCGAGCACCGCCCTGACCTGCCCGAGGCGCTGGCTGACCTCGTGGACCGGATGCTCCAGAAGGACCGGACCGCACGCCCGGCCTCGGCCACCGACGTATTGACGCATCTCGACCGCCTCAACGTCCAAGACCGGATGCCGCCTACGGCTGCGCTCCCTCGCATCAGGCGCTTGGCCGAGGACAGCGACTACGACGCCGCCTACCGGCTCGCGCGGCACGCAGCAGCGAGCCTCAAGGGCGACTCGGAGCTGAACCGGTTGATGCCGGTCATCTCGGACACGCTGACCGTCATCACGCAGCCCGAGGGCGCCCGCGTGCGCCTGGAGCGCTTTGTCCCCGGCCGCGTCGAGGCCCCCTCGGAAGGCGTTATTGTGGGCGAAACACCGATCCGTGATCTCCGCATCGCCCGCGGCGACTACCGGGTGGTGATCGAGAAGGCGGGGTACACTACGGCCGAGCGGATCGCGTCGAGTGCGCTCAACCGGGTGGAGCGCTCGTTCGGTGTCTCCCCGGACATCACCCTGGACGTCCGCCTCACGAAAACGGACGAGGGGCCGGATGACATGGTGGCCGTGCCCGGCGGGCCGTACCAATTGGTCGGGGCGGGCGCTCCGACGAGAGCGCAGGTGACGCTGGAGGACTACTTCATCGATCGCTACGCCGTGAGCAACGCGCAGTTCAGCGCCTTCATTCGAGCCGGTGGGTATGCGGACAGGACGCTCTGGCCCCACCCGATGGTGGTCGACGGACGTGAGCTTCCCTGGGAAGAGGCGATGGCACAGTTCACGGACCGGACCCGGCTGCCCGGCCCTCGCAACTGGGTGAACCAGGACGTTCCCAGCGGGAAAGAGACGCACCCCGTCACGGACATCTCGTGGTATGAGGCGGCCGCGTATGCGGCGTTTGTGGGCAAGCGCCTGCCCACCGTCTTCGAGTGGGAGAAGGCCGCCCGCGACGGGGCGTACACCCATTTCCAGGGCGCCGTCATGCCGTGGGGATGGGTCAGCGCCGCAGCCACGAGCCACGACCGCGCCAACTTCAGTAGCCGCGGTACGGAGCCGGTGGACCGCTATCCGTTCGGGATCAGCCCGTACGGGGCCTACAACATGGCCGGCAACGTGAAAGAGTGGTGTGCCAACGAGACCAAGCGCTCAGCCGACGGGGCCCCGGTGACCAGTGGCCGGGCCTACACTGGAGGTTCCTGGAACGACCCCATGTATCTGTTTGCACAATACGGCTCCTTCACCGGGAGCTTCACCTCCCCCGCGCTCGGCTTCCGGTGCGCCCGGAGCGCGCCCGGACGCCCCGGTGACCAGGGTACGATGTGCCTTGACCTGGATGCTCAGACGCCCGCGTACGAGCCGGTCGACGAAACGACGTTCCAGCGCTTCCTGGGTCACTATCAGTACGACCGGGCGCCGATTTTGGCCGAGGTCATCGAACGCGCTGAGACCCCAGACTGGACGCGTGAGAAGGTACAGCTGGACGTGGCGGGGGAAGATCCCATCCTCGCCTATCTCTACCTGCCGAAGCGAGCCGCCCCCCCCTACCAGGGCCTGACCTTTGTGCCGGGCGTGAACGTGTTTTTTGAGCAGAGCGTCCCTGAACAGATGGAATGGCTACTCAGTCCGCACATCAAAGCGGGCCGGGCTGTCTTCTCGGTGGTGATGAAAGGCATGATCGAGCGAGAATGGGATCCGCGCCGCGTGTTTCCCCGGCCCCGCTCGATCCGGTTCCGGGAGCTGATGGTGCGGCACGCCACTGAGTTGCGCCGAGGCCTCGACTATCTGGAGACGCGCAAGGAGATCGATATGGACCGTCTGGCCTACGTCGGGTTCAGTTGGGGGGCGGCGTCTCGGCTTGTGTTCGCGGCGATTGAGTCCCGCTTTCGCTCCGTCGTCCTCATCGGCGGTGGCATTGACAACCAGTACCAGCCGACGCGCCCGGAGACTGACAACGTGAACTTCGCTCCCCGCCTCGCACGGCCCGTCTTGATGGTCACCGGGAAGTACGACGAAGAGTGCTCGTACTACCGCGAGGCCCTGCCCCTGTGGAATCTGCTGCGCGAACCGAAGAAGCTCGAACTGGTCGAAGGTGGCCACCTGCCGGCCCCGGAGGCGCGCGTCCCGGTCGTGAACCAGTGGTTGAACGAGACCCTGGGGCGGGTTGAAGGCGCGACACGCCAATCCCCTCACAGCGTCGGAGCGATAACTGATAGCGATGGTTTTACGGCGCCTCGCCCCACCCCCCGCCGCCCGGCGTCTCAATCCGGAGGCGCACCCCAGCGTCTAGGCGGCGGGTGACCTTGGCGGGGAGCGTCTCCTCGTGGCCATCGGGATGGATCAGGACGTTGCGACCGGGGGCACCGTCGTGGCCGCCCGCTAGGCCCCAGGGGCCGCGTCCGCGTCGCTCCGTGAGCAGGGTCACCGTGGCAGGTTCCAGGAGCAGGTACTCGCGCACGACGCCGTCGCCGCCGCGGTGCTGGCCGCCGCCGCCGCTGCCGGGGCGGAGCGCGTAGCAGGTGATGCGGAAGGGGTAGGCCCGCTCCAGCGCCTCGATGGGCGTGTTGCGCGTGTTGGTCATGTGGCACTGTACACCGCTCAGGCCGTCGCCCTCCGCCGAGGCGCCCAGACCCCCGGCAATGGTTTCGTAGTAGGCGAAGGGCGTCCCATCGGCGCGTACCCCGCCGATCGTCAGGTTGTTCATCGTGCCCTGCGAGGCCGCCGGCACCCGGTCCGGCAGCGCCGGGGCGAGCGCCCCGAGCACCACGTCCACCACGCGCTGCGATGTCTCCACGTTGCCCCCCGCCACCGCCGCCGGGGGCCGGGCGTTCAGCAGACAGCCCACCGGGGCCGTCACCGACACCGGGGCAAAGCAGCCCGCGTTCATCGGGATGTCGGCGCCCGCGAGGCCATAGACCGCGTAGTAACAGGCGGACTGCGTGATGCTCAGCACGGCGTTGAAGGCCGACGGCACCATGGGGTCGGTCCCGTCGAAGTCGAACCGCACACCTGCGCCCTCCACGTGGGCGGCCACGCGCAAGGTGGCGGCCACGCCGGGCAGCTCCAGCGCATCCTCAAAGCGATACACACCGGCCGGCCAGGTGGCGAGTCGGTTCCGCATGAGGCACTCGCTGTAGGCCAGTAGGTGCGCGGCGTAGGCGGCCACCTCCTCGGTGCCGTGCTGACGCATCAGGTGCCGCAGCCGCCGTGTGCCCACCGCATGGGCTGCCTGCTGCGCGGCCAGGTCACCCCGGCGCTCGTCCGGGGTGCGCACGTTGCGGAGGATGAGCTGCAGCACGGCGTCGTTCATCCGGCCCGCTTCGATCAGCCGGATGGGTGGGATGATCAGCCCCTCCTGGTACAGCTCCGTGGAGAGCGGTAGTGAGCCCGGCGTCATCCCCCCCACGTCGGCATGGTGGGCCCGCGAGGCCAGGAAGAACGCAGGGGCGGCATCTGGGCTGGGGGCCTCGTCCACGAAGACGGGCGAGACCATGGTCACGTCCGGCAGGTGGGTGCCGCCCGCGTACGGATCGTTGAGCACCACCAGGTCACCGGGCGCCCACCGGTCCGTGGCGACGAGGGCCGCGGCCACGCTGGCCGGCATCGCGCCGAGGTGGACGGGGATGTGGGCGGCCTGTGCCACGAGCCGCCCGTGCTGGTCAAACACGGCACATGAGAAGTCGAGCCGCTCCTTGATGTTGGGCGAGTGACCGGTCCGCTGGAGCGTCACCCCCATCTCGTCCGCCACCCCGGCAAAGCGGTGGCGGTACAGCTCCAGGCCGATGGGATCCACGTCAGGCATCGGCGTCGGGCGGCGTCAGCGCCGTGCGGATGGCGTCGGGCAGGGACCGAGGGCGGCCGGTGTTCAGGTCCACCCACACCAGCAGCGCCTCGCCGGTGGCCACCACGGCCTTGTCGTGACGCACCACGTAGGTCGTGGGTAGGCGGCTGCGCCCCAGCGCCCCCACGCGGACCTCGATCTGCAGCGTAGCCGGGTAGCGCACCGGGCGCTTGTAGGTACAGGCGGCCTGCGCCACCACCGGCCCGTGCGAGCCGCCGAGATCGCCCTCAGGCAACGTGCCCAGCCAGGCGATGCGGGCCTGCTCGAAGTAGGTGAAGTAGGTGCTGTTGTTGACGTGGCCGAAGGCGTCCATGTCGCCCCAGCGGACCTCAAGGGTGTAGATGAAAGCGGGGGCGTCGGGCATGGGCAGCGGGCAAGGATGGACGTTGAGCTAAGGTAGGGATTCCTGGTACCACTGTACGCTACCCGATCAGCGCGTGTGGCTCAGCGACGTATCAGCCCCCCTCGTGCGTGGGGCTATAGGGTCCTCTTCGCCCGCACCACGGAGCACGAGCCGCAGCTACTTGAGCGGAGTCTATCGCCGAACGTGGGGCTGCGCTTACGAGCCGGGGCCCCACGAAGGATCAGCGGCATGGGCTGCCGCCCGCAGTCGGGGTATAGAGCCCCGGAAGGCGTCCGGCGGCACGGCGGCGCAGCCGCTATGGTGGCGGCTGGAGCCTGGAGGGACCGCTTTCTGTGCAACGTGCAACCGGGCTTCCCCCCCTCTGTTTAACGCGTGGCGGAGTTGATCCGACCACCGTGTACTAACCATGAGAGGATGATCTCATCCAGAGGTCCCAGAGCTATGCGTGTAATCATCGAAGTGGACGACCAACGAGACATCGAGCGCCTCGCTTCGCTCTTGGGTAGCGATGAACTTCGAGAGGAGCCTATCGAAGTGCGCCGCTCCTCAACCAGCAAACGCAAGGAGCTACTTGATGAGCTCTTTCAGCACTACCGTGTTCAGCTGCCCCCCAACTGGAAGATGGACCGCGATGACCTGCACCGTCGAGATGCACGTTCGGATTCATCACGTGATGCCGGATGAATGAGCGCTCCTTTCTCGACACCAACATCCTGGTTTACGCCATAGGAGACGAGCAGCCTAAGTCGAGTCAGGCTGAGACCTTAGTACGGGGCTTGACCGATGGTGTGATTTCCTCGCAGGTCATCGCCGAGTTCGTCAACGTGTGCCTACGCCAATCGCTTCAGGCCTTGCCTGAATTGCGGCGTAGCGTGCGGCTGTTGGCCATGACGAACACGGTGCATCCGATTGCCGGAAGTACAGCAGATGTAGCGCTAGGGGTGCACGAGCGCTACGGTTTTTCCTGGTGGGACAGCCTAATTGTAGCGGCCGCATTGGAAACAGGCTGTGAAGTGCTGTACACAGAAGACTTGCAGGACGGGCAGATCATCGACGGCCGCCTACGCATCGTCAATCCGCTCGTGTCACCGTAACCCTAGCCTGCCACGTCCGTTCGGCTATCGCCGTTCGCTTCAGAAGCTCAAGCAGAAAGACACCCACCCTGCGAAGCCCTACAAACCGCCCGCCGTGGGGGTATAGAGCCCCGGAAGGCGTCCGACAGCACTGCGGCGAAGCCGCTGTGGTGGCGGCTGGAGCCTGGAGGGACCGCTTTTAACTTCTGTCTCCTACAGTCAATCCATATTCGGTCGGCTCTTTACCTGACAATAAAATTTCGTTTATCTCTCGAAGGGATACCTCGTTTGCGTTGTCGTGGCCTACTACCAATGAGTGATCAATTGATTCGTATATAAATTTAAATATGCCTGAATCCATATCCATTACAACATCATAGTAGTCTCTATCTAGTATTTCTATTAGGAACAAGTGCACTAAAGAATCTCTAAAATCGATTCTTATCGGCACTCTACTTGAGATTTTGGGAATAATCATCTCTGCAAATACGGAGTAGGAGATCTCATCCTCTTCGTGCAATGCATCATCAAATTTATCTATATCACTAAATGACTCGAAGTATACTCCACAGTTTTCGAAATGAATACTCGTCAATTCCGCCACGATCTTGCTGATTGGCTGGGGATCGCGAAGTAAAACAAAAAAACTTAGGCTTACCATAGCATTCTATCGGACAATCCGAATGGTTAAGTTCACGCCTTCGTCAAGGGCTCTCTGAATCATGTCTTCCATGAGTCCTTGAGAGACACCTCCCTGTATGAAGTACTCCACACTCGTGCTGTGGCCCGCACCTTGCAGCCCTGCCGCCAAGTCAAGCGTGTCAAGAAACTGCTTCGCTCCCTTGTTCCACCCTCCTAGACCTTGGACTCCGGAATAATCTGCGGCTTTAGCTTGCCCCAGGACATACCCATTTCCTTCTCGCCGCACCATATCGATCTCAAGGTTTCCACGGGTTCGCTTCATCATGTTCGCAATTGAGCCTTCACTGATTCCGAACATCCTCGACAGCTCGCCTCTCCTCATACCGAGTCCCTGTACGGTGCT
This sequence comes from Bacteroidota bacterium, assembly GCA_038747425.1. GTDB lineage: Bacteria > Bacteroidota > Rhodothermia > Rhodothermales > JBCDJV01 > JBCDJV01. Next base: position 72,368 of record JBCDJV010000002.1, read on the forward strand.
AGAAAACAACGCTGCCAACCTGGCTTCGTACACCTCACCTACCCAGGTCGCAAGTTGCCTATCGAGGTATGAACGGTCACCGCTCTTCAATGCACTTAGCAATCCATTCGTGTGCTTCTGCAGTTGCCCGTACAATTTACTACCACCTGGCAAGCTTGCTATTCTTCCCAGTCTATTGACAATGGACCCTACTCTATACGCCTTTCTTGCAGTTCTGGCCTCACCGAGGCCAGGAATAAGGTTGGCCCCAAAGTTTGCTGCGTGAGTTAACGCTGTTGGCGGCGCACCAGTCAAATAGCCTAAAGCTACTTCCAAACCGGCATCAGCGAATGTCTTGCCACCAGCCCGCGCTATCCAAGCGACAATTGCAGGAACAGGTACGTTGCCATCTGGATGTAGGACAAGGGGTTGTTCAATGCGTAGTTGTAGGGGCTCAGGCCTGGCATTCTGTCAGCCAAAGCATCTACCCCATTCCAACGTCCGGTCACAGGATCGAGATACCGGGCTCCTGCATACACCAGCCCCTTGCCATCGTTGAACTCATCGTCGAGCTCATGCCCGGTGTAGTTCTCCCTGGGCGCATCGGCCACGAGTGACCGGCCGGGCATTTGGAGGCCGAACGGGTAGAAGTCGTCGTCGTGCACCACCTCACCGTCGTCGTTCACCGTAGCTCGGACGGAGCCTAGGTGGTCCGTTAGGTAGTCATAGCGCTTCACGGAAGGCGCGGGGCCTGAAGTCAGGCTTCGCGCGCAGGCGCCAGTGTACAGGACTAGGCCTACTGATCGAGCGACACGGCCGTGGCACCGTTGAGCGGCACGGCGCACGCGCCTGCATGCCGGTTCGCCATGCGAAAGGAGCAACGGTTGACCGTGCACAACAGTCGACGCTCGCGTCAAACTGCGGCGAGCGTACCCGCGAGGATGAGTGGGGCCGAGCATCCAGGCGTTGCTTTTATCAACCGCCCTTTTTCATTATTCAGTTCACGCCGTGTCCACCTCACCCATCCCCGCCTCATGCCGCGCCCCTTGAACCGCCGCCAGTGGCTCGCCGCCACCGGGGCCCTCGCCGCCACGACCCTCGCCCGCCCGCTTCAGGCCGCCGCCGTCCAACCCACAGGCTCCACGCCAGCCCGGACGCAGCCGATCCGGCTGATGAGCAATGAGAACCCGCTGGGGCCGTCTGAGGCCGCGCGAGCGGCCATGCAGGACGCCTTTGACCTGGGGTGCCGCTATCACTTCGAGGCGCACGAGACACTGCGCGCGCTCATTGCCGAGGCCGAAGGCGTCACGCCCGACCACGTCTTCCTAGGCGCCGGCTCGCACGAGATCCTGCGCATGGCCGGCACCGCCTACGGGCTGGACGGCGGCGAGGTGGTCGTGGGCGATCCCACCTACGAGCGCATGGCCCGCTACGCCGAGGCAGCGGGGGCCCGCATCCACCGGGTACCTCTCACGCCGGATACCTTTGCGCTCGACCTCGACGCCATGGACCGCCGCACCACCAACGGCGTCCGCTTGGTCTTCGTGTGCAACCCCAACAACCCGACCGGCACCCTGGTCGATGCGGACGCCGTGGAGGATTTCTGCCGGTCCGTGGCGCGGCGAGCGGTCGTGTTCGTGGACGAGGCTTACCACGAGTATGTGGACGATCCCGCGTACCGCTCCATGGTGCCGCTCGTGCGCGACGGGCACAACGTGATCATCTCGCGCACGTTCTCGAAGATCCACGGCCTGGCTGGGCTGCGCGTCGGCTACGGACTGGCGCGTCCGGACATCGCCCAGCGCGTCACCGCCTTCATCACCGGCGGCGGCGTCAATGTGCTGGGCGCCCATGCGGCGCTGGCCGCCTATCGGGACGCGGACTTCGTGACCGCCAGCCGCCAACAGAACGCGGAGGCGCGTCAGTTTCTGTACCGCACGTTCGATGAGCTGGGCTACCGCTACCTGCGCTCGCACACCAACTTCGTGTTTATGCACCTGGGCCGGCCCGTCCAGGGCTTCCGCGCCGAGATGGAGCGCCAGGGGGTCCTCGTCGGACGCCCCTTCCCGCCCATGACGGACTGGTGCCGCGTCAGCCTCAGCACGATGGACGACCTCGAGGTCTTCGCCTCGGCGCTTCGCGTGATGTCGAGCCCCTGAGCCGAAGCCTAGGGCAAAGCGCAGGCCCTCTGCATCCCGCGGCGAGGCCTCCCGTACCAAGCGTCCCCATGGTCTGCTCACATGCTGTAGGTGTCCGCGATTGGCGTCCTCCCCTCCTTACCAACGTATCCGCCGGTATGAGGCCCTGGGGCGGGTGACGGGCAACCGCGTCGTGCAGTCGGCGCTGTCTCGGGTGGACGCCACCACACGGAGCGAAGGGGTGTCGCTCAAGTATGTGGAGCGTGGCACGGAGGTCTACACGCTGGACGGGCACAGCCATGCGGTTCGGGCGGGACAGTTTCTCGTGATCAACCATCACCAGACCTACCATGTGGGGTTCGAGGCCCACCAGCCGGTTCGTGGGCTGTGCATCTACCTGACGCCCGCGCTCATGGAGGAGGTGCAGCGCCCGTGGCGTCAATCTCTGGAAGGCCCCGCCGACCCCACCGGCCACGTGTTCTGCGAGGCCGTCTACGTGGCCGCGCAGACCCCGCTGGGCCCCCCACTCCGCCGCCTCTTCCAGCAGCTTCACGATCCGGCGTTCCATGCCCCGCTGTGGGATGCCAGCGCGTGGTTCCACCTGCTAGCCCAATCGCTGGTGGAGCAGCAAGCCGGGGTGCACGTCGACGTAAACCGGTTGCCGGCGCGTCGGCTGAGCACGCGGCGTGAGGTCTACCGCCGGGTCCTGCGCGCCCGCACGCTGCTCGACGATGACTACGCTGCGCCGTGGTCCCTGCACGACCTCGCCGACGTGGCCTGCCTGTCTCCGTATCACCTGCTTCGCTCCTTCAAGCACCTACAGGGCTGCACGCCGCACCAGTACCAGCTTCGGCAGCGCATCGCCGCGGCCCAGGCCCAGCTGCGGCAGACCAACGCCCCCATCACGGCGGTCGCGCTCGCCGTCGGCTTCCCGGACCTGGCTTCGTTCAGCAAGGCCTTCAAACGGCACACCGGCCAGACGCCGTCTGCCTACCGGGTGCAGGGCGAGGCCCCATTGCGTTGAGCAAGATCTGACAAGCCTCGCCACGGCGGCGGGCCTAGCTTGATCGTCCGTTTCCTTTCGACGATCTGCCGTATGCCGCCGATGTCTGTTCGTTCGCAGCCGTTCTGGTTCGGGCTTCTGAGCCTGCTTCTGCTTGCCGCCCCCGTTTGGGGGCAGACCCTCGCTGGAGAGTCGCTGACCCGTCGCGGCCAGCTGGGCGTCTTCCCGGTGGCCGTCACCCAGGCCACCTACGCCAGCTTGGGCTTGGACGCCCCCCGGGGCACCGCCGTGCAGCAGGTACAGCCGGGCTCCACGGCCGAGGCCCTCGGCCTGGTACCAGGCGACGTCATCCTGGCCCTCGACGGCCAGTCCATCGACACTCCACAGGCGCTGATCGCAAGCCTGGCGCCTCGACGCGCCGGGACGACCGTGCAGCTCACCCTGTGGCGTGACGGGCGCGAGGAGACCCGCACGGGGACCCTCCGGCCCCGGCCCTTGGAACGCAGCGCGCAGGGTGAGGTCACCTATGACGAGGTGCCTTTCCGTGGAGGCCACCTACGCACGCTGCTGCTGAGGCCCACCGGGGCCGAGCGCCCGCCCGTCGTCTTCTTCCTCCCCGGCTACCCCTGCCAGAGCGTTGACTACGGCGGGGGGAGCGGCTCGGTCTACAAACGCTTCATCGACGGATGGGCGGCCCAGGGCTTGGCCGTCTTCCGCGTGGAGAAACCCGGCGTGGGCGACAGCCAGGGCCCTGCATCCTGCACCGAGGGCGACTTTGAGACAGAGCGCGCCGCCTTCGCGGCTGGGTACCGTTTCCTCCTCGACCAGCCGGACCTCGACCTCGATCGCGTCTTCCTATTCGGGCACTCCATGGGCGGCATCCTGGCCCCGCTGCTAGCCGAGGGCGTGCAGCCCCCGCGCGGGATCATCGTCTACGGCACCGTCCTGCAAAACTGGCACGACTACATGCTGGACCTGCTCCGGCTGCAACCCCTTCTGCTGAGCGATGCCGACCCCGGCGCCCTCGTGGCCCGAGCCGACACCTACCGCGAGGGGTTCCGCCGCTTCTTCTTTGGCAAGGAGACGCCAGACGCCCTCCTCGCCGATCCCACCACCGAAGCGGCCATGCGCGAAGGCCTCAGCTACCAAGGCCACGGACAGATTCTGGGGCGGCACTACACCTTCTGGCAGGACCTGGCCGACCTGAACCTGGCGGCCTCCTGGAGTCAAGCCGGCGCCCCCGTCCTCGCCCTCTACGGCGAGTCTGACATCGCCGCGCTGCACGACGAGGACCACCGCCGCATCGCCGCCATCGTCGATCGGGCGCGTCCGGGCCAAGGCACCTTCGAGGTGGTGCCCCGCACCAACCACAGCTTCGTGGTGGTGGGGACTCCGGAAGAGCACCGGCAGCACCACCTGAACGGTACGCTCCAGAGCCTCCAGCACAACATCAACACAGACCTCATCGACCGCATGGCGAGGTGGATGCAGGCCCAAGGCGGCGCTTCCTCCACTCCCCCGCGCCCCTCTGCTGCGGGCCAGGCCACCAAGCCGGTGGCGCCCACCGATCTGTCGCTCACGCCGTGGACCCTCGTGCCCGCGCGTCTCCCCGCCGAAGCCCTAGCGGGCCGTTCGATGGACGTCGAGTACGGCGACCTCGACGGTGACGGCGACGTGGACCTGGTGGTGGCGAACGAGTGGGGACCAAACCTCGTCTTGCGCAACGACGGCACCGGCCGGTTCTCGGCCGCAGACAACCCGGTCCCCGTCAAAAGCAACGACACCGAGGACATCGCGGTGGCCGATTTCGACGGCAACGGCACGCTGGACCTCGTCCTGGTTAGCGAAGATAACCAGGAGCACGAGTACTACCTCAACGACGGTGCCCTGGGGCTGACCGACGTGTCGGACCGCCTCGCCCTGCGCACCACCGCCAACGCGGTGCTGGCCCTGGACGCCGACGCCGATGGGGACGTCGACCTGCTGCTCGGCAACGCCGGGCAGAACAGCCTGCTGCTCAACGACGGCACCGGCCACTTCACCGACGTCACCGCCTCGCATCTGCCCGCCCGCATCGACGTCACGCAAGATGTGGAAGCAGGCGACCTCAACGGCGACGGCCTCCTGGACCTCGTGGTAGGCAATGAAGATCAGAACCGGCTCCTCCTGGGGCTCGGGGCCGGGCGGTTTGAGGAAGCCCCCGCCGAGGCGCTCCCCATCCGCTTAGGCCGCGAGGAGACCCGCGAGGCCGATCTCGCGGACGTGGACGGAGACGGCGACCTCGACCTCCTGTTCGCCAACGTGGACTTCCAGACCCAGACGCAGTACGCCAACCGCCTGCTGCTCAACGACGGCACCGGCCACTTCACCGATGTCAGCGCCTCGCACCTCGCAGATCCCCCCGGCCACACCCTGGATGCCGACTTCGCAGACGTAGACCGCGATGGCGACCTCGACCTGCTCCTCGGCTACAGCTTCGGGCGCAGCTTGGCCGTCCTGCTCAACGACGGCACCGGCCGCTTCGCCGACGTCACCGAGGCGGTCCTGCCCAACGGCGTGGTGGCCGACGTGATCGACCTGGAGGTCATCGATCTGGACGGGGCGGGCGGCCGCGTACTCTACGTGACGCACTTTCAAGGCGCCGACTTGTTGCTTACGTTGCCGGCTGGCTGAGCTGACAGGCCCGAGGTCCCTCCCATGCACATCCGTCCGTTTCACCCCAGGGACCTGCGGGCTGTGGCCCACGTTTTCACCGAGGCCGTCCACGTAGGGGCGGCTGGCCACTACGACGAGGCACAGCGGGCCGCCTGGGCGCCCCGCCCTCCCGATCTGGCCTGGTGGCGCCGCCGGGTGGAAGGGGTGGAGCTTCTCGTGGCCGAGGTGGACGGCGAGGTGAGAGGCTTCCTGGGGTATGTCCGGCCGGGCTACGTAGATCTCCTCTTCGTGGCACCGACGCATCACCGGCAAGGCCTGGCCTCTGCGCTCTACGCCAAGGCCGAGGCGGCGTTCGTGGCTCGTGGGGCGGTGCGAGCTCACACCGAGGCTAGCCTGGTGGCTCGGCCGTTCTTCGCGCGGCACGGCTTCCGCGTGATGCGCGGAGAGCGGGTGGCCTACCGGGGGGCTACGTTCCAGCGCTACGTCATGGACAAGATCCTGGAGGCCTAGGCGTTAGTGGATGGCGCGAAAGCACAGGCAGGTGGCAACAAAACGACGTGTCCTTGCTATCAGCCTGCTCTGCGTATCCTCTAGGCTCCCTCGTGTACGTCTATGCATGCCGTCCTCCGTGTGGACTTAGCGGTCCTGGCCGATAACCTGCGCGTGGTGCGCCAGGCCCTGGGTACGACCGCGGTCTCGGCGGTCGTCAAGGCCAACGCGTACGGGCACGGGGCCCCCCGGATTGCCCCGTGGCTGGAGGCCCGCGGCGTGCGGCACTTCTGCGTGGCCACGCTGGCCGAGGCGCTGGCCCTCCGCGCCGACGGCCTCCAGGGCGACCTCCTGGTGCTGGGAGCCCCCGTGCCCGGCGAGCTGGTGGCCTACCGCCAGCACGGCCTAGAGGCCGCCGTGGCCACGCCCGAGGTAGCCACGGCCGTCCTGCATCTAGCCGACACCCAGCCCGGCTTGCGTGTGCAAGTACTGGTGGACACCGGCATGCAGCGCTACGGACTGACGCCGGAAGCCGCCATCGAGATCGGCCACCGCCTGCTGGCCCACCCTGGCGTGAGGGTCGCGGGCTTCTTCAGCCACCTCGCCCAGGCTGACCACGCCGACGCCCCCGCCAACGACCGGCAGCGGGCCCGATTTGCGCCCGTGGTGGAGGCCTTCCAGCACGCAGGCTGCGGCTTCCACCTGGATGCCAGCGCCGCCGCGCTTCAGCATGGGCATGCCCAGGCCTACACCGTCGCCCGCATCGGAGGCGGCCTGTTCGGGCACTACGACTTTGCTGGCGAGGCCCCCCTTGTGCAGCCCGCCTCGGCGCTTTGCGCACCGGTGCGACAGGTGCGCCCCGTGGCGGCTGGATCGGCGGTTTCGTACGGCGGCACGTGGCGAGCGCCCACCGACCGCCACATCGCCGTGGTGGGCGCGGGCTACGCGGATGGCTACCCACGCCGCCTCTCCAACAACGGCTGGGTGGGCTACGCCGGGCACCGACTGCCCGTGGTGGGCCGCGTATGCATGGATGCCCTGATGATCGATCTCGGCCCGGCCTCGGAAGCCGTCCCACTGGACGTAGGCGCTGAGGTCACGCTCTGGGGCGGCCCCCAAGGCCCCACGATCCAGGAGGTCGCCGCCTGGGCAGACACGATTCCCTACGAGATCTGGTGCCGCGTCGGCGCCCGCGTGCGACGGTGTTATGAAGAGGATCAAGGAGCGTGAGCTTACACACTGTCACCCTTTCTCCCTCTCCCCCTTACCCCCTCAATACAACGCCATGTCGAAGCGGCGGCGGTAGGTTCGCGTGACCTCGTGCTGGGGGCCGAGTAGCGTGAACAGGGCGACGCATGCCTTGCGGGCCGCATCGTCTGCGTAGTAGCGATCGACCGTAATGACCTCAATGAAGCGAGGCACGGCCGCGTCGAAGTCGCCGTCCGCCAGAGCGACCAAGGCTTGCGTGAAGGCCTCACGCCCCGGCCCCTCAGGTAGGTCGCTCGGCGTGGTCTGGCCGAGGTGGGCGAGCGTGCGGATGGCCTCCGCGATTTGCACGTAGTGCGGCCCGGCAAACGGCGCCCGCTCCACCAGCGTCAGCGCGCGATCGGGGTCTTCGAAGGCCAGCAGCTGGGCCAGCCGAATCGACGCTTGTGGGTGCGTGGGTTCGTCGGCCAGGATCTGCTCCAGCAGCGGGCGGGCGGCCTCGGCCTCTCCCGCTTCGAAGGCGGCCTCAGCCGCGGCCAGGCGCTGCGTGTTCTCGCTGGGCAGTGCCTTCTCCAGCCACTGACGGATGGCGGCCTCGGGGAGGGCTCCCGTGAACTCGTCGACCACCGCCCCGTCCACAAACAGTTTCACCGCCGGAATGCCACGGATGCCGTACTGCGCCGACACCTGCGGGTGCTGGTCCGTGTTGACCTTGGCCAGCGTCCAGCCGTCGGCCTCGTCGGCGAGGCGCTCCAAGACTGGCCCCAGCACGCGGCATGGCCCGCACCAAGGCGCCCAGAAATCCACCAACACGGGCGCCGCATGGCTGGGGATGAGCACGTCCCGGTCGAAGTCAGTCACGTCAAAGCGCTGGGCGTCTGCGCCCTGAGGTCCGAACGGTGCTTGCATAAGGAGGTACCGCTTGATCTGCTCAAAAGAAGGAAGGGACGGTGTGTTGTTCGTCCGGCACGCCGTCGGGTTCCACCCCAAGGGGGCCTTGCAACCTGAATGTCTGGCATGAGTTCATAAGGTTAATTTTCATTTTAGCCAAGGCTAAATCTGATATGTATCGATGGCTGACCGTCCTGGCCGCAGGCCTTCTGCTGGCTGGTTGTGTCTCGTCTGACGAGGCCACCCCAAACCTAGCCGAGCGTCCGATCCGGGTGGTGGCCACCACCAGCATGGTGGCAGACCTCGTGACCGTGATCGGGGGCGACCGCGTGGACGTGGAAGGCCTCATGGGCCCCGGCGTGGACCCGCACCTCTACAAAGCCAGCGAGGGCGACGTCACCCGCATGGCCGAAGCCGACGTGGTCTTCTACAACGGCCTCCACCTGGAGGGCCGCATGACAGAGTTGTTTGAGCGCATGGCCGACCGCGGTACCCCCACGGTGGCGGTAGCCGAGACCATCGCCCCGGACCGGCTGCTGGACTCGCCCGATTACCCGAGCAGCTACGACCCCCACGTGTGGTTTGATGTCCAGCTGTGGGCCCAGGCCGCCCGCGTCACCCGCGATGCCCTGGCCGCCTTGGACACCACCCACGCGGCCACCTACCACACCAACGCGGACGCCTACCTGGCCTCGCTGGACAGCCTGGACGCCTTCGTGCGAGCCGAGACCGCCCGCATCCCCCTCAATCAGCGGGTGCTCATCACCTCGCATGACGCCTTCGGCTACTTCGGGGCCGCCTACGGGTTTGAGGTGCTGGGCCTCCAGGGACTCAGCACCGCCACCGAAGCCGGCATCGCCGACGTCCAGCAGCTGGCCACCACGGTGGCCGAGCGCCGCATCCCGGCCCTCTTCGTCGAGTCCTCGGTATCGCCGCGAGGCATCGAGGCCGTCCGCGAGGCGGTGCGTGCACGCGGGTTCGAGGTGGAGATCGGCGGCCGCCTCTATTCAGACGCACTCGGTTCGCCGGGCACCGAGGCCGAGACCTACCTGGGGACGGTGCGGGCCAACGTGAACACCATCGTCGGGGCGCTGGCGCCCCCCGCGCCCCTGGCCCTGCGCTGACCTGGCGCGGGTGGGCGGTACGCTGTATTGTATCGGCTGCGACGCTCCCCTTCGTTCCCCTTGCTGCGCCCTCCTCATGCCTGACGCTTCGCCAGCCCTTGACGTCAACGATCTCACGGTGGCGTATCGAGATCAGCCGGTCCTGTGGGACATCGACCTCGCGGTGCCACCGGGCGTGCTGATGGCCATCGTGGGCCCCAACGGGGCGGGCAAGACCACCTTCATCAAGGCGGTGCTGGGCTTGGTGCGGACGGCGGCTGGCCAGGTCGAGATCTTCGGCCGGCCCTACGCTGAACAGCGGCAGCGCGTGGCCTACGTGCCCCAGCGAGGCAGTGTAGACTGGGACTTCCCCACGAGTGTGTTGGACGTGGTGATGATGGGCCTCTACGGGCGCCTAGGGTGGCTGCGCCGACCTGGTCGGGCAGAGCGCACCCGGGCACTGGCGGCCCTGGAAGAGGTGGGCATGGCCTCCCTGGCGAAACGGCAGATCAGCCAGCTCTCCGGCGGCCAGCAGCAACGCGTTTTCTTAGCCCGCGCCCTGGTGCAACAGGCAGACCTCTACCTCATGGACGAGCCCTTCCAGGGCGTCGACGCCATCACCGAACGAGCCATCATCGGCCTCCTCAGGCGCCTGCGCGACCAGGATCGGACGGTGCTGGTGGTTCACCACGACCTGCAGACCGTCCCCGAGTACTTCGACCACGTGATGCTGCTCAATGTGCGACGCCTCGCCAGCGGACCCGTCAGCGAGGTCTTCACCGAAGACAACCTCCGGCGCACGTACGGCGGCCGCGTCGGCTTCCTACACGGGTCCATGAACAGTGAGCATTGAAACAGGCAAAATGGGTCTTCTAGCCCACTAAGGTGCTGTATGTGCACCCATTTTGCGTTTTACATTGTTCATTTTGCACTTCTCATTACATAGGCCGCTTCGGGGCGCAGGGCCTCGACCGCTCCTTGGAAGACCTGGGGAATCACGGCGTCGTAGGTGCGCTGCAGGAAGGCCGGGGCCTGGAGGCGGTGCATGATGCGCGCGTATTTCTCGGCGCCGTGCTGCTCGATGATGGCCGTCTTGCGGTCGGCGTGGCTGAAGTGGTGGGCCATGCCCTTCGGATCTGCCTCCGGATGAAACTGGACGCCCAGCAGCTCTGGGGTGAGGCGAATGGCCATGATGGCGCGCTCCAGGGCAACACCCGGGCGAGGCTTCTCCAAGGCCAAGATCGACGCCCCGAGGTCCTCCAGATGCATCACGTCTGGCTGGATGGCCTGCCAATGGCGGAAGTCGGCCGCATAGAACGGGTCGGCCAGTCCTCTGAGTGCGGGGTCGTTGAATCCATCCAGCGTCGGGTGGACGGGAAACACACCGAACGAGGGCGAGCGCCGTTCCACGACGTCGGCCACGGCGAAGTGCCGCACCATCAGCTGAAACGAGTGGCAGATGAACAGCACATGCTTGCGCCGCTCCTGGGGGTGCCGGGCGTTGTGGGCCCACACGGCGTCGATCCACGCGAAGTAGCGGGCCTCCCAGGCTTGCCCAGCCCCGTCATAAGGACTCCCGGGCCCCCCGGACGACACGTAGACATCGTAGGATAGATCCGGCATCTCCCCGTTGAGGCGAGCCTCGAACACCTCAAACTCGATGGGGACATCGTGGAAGCGGCCATCCAGCGCGGTGAGCAGCTCATGGATGGCACGCATGCCCTGGTTGGGCTCGCCATTGTAGAGGTCGATCACCGCCACACGGAGCGTGGAAGGGGTCATCATAGAAACGGGGCGTGCACGGGTAGGGGGGCCAACGGGCGATGAACGTATGCACGAACGGCCCATCCGTTCAACCCGGCCCGAATTACCCCGCTGATCGCTTGACTTCCTCGTCCAGCATGCGGTGAGCGATGACCCGCGCCAGGTCCGGGGCGTTCCCCCACGCCCGGTTGTTGGCGATCACGTTCAGCACCACCTCGGCCTCGGCGGCCCGATAGAGCAAGGCGACGGTGTCCAGGACCATACGCCGGCCATCGGCACTGCCGGTGATAGTCTCGATGGGCTTGTCGAACGGGTAGGCTTGGGCGTAGGCCTGGGCGTATTTCAAGTGGCGGGGCGTGAGGAGCCGAGCCACCACCTCGCGGGCACCGGACGAGAAGCGTCCTCCGCAGAGGCGCCATTGATCGCGCAGAGCCGGCAGCCAGGTCCAATGGCTGAACACAAAGCCGAGCCCTCGGCTCTCCAACCAGGCGAAGTACGGGGGCACCAGCAGGTGCTCAGAGCGCAGCTCCACGTGAAACGGCACCTCCTCAGGCAGGGCCTGGAAGAACGCGTCCAGCTCGGCGATGTTATCCTCGGGCGCCGGGCTATCTCGCACACGCTGGTACGCCTGCTCGAAGATCACGCCCCCGAGCCGGTTGCCCAGGGTGGCCTGTGCAGGTTCGTGAAAGCGACGGCGGTAGGCGTCGGCGTTGAGGAAGTCCGGGTTGTCCTCGTACGTGACCTGCCCGCCTCGGCTGCGGCGGAGGGTGCGCGCGAAGTAGGTCTGCGGCGCCTTCAGCAGGAAGCGAGCCTCGGCGGGGGCGTGGGTGGCATACTGCTGGAGGACAAACAGCGACGGACCCGGCTCGTCGTTGGGCTCCAGGAGCGGGCGGTAGTAGGTGAAGTCCAGCTCCAGCACCTCGAAGTGGTCGAAGTAGTCCGCCACGGAGGCGACGGGCAGCATCCGCTCGGTGAAGGACTGGCCGCCCAGCTTGCGAGGACGCTCAGTGACCTGAGGGGCCCGTTCGGCGGGGTAGATTTGCCCGAGCCACCCGGCATACCGATCGCTAGCGGTGCCGACCCGCAGGTGGGGATGCAGGTCGCGAAAGTCGTAAGCGTCCACCTGCGCGCGCAGGCGATGCAGGGTGTCGTGGAGCATGAACGGGTGGGGAGCCAGGGGTCAGGAGCCGGGGTCGGCGGGCTCCACGTGCGGAAGCGGCGTGTCCTCGGCGGGCGGGTGAGGCGGTACCCCATCGCCCGACCCATTGCTGGGCAGGGTGGCCGGCTCCGTGGCCTCCGCCGTGGGGAGGCTAAGCGGCTGCGTGAACAGGCGGCCCGGCAGGAAGACCCCAAAGGCAATGAAGATGTAGTAGCCTAGCACACGCCAGGACAGCAGCGTGGGGGCCACCAACGGATCGGGCATGAGGGGGCCCAGGAAAAGCAGGTAGAGCCCCTCGATGCCACCCGAGCCGCCTGGCGTGGGCAAAAGCAGCGTGCCCAGCATCATGGCCATGGACCGCAGGAAGAGCAACGCCGAGTCTACCTCCGGGTAGACGCTCCAGACGATAAACACGATCAGCGCGTAGCGGGCCAGCCACGACACCGTGGTCATCAGGAAGCCATTGATGAAGAACGAGATCGGCTGCGTGCGCAGCATGCGGGCGTAGACCGCCATCTGCGAAACCTCGTGCGCTACCCGCGTTCGGAAGCGGCGCAGGAAGCGCAACCGGAAGAGGCGATCGGCGATGTGCTGCATGTGATCCGGCCGCACCATCGTGGTGTAGCCGAAGACCAGCACCCAGCCTAGCATCAGCAAGAAGTAGCCGATGAACGCCCCCGTACCGATGGGACCCAGCGTGTCCGGAAAGACCTCAAAGTGAGCCGCCGCCAGCAGCGTGATGGGGATGGTGAGCGCCAGGAAGAGCTGATCCAGCAGTGACGAGAACAGGAACAGCCCAGACGACTGACCGAACGACATCTTCTGGTCGTGCGCCACGTACAGGGTGGCCAGGGGCCCCCCGCCTACCGCAGACGGTGTGATGTTCGAGAAGAGGTCCCAGGCCAGCTGGCCGCGGAGAGCCGCCATGAACGTGAGGCGTCCGTGGGACACATAGCTGAGCCGCCAGGCCCCAAACCCGATCCGCACCACCAGCGACCCCGCGATGGCCACGAGCCACCAAGGGTTGATCGACTGCACCATCTGGCCGAAGGCCTGGGCATCGAACGTGAAGTAACCGATGACGGCCAGCACCACCAGGCTCAGCCCGATATGCAGCGACGCCTTCCCGAGCGAGATCGTCGGACCTGCGCTGGCAGCGGATGCCGTGTCGGTGGGCGTATCGGCCATGGTATCGATTGCGATCAGCGGTCCTCGTCGGCAGCGATGACGGCTTGAATCTTGCCGTAGGTGTCGCGCAGGCCCTCTGGGATGACCTTGGTAGCACCGACCACAGGCATAAAGTTGGTGTCGCCATTCCACCGGGGAACGACGTGTAGGTGCAGATGATTCGGGATACCGGCCCCGGCGGCGCTGCCTAGATTCATACCGGTGTTGAAGCCGTCAGGCTGCAGTGCTTGGCGCAGCCAGCGCAGGCATCGGGCCAGCGTGCGAGCCAGTTCGACCTGCTCGGCATCGTCCAAAGCCTCATACTCGGCCACCGGTCGGTACGGCACAATCATGAGGTGGCCATTGGTGTACGGGTACAGGTTCATCAGCACGAAAACGTGCGTGCCTCGCCAGACAATCAGGTTGTCCTCGTCTCGATGGTCCGCCGCAAGCCGCTCAAACAGCGTGGGACGGGCCTCGGAGGCCGCCCCCTCGTCAGGCGTCTGGGCCCAGCGCGCCACATGCTGGGCTCGCCACGGGCTCCAGAGTCGATCCATCACGTCGTGCGAGGTTGAGGACATAGCAGATCACCAACGCCTCAAGCTCGTACAGGTTTGGTAACGCTTCCTCCGTCGCACAATCTTCTTACCGGAGGCGCTGTCCTCCCCACGTTCCTGGGTAAAACAACCCGCTCCATGATGAGTTAGAGAGGCCGTTTTCAATCCCCTGGCTTGGCGCCTCCGTTCATGCCCGCTGCCCCCCTTCGGTCCTTTGTGCAGGCCGACCTCCACACCCACACGCTCCATTCGGATGGCGTGCTGACGCCGACGGCGCTGGTGGAGCGCGCGCAGGCCCGTGGCCTTGCGGCCCTGGCCGTAACGGACCACGACACGGTGAGCGGCGTGGCCGAGGCGCAGGCGGCGGGGGCGCGCCTAGGGGTAGACGTGCTCACGGGCGTCGAGCTGAGTGCCGAGGCCGGCGGCCGGGAGGTACACCTGCTGGGCTATGCCTTCGACCCTACCGAGGCCGCCCTGCAGACCCACCTCGCGCGGGTGCGCCAAGACCGGGAGCAGCGGGCCGAGGCCATCGTAGAGCGCCTCCGCACCCAGGGCCTTAGCCTCACCATGGACGACGTGCGGCGGCAGGCCGACGGAGCCGCCATCGGGCGGCCCCACGTGGCCGCGGTGCTGGTTGAGCAGGGAGCCGTAGCCACCCGGTCCGAGGCGTTTGACCACTACCTGGGCTTCCACGGGACCGCTTTCGTCGCCAAAACCTTGATCCCCGCGGCCGAGGCCATCGCGTTGGTGCACGCGGCCGGGGGGCTCACTGTGCTGGCGCACCCTGGACACTGGACGCCCGGCCTGGTGGTCCAGTCGCTGATCCGCGATGGCCTCGACGGCCTCGAGATCATTCACCCGTCGCACGATGCCTCCCTCACCGCCTACTACCGGCAACTGGCTCGCGATTTCGGCCTCGTGGCCACCGGTGGCTCCGACTACCACGGCTTCCGGCCTGGCGACGAGGAGCACCTGGGGCGCTACGGGCTCCCCTTGGCGGCGCTGGAGCGCCTGCACGCAGCCATTTCCTGACCCACTTCCCTTCGCTCTTTCTGTATATTCATGCCCCGCTACATAGAAGGCACCTTGGTGGCCGACGATGCCCGCTTCGGCATTGTGGTCAGCCGCTTCAATGAGTTCATCACCCAGCAGTTGCTCCAGGGCGCGCTGGACGCCCTGCGGCGCCACGGCGCCTCGGTGGACGATGTGCCGGTGGCCTGGTGCCCCGGCTCGTACGAAATTCCGCTGGTGGCCCAGCGCATGGCGGCCTCAGACGACGTCGATGCCGTCATCTGCCTCGGGGCCGTCATCCGGGGGGCGACCAGCCACTACGACTTCGTAGCGGGCCAGGTGGCCAGTGGCGTCAGCCGGGTGGCCATGGACAGCGGCAAGCCCGTGATCTTTGGCGTTATCACCACGGATACCATTGAGCAAGCCATCGAGCGCGCGGGGACCAAAGCGGGAAACAAAGGCGCCGAAGCCGCCGTTGCTGCCATCGAAATGGTCCAGGTGCTGCGCCGCCTGTAACCTCCCCTCCTGCTCACCCATCTCGCCTCCATCTATCGCGCTAACGGCTACGACGTTCGGTGCTTCCCTCTCTCTAGGCCCTCGCTGCTCGTAGCAGGCCCGAAGCCCGTTCCTCTCTCGTATGCGAATGATGCACCCCCTGGCGTGATGATCCGGTCCCGCTCCTCCCTACATCCCTTCCAGGTCGCCGGCGGGCTGCTCCTGCTGGGCGTCCTCCTCTCCGCCGCCCCAATCCAGGCGCAAACGTGGCAGGCCCACACCTCCATGCGGCAGGTGAATGCGCTGGCGGCCTCGCCCACGGCCGTGTGGGCCGCGACCTCTGGAGGCGTCTTCAGCTACACCCCCACCGATGGCGCCCTCTCCGTGCTGACCGCCGCCGAAGGCCTGCACGGCGTGGCGGCCCAGTCCATCGCCTACGACGCCGCCCGGGAGGTCGTGTGGATTGGATATGCCGATGGCGCCCTCGATCGCCTCGACCCCACCACCGGCACCCTGCGCACGCTGCGCGATATCGAGCGCGCTACCCAGTTCCCGGATCGTGCGGTGAACAGGCTCCGTACACTAGGCGACACGCTGCTGGTAGCCACCAGCTTCGGGCTCGTCGTGTTCGACCCCGTGGCCAATGAGGTGCGTGATTCCTACACCCAGTTTGGCACCTTGGCGGCCGGCTTGCCCGTCTGGGACATGCGTGTGGCCCCCGGTCCAGACGGCGCCCCCACGCTGTGGCTGGCCACCAACGAGGGCGTGGCCCACGCACCGCTGGATGCCCCCAACCTGAAAGATCCCCAATCCTGGACCGTGGAACAGCAGGGGCTGCCGGACCCGGCGGTCCGTGCCCTGGCGGTCTATCAAGGCCGTGTGTACGTGGGCACCGAGCGCGACCTAGCCGCGCGTCAGACCAACGGGACGTACCTGCCCTTTGGCGTGACCACCTTTGGCATCACGGACCTCGTGGCCCATGATGGGCGGCTGATCGGAGCGGAGCGCTTTCGGCTCTTGCAGGTGCGCCCAGACGGCACGGCCGGGCTGTCGTCCCTGGACGGCTATGAAAACCCCGCCGCCGTGCTCGACCTGGATGGGCAACTCTACTTTGGAGACCAGCAGGGCGGGCTGGTAACGGCCGCCGTGGGCGCCCTGAACGTCCCCGCCACCATCGGGTTTGATGTAGCGCCTTCGGGCCCCTTCCACGGTACCTTCTCTGATCTCACCGTTGATGCCCAGGGGACTTTGTGGGCCGGCAACGATGAAGGCGGCACCACCGGTTTCTACGCCCTGGATGCCGAGGGACGCTGGACCGACTACACCCCCGGCGCCATCGAGGCGCTGGCGGGGCTGACCGGGTTCTACCGCGTCCATGCCGACGGTGCGGGCAACTTGTGGGCGGCCTCCGAGGGGGATGGCCTCGTGCGGATTGCGCCAGACGGCGCCGTGAGCATCTTCAACGAAGACACGTCCACCCTAGGCAGCGCAGCAGGGGCGCCCGGTTTCATCATCGTGGGTGGGGTGTCCTCGGATAGACAGAACCGGATCTGGGTGACCAACAAAGGAAGCGACGAGTCGCTGCACACCTGGACCGAGGCCGATGGCTGGGCGGCCGTCCCGCTCAGCGGCTGTTCGGCGCTCCCTATCTCGGTCACGTTCGAGAACATCCTGGTCGACGCCTTCGACCAAAAATGGATCACCGTGGCCGACCGCGGTAGCCTCTCCTCGATCGTTGGCCTGCTCGTGCTGGATACCGGGACCGATCCACTGAGCCCGGCTGACGACGCCTGCCGCTACTTCCGGCAACCGGGTGGCGGTGGCCAGGGCCTCCCCAGCACGTTTGTGAACACCCTGGCTGAAGACCGCGAAGGCTTTGTATGGATGGGCACCGAGGACGGCATGGCCTACCTGATCAACAACGGCGTCACCGCGCGCGACCCCAATGCCCTCTTGATCTGGCCGCAAAAAGCCGTGCAGGACGGCGGATCGCCCTTCATTCTGGATGGCCTGGTCATCAACGACATCGCCCCAGATCCCGCCAACCGGCTCTGGGTAGCCACCAACGAGGGGGCCTACCTGATCCGTCCCGAAGGCAGCGCCTTCGCCCTGGAGACGCTGTTCACCATCGAGAACAGCCCCATCTTCTCGGACGTCATCGTGGCCATCACCGTAGATCCGTTCACCGGGCGCGTCTACTTTGCCACAGACCAAGGCCTGGTCAGCTACCAGGGCGATGCCGTCTCGTCTTCGCCCGAGGTGCGCGACCTGTTTGTGTATCCGAACCCGGTCCGCTTGCAAGAGGGCACGGAGGCCCGCGTGTGCATCGAAGGGCTGGTGGAGGAAACCGACCTGCGCATTCTTACGGCCAACGGCGCCTTGGTGCGAAGACTGGCCGGCCGAGGCGGCTCCGTCTGCTGGGACGCCCGGGACAGCCAGCAGCAGCTGGTGCCCTCCGGCATGTACCTCATCGTAGCCGACGGCCAGAACGGCGAAGGGGCCGCCTACGGCAAGGTGGCCGTCATCTACTGAGGCGCCAGGCAGGCTGGCCTCCTGCAAAACTTCACCGTTCCGATGCACTCCACGCTTGAACCCGATTGAAGTCACACCGTATATTGCCGGTCTCGCTAACATGGTGACCGTAGCTCAGGTGGTTAGAGCGCCAGGTTGTGGCCCTGGAGGCCGGGGGTTCAAGTCCCCTCGGTCACCCTCCACGTAGCGCGCCTGCTGCGCCATCGCGCACTACGTTTGCTGTTCTACGCCGCGTTCGTCTAGGGGTCTAGGACGCCGCCCTTTCACGGCGGTAACACGGGTTCGAATCCCGTACGCGGTACAAAAGCCTCGCTTCCCACCTGGGAGGCGAGGCTTTTTTGTGCCCGTGCGTAACCGAGGACGCGCGCTGCGATACACTTCCGAGCGTAAATATCTCTCTGCTGCTCCTTCACGCCTTTGCTCTCGGCCGGTCTGTGGCCACACGCACCGCCCAAGCTCCTCACCTCGTACGACTCGCTGTCCGAGACGACCAGAACCTGTTTGACCGAACCAAGATTGTGAACCAACACAGCTAATCAGCAGAGCGAGAAGAGCCTGGCGGGGTCCGTGAGCTCAACAATAGCTTGGGGCAGGCCAACTACTCCACGGCGGATCAGAGGAAGAGGGGACGTCTCCTAGTTAAGCCAGGACTTCAGCGCTCAGACCGTAGCCCGTCCGTTCTGCTTCAGGAGACTCAGATCACGCGGCCCTATGGACAGGCCTTGATGTCTGGCGAATACGGATTGCACGCTCTGTCAGGTGGCCACAGAACCTCTGGCCACACGGCCCGAACGTTAGCCCTGGCTAAGCAAGCCTCCTCTACGTAGGCTTCCACGTGCTCAGACCTCGGCCAGGGGCGCGGTGGTTGTGAGTAGAGCCTGCCAGGCCGCCGCTGTACCCGGGGCACCAGATGCTGGGGGTGGGCCGCTTCACTAGGGCCGCTTGGGGGGCGTCCCTGAACATGACCTGCGCTTGCAGGAGGCCCTTAGGCTTCAATAGATTGGTCTGCCCCGTCTTGCCGCGTGGGAAGTCAACAACCACCCACAACGAACGCCGCATGGACGTCTTCATCTCCTACTCCAGCAAGGATAAGACCTGGGTCCGCGGCGAACTGCTGAGGCGCATCGAGGAGAATGGACTCAAGGCCTTCATCGACTTTCGCGACTTCACCCCCGGCGCGCCGAGTATCAAGGAGATGGCTCGTGGCGTCGAAAAGTGCCGTAAGACCCTCGTCGTTCTCACGCCGGCTTACATCGAGAGTGAGTGGTGCGAGCTGGAGGGTATCATGGGGCAGACGCTTAGTCCGGCCAACCGTGACCTCCGCCTCATCCCCCTGCTGAAGGCGCCCTGCGAAAAGCCGCTCTACATTGCCGCGCTCACCCACATCGATTTCACCGGTAGCGCCGACCATGCGAGCAGTGCCGACCATGCGAGCAGTGCCGACCACGATCTCGCTTGGCGGCAGCTCCTCACCGCGCTGGGGGCACCGCCCGAGCCAGAGCCGCCCGAGGAGCCCCAGCGCGACCCGTGGTTGCTGGTCCACCCCTACCCCATGCCGCCGAACTTCACCGGCCGCGTTGCCGAGCGGGCAATGCTGGATCATTGGCTGGCCCAGGACGCCTCGCACCCCTTGCTCGTTCTCCGCGCGCTGGGTGGCTTTGGCAAGAGCGCGCTCGTCTGGCACTGGCTCACCCACGACGTGCCGCCGGCTGACTGGCCACGCGTCGTCTGGTGGAGCTTCTACGAGCCTGGCGCCACCTTCGACCGCTTCCTAGCCGAGACGCTCAAGTACCTCAGCGGCGGCCAGATCGACGCGGCGAAGCTCCCAGGCCGAGACGCGGTCCAGGCGCTCTGGCGGATGCTCCAGCAGCCCGGCACCCTGCTGGTGCTTGACGGCTTTGAGCGGGTGCTCCGCGCCTTCGGCGGACTCGGCGCAGCGTATCAGGGCGATGAGGAACAGGGCGATGGGGAGCAGCGCGACTTCAACGGCCGCGACTGCATCTCTCCGCTGGCTGAGCTCTTCCTGCGTAACGTGGCCCTCCAGCCTGGGGTGCAGTCAAAGGTGCTGCTCACCACGCGGCTTTTCCCACGCGTGCTTGAGGCCCGGGGTGGCGGACGGCTGACCGGCTGCCGCGAGGAGCTGCTTGAGCCGATGCAGCCTGACGATGCCGCCGCGTACTTTCGCGCCCAGGGCATCCGGGGCACGCGCGCCGAGATCGAGAGGGCGTGCGAGCCCTATGGCTACCATCCGCTCAGCCTGTGCCTGCTAGCCGGGCTGATCGCGCGAGACTACGAGCAGCCGGGCGATGTGGCCGTGGCGAAGAGGCTCGACGTGATGGGCGACTTGGTGCAGCGCAAGCATCACGTGCTGGAGGTAGCCTACGACCGCCTCAGGCCAGCGCGGCAGACGTTCTTGAGCCGGATAGCCTGCTACCGTAGCCCGGTAGCCTACGAGGCGCTCAAAGCACTGAGGGAGACATTAGAGGGCTCCGCGGGGGCGCTCAGGGCTGACCTACGCGACCTGATTGCGCGTGGGCTGGTGCAGCACGACGCGCGAACGGGCCGGTTCGACCTGCACCCGATCGTGCGCCGCTACGCGTACAACCGGTTGGGCGCACCAGGCCGCGCGGCCGCCCATGCCCAGCTGCGCGACTACTTCGCCGCCGTCCCTCCGCCGGACAAGGTGACGCGCCTGGAAGACCTGGCTCCTGTGATCGAACTCTATCACCACACCGTCCACGCCGGACAGTTCGACAAGGCGCTCAAGCTCTTCCGGGATCGTATGCGCGAGCCGATCTACTCCCAGTTCGGTGCTTACCAGGTGCAGATTGAGTTGCTGCGAGCGCTCTTCCCGGATGGCGAAGACCACCCGCCATCCCTGGGAGACGAATGGGAGCAGGCCCGGACGATGAACGAGTTGGCATTAGTTTACGACTTAAGCGGACAGCCCCGCCGCGCCGCGCCGCTGTACGAGCGGTCCACCGCCATCTGTGAGAAGCAAGGCGACAAAAGAAGCCTAGCCGTTGGCTTGGGATATATGGCGACCCTGCAACTCTCGCTCGGCTCCATGGGGGCTGCTGAGGATAATCTGCGCCTCCGGATCGCGCTCTGCCTGGACATTGAGGACGAGCGCAAGGAGTTGATAGGGCGCCAGCATTTGGGTAGCCTACTGGCCTACCGCGGCGCGTACGCCGAGTCAGAAACGGAGCTAGGAGCAGCACTGAAGGGATTCGAGAAAAGGGGCGACGTGCAGGGCCAATGTGTCGTCTGGGCCTCCCGATCCCTACGGGAACTGCTCCGGCTACGCACAGCTTCTGGATCTGCGGAAGCCGCAACTGAACTGGCTCGCCGCACTTTGGAATTAGCGGACGAGACCGCCCGCACCCATTTCCCTGTTCAGCGCGATTACGTCCGCGCCCACTGGCTGCTGGGTGCCGCGCACCGCACCGCGGGAGCGCTCGGCAAGGCCGAGCGCCACCTGCACGAGGCCCTGGAGCGCTGCCGCCGCATCAATCTGGTGGATTACGAAGCTGACATCATTATCGACTTGGCGCGGCTCAGCGCAGCCAGGGGCGCGGCGGACGAGGCCCAGCGCCTAGCGAACGAAGCTCGGATGATCGCAGAGCGGAGCGGCTACGTCCTGCAAGGCGCGGACGTCCACCTGGAGCTCGCCCGGCTCGCGCTAGCCTGCGGCGATAACGCGCTCGCCAAGGAGCACGCTGGCGAGGCCCTTCGCCTGGCCACCTGCGATGGCCCCCCTGACTACACGTACAAGGCGGCCTACGACGAAGCCACCTCTTTGCTCGCCAGGTTGGCCTCCAGAGGGCACTGACGCACAAAACATGGAGCGGGCCAGCTTCATCATGCTGATTGATGCCAGATGAGATGCACAAAGCGCATGAGGGGCCGCCTCGGCCTACGACAGGCCTGTCGGTTCTGCTTCATTCATCCGGTCGCACTTCACCGCCTGGTGTGTATGCGGCACCCTCAGTCCATCGCGGCCGGGCTTGAACGGTATCCGGCCCACCTTTCAACTCCTAACATGTAGCGTCGTTTATGCCGTACAATCCGGAGTTCATTGCCGACCGTGTCATCCCCCTTCCTACTCCCAATAACCGGGTAAGCGCGTCGGCGTTTCAGGGGGACTATATCCACCATTCGCGCCATTCCTTGTTGTTCAACCAGGAACGGGGGTTCGCGTTCGTTTCTGCTCACAACATCGATGGAGGCACGCTGTCATCGGTCCAGTTCACAAAACGTGGTTTCACGTACGATCCGAAAATTCAGCCCGTGTCGTTCCAGGTTGATTACGATCGTGGCTATCGCCAGAGCAAGGATGGTGTCTTTGGTCCCAACCCGTGGGACCGGGGCCACTTGGCACGACGCAAGAGTCTCTCTTGGGGCGACGTAGCAGAGGCCTCGGTCGCCGAACGCGAAAGCGACTTGTGGTCCAACATTGCCCCGCAACACGAAAACTTGCACGATCATGCATGGGGGAAAATTGAAGACTGGATGCTGGAACGCGTCGAACGAGGCGCCCAGCGTGCCTGTGTCTTCACCGGACCGGTGTTCACCGAGGACGATCCGGAACACCGAAACGGTCCTGACGAAGTCCCGATTCGCATTCCGGCTGGATTTTGGAAAGTGATGACCGTCGAATTGGATGAGGTGATGCGTTCAGCCAGCTTTCTCGTCTGGCAACGCGACTACGACAGTGTAGAACCGCTACCGTTCGCGCCTGTACTGGAACAGGTGCGGTTGACAACCATCGAAGTGCTAACCGGACTGACTTTCCCAGCGCTCAGACTGTTTGATCCGCTGTTGTTTGACCGGCAAGGACGCCGGCGAGAGACGTCAATCTCGAGGGCACACGACATGCTGCGAAGGATGAGGATAAGACCCTTCGAAGCCGCCCGAGATACCTTTCCTGAGCTTGACGAGGACCTGCTGCTTGAGGTCACATCCCCAGGGACTGCAGCGATCACGTCGATGCAGGACATTGTGCTTTAGTCTGAGCCGGACAAGCCCACCCCACCATGCTGCCCACCCTCACTCGCCCTGACAAGCCATGCCGCTGCGTGCGTTCTTGACCGCCCTCGCCCTGTTCATGGGTGCCCCTGCGTTCGCGCAGGAGTATCGTCCGGCGTACGAAGAGACCAACGGGGCCCTCGAAAGCGGCTCCGAAATCGTCCTGGTCTACTTCGGGATGACCAGCTGTGGGCCGTGCCACTCCCCGGAGTTCAAGACCGCTCTGGAGAAAGCCAAGCTCGCGCTCAAGGCCCGCGCGGACAAGGAAGGACGCTCCTTTGCTACGATCGGCGTGGCCCTGGACTGGGACGTGGCCAAGGGCTTTGCGTTCCTCCAGGAAGCCGGCGCGTTCGATGAGATCGCTGTGGGGCGGAACTGGGAGAACGGAGCGGCCCTGACCCACCTGTGGCGGCCAGAAGGGCTCGAAACACGGTCGGCCGCCGTGCCAGCGGTGGTCGTGTTCGAGCGCGAGGTGAGCGTTGGTGCTAGCATCGTGGCCTCCGACCCCGTGTATCTGTTCGAGGCCATGGGCGTCTCGGCCCTGACCGACTGGCTCGAAGCAGGGGCCCCGCTAGACTGAGGGGCCACTCACGCCGTACGAGAGCGTGGCTTTATCCCGATGTACACGGGCGTTGTAGGACAAACGTGGACACCGGGCGCGGCCTCCATCCTACGGGGGTGTGCGGTGTGGTGCGATAGGGCGTGTGCCGCGCATGGGGGATCTTGAGTATCACACAGCCCCTCGCGGACTTCGCCTCTCGGTACACGATTTCCTGTTACATGCATACCACCTCCTACGCTCAGGTCTCTGTCAAATCTCCTTCGCATCAGGTGCATAGCTACTTGAGCGAGCTCAGCGACGAGGACCTGATGAAGCAGTTCACACAGGGCACGCTCGAAGCGTTCAACCTGATCGTGGACCGCTACGCCCTACGCCTGACGCGCTACCTGACCCGCTACGTCAAGGACGCGGATCGGTGTCAGGACTTGGTGCAGGAGACGTTCATCCGTCTCTACCGCAATCGCTTCTCCTACAAACCGGTGGCCCGCTTCTCAACCTGGCTCTTCACGATTGCCACCAACCTGGCCCGCTCGGACTACCGCCGCCGCAAGATCCGCCGGTTCGTCTCCCTCAGCGAGACGCCCGACGAGTCGGACCGGGCGCCCTTCTACCTCCCAGATCCCGATGCCGCTCCGGACCGCGATGCCAGCGAGCAGCTGCTGATGGACCGAGTCAACAAGGCCATCAACAAGCTCTCGGAGAAATACCGCGAGGTGATCGTGCTTCGCGAGGTCCAGCAGCTCACGTACGAGGAAATCGCCCAGATCACGGGCCTGCCGATGGGGACGGTCAAGAGCCGCCTCAACCGCGCTCGGACCCGCCTGAGCAGCGTTCTCGACGATATGAATCTGGCCTACACCCCTTGATCTTTTTCTGAGCGCCCTGGCCGCCTACAGGCCAGGGCCTCTTCCCTCCGCCGCCAGGCCCGGGCCCATGCGCCCTGGGCCTCGTTTGCGTGCGCTCTCACACCAACCCCTCGTATACCCATGACTTCTCCTACGCGCTTCTTCTCTGTAGCCTTGTGTAGTCTCCTGTTGCTCCTGGCCCTTCCCGGTTGCAGCACCACGAACAATGCCAAGAAAGGCGCCGTCATCGGCGCTGGAGCGGGGGCCGCTGTGGGCGGCGTCATCGGCCGTGCAAGTGGCAAAACCGCGCGGGGGGTCCTGATTGGGGCCGCCGTAGGCGGGGCCACTGGCGCCATCATCGGGCGGCAGATGGATCGTCAAGCCGCGGAGTTGGAGCGCGAGCTCGAGGGCGCGACCGTGGAGCGCATGGGCGAGGGCATCAAGATCACCTTTGACTCGGCCCTCCTCTTTGCCGTGGATTCCGACGAGCTGTCTCGCCAAGCGGGGACGCAACTGGCCGACCTCGCCCAGAGCCTGGAGGACTACCCAGACACGCTGGTCCTGATCGTCGGCCACACAGACAGCACCGGGCCGGCGGAGTACAACCAGGCGCTGTCTGAGCGGCGCGCCGAATCGGCCGCCCTCCAGCTCATGCGCGAAGGCATCCCGGCCACCCGCCTGGAGATCGTCGGCTACGGTGAAGAGGAGCCGACGGCGAGCAACGAGACGGCCACGGGCCGCCAGCAGAACCGCCGCGTGGAGGTCGCCATCTACGCCTCTGAGGACTACGTCGAGTCTCTCGGCTCGTAGTGCCGCTGTAGCTCCGCCTTCCTCGTTTGTAGCCTCTCCTTTACAGGTGCTTCTCATGCTCCGTACGCTTGCTCTCCTCATCGCCTTGCTTGGTACCGCTCACACGGCCCACGCCCAGCGTGCGGCCGGTAGCCTCGGGCTGGGCGGCCAGTTCGGTGAACCCACCGGGGTCACGCTCCAGTTCTACGAGCCCAACGGTGTCACCTTCGACTTCCTGGCGGCCTGGGACCTCGATGATTTCTTCTACATCAACGGACACGGCCTCTTCTATCGCCCCGTGGGCACTACGCAACCGTTTTTCCTGGTCTACGGCCCCGGCGCATTCGTCGGCTTCCTGGATCGAGGGGACGATGACGACACGGTGGCTGGCCTCAGCGGCACCGTAGGCTTGGCCTATGCCTTTGAGCGCGCCGAGGTCTACGTCCGCCTCACCCCTCGCCTCTCTGTCATCCCAGACACCGACGGCGATGTAGGCGGGGGCCTCGGCTTCCGCTTCTATTTCTGAGGGCCCCACCTGGCCCGTCCCCCATGCTCGACCTGTTTTCTGACTAGTACACGCGGTACCCATGCCTTTTCCTTCCGCTCCACAAGACGCGGGCGCTGCCCCCGAACTCTCGACGCAGCTCAATACAGCCACCCAAACCGTCTTGGACAAGGTGGCTGGCTGGCTCGATAGCGCCATTGCCATGCTGCCCAACCTCGTGGTGGCCATCCTGGTGATCGTCGTCTTCTCGCTGGCGGCGCGTGGCCTGCGTCATGTGGTGGGGCGCGTGATGGGACGGATCTCGGACAACAAGCAGGTGAACGCGCTGCTAGGCACCGTCTCGTACACGGCCGTCTTGCTGGTGGGCGTCTTCGTGGCACTCGGCGTGCTGCAGCTAGAGAAAACCGTGACCTCGCTCCTGGCGGGTGTTGGCATCCTGGGCCTGGCCCTCGGTTTTGCCTTCCAGGACATTGCGGCCAACTTCGTCTCGGGCGTGTTGCTCGCCTTTCGTCGTCCGTTTCAGGAAGGGGACCTGGTCAAAACCAATGACCTCTTTGGCCAGGTGGAGCGTGTCACGCTCCGGTCCACACTCCTCCGCGATTTGAGCGGGCAGACGGTGGTCATCCCCAACAAGGATGTCTTCTCCAACCCCATCATCAACTACAGCATGGGGGGCGCTCGTCGCGTAGAAGTGAGCGTCGGCGTCTCGTACAGCGACGACCTGGAGGAGGCACGGCGCGTGGCCCTGGCCGCGGTTGATGAGATACCCGGCCGCCTCACAGACCGGCCCGCCGAGTTGTTCTACGAAGAGTTCGGGGGCAGCTCGATCAACTTCGTCGTCCGTTTCTGGATCGACTTCGCGAAGTCGCAGGCCGACTACCTCACGGCCCGCAGCGAAGCGATCATCCGCATCAAGCGCGCCTTCGACGAGCACCACATCAGCATCCCCTTCCCTATTCGCACCTTGGACCTGGGTGACAACCTACGTCCCTTCAAAGAGGTGTTCGCCCCACGCGTGGCGCAAGGCGACAGCCTGAACGCAAACGCGTAACCGCGCATCTCCGCGCGTCCTTCACTGATTCCAACCATGACCAATTGATTGCAGTCTATGCAGACTCCTATCGCACACGCCCACCAGAACGGTACCGTCATCGAAGACAACCCCGTTGGCTTGCCCAACGGCGTCACCGGCCAAGTCGTCCCCGCCTTGGACCGGCACGTGGCTTCGCTCTTCGTGCTCTTCCACCAGTACCAGAAACACCACTGGATCGTAGAGGGCCCGCAGTTTCGTGACCTGCACCTCTACCTCGAAGAAGCCTACACGGAGATCCACCAGGACCTAGACGCCATGGCGGAGCGCATCACCGTGTTGGGGGGCCTCCCCACCAGTTCACCCAGAGCACTCGCCGAGCGTGCGTACATCGAGCACGAAGCCGAAGGCGAGCCGGACGTACGCCGCATGCTCGAAGCCGACTTGGCTGGCGAGCAGGCCATCATCAAGCACCTCCGCGACACCATCAAGCTGACCATGAAGCTGGAAGACTTCGGCAGCGAGCGCCTGCTGAAGAAATCGCTCTACCACGCGGAGGAACGAGCCCATCACCTGGACCACTACCTCCAGCGTAACACCTTGGTGAGCGAGGAGTGCTGAGCAAGGCTGGCTGGGCGGCCCCATCCGCCCTTCCCACGCGTTGTCTCACCAGCTCCTCTCGCTCCATGCGTTCCGTGTTTCCCAAGCTCAGCGTCAAAAACGTGGCTCTGGCCCTGCTCGTCGTCCTGCCTGCGTTCGTCGTGCTGTACGTGTTGCTACCGATGACCCTCCCGTGGGGCAACGTGGCGATCATCATGGGCCTGGGGGCCCTGCTGCTCACGACCCTGTGGGGGTACTATCGGCGGGCGCGGCTGGGCCCACCTCGGCCCAGGCCCAATGCCCGCGTCTCCCGCGCGGAGTGAACGGACCGCTGTAGCCTCTCTACCCCGCCCCGTGGCCGGCTGGCTGCGGGGCGTTTCTGTGTCCGGTGCCTGGATACGAACGTCGAATCGCGGGGGGGCGGCGGTACATCCCAGCCTCAATCGTTTGCGCGGGCGCGCTTGATCTTGTCCGCTACTTCGTCGAGGTCGTCGCGCGCCGGCGTCAGCGTGGACGTGGGGGTAGCGGCGGGCCGGTAGACCAGGCGGGCAAAGACCGGGAGATGGTCCGACCCCCACCGAGGCCCCACCTCCAGCTGAGCCAGGCCGAAGTGATCGGAATGGTAGATATGGTCCAGTGGCCACCGCAGGAAGGGATAATCCGCATGGAACGTGCTGAAGAGGCCGCGGCCGCGGCGGGGATCCAGCAGGCCACTGACACGCTGGAACAGGCGCGTCGTATGGGACCACGCCACGTCGTTGAAGTCGCCGAGGACGACCACGGGCGCCGCGTGCTGGGCCACCTCGCGGGCCACGAGCAGCAGCTCCGCGTCGCGCTCGGTCGTCTCTTCGGCGTAGGCTGGGTTGGGGGGATCGGGATGCAGGCCGTGCACCTCTACCCAGGGGCCCGCTGGAAGCTGGACGCGCGCATGCACGGAGGGGATGTGCGCGCTGACCAGGTGGCGTATCTGCGCGTCGCGCATCTCCAGCCGCGAGTAGAACAAGAGGCCATACGTGTTGTCCAGCGGACGCGCCACGCGGTGAGGATACGTTGCGTGCAGGGGGGCAAGGGCTTCGGCCCACCAGGCGTCCGTCTCCACGAGCAAGAGCAGGTCGGGGTCATAGCGCTTCACGAGGCGCAGGAGGGCTTCGTGGCGGCGGTTGGGCATGAGTACGTTGGCCACCATCACCGACAGCGTGTGGCCATCGCCTGGATCGGAGAGCCGCTTCACCTGGACCGAGGCCCACGGCATGTACCCAGCGATGAGCACGAGCTGGTAGCCTAGACACAGGGCCAAGGCGCCCACTAGCACCACCTCGGCGCGATGCAGCGCGGGTGCGTGCAGAAGCAGACGCACGCCGAGGTACCCCCCCAGGGTGGCGGCCCCCAGCACGAAGACCTGCAAGCGGGGGTAATCGAAGAGGCGGACCCACCACGCCTCATGCTTGCTCAAGGGCAACACGGTGGCGACAACACCCAGCAGCGCCGCTACCAACAGGGCGCCGTGCACGAAGGTCATCAGCATGGCCAAGGCGAGGCGAAGAGGGGCCGACTCTGGGCGGTGATGAACGGAGTCTCCAGGCCCCCAGAGCGGGGTACGTCCCCGCGCGAGAAGACCGCCCCGGGTTGTCCAGAGCGGCCGGTGGCGTGTTGGGCAGACCGGTACGGGCCGTCACGCACCACGCGCAATCTGAGCCAGCACGGCGGGGATCTGCTCAAACTCCATCGACTTATCCAGGAAGTAGTCCGCCCCGGCTTTCTTGGCGAGGCGACGGTAGTACGGACCGGAGTGATTGGTGAGCATCACCACGCGAACCTGAGGGTGTTGGCCCTTGATGTGGCGGAGCGCCGAGATTCCGCTCCCCGGCATGTTGATGTCAAGCAGGACCGCGTCTGGCTGGTCCGTGTGCAGCCGCTCGATGAGATCATCGGCCGAGGCGACCTCCGCGTCGATCGTGACGGACGCATGTCCAGCCAGCAAGGTGCGCACGCGCTGCCGAACGGCGGGTGCGTCATCCGCAATGATGAGGCGAAGGGGCTGGGTGAGGGTCGGGTCAGGCACGGGACGGCGAAGAAGGCAAGGCGCAGGCTCGGGGCAAGGCAGACAGCTACCGGGCGCCGCCTGTGCGACCTAACGACGTACTCCGGATCTGCCCTGTCTACCACCCAGGATACATGAAGGCTGAAACTTGTGAAATAGTACGAGTGCCTGTCACGACGTAGGAAAGATCTGACACCCCCTCCTCCATTCCGACCACAACCGCCGGGCGCTACAGCACCAGCTCGTTCTTGATGGCGTATCGGGTGATCTCGGCGTTGTTGCTGAAGTTCATCTTCTCCAGGATGCGCGACCGATACGTGCTGATCGTCTTGACGCTGAGCGACAGCATCTCGGCAATCTCGGTGGCAGAGTTCCCCGAGGCCAGCAGCCGCATGACCTGAAACTCACGGTCGGAGAGCCGCTCGTGGGGCGGGCCGTCTACGTCGCTGTCCATCTGGGTGAGCAGTTCTTCGGCCACGGCTGGGCTGACGTAGCGGCGGCCGTCGGCCACGCGCCGGAGCGCCTTGACGAGCAGCTCAGGGGCGCTGTCTTTGTTGAGGTACCCGGACGCACCGGCCCGCAGCATCCGTACGGCGTACTGCTGCTCTGGGTGCACGCTCAGGATGAGCACAGGCAGATCCTCGAACTCCGCCTTGAGGGTTTTGAGCACCTCCAGGCCACTGGCGTCGCCCATGTTGAGGTCCAGCACTACGACGTCGAAGGCCTGACTGCGGACGAGGGCGAAGACATCGTCGGCGGTGGCGGCTTCGGCGGCCACCTGGAGGTCCATGGTGTCCGCGATGATCTGGACGAGGCCCTTGCGGACGATGGCGTGATCGTCTGCGATGAGGATGCGAGTCATGGGGCTGGTGGCGTGTGTTCGAGAGGAATGGTCACCTGAACCGTGGTGCCGCCCCCCGGTGTTCCGTGAATGCGGACCGTACCCTGCCAGGGCAGCACCCGCTCGCGCATGTTGAGCAGGCCCAGCGACGAAGAGGCCGCCAGGTCGTCCTCGCGAATCCCGCGGCCGTCGTCGCGCACGTCCAAGACCAGCTCGCCGTCGTGTTCGTAGAGTTGGACGGTAACCGTGGAGGCGTCCGCATGGCGGACTACGTTGGTGAGGGCTTCCTGGAAGATGCGAAACAGGGCGGTCTCGAGGTCTTTGTCGAGGCGGCGGGTTTCATCGGTGGCGTCAAACACCTCGCAGGTGAGTCCGGACCGGCTGGCCACCTCATCGGCCTGCCATTCCAGGGCGGCGCCGAGGCCAAAGTGGTCCAGGATGCCGGGGCGCAGCGTGTGGGAGATCCGGCGTACCGTCTGGATGGTGCGATCCACCAGGGCGAGCGTCTCAGCGGCGCGCTCGGCATACTCGGCCTCGGGGGACCCGTGATCCTGAAGCCATCGCACATCCAGCCGGATGGAGGTCATGGCTTGTCCAAGTACGTCGTGCACCTCCCGGGCGAGGCGGGTCCGCTCCTCTTCCTGGGCTTGCTGGAGGCGGCGTGTGAGCTCCCGAAGCTTGCGGCGCGAGGCCTCGGCGGCTAACCGGAGGCGGCGCTCCTCGGTGACGTCGTAGAAGGTGCTCACCACCGCATAGATCTCCTGGGTGTCCCCACGCAGGATGGGCTCGGCGTTGATGAGAAGCCAGCGGACCTCGCCATGGTCCTGCTGAATGCCTACGAGGCGGCCACGCTGGGGCTGCCGGGTGAGGAGGGCCTGGGCGGTGGGCAACAGCTCTTGATCGAGCGGCTCACCGTCCAGACCGACGGCATTCCAGAGGCGCTCCATGACCGAGTGGCCCTCCAGGCCTTCGACCGATTGGCCCAGCATGCGGACCAGGCTGTCGTTGGCCTCCAGGATGTGGCTGCGTGCGTTGACGATGAGCACGCCTTCGGCCATCGCCTTGATGACGGACCGCAGCAGCTCCTCGCTGCGCGACAGCGCATACTGGGCCTGCACCTGCTCCGTGATGTCGCGCGCCTCGGGAATGAGTGTCACCACCTCACCCGATGCATCGCGCACCGGCTTCAGGGAGAAATCCAGCGTGGCCGTTTGCCCGTCTGGCCGTGTCACCGTGGTGTTGTAGCGGACGAAGGCCCCGGCGGCGGCCTCCTGGACAGCACGCTGCAACCGCTCCACGCGCGCGGCATCGCCAGCGAACCAGGGGGTTTCCCAGAGGAGCTGTCCCTGCACGGCCTCGGCCTCCAGCTCGCCTAGGTCCAACGCGGCCCGGTTGATCTCCAGCAAGGTGCCGTTGGGGTCCAAGAGGCCGATGAACTGGAAGGTCGAGTTGAAGATAGCCCGAAACCGGCGCTCGCTGGCACGCAGCGCTTGCTGGGCCTCCATCTCCTCCGTTACGTCCTGCACGGTGCCAAACAGAAACAGCGTGTCCCCATAGAATTCGGCTTCGCCTTCCACGCGCACGTAGCGCAGGCCCCCTTGCGGTGGACAGATGCGGTGCACAAACCGAAAGGGCTCGAAGGTCTGCTTGGCCTTGGTCAGCGCCTGGTCGATCCACTCGATGTCATCGGGGTGGAAATACACCATCAGGTCGTCCAGCGTGAACGGCGTCTGGCGCTGGATGCCGTATAGCCGGAAGAGTTGCTCGGAAGCCTCGAGGCTTCCGTTGGTGGCGTTCAACTCCCAGGTGGCGATGCGGGCCACCCGCTGGGCGCGCTCCAGCTGCTCTTCGCGTTCCTTGAGGCGCTGTTGCACCACCACCCGCTCGGTGACGTCGAAGGCGCCCAGGACCACGCCACGTCCGAAGGCGGGCTCGTTCAGGGTACGGCTTACCACGTCCAGGATGCGCCAGGCGCCATCGGATCTACGTACCCGGAACGAGCCGCGCTGCTCGCGATCCGGGGTGACCAGTGTCCGAGCCACGAGGCGCTGGACGGCATTGTGGTCGTCGGTATGGATCCAGGTGGGCAGGGCGGCGCCCTCGGTGGCGCCTGGACCCAGCATCTGCGCCAACCGCTCGTTGATGAAGCGCAACGTCAGGTGCTCATCCACGAAGGCCATGAGGCCCAGTGTGCTGTCAACGAGGGTTTGGAGAAAAGAGGCCGGGGAGGACATCGTGGGGCATCATCAGGCAGGGCATCCCACACAACTCACACATAGATCGGCGGCGGCGGCGGACGCCCTAATATACCGTTGGAGGCCTATATATCTGGATCGACGGCTCTATCCCTCACGTTTTTACACCTGTATCCAACGCCGACCGCGTCAGACCAGCTGGTACCCTTTTCCGTAGATGGTGAGCAGCTGCGAGGGCCGAGCGGGGTGCTCTTCGATCTTGCGCCGCAGCTTGTAGATGGCCAGTTCGATGGCGCGCGAGTCCGGGCGGAGAGGACGCTGCCATACACGCTCAGCCAGCTCCCGCCGACGCACGGTGGTGCCACGGTGCTGGATCAAGACACGGATGAGACGCCACTCTTGGGCGGTCAGGTGCACCTCGTCGGGGCCACAGAACACCCGCCTGGAGGCCAGGTCGAACTTAAGGCGACCGATGGTGTGGACCTGTGGAGAGGCGGCCCCATTGCCGGGTGTAGAGGAGCGGGGGGGGGATACCGAAGTAGAGGAATCGCGCATCAAGGATAGACTCGTTGGACACGTACCATACAAAAAAGGAGCGAACCCACCGGCTCGCCCCCTATGATCTGGTATTTCAGGCGGTTGTGCCTCTGTCCAGATAGAGGATAAGATATAGGTCATTCTATATCTTCCCGCATCTGATCCGCGCCGCCTGGGCGTCCGCCGCCATGAGGATGGCATCGTGAGGCCCCCGATGCGGCGTCTCTCAAGAGTCGAGCAGCGTGGCTTCGGGCCGCATGGCCGTGATGAGGGGGGCGTACCGAGCGGCCTCGTAGCGGCTCGCCACATTGAGCTTGGTGAGGATGTTGTGCACGTGGCTCTTCACCGTGCCGACCCCGATGTCGAGCTCTTCGGCGATCTCGGCGTTGCTGAGATCGGAGGCCAGGCACTGGAGGACATCCCGTTCACGCTCGGTCAGGGGGCTTTCGCCAAACGTGGAGACCACGTCTTCGCAGAAGGCGCTGAGTTTGGTGAGTCGCTCCAGCACGGCCGTGGTCACCTCGGTGCTGAGTGGCCGCTCGCCCCGATGGACCGCTCGGATGGTCCGTATCATGGTCTGGGTGTCGGCTTTCTGGAGGACATAGCCATCGGCCCCACACTCCAGGAAGGGCAGGATGTGATCTGGATGATCCGGTACGCCCATGACCACTACCTGGAGGGCGGTGTACCGGCCTTTGAGCCGCCCCAGGACTTCGAAGGCCTCGGTGTCAGGCATCAGCGCGTTGATGAGCACGACATCGCAGCGGCTTTCGTCGAGGTGCCGCACCGCATCTCGGGCGAGGGCGGCGTGGCCGATCACACGGATGTCTCCATCGGCCTCCAGCGCGTTGGCCAAGGCATCGGCCATGAGTTTGGTTTCGTGAACAACAAGGAGGCGAATCATCAGTGGGGCTATCAACAACTGGGGTGGACAACTACATCAAGATGCCGACCCTGCACGCACGCGGTTGTCTGTACCCTACGAAAACCTCTGTCAGCCTTTTTCGGGGCTGCTTGTCGTTTGTTCTCCTACAGCGGCCCATCCTGCGCCCACCGTCGGTGCTTTGGCGCCGGTCCCGAGGGGCATGGTGAACCAGAAGGTGGCCCCGTCCCCATGGCTGCTTTCCACGCCCACCTGGCCTCCATGGGCTTCTACGATCCCTTTTACGATGTAGAGCCCGAGGCCCGAGGAGTGCTCGCCAGCGGTAGGCTTCGCACTGAGGCGCTGCATCTTGCTGAACGCGATCTTTTTGTCTTCCTCCGTCAGCCCAGGGCCTTCGTCGATCACCGCCACCCGTACCCACGCTGGCGCGGCGTCGCCGCCCGCGTCGGGCAGCGGTTGTGCCTCGACGCGCACAGCGCTGCCCAGCGGGCTGTACTTGATCGCGTTCGAGAGGTAGTTGTCCAACACGCGCTGCAACCCGAGGGCATCGGCGTCGACGATGATTGTATCGTCGACCTCGTGGTGGAGGACAATCTCTTTGTTGGCGGCCTGTTTGCCGTTCCAGCGCATCACCGTGCTGACGACGGCTCCCAGGTCCAGGGGTTCTTTGTTGAGGGCGGCCTGCTCCATCTGGTCTCGGTGCCTGTCCAGCAGCTCCTCCACAATCCGGAGCATCCGCTGCGCCTCCTGCTTGAGCATAGGCACATGCTCGGCTACGCTGGGCTCCAGCAGCTCAGGCTCCTCGGTGGCATCAAAGAGCACCACATCGGCCAAACCGATGATACCACTCAGTGGATTTTTGAGGTCGTGGGCGGTGATGCCCAGGATCTCTTTGTTGGCCTCCAACGCGTCGCGCAGCTGCCCTGTACGCTCTTCGAGCATCCGGTTGCTGCGGCTGAGGTCCTCGTTGGCCCAAATGGCCTCCTCGTAGGCCGCCTCGAGGGAGGTTTTTTGATCCTCTATGATGGCGGTCCGCTCGTCCACGGCCGTCTCCAACAGCCGGTTGCGCGCCTCCAGTTGCCCGGACTTCACCCGGTTGTAGCCGAGCACGAGGCCGATGAGCCCCCCTCCGGCCAGCAGGACCCACAGGACGTAGGCCCACCAGGTGCCGTACCACGGCGGCAGGATAGTGAAGTCATAATGTGCGCTCTCGCTGAGCATGCCATAGACGTTACGCGCCTGTACCACGAAGCGGTAATGCCCCGGAGGGAGGTTCATGTAGTCGCGCCGCGTCTCGTCCGTCCACGCGGACCAGTCCTCGTCAAGGCCGTCCAGCCGGGTCCGGTAGCGCGTAGCAGCCGGCGCATCAAACTGAGGGGCCGCATACGTGAAGCGCAGGCCACGGGTGTCATATGGAAGCGTAGCGGCCTGGGTGAGAGACGCTTGCCGATACCCCCCAAAAATCAGCGAGTCCGTGGTGGTGGCCACCCGGCGTATCAGCACCGAGTACGGCATCGGCTCCACAATCGCTTTCGATTTTTGAACCCGGGTAGCCCCGTGGGCCCCGCCCATCCACAGGGTGTCGTCGCCGTCGTTGTACATCGTGTAGACCCTGCGCGCCGCCGTGGTGCGTAGGATGGTAGGGTACACCCGATAGATCCCTTCCGTATGCGGCACGGCCACGGCGGCCCCCGCTGACGAAAAGGTCCACACACGGCCCTCTTCATCCCCGTGCAGGTATTCCAAAGCGTCGGCTTCCTGATGCAAGAAGGTCTCGAAGCGCGGGTCACGCTCTATGCGCACCGTGTCTCCCTCGATGACGGGCTTGTAGAGGGCTTCCCCATCGTCATGCCGAAAGATGACCTCGCCTCCAAGGGTATGGGTAATGTACCACGCTTCGGGCAGGCCTTGCTCCACACTGTACTGCTCTGAGAGATGGGGGGCTCCACCTTGACGCTGGTCGAACCGGAAGACCCCATTCCTGATGCTACTCATCCACAGGGTACCAGCCTGATCCTCGGCGATCCGGTAGATGATGACGGGCGCTTCGATCCGGTCTCGGTACGTCCAGGCCCCATCCACGAGATCGAACCAAGCCAGCCCATTCTGCAGCGCCGCATACATCCTGGTGGTGTCCACCGCCGAGCGATGCAGGTCATACACCACGTTGCTGGTGAAGTCCTCGAAGAGGCGGTCGTTTTCCAGGTCGAAGACGCCGTTTCGGCACCCAGCCAGCCCGCCCTGCGGCGTGGAAATCAGGCTGGCGCAGTGCTCGCGCGTGCTCAGATGACGGACGAAGGTAGCCGGGCCACGGGCCGTGCTGGGCTGGAGCCTAAACACCCCCTCAGAGGTCGAGGCGTACAACTGTCCCTGGTGGCGCAGCATGTCCGTCACCCCGCCCGTGAGTCCCGTCTCACGGTCAAAGGACGTCATCGACGATGGGTGGCGGAGACGAGCCAGCCCGTTGTTTGTGGTGAACCACACCTGTCCCTGCCGGTCTTCAAAGAGGGACTGGATGGTACTCTGAGGGAGCTCAACATCGTCATCGAAAACACGTAAGATCTCGCCATCTTCTGTCATCAAGATGACACCATGCCCCCATGTGCCCAGCATGACGGTCCCATCCGACCGGTGGAGGATGTTGCTGACGTATCTGGACGATAAAAACTCGGAGGTGGCGGGCGCAAACGGCAGGCACGCCGGCGCCCCCGTCTGAGCAGAGTCACACAGAAAGAGTCCGTTCGAACGGGTAATCGCCAAGAAGCCGCCCTCCTCACGAGGGACCACGCCGGCCAGGTAGCTCACATCGGCCAGGGATTCACTACCCGGAACCAGCGTCAGCGCATTGTCCTTCAGCTGCAGCAAACCGAGCCCTGGCTGATGCACGTACAGCGTGTCCCCCATGGCGTCGGACCGGCTGAAGAGGCCACCGGTTTCCCAAGAGCTCAATCCGTTGACCGAAAACCGCATGATGCGGCTCTGCCCCTGGAAGTACACCCCATCGCTCAGCACTATAGTGCGCCGCACGCCACTGAAGATTCGATCCTCGGAGGCCAGGTGGTCCAGCAGCGAGACGTACTGCATCTGGCCCAGGCTGTCTGGTTCCAGGTAGCCCAACTCTCCCACGCCACCTACATAGACGCGGCCATCTGGCCCGGCGTCCACGGACAGGATGATGGCTCCACTCGGTGTTTCGACCAGCTCCCAGGAGACGCCGTCATAGATGAGGACGCCATCACTGCTGGCCACGTAGATCAGTCCGTTCGGGTCCTGCGTGACCCCCCAGGTTTGGGGATCGGCGTTGTAGACCTCAGGCCCAAAGTAATCGAGATGTATGCGTCCATCCTGCCCATACCTGGAGGCCGCGGAGTCATCACCCACCGAAATAAGCACATTTCCCACTGCGACCTGACTACACAGCAGAAAGGCGGGTATCAATAACCTGTATGTAGGGGAGCCCCACATGGATCAGTCAGCGAAGGCGCGGCGAACTATCTTGTTGTGACACCGAGTCGGCGTGGCCACCCCATCCTGTTCGCGAGCATGCAAATTCCATACATACGAGGCGATCTTGGAGGGCGACCTCAGAATTCTCCGTGTGTATCGGCCGAGGCGCGAGCAATTTAAGCACCGCTCATTTTTGTACCCTTCTCACTTGTGACGATCCAGGACCATTCGCACGGCGGCAACAGGCCTCGCTCTTTTTTTACATACGCAGCGCACTCATGAGCTGGACACGCTGGCTGGCCCGCGTGGAGGCCGCGGTGGACCGCGCCCGAGCCCCCCTGCGCCAACGCGACACACGGCCCACCCTCATCGTGCCGTATCTAGGCTATGGCACGCCAGGCCGGCTGCACCTGCGCGGACGGGTCCTCCGCGACAACGGCCTCGCGCTCCTGGCTGGCCAGCCCGGCTGGCGGACAGCCCTCCGGGCATCCTACCGCCGCTTTGGGAGTGCCGAGATCCCAGGCGTATCCGTGCGCTTGAGGCTGGACGCTGTCTCGTTTGAAACCCAGACCGATGAGGAAGGCTACTTCGTCTTCGACGTGGCCCTCCCCGCTCCCCTCAGCCTGCCTCCAGGCTGGCACGCCGTCACCCTAGCTCTATCAGACGACCTGGACACCCAGGCCCAGGGGGCGGTACTCATTCCTTCCGCACAGAGCCAACGCCTGATCATCAGCGACATCGATGACACCGTGCTGCAAACCCATGCGACCCAGTGGTCCCGCATGCTACGACTGACGCTGCTGCGCTCGGCCCATGAGCGGGAGCCCTTCCCGGGCGTGGCCACGCTCTATCGTGGGCTTCAGCAAGGGGTGGGCCAGGCAGAGGCCACCGCCCTTCACCCTGTGTTTTACCTGTCCAGCAGCCCCTGGAACCTCTACGACCTGCTCGTGGATTTCTTGGAGCACCACGCCATCCCCCTGGGTCCGCTGCTGCTGCGAGACCTGGGCATCGACGACGATCAATTTATCGCGGGGGCCCATCACGATCACAAGTACAACCACATCGCTGACCTGCTCCGCTGCTACCCCACCCATACGGCCTTGCTCCTCGGCGACAGCGGGCAACACGATGAAGCCATCTACGCCGCCATCGCACGCGACTTCCCTGGGCGCATTGAGGGGATCTACATCCGAGACGTACGGCCACTGGAGGCCCCCCTCCCGGCCGACGCAGAAGTACCGCTCCTGCGCACAGCCAGCTCCACCGCCATGGCGCATCATGCGGCCGAGCACGGCTGGCTGGATCCGCAGGTGGTGGCCAAGGTGGCGCAAGACGCCCAGCCCTGATGTATAGGTCAGCCCTGATGTCAGGTCAGCCCTGCTCGGAGAGGGCCAGGGCTGGGCTCGCTCGCTTCTGGGCTCGATATCCACGGGCTGTACGCAGGCGAAACACGGAATAGGGCTCAAACCCGAAAAAGGCGTAGACCCGGTCATTGAACTGATCGTCCGCACCGTGGGGCCAGGCATCCGAGGCAAAGGTGGGCGCCTGAACCAGACGGTGGGGAGCCATGGCCAGCTGGAGCGCGTGCTCCTGGGTGGACAGGGTCAACGCCTCCCAGGGCACCGGGACGAACCGGCCGGACAGGGCCAGGGTCTCCGCCGGGTCCAGGACCGCGTAGAGCAGGCGCCCGGTGTCTACGTCGATGACAAAGTCCCGCACATGACCCACCAGCGTGGACTCGTGGGTGTGCACGCGGGTACCCATCAGGGTCGAGGCCGAGAACGGCAAACGCGGGGTATTCCTTGTGACGGATGGCATGGCGAAAACGAAGGGTACACTCAGTATCAGGCGCTAGCGGCCTACTCAGGATCGCCTACCCCCCACTAACGGCCTGTACGCCTGGTCTGCATCTCCCTCTAGGCAGCGGCTGCATCTGGATGTGCGATTTATCCTACGCGGCTCCGGCCAGCGTCTATCCCGTCGCTTGTCGGAACGAGTATACTATTGCGTAACGGCGTGAACGGAGGTTCACAGCCCTCGTACCATGTGCTCACCGTGCTCACCCTCATCTCTACCCCTTCCATGAACATCGACATTGGCATTGCCGAAGAGCAGCGCGAAGAAATCGCCGCCGGTCTGGCCCGGCTGCTGGCCGACACCTACGTGCTCTACCTCAAGACGCACTATTACCACTGGAACGTGACCGGCCCCCAGTTCAACACGCTCCATCAGATGTTTGAGGAGCAGTATACCGAACTGGCCGAGGCCGTCGATGTGATTGCCGAGCGCATCCGCGCCTTGGGGGTCTACGCACCAGGCACCTTTGGGCAGTATACAGGCCTGACCAGCATCAGCGAAGACACCGAAGTGCCGAGTGCCGAGGACATGATCCGCCACCTCGTACGAGGCCAGGAGGCCGTGGTGCGCACCGCACGCACCGTGGTACCGGTGGCCCAGGACGCAGGCGACGAGCCCACGGCAGACTTGGCCACGGAGCGCATGCGCCTCCACGAGAAGACCGCGTGGATGCTGCGCAGCATGCTGGCCTGAGTCCTGGGTCAAGTTCGTAGGGATCGGTCGAGGGGCGCCGATGGGCACGTCCAGCAAGGCGCGCGACGCAGCCGTAGCGCGGCTACGACGATGCCGCGCCGTGTGGTGGGGCGTGCCTACCGGCATACAGCGGCCCTCAACACGGGCTTGACCGAGCACGGAGGGCCTGTCCGCCTACGGACAGTGGTTGTGCGGGCAAGGACATCCCGACCACCGTCTAGGTCTCAAAAACACCCATTACACGGCTTGGCATAGGCTTTGACAAAGGGGAGGTCGAACTCTCGACCCGCTCCCCACGCGCTATGCTCAAGAACTACTTCGTCGTGGCCGTTCGCAGCCTGCGTCGGCGCAAGGTGTATGCCGCCATCAACATTGTGGGCCTCGCCATGGGCCTGACCTGCTGTCTGCTCATCGCCCAGTACGTTCGGCACGAGCGCAGCTACGACGCGTTCCATACCGAGACCGAGCGCCTGTACCGCGTGGTCAAGGATGTCACCGACCATGAAGGCCGGGTGTATCCGGACAACATGACGTCGGTACCCTACGCGCCGACCTTCAAGGCCGACCTGCCGGAGGTGACCGAAGCGACGCGCCTGGCGTGGGGCGGGCGCGTCCTGAGCTACGGCACACAGCGCCTCAGCGCCAACAATCTCTACTACGCAGATCCCGACTTCCTTCGCCTGTTTTCGTTTCCCTGGCAGGCCGGTGACCCCGCCACCGCCTTGGAAGAACCAGGCTCACTGGTCCTGACCGCTGACTTCGCGACCAAGCTGTTTGGCGACGAAGACCCGATGGGCCAGACGGTGCTCAGCGACAACGAGGAGACCCTGCGCGTTACCGGTGTCCTCACCATACCACCCCGGTCCAGCCTCACCTTCGAAGGGCTCGTCTCGTTTGCCACCTGGACACAAGACAGTTCGGCAGAGACGCAGGAGTGGGACAACAACTTCCTCACCACCTACGTGGGCCTGCAGCCTGGCGCAGATCCCAGCGCGCTGGCCGAACAGATGACGGGGCTCTACAACCAGTACGCTAACCCTGAGGAGACATCCACCCAGGACATTCAGGTTCAGTTGGAGGCCTTTGCGGATATCTATCTGCACTCGTCCTACGGCGGCCCAGGAGATGGAGGCTCGGGCCGCAACCTCCTTCTCTTCACCATCATCGGGCTGTTCATCCTGGGCATCGCGCTCGTCAACTTTGTCAACCTGGCTACGGCCCGCAGTGCCGAACGCGCCAAGGAGGTAGGGGTCCGCAAAAGCATCGGGGCGCATGCGGGCACCGTGCGCCTCCAGTTTTTGTGCGAGGCAGTGGTCGTGACCGCCGTCGCCGCCGTGCTGGCGCTGGCCCTCGTGCAGATGGCCCAACCCGCTTTTGTAGGCCTGGTCGGCAAGGCGCTCCCGCTGTCCATGGGGCTCGCGGAAGGGGCTGTGGTGCTAGGGCTCGTCCTGGCCACAGGTCTCCTGGCCGGCGGCTATCCAGCCTTCGTGCTCGCTCGGTTTGAGCCGGCCCGGGTGCTCAAAGGGAGCGCTCTGAGCACCCACGGCGGCCAGAAGCTGCGCCAAAGCCTGGTGACCCTGCAGTTTGCCGTGGCCGTGGGCTTGGTCGCGGCCACCACGATTGTCGTCCAGCAGATCCAATACATGCAGCACCAGGACCTCGGTTTTGACGAGGCGGGCGAGGTCGTCGTCTTGGGCCTCCCCACCGGCGGCGATCTCATCTCTACCGAGACACCGCTCAGCGGCGACCTGGACGCCATCAAGGCTCGGTTTCTGGATCACCCAGCGGTTACCGCCGCCTCCGCGACCTTCTCCACCCCCAGTAGCGGGAGCAGCGTCGTCTCTGCAGGCGTCTTGGAACGTGAGGATGGGACGCTCGACGACGCCTCGCTGGTCATGTACATGACGGACCACGAGTTTCCGTCGACCTACGGCCTGGACATCCTAGCTGGGCGCGACTTTGACCGGGCCTTCGCCACGGATGCCGAGGACGCCTACCTCTTGAACGAGACGGCCGTCGACCGGTACGGCTTTACCTCGCCCGAGGCGGCGGTGGGGCGGCGTATCCGGATGTGGGGGGCAGAGGGCCAGGTGATCGGCGTCGTGCGTGACTTTCACCACAACCCGTTGGACCGGGCCGTGCGCCCCATGACCATCAAGGTCTTTCCCGGGGCCGCCACCAGCCTTTCCCTGCGGCTGAACACGGACGATGCAGCCACCACACTCCGGGAGGTCGAGGCCATCTGGAACGAGGTAGCCGGCAGCTGGCCGTTTGAGGCCGTGTTCCTGGATCAGCAGATCGAACGTCGCTACCGAGCCGTGCACCGGTTCGGACGCGTCTTCGGCACCTTTGCCGGGTTGGCCATCCTAATCGCCGGCCTGGGTCTCTTCGGACTGACGGCGTTCACGGTGCAGCAGCGCACCAAGGAAATTGGCATCCGCAAGGTCCTCGGCGCCTCGGTAGCTCAGGTGGTCACGCTCCTCTCGCGCGAGGTGGTCGTGCTGGTAGGCGTGGCGGTGGCCTTGGTGATCCCGCCCACCTACCTGCTCATGCGCCGTTGGTTAGACACGTTCGCGTACCGCATCGACCTGGAATGGGCCGTGTTTGCAGGCGCGGGCCTGGGCGTGCTGACGCTAGCCTTGGCCGTGGTGACGGCCCACGCCACCCGGGCGGCCCAATCCAACCCCGTCCAGGCGCTACGCAGCGAATGACAGCGCCTCCGTGGGGATGGTAGACGCCCCCTCGGGCCACGGCATCGACGGCAGCGTGACACCGGGGGTCTCGCCGGGCCGCAGCGGGTTGGGCTCGGCCCAGAGGCGATCCTGGTAGGTGTTCATGATGACATGGTGCCCGGACCGGCCCTGCACGTAGCTGCGCGTCAGGGGGACCTTGCCGAAGGGCGTATCCAGCACGTAGGTGGGGATGGCAAAGCCGGTGATGCGACCCTGCAGGGCCTCCATGATCGCCATGCCGTGCTCGATGGAGGTTCGCAGGTGGGCCGTCC
The DNA here is from genome assembly GCA_038747425.1 of Bacteroidota bacterium. GTDB lineage: Bacteria > Bacteroidota > Rhodothermia > Rhodothermales > JBCDJV01 > JBCDJV01. Next base: position 115,374 of record JBCDJV010000002.1, read on the forward strand.
CCCCGATGAGTTGCGCTTGGTAGAGGTAGTACGGACGCACGCGCATCCGGACCAGGCCGGTGCATAGGGCACGCATGGTGTCCACGTGGTCGTTGACACCGCGCAGCAGCACCGTCTGGTTGCCGATGGGCACCCCCGCGCGGGAGAGCCGGTCGCACGCGGCCGCCGCCTCGTCAGTCAGCTCTTTGGGATGGTTGAAATGCGTGTTGACCCACAGCGGGTGATACTGGCTCAGCAGGTCGCACAACGTCGGCGTGATGCGCTGCGGCAGCTTGACCAGCATGCGGCTCCCGATGCGGATCACCTCCACGTGCTTGATGGCCCGTAGGCGGCTCAGGATCCAGTCCAGATTTTTCTCGCTGTAGGTGAACGGGTCGCCCCCGGTGAGAAGCACGTCCCGGATCTCGGGATGCGCCGCGATGTAGTCGATGGCCGCCTGCAGCTCGACCTTGCGCATCATGAAGTCCGCATCGCCCACCATGCGTTTGCGTAGGCAGTACCGGCAGTAGATGGCGCATTCGCTGGTAACGCAGAAGGCTACGCGATCGTGGTAGTTATGGATCAGGTTCTTGACGGGCGAGTGGGCCACCTCCTCGAGCGGATCCACCACCCCGATGAGGTCCGGCGCCAGCTCGGCCATGCGGGGCACCACCTGACGCCGCACCGGGCACGCCGGGTCCGCCGGGTCCATCAGGCTGGCGTAGTAGGGGGTGATGTTCCACCGGAAGATGCCGCGCGTGGCCTCGATGGCCGCCAGCTCGTCCTCGGTGGGCGTGACCCACGCTTCCAGAGCCTCCGGGCTGTGGATCCGATGCCGCATCTGCCAGCGCCAGTCGGACCAGCGGGGATCGGCCAGAAGGTCTGCACGAGAGGACATAGCGCTCAATGGTTCAGGAATTCGCGGAGGACGGTGGGCTCGGTGGTCTGCTCGATGACTTCGCCACACCGGGCGCAGGTGAACGTGATGGCTTTGGGCGTGGCCGACGCCCCGCTGAACAGGAGCAGCCAACCTCCCCCGCCGTAGCGCATCTGGGGCCGGGCGTAGTGATGATACCGATCATGTCCGCACGAGCAGACGGGACGCGGAGGGGCGTTGGCAGGGCGTTCCATAGTAGACACGTGGACGGGAAGGCGCAGGTCGGATCAACGTTGCGCGCTGAAATCCGATCCCGCCTCTGGCGGCACCAACCCAAGCCGTACCAGGCCCTGCCGGAGCACACCGGCCAACCACGCAGGGTAGGGCTGCCCCATCAGCTCAGCCACGATGGCGAAAGTCCCATCGGGGGCGAAGGTAGGCAGGGTGTTGATCTCCAGAAACCATGGCTGCCCCGCTGCATCGACCCGGAAGTCCAGGCGGGCGAAGTCACGGCACGACAGCTTGTGGAAGACGCGCAGCGAGAGGGCGTGTAGGTGTGCCTCCAGCGCTGGCGCCAGGGTGCCCTCCACCTCGTACGGCCAGTCCTCCTGGCCACCTCGCACCTCCAACGCGTGCAGCCCGATGCGAGTGGTGGTCTCCACGGCCCGCTGCAGCACCGGGAGTGCTTGGGGCGGGTTGTGCCCCACCACGGCCACCGTGAACTCACCCCCGCCCATGACGAACGCTTCCACCAGCGCATCCTGCCGGTAGGTCTCCGTCACCCAGGCCACCTGCTCCCGGAGCGCCGCCCAGGTGTGCACCCGGCTCGCAGCCGTGATGCCCTTGGCGGTCCCTTCGTAGCGCGGCTTGACGAAGAGCGGAAACGGGGCCGGCAGGTCGGCGTCGTCCAGCGCATCCACGTCTGGGTAGACGCGGTAAGGCGGTGTGGGCACACCCGCCGCCTGCGCCAGGTCTTTGGTCCAGGCTTTGTCCACGCTCAGCGAGAGCGTGAGCGCGTCCGACCCAAGCTGCGGGACCCCCACGAGCTCCAACAGCACAGGCGCCCAGGCCTCTCGGTTGCGCGTCCCGAACCCCTCGGCGATGGTCAGCGCCGCGTCGAGGCGCAGCGTGGGCAGGGCCTTCAGCAGGTCATGCGCCGTCCCGATGCGCACAGGCTCGTGGCCGAGGGCCTCCACGGCCGCGGCCAGCGCGTCGACCGTCTCTGGGGGCTCGTACTCGGCGTCGGCGTCGGGGGGATCGCCGTGGAGCCACGGGTAGTCGTCGTGCAGGTCGTAGATGAGGCCGATGCGCATGAGGCGGAGCCGAGGTCGGGAGAGTCCGCCGGGAATATATCACCTGCGGCACTGCCTGGGGGCGCGGGCTACCGGTCCTCTTGGAACACGTTAGGCTCGCCGCCCTCAGCACCATCTGGTAGCTGAGGCGGCGAGCCTCCGTGCACGGGGCGGCCGAGCCGACACGACGGCTGCGCGACCAGGCGGCTCGGCCTGAGCCCCTGCTCCTACTGGACCAGGAGGATGCGCGTGGCCCGCGCCGATCCAGCTTGGAGCCGCACGAGGTAGGCCCCGGCCGGCAGATGCCCGAGGGACCACTCAGCCCGGTGAGCCCCGGCGGCCTGCACGCCCTCGGCGAGCCGGGCCACCTCGCGGCCCGTCACATCGTAGGCGACCAGCGTGACGGATACAGCCTCCGGCAGCGAGTAGGCAATGGTGGCCGTGGTCTCGGCGGGGTTCGGGTAGCTGGTCACCGTCAGGAGCGGGGCGGTAGGGGTATCGGCGGCGGATACGTTGGTCGCCGTGGTGATCATCCGGATGCGGTTGGTGGGGCCGATGTACTCACTCACATAGAGCGTATCGCCGGTGGCGGTGGCCGCAATGCCGTTGGGCCTGAAGAAGGTGGCGGCCTCGGCGGGGCCATCATCGCGGCCTTGGGCGCCACTGCCCGCCAGCACCCGGCTTGTCCCGTCACGTTCGAACACGCGGATCTGGTTGGCGCCCAGGTGCGTGGCGTAGAGGCGGCCCGCCGCCCACGCGAGGTGCCCGATCGTGAAGGGAGAGGTAGGGGTGAGCGAGGCAAACAGGGACTGGGTGCCATCGGGCGTCACCTTCACGATCCGTCCATCGAAGATGTTGGCCGCGTAGAGGTTGCCCTCTTCGTCCATGGCCAGCCCCACAGGCGCCGAGAGCAGGCCGCCCACCGCGAAATCCGTCACGGTGCCATCCGGGGTGATCTTGGAGATGCTGTTGCCATCGGCCGTGTTGAGGCCCCCGTAGTGCGTCACGTAGAGGGTCCCGTCGGCACCGGCCACGATGTCGCTCGGGCCGGCCTTGACGTTGGCAAAGACGCTCACGGTGCCGTCAGGCGCTATGCGACTGATGGTGCCGGTGGTGGACTGCGGGCTGAAGTCGGTTACGTAGAAGCTCCCGTCGACCGATTTGGTGAGGTGGATGGGCCCGGTGAAGCCTCGGGCATAGGACGCCAGCCCGCCCGTTGGGTTGATCGTGTACACCTGATTGCCCAGGTAGCCACCGGTGGCATAGAGTTGTCCATCGGGAGCGACGTAGAGGCCGTCTGTGGACTGCGACGAGTTGAAGTTGATGCTGCTCACGACCTGGGCGCTGGCGCCGGGCACGAGCAGAAAGACACAGCAGATGAGAGCAAGTAAACGCATGGAAAACGCGAGGTTGATGGGACGTTGCACAGAACTAGGGGCAACGTACCGACGACCCGCGCATGGAGCCGATGCGGAGGGATGAACCGGACCATGGTGGGACCAGCCGGTCTGGGGATCCGCCAGGGGCTAGAACCCGACTTCCAGGACCTCGCGGAGGTGATCGCGGTAGGTGCGACTCATGGGCAGCATGGTGCCGTCGCGGAGCACCACGGTGAAATCGCCATGGGAGGCGGGCAGGAGCGACACCACGCGGTCCAGGTTGACCATCCGGGACCGGTGGATGCGCGGAAACTGCCGGGGGTCCAGCCGGGCACTCACGCGCGTGAGCGTGTCGCGAATCAGGTGACGGGTGTGCCCGGCATGCAGCGTCACGTAGTTGCCGCTAGCCTCGATCCAGTCCACCTCTTCGGTCCGCACCAGGTCGATCCGGTCATCGTGGCGCACCGCGAAGTGCTCCAGGTAGCGCGGGGGCTGTACGGACTGGAGCAAGGCCGTCAGGCGATGCTCGGCCTCGTGGGCTTGGCGCCCAGCATGCTGCGCCTTGGCATGATCGAGCGCCTCGTTGAACCGCCTCCGGTCATACGGCTTGAGCAGGTAGCCTACGGCGTGGTGGCGGAAGGCCTCCAGCGCGTAGGTGTCAAACGCCGTCGCGAAGATGACCAGGGGATGGCACCCGGCTGGCCGCTGGCGCAGTACATCGAACCCCGACAGCTCCGGCATCTGCACATCGAGAAAGAGGAGGTCCACAGGCTCGGCCGCGAGGGTGTCCAGCGCTTCATAGCCATTGGCACAGACGGCCACCACCTCGACCGCAGGATCGGCCGCCAACCACTGGGCGAGTTTACGCCGGGCCGGAGGCTCGTCGTCTACCACTACGACCCGCAGGGCGGCGGTAGCATCAAGAGGAGGAGAGTTGGGGGGCAGCATCGACGGTCCTCAAGATCGGTTCGCGGGGGCTCAGCGGCAGCCGGATGCGCGCGCGCACCCCCTCTGCCGTGGGAGTCAGGTCCAAGGAGGCCGTGGGGCCGTAGGTCTGCGCCAGACGGGCGCGTGTGTTGCGCAGACCGATCTCGCGGGGAGGAGGGGCGCCGTCACCACTGGGCGCGGCGTACACTCCATCCGCCTCCAGGCGCCCGGTGTTGACCACGTCGATGACCAGCATGGCCGCTTGGGACGCCGCGGAAACGACCACCCGAGCGGGCCCCAGGTGGCGGGCCACCCCGTGCTTCACCGCGTTCTCTACCAGGGGCTGCAAGAGCAGATAGGGCACCGTCACCTCACGCACAGCTGGGTCGATCTGGAAATCGACGGTCAAGCGCTCTCCAAACCGGTGTTGTTCAATCTGGAGATAGCGGGCGCAGAAATCGACCTCTTCATGGAGAGGGACCTGCGTCCGATGGGCATGGTCCAGGGTGTGCCGGAGGAAATCGCCGAGGAGGGTGAGCATACGGTCCGCAGCGTCCGGGTTGGCATGGAGCGTGGCCGAGATGGTGTTGAGCGTGTTGAAGAGAAAGTGGGGATGGAGTTGCATCTTGAGCGCTTCCAACCGTGCCTCAGCGAGTTGGACACGAAGAGCGGCCGAGCGCTGCTCCTCGGCGCGCAGCCGCCGCACGTAGTTGGCGGCCAGCGCCAGCGCCGCGAGCAGGCCGTAGACGATGGCCCCCATCGGCAGCCCAAAGCTGAACATGTTCGCCACGCTCTCGCCCAGCCGTGCCAGGAGAGGCCCCCGGAGCGATACGCCCAACGCCTCGGCGGCGAAGAAGTAGACGGTGAAGAGCCCCATGCTCACCGCGTGTGCCACCGCCGAGAACAGCACAGCCAGCAGCACGTGCACGCTCCATTTCCAGGACAGTGGCTGCACCGAGAAAGACCAACGGTCCAACCCCGTAAAGACCAAGGGGGCGATCAGGCCGAAGGCGTTCCACATCAACACCTCCGGCATCATCCGCTCCAGGAAGAACGGCAGGGTCAGCGCCACCCCGTTGGCCACGAGCCAAAGGCCCCACCAGTTCAAGGCCAGCACGGTGAAAGCCACAGGCATCCATGGCCAGTAGGTACGCCAGTAGGAAGACAGCATGGGCGAGGGAAGTCTACCCGCTAAATGTACGATACACAGGCTTTGAATCCCCCTCCAAAACCTTGTGCCCTACCAGACTCGCCCTCACCGGGCTGCGGTGGCCTTCTCGCCCGGGTGCTGGCCTGTCGTTCGACGTGTCCGTGGGCCCTTGTCATATGTCGCACAAAAGTGTCGTCCTGGACGGCGAACGGGCTTGCAAGTCGAGCGGAAGGCCCCTACGATACGCCCTCAGTCTGTTGTCAGAATCGGCTTGCCGGGGCCTGTGCCTGCGGTGGAGCCGCCGGTGGTAGCCGATGGCTAAGTTCTCGCGTTCGTCCAGTCGTTCTCGTCCGCCCAGCCTGCAGGGCTTCACCGGGGCGCCTCCTTACGTGCGCCCGGTGCTGGACGCCTTGCATCGGCTCCAAGACCGGTCTGTCTTCACGCCTTCGGAGGGGGTGCAGCAGGCTTGCCGGCTGCTCGCCGACCGCTTTGGGGAGGCCACGGCTCCGGCGGCGACGGGCGTGGCCCGGGGCGCGGCGGGCTTGCTCGCTGAGCACACGCACTACGCCCCCGGCTTTGCGCTGCTCCAACCGCTCCCCTTCGGTACAGCTGTCGCCCTCCGCCCCTGCGTCAGCGCCGACACCCAGGTGGCGTTCGACGATACCGACGGGCGGTGGACCCTCTCCTCCGAGACGCGGCTACCCCCTGAGACCCCCTCTTGGGTTCGCGTTGTAGAGGCCGTCCTGCACCGCTTGGCTCCGGCCTCACCGGGGCTAGAGGTGGCCGTGGTCACCACGATCCCCGCTTCTTTTCGGGCCGCCTACTGGGCGGCCCTGGCCGTGGCCCTGGCCCGAGCCTTGTCCGGGCACACACCGCCCCCGGACGTGTTGACCACCTTGCAGGCCGCGCTGGAGGAGGTCTTGAGGCGCCCGTTCAGCGTGGCCTACCTAAAAGCGGCCGCCACGGTGGAGGGGAGCGATGTCACCCTGGTGGACACCATCACCCGGGAGCACCTGCCCGTTCCGAGCCTGCCGGCCGAGACGCTCGCCTGGGCGGTGGTCGAGGTGGAGACCTCTAACGTCTCGCCGAGCACGCTGCATCGAGATGTGGACCGGCTGGACACCGCGCTGTCGCACCTTCGGGCGGGCGCGTTTACGGGCCTCACCACCCTTCGCGACCTGGAGCACCAGGACCTTCAGCGGGCGCTCACCCTGATCCCCAGCGCCTTGCGCCCCATCACGCGGTACGTGATCGGAGACAACCGCCGCGTGCCCCGTATGGTGGCGGCCCTCCGACGCCAGGATCCGCAGATGCTGGGCGCCCTCCTCTTGATGTCGCATCACGCGGCCCGCACGGACGCGCTCGCCACCTCGCACGCGGCCGACGCCGTGGTGGAGCAGATCCAGGCACGCACCGCCGAGGGCCTGTTCGGCGCCGCCCTCGTGGACCCAAACGGGGCGGTCCTGGTGGCCGGCCGGCCCTACGTGCTGCCCCAGGCGCTCGACCAGCTGACGCAGGATCTGGCGCCGGTCTTCACCGTCTCCAGCACCTTGATTTAGGGCGCGTGTACCAGAACCCAGAGACCCCCGTTTTGTAGATTGCGCCCGCAGCTCCCGGCCCTGTCGTAAGCACACCTGGGGGCGCCCTCCCGTCGCCATTTTCTCCTCACCTGCCCATTCGTTCATGTCTACGTTCGACCTGGCTGCCGTCAACGAGCGCATCGCCCAGGAAAGCGCCTTCATCGACGTGCTCTTTGCCGAAATCAGCCGCAGCGTGGTGGGCCAACGCTACATGATCGAGCGGCTGCTGATCGGCCTCCTCGGCGGGGGTCACGTCTTGCTCGAGGGGGTTCCCGGCCTCGCCAAGACTCTCACGGTCAGCGCCCTGGCCCACTCCATCGGCACCTCGTTTCAGCGGATCCAGTTCACGCCAGACCTGCTCCCGGCCGACCTCCTCGGCACGCTGGTCTACAACCAGAAGGAGAGCAGCTTCTCCATCAAGAAAGGGCCCATCTTCGCCAACATCATCCTGGCCGATGAAATCAACCGGAGCCCCGCCAAGGTGCAGAGCGCGCTCCTGGAGGCCATGCAGGAGCGTCAGGTCACCATCGGCGAGACCACGTTCAGCTTGACGGAGCCCTTCCTGGTGCTGGCCACGCAAAACCCCATCGAGCAGGAAGGCACCTACCCCCTGCCCGAGGCTCAGGTGGACCGCTTCATGATGAAGATCGTGGTGACGTATCCCACCCGCGAGGAAGAGCTGGAGATCATGCGCCGCATGGCGCGCACCGACGAAAAGCCCACCCCGCAGGCGGTCATCCAACCCCGCGATGTACTTTCGGCCCGCCTCGTGCTCAACGATCTGTACATCGACGAGCGCGTGGAACAGTACATCGTGGACCTGGTGATGGCCACCCGGCAGCCAGGCCGATACCGGCTGGGGGCCTTGACCCCACTCATCGAGTACGGCGCCTCCCCCCGCGCTACGATCAACCTCAACCTGGCGGCCCGGGCCCACGCTTTTCTGCAGCACCGGGCCTATGTGACGCCTGAAGATGTTCGCTCCATCGCACTGGATGTCATGCGGCATCGCCTCGCGGTCACCTACGAAGCGGAGGCTGAGGAAATCACGAGCGAAGACCTGGTCCAACGCGTCCTCGAGACCGTCGAGGTCCCCTGAAAACCGCCCCTGTACCGTGCCCACGCGCCCCAAACCCTTTCGGAAGGAGTCCATCACCGTCGCCTACCTGGTGCAGATGCTGCGTGAGGCGGTGGGCTTGGACCTGGACACCCTCAACGAAGTCGACACCCAGCATCGTCTGGTAACCGAGGCCGACCTCCACCGGCCGGGGTTGGCCTTGGCTGGATACGTAGATCTGTTCACGCACCACCGAGTCCAGATCCTGGGCAACACGGAGAACCAGTACCTTCAGCACCTCAGCACGGAGGCGCAGGCCGAAGCGTTCGGGCACCTGGTTCAGTTCGATGTGCCGTGTGTCTTTCTGACGCACCACAACAGGCTCCCCGACGCCTTGCTGGAGATGGCCACCGCCCGCGGCATTCCGGTGTTTGCCACCCCGGCTCCATCGACCCGCTTCATGGCCCAGTTGGGCAGCTTCCTGGACGACCAGTTCGCCCTGCAGCAGTCGGTCCATGGGGCACTGGTGGACGTCTACGGCGTGGGGATCCTGCTCGTCGGCAAGGCGGGCATCGGCAAGAGCGAGGTGGCGCTAGACCTGGTGGAGCGTGGTCACCGGCTTGTGGCGGATGACGTGGTGATCCTCACCAAGAAAGAGTCGGTGCTGATGGGCTCGGGGACCAACTTGGTCCAGCATTTCATGGAAATCCGTGGCCTCGGGCTGGTGGACATCCGGGCCATGTTTGGCATCCGCGCCATCCGCTTCCAGAAGCGCGCCGAGATCGTGGTGCAGATGCAACTCTGGGATGAGAACGAAGAGTATACCCGCCTCGGTATGATCGACGATATCCATGAGATCATGGGTGTGGAGCTCCCGCTGGTCAAGCTGCCCATCACCACGGGCAAGAACGTGACCGTCATCTGCGAAGTGATCGCGATGAACCACCTTCTCCGTCACTACGGCTATGACCCGGCCGAGGTGTTCAAGGAGCGGCTCGCCGAGCGGATTCGCACCAAGAGTGCCAGCCGTCCAGAGCGGGGTACGCAGTACTTCGAGGGCGACTACGAGTAGCCCGGGCCTCGCCCGCACTATCCTTCGATCTCCACGAAGCATACTTCCGCGTGGATGAGAGGATAAACCCCATCGCGCGCATCTGTCACCGGGGGATGGAGTGGCACGGTTTGTGAAATGCCACCGTTCTGCCCACAGATGGCCTCGCCTGGCAAGCTGGAGGCACGCAAGCCGGACCGGCGCTGCAGCCGAACCCTGTACGGGGAAGAAGTTACGAAGACGGAACGTCCGCAACAGGGTCTGGTATCGGGGGGCCGGTTGACAGGGGTACCCAACCCTTGTATATTCGACCACCATTCTAGGGCGTCCCAGGTCCTTATCGCGCCACCCATCTTCTTGGCGCCAGCACCATACCATCCCGAACTCATCCCATCTGAAGACCGGTTGCTCCTTGCTTACTGCGGCTCAGGAGCTTGTGTAGCGTATTTATGCCCGACAACAAATACTATCATTACGACCACGAAACCTGCTCTTTTGTTGAGGTCAAGCCCTCTAGGAAACAGCACGTGATGCAGGGGCTCTACATGGTCTGCACCGCCCTCGTCCTGGCTGGCCTCTTCACCTTGGGCATGGACCGCTGGTACGAGTCTCCGCGGGAGATGGCCCTCCAGGCCGAGAACGAGACGCTCCAGACCATGCTCGGGGAAGTCCTCGAGCTCGCTGAAGATCACAGCGAACGGCTGGACGAACTGGCCACCACCGACCAGGAGTTGTACCGCACCCTCCTCCAGGCCGAGCCCATTCCAGACGATGTGCGGCAGGTTGGGATTGGGGGCGCCGACCCCTACGCGGACTTTGACCGGTTTAGCCCGGACGCGGCGGCGGTGATGCGCGAGACGGCGCAGGCCATGGACCAGATCGAGCGGCAGATCGAGTTGCAGAACTCCAGCTTTGAAGAACTGGCCGACTACGCCGAAGCCCACGTGGAGCGCCTCCGTCAGCTGCCCGCCCTGCGGCCCATGGAAGGGCCACTCATCTCGGGCTTCGGGATGCGCTTGCACCCCGTTCTGCGCATCGTCAGAGGGCACTATGGGGTTGACTTCGCGGCCCCGGTGGGTACGCCTGTTCACGCCACCGCAGACGGCGTGGTGAACCGCGTGGGGCGGAGCGCCACAGCCGGCACCTTCGTTGAGCTCAAGCACCCGGCCTCCGGATACCTCACCTTCTATGCCCACCTCTCCGAGGTTCCGAGCACGATCAAGCCGGGGCAGCGCGTCTCGCGTGGGGAGCAGATCGCCCTCAGTGGCAACACCGGCCTGTCCAGTGGGCCGCACCTGCACTACGAAGTCCGTACCCCGGACGGCAAAGCCATCGATCCTATCCGTTTCTTCGTGGGCAGCATGGCGCCTGAGGAGTACAACGAGCTCCGCGCCCAAGCCGAGCAGGATACGCCGCCCCTGGACTAGGCGCTGCCTCGCTCCGCCGTCTGCTGGCCCCGTTTCGCAGGGGCCTCACTTCACCGATAGGGCTCGTGCACGAGGCTCTGTCCGCTCCCTGTGGCGCCTTGTTTTTTCAGGGTACAGTGCGTATCGTGCGCCTTTGTAACGGACCCGGGGCCACCGCTTCTGACCCCGATCTGCCCCTCCACGCTTGACTCGTCGCCGCCTCATGGCCGTGTACTGGACCCTCGATCTGGCCTCGTATCTAGAGGATGCGCCGTGGCCTGCCACCCGGCTTGAACTCATCGACTTTGCCGAGCGTACTGGCGCTCCGATGGGCGTCGTCGATAACCTGCAGGCCATGGAAGATGATGGGGAGCCCTACGAGAGCATCGAGGAGGTCTGGCCTGACTACCCCACCGGCGACGACTTCTACTACGAGGAGTAGTACCGCCGCACCTACCGTAGCCATGCGCACGCTGGGGCTGCTCCTCCTCGCCCTCTGCGCCCACCCCGCCTTCGCTCAGTCCTCGGACGCCCCTGCCGATCCCCCCTCCCTCCTCGTCAGCAGCGTTCAGTTCGAGGGCAACACCTTCTTCTCGAACGAAGCGCTGTGGGCCCGCGTCCGCACGCGTCCCAACCGCCGGTTCCTCAACCTCCCCGGCGTCACCTGGTGGCGATGGCTACACCGGCTAGGCAGCTCTGGGCGGCTTGGGCGCCGTCTCAGCCAAGCCCTGATCGCCAGCGGGGAACCGCCGGCTCTCTACAACCCCTCCACGGTAGACGCAGACCTGGACCGACTCCGGTTGTCCTACCTCCAGGAAGGCTTTCGCGCAGCCACCGTGCAGGCCCGGCTCGACCCCGACAGCGCCCGGCAGCGCGTCCGCATCACGTACACGATCGAGCAAGGGCCGGCCACCCACATCCGGCGCGTGGTGCTGGACGACGGCCAGGCCCTGGCCGAGGAGGCCCAACGAGCCCTCTTCCAGGCGTCCTACCTAAACCTTCAAACCACCGCGTCTGCCACCCACTATCGGGGCGGCCCCGGGCAGCGTTACTCGGAGCCGACCCTCCTCGAAGAGCGGCAGCGCATGCTCACGTGGCTCCTCGACGAGGGCTATGCTCAAATCACGCGAGACTCCATCCGGGCCCTCGTCACCCCGGTGACTCCAGACTCGTTTGACATCACGTTCCGCGTCCGCCCCGGACCTCGTATCCGGCTCGGCGGCATCCACTTTGCCGTAACCGGAGCCGAGCCAACGCGCCGCCCCCGAACGGACACCCTCGACGCGGTCCCCACGGCCGCCCCTGTGGCCGCCACGCTGCACGTCTCCAGCCGCATTGAGGGAGACACCCGGTTACGGCCTAGCCTGCTCCGGCGCACCCTCCAAGTCACGCCCGGCCAGTGGTACAGCCAAACGGCCCTGTTGGACACCAAGCGGCGCCTTGAAGCCACCGGTTTGTTCTCCTTCACCAATATCGCTCAACTCCCCGTCGACTCGGCCGGTGCCCTCCTCCTCCCCCTACGCATCGAGCTCCAGAGCCGTCCCCGCCACCGGCTACGGTTCAATACCTTCATCCTGCGCGATCTGCTCGGAGAGCAAGAGCTGGGAGCAGGACTGGGAGTGGGCGTCACCTATGAGAACCTCAACCTGCGAGGCGGCGGCGAGACCCTACGCCTGAGCACGACCGTCGCCGCCGACTTCCAGCCCTCGGCCTCGGCTCAGGTTGAGGTGAGCGGCAGCTACGCGGTCCCCTACCTGCTCCGGCCGTTCCGATGGGCCAGCCGCGTCCTCCCCACCTACGACGTGCGCACCCGGTTTTCGCTCAGCCTGCTGGCCGCCCGTCGCGATGAGCTGCGTCTGCTGATCCGTGGCCGCGGCAATGCCCGGCTTCGCTACGAGATCCAGCACGATCCCGTCAGGACCTCTTTCCTGGACGTGCTCGACCTCAGCGTGAGTAACCCCGACACCCTCAGTGGCTTTCAGGAGTTCTTCCTCAACGACATCCTCCAGCGAGTGGCCGACCCGGTGCAGCAGGCCCAGATTCTGGAGGACTACACCAACCCGCAAGTCAACAATGCCGCCCGCTACACCTTCCGGAGCGTGGCCGGAGACCCCCTGCGGCGCCTCGATGGATACAGCCGTGAGATCAGCCTGGAGGTCGGCGGGAACCTGCCCTACGTGCTGGACCGGCTGGTCTTCACGCCAGACTCGCTCGAAGGTACGATCCCGGGGCTGCCGCTCTTCCAAGGCATCGGCACCGGCAACCGGCTGCTCTACCGTCGCTACCTTCGTCTCGTAGCCGACGCACGCCAGTATCGCCCGATGGGACCGGGCACCGTGCTGGCCTGGAAGGGCCTGGTGGGGCTGGCTCACCCGGTGGGAGGAGCCGGTGTGGTGCCGTTTGACCGACGCTTCTACAGCGGGGGGGGGGCCAGCGTGCGGGGCTGGACCCTGCGCTCCCTGGGCCCAGGCGGGGCCGAGCCCGACACCAGCGGCACCTCCACCAACCTGCTCGGCGGCGATTTCAAGCTGGAGGCCGGCCTAGAGCTCCGCACAACGGTCTTGCGTGACGTGTTGGCGGCCGACTGGTTGGCCGTGGCCTTTGTCGATGCCGGGAACGTCTGGTTCGGCCCTCGAAACCCTGGCTTTGGGGGCGCGTCTTCCTCAGACGGACGGTTCCGCGTGGATACGTTCTGGCGTGAGGTGGGGATCGGAACAGGCCCTGGCCTCCGCCTGGCTTGGGAATACCTGATTGTTCGGTTCGACGTGGCCTATCGCCTGCGAGACCCCCGCGAGGCCCGGCTGTTTCCCCGCCGTCAGCCTACCCTTCACTTCGGCATAGGACACGCCTTTTGACCCCCTCGCTACCCGGCTATGAAACGAGGCGCTGAGTTAGAGATCACGATTGAGAAGTTTGCGGACCGCGGTAAATCGCTATCGCGCGTGGGGGGATACGTGGTGTTCGTGGCAGGGGCTGTTCCCGGTGATCGCATCCGGGCGCGCGTGTTCAAGCGCAAGAAGAAGTTTGCCGAGGCTCAACTCCTGGAGGTCGTCACCCCGAGCCCGCTGCGCACCGACCCCCGGTGTAGCTACCACGCCACCTGCGGCGGCTGCAAGTGGCAACACGTCGACTACGCCGCGCAGTGTGAAGCGAAACGGCAGAGTGTGCAGGAAGCCCTCACCTACCAAGCCAACCTACCTGACGTGGTGGTCAACCCTACCCTGGGCAGTGAGCACATCTATTTCTACCGCAACAAGATGGAGTTCTCGTTCAGTGCCCATCGGTGGCTCACCAAGGACGAGATCGCGACTGGCCAGAAGCTAGACACCGCCTTTGCGCTGGGGCTGCATGTGCCCGGCAACTTCTACAAAGTGATTGATCTGCAGGAATGCTACCTGCAATCGCCCCTCAGCATCAACCTGGTCAATGCCATACGCCGCTTTGCGCAGGAGCAGGGCTGGGCGCCGTGGAATATCCGCGACCATGAGGGCTACTTGCGGCACCTCGTGATTCGCCAGGCCGCCCACACCGAGGATGTGATGGTCAACCTGGTTACGAGCCGCCAAGATGCCACGCGGATGGCGCTCTTCGCGGAGTGGCTGCAGACGACCTTTCCTGCGGTTACTACGGCCATCAACACCGTCAACGACACACCGGGCCAGACGGCCTTTGGCGCCTACATGGAGGTGCTCTACGGACCTGGCACCATCCGCGACCGCCTAGGCCGCTTCACCTTCGAGGTGGCCTCCAATGCCTTCTTTCAAACCAACACCCGGCAGGCCGAGCGCCTGTACGAGGTGACGCGCTCCTTGGCTGCCCTCCAGCCCAGCGACCTGCTGTACGACCTCTACTGCGGCGCCGGCACCATCTCGCTGTACATGTCGGACGCGGTCCATCGGGTGGTGGGGGCTGAGCTGGTCGAAGAGGCCGTGGTCAACGCCCGCGCGAACGCGGTGACCAACGGGGTGACCAACTGCACCTTTGTCAGCGGCGACCTAAAGCGCCTCTTCACCCCTGACTTCGTGACCGCCCAGGGCTCTCCCGACGTTGTCATCACCGATCCGCCCCGCGCGGGGATGCATCCCAAGGTGGTCGCTCAACTGGCCGCCCTGCGGCCCGAGCGGCTCATCTACGTGAGCTGCAATCCCCAGACGCAGGCCCGCGATCTGACGGCCCTGACGGATCTGTATACCGTCGAAGCCGTTCAGCCCGTTGACCTCTTCCCCCATACTCACCATATTGAGAATGTGGTTGCCCTTCGCCGGCGGCCCAGCTGATCGATCCGCAGATCGCCTACTTCCCTACCACACGCACACCGTTCCAACGCTCCACTTGGTACCACGTGCACTGCTCCGGTGCTCGTCGTTGAGTCCCCACTCACTCGGACCCTCTGACGCACCTTCCCTGCCATGAACTCCCGCACGCATTACCTGGTCCTCGCCATTCTCGGGACCCTGCTCCCCTATGGACTCTGGGCCCACTTCCTCGTGACCAACGACTTCTCTGTCAGTGCTGTCGTGGAGACGCTCATGAACCCACTGGCGCTGGCGCTCCTGGCTGAACTTGTCGTGGCCTCTGTGGTTTTTTGGATCTACATGGCCCGTCAGGCCGCGAAATACGACATCCCGCACCTGTGGATGTTCATCACGCTCAACATCGTGGTGGGCCTCTCGTGTGCGTGGCCCCTGTTCATGTATGTCCGGCGTGGGCGCATCAACACGCTGATGGCGATCCAGGGCCTCAAAGTCTCCGTGTGACGCGAGGCCCCAAGCACCACGCTGCCTGCAGGATGTTACCCGCTCAGCCGAAGCCCAGGCGCCAGAGAGGTGTAGAGAGGACCTCGTGGACGAGGGCTACCCTGACTCGGCCGGAGCGGGCTGGGCTCTACTCGCTCTCCCTCTCGCCTCTTTCACTCTCGCCCGCGTCACTGCCCCTTGACCCGTACCGATTCCCCCCGCTCCGGCCCCACCGCCTTTGTTACCGGCGGCACAGGGTTCATCGGGAGCCACCTGGTAGAGGCCCTGCTCGCCCGTGGCTACGCCGAGGTCCGCTGCCTGATTCGGCAAGATCTGAAGTGGCTCCAAGGCCTCGACATCGTACCGATACGGGGCGACCTGTCCTCCATTGAAGCGCTGTGGGAAGGCGTGGGAGGCGTCGACTACGTGTACCATGTGGCCGGTGTGACCCGGGCCCATGACGCAGACGCCCTCTATCAAGGCAACGTCCAGGCCACCCTGAACCTGATGGGGGCCATCAAGCACGCCAACCCTGGCGTACAAGGCGTCCTGGTGACCAGCAGCTTGGCCGCCGTGGGCCGGTGCGAGGGGCCCGTGGCCCACGAGGACGTGCCCCTCCAACCCGTCAGCCGGTACGGGGCCAGCAAGAAGCAGATGGAGATCGCGCTGGCCACGCCGCGGCAGGATGCCACGGTCTACCTCCACGACCTGCCCCTCACCATCGTCCGCCCCCCCGCCGTCTATGGCCCCCGCGAGACGGATATCTTCACGTTTTTCCAGACCGTCAGCAAAGGCGTCTGCCCCATTGTGGGAAGTGGCACGAAGCCGGTCTTGAGCCTCGTCCACGTCGCTGATCTGGTGCGTGGCATGATCGAAGCGGCCGAGCACCCCGGCAGCCATGGGGAAACCTACTTTCTGGGTAGCGAGGAGATCTACGCCTGGAAGGAGATCAAGGCCGCCACCACCCAGGCCTTAGGACGGCGCGCCCTGACGCTGCCGGTGCCCCGCGCCTTGGTCGGGGTGGTCGGGGCGGTGTCCGAGGCCGTGGGCGCCATCACAGGCTCGTACCCCCCGCTCAACCGAGAAAAGGCACGCGAAATCCGACATGCCTGCACCGCGTGCTCGGTCGAGAAAGCCCAGCGGGACTTCGCCTTCCGCCAGCACGTGCCGCTGGACGAAGGGCTGAAGGAGACCATGGCCTGGTACCGCGAGCACGCGTGGCTCTGAGGCGGTGGGCTCTGTCCTGGCCCCCACCATCCGGACCGAGTCCACCACCGGGTCACGGCACGGCATACCGCAGGAAGGCGACCTCCCCACTTGAGCAAGACGGTATACTTTTCGCTGGTTCTATACGTGTTCAGTTGTATCTTGCGCTGCCCCGGCGCTCCGCCCGTTGGATGCCCAACTCGTTATTATAGTGGAACCTGGCTTCTTTCAAATCTCGCTCAAAGTGTTCCTGCGCCGTGATGGTGCCTTCCTGGTCCTCCGCGATCAGCTCACCCAACTCGGCGACCTCCCGGGGGGCCGTCTGGGTCAGGACGAGCTCTATGGCACGTGGACGGAGGCGGTCCATCGCGAGCTAACCGAGGAACTGGGCCCCGACGCCTCGTACCTGCTCCACCCAGAGCCGTTGTTCACGTTCCCGTACTACATCCCCAGCGCAGGCACCGATGCCCTGGGCGTCGCCTACGTGGCCGACTACTTGGGCGGCTCCATCCATCTCTCCGAAGAGCACGACGCGGCACACTGGGTCTCGATTGATCAGTACGATCCAGCGGACCATTTTTCCGATCACATCGGACGAGCGGTCCGGCGCTTTCAGCGGCTGACCGCTGCGGGCACCCTCGCCCTCTAGCGACTGCGCGCCCGGCCCTCATGAAACTGCACGCACGCCCGGCCGAAGTAGATGCGGTCGCCGTCCTGGAGGACCACCGGCTGCCGGTGCACCTGGATCGGGACGCTGTAGCCCTCGCGCACGACGGACGTACCGCACGTGCTCTGGTCGTCGTAGAGTTGAAAGACGCCCTCCGCCTCGTGGTAGCGGATGCGGGCATGAGCCCGTGAGACCGTCTGATGGAGCGCTAGCAGATCGTCGCCGAGGTGGGGGTCTTCGCTGAAGGCAATCGTGTTGTGGCGCACCACGCGCCCGCGGGTGTCCACCACCTCGGCCAGGCGCCCGATGGTCACGTTCGAGGTGCTGCGGATGGTGAACGAGTCCTGCTGCGCTTGGCCTGACACCACCGTCAGCGTGGCGGACCGCGCCGCCCGGCGTTTGATCAACTCCACATACACGGGCCCCGCCTCGAACTCCTCGCGCAACCGCTCTGTGACCCGCCGGTGCAGCTTCCAATCGATGCGCAGTGCGCTGGGCGTGACGATCCGCGCATCGGCCAGGCGCCGCCGGACGGCTGAGCGAAACGACTCGCCGGTGGTGATGAGCGCCGCCTCGTACAGGTCGCGGGTGCGGTCTCGTTCGGCCAGGATGTGCACCACCAGGCGGTTGAAATCGAAGTGGTGACGGTGAACCTCGCACGCCCGCTCGACGGCTCCCAGGAGATCGCGGCGTAGGTCCAAGGGGGCGGCCTCCCCATCGGCCCAGAGGGTCTGGAGCGAGCGCACGCCTTTATCGAGGAGGCTGCGCACCCCTCCAGCATCGGCCTCGCCGGTGGCCTCGCGGCGCAGGGCGATCTCGCGCTGCATGAGGTCCAGGACGAACGGGTCCAGCCGGGCGGCCTCGGCGTCGGCCTCGACGGCGCGCAGGACGAGGGCGGTGGTCTCCAGGGCTCGGCGCGTCTCGGCCACGTCGAGTTCGGCCTGGTGGGCCCAGCGCTTGCGGATCTCTTTGAGGATACTGACCCAGCTCCGCCCTTCATGGCCCATGGGGCGGAAGGTGGGCGTGTACTT
Organism: Bacteroidota bacterium; assembly: GCA_038747425.1. Classification (GTDB taxonomy): domain Bacteria; phylum Bacteroidota; class Rhodothermia; order Rhodothermales; family JBCDJV01; genus JBCDJV01. The sequence continues at coordinate 133,712 of JBCDJV010000002.1, forward strand.
GAAGTAGATGAGCGTCAGCAGGTCGCTCGTGTCCCACCGGTCTGGGCCTTTGCCCCGCAGGGCGCCACGGGCCTCGTTTAGCCAGGCCTCGCCGTAGGTGGCCCGCATGCGCTCCTCCACGTACGGACGTAGCACGTCGAACAGCACGTCCAAGGCATCGCCCACAAGGGCCCGGTGAGACTGCGCGTGAGAGGGAGGTTCAGGCATCGAGGCAGGCATCGGAAAGCGAACAGGGGCGGGGCACTACGGATCGATGGGAGCCGGGCCAACAATCAGGTCGAGGGCAGCGGCGGCCTCCACGATGGCCCCCGCCACGGGAGCGGCGGCCTGGCCGCCCATGCCTCCATCCTCGACCAGCACCGTGACCGCGATACGGCGCCCCGACAGGGGGGTGTCGTGGTACGGCGCAAACCCCGTGAACCACGCATGGTTGCGGCGCTGGCGCACCCGCTCGCCGTCCTGGACCACCCACTCGACCTCCTCGGCCGTTCCGGTCTTACCCGCAACAGGGATCGGCAGGTCCCGGAGACGCCAGGCGGTGCCGCGGGGCATGGTTACCACGTTGCGCATGGACTGCGCCAGGCGCCGGGCCCGGGCTGGCGTCGTCACCCGCTGCCCTGGAGCACGGGCGGGGCGCCGCACCCAGTGGATGGGCATCAGCTGGCCGTCGTTGGCAATGGCGGCGGCCACGCGGACGCCTTGCAGCGGGCTTCCCACCAGCGGGCCCTGCCCAAACCCGACTTGGCGCAGATTGTCGGGCGCACGGAGCAACGCGGCCTGGGCCATCAGGTCCAACCGAGGGCCGCCCAGGCGGTAGCCGAAGGCGTCTAGCAGGTGCAACAGCGAGTCTGGCATCACCTGATCGTGGGCGAGGGCAGCGAAGTAGACGTTCGAGGACTGTACCAGCGCTCGGTTCATGTCCACGGACCCCACGGGCTCGCCGCGCCGGGCGTAGCGATCGCTGGCTCGGACGGGGTGAGACCAGGTACGTAGCGTTGAGTCCTGGTTGAGGGCCGCCATGGCCGTAACCAGCTTGAAGATCGAGCCGGGCGGCTTCGCACCATGGCCGAACGTGCGGTCGAACACGTTGGGGTCGGCATGCAGCGCCGTGGGGCGCTCCGTGACGGCGGGCAGCGGATGGGTCACCGCGGCCAGCACCTCGCCGGTCCCCGCGTCCACCACCAGCGCCGAGGCCGTCTTCCCGGAGTCAACCTGTGCCGCTAGCACCTCGGCCACGCGCTGCTGCAGGCGGATGTCAAGCGTCAGATGCAGCGACCGGTCCCGGTCGACCAAGCCTTGGGCCTGCGGATGTGCTGGGCCATGCCGTAGCAGCGGGCGCAGGGCCGCATAATCGTAGCGCACCACGGGCTCCGAGGGGCCGCCGGGCGTCCGCTGCACCTCCACGGGGGTCGGCTCGTTATCATAGCCGCGCAGGTACGACAGGTACGCATGCTCGGCGTACAGGCTGTTGCTGGCCCCCCACTTGACCCGCGTGTTCACGTCGCCCAGCTGGTAGAAGGTGAGCGGACCAAAGGGATAGTGGCGACGACGGGTGGGGTCGAGCAGGTCCAGATCGACGCCTAGGGTGGCATACGTGGCGGCATGGGCCTCCAGCTCCTCCCACTGGCTGCTGGCCAGGGGCACGCCGCTTCGGTCGTAGATGGTGCCCCGGACCAGGTGGGCACGGGCGTCGAGGAGCCGTGGGTTGTAGAGGTAGGCACGCGCCCCATCGGCCCGCATCATGAGGGCCGGACGCACGGACCAGTCATCGGCCTGGCCCAGCTGCACGTAGGCGGCCTTGCCGATCGTGGCGCTGACCAGCAGGACCACGACCACGGAGGCCGCGCGAAGGCCCCGCCGGAAGTGCGTATGCTGCAGGGTCTGTTGCTCGTCGCTGCCACGCCGCGCCGAGCAGCTGCAGGCCAGCCCTAGCAAGAGGCCATGCGCCATCATGGACGACTTGCCGTAGCTGATCCAGGGTGCCACCACGCCGGAGAGCGGCACCAGGCCAAGGGCGCCGCCTGCGATAAGGCCGAGCTGGAACGTGAGGAGCCAGGCGATCCCTGCCACCAGCAGCGTGCTGTAGATGCCATTGGTGCGGCCGGCCACCCGCAGCAGGCGGATCAGCAGGGCCCCGTAGAGGAGCAGCACCGCCGCTAACCCTAGGAACCCGAGCTCTTCCCCGAGGGCAGGCAGCACCATGTCTGTGTGGGCGGCAGGGATGTAGCGAGGGTGGCCCAACCCCAAGCCTTGCCCCCAGGCCCCGCCTGTGGCTAGAGCCCAGAAGGCGTGGGCGAGGTGCTCACCCCCGATCACAAAATTGGACCACGGCGTCAGCAACATCTGCACGCGCCCGGCCACCCGCGGGACGGCGCCCGTCTGATACACCCACGCGAACAGCCCCACCAAGGCCAAGGCCCCGAGGCTTACCCCCACCCATTGCCCCCGCACCAAGGCATACAGGCCCAGGAAGGTGCAACCAATGACCAGCGCGGGCCCCATGTCGCGCAGGATGAGGAACGCCAACAGGACCACCCCCAGGCCTGCCACGATGGGCACGGCATCCCGGTACCGGGGGAGCTGCACCATGCGGTACACCGGCCGCGGCAACCCGGCGCGCTGCTGCAGGACCCGTAGGCTCTGCCATCGCTGGGCAAAGAGGGTGGCGAGGAAGAGCACGAGGCACACCTTGATCCCTTCCACCGGCTGCAGGCTCCCCAAGACCGGCACCACCAGGTTGACCTTGGCATCGCTGCCGGTAGGGCCTGTTCCAAAAAGGAGTAGCAAGAGGGCGAGGCCTAGGCCCAGCCCCAGCCACACCCGCGCCTGCACCGGCCGCAGTCGGCGCTGCACATCGACCTGGCTCGCGAGGGCCACGAGCCCAACGGAAGCGGCCACGCCCGCCACAAATCCCTGCGCCCGAAGCAAATCGCGGAGGGGGTCGGGGAGGCTGAACATGAGCAGCAGTCCCAACCCGGAGAGCATGAAGACCAGGGGGAGCAGGTACGGATCGCCGGCGAAGCCCCGCCGAAACCACAAGAGGTGCAGCCCCCAGAAGACGGCCATGAATACAGCAGCGAGCCCAGCAAAGTGCCCGACATATGCCTTGGGCGAACGCACCACGAGCTTGGCCTTGACGCGCCGCAGGGCATCGACGCTGGTCAATAGGGGCACCGATGGGCCGGCCTCGATGCCGGCCGGTACCACGGCGGGCTGCGCGGTCTCACCGGCCGCCGTGCGGAGGGCCGGTCCGCCCGCCGTCAGGACGCGGCTGTGGGGGATGGCAAAGGCGCTGGTGTTGAGCGCGCCCACGTTGCGCACCGGCCACGGCCAAGCGGTCTCTGCATGCAGGGCCGCGATGCGCTCGGCGGTGTACCGAGCGGCCAAGCGCTGATCAGCGGTGTCCGGGTAGATGATGGCAAACACGGGCTGCAACGCGTCCAGATGCGGCACGGCGTTGAGGTTGACCACGTCGCCCGCCTTGATCAGCGTCTCCACGTCGCTCATGGCAGACCATTTAGCCTGGAAGGTCAGGTCCAACCCCAACCCCAGAATGAGCGAAGCCAGCAGAAGCCAACGGCGCTCGCACATACGCAGACGCAAGGCGGCCTGCTCATCCCGATGAAGAAGAGAAGAGGAGGGCATGAGGCGTTAGAGCTGAGCGGCGCTGGACGCCGAGGGAGCGGGCGGTACCACCTGAGGGGGCAGCAG
>JBCDJV010000003.1:0-113394 GCA_038747425.1 Bacteroidota bacterium
CTGCCAAGGGTGAAGTTGTCGGTGATGCGGAACTGCAGAGCCCAGGTGCCCGGCTGCAGAGGTTGCTCAGAGGTGCTGGACTGGGCGAGGACCGGGGCGGTGAGTAGGGCGAGGGCGAATAGTGTCGTCGCGATGCGCATAGGAGAACAGCGTGGGTGAGAGGAAGGAGATGAGGTGAGGCCACACAGGGCTTACAATATCATGCCAGGGCCCGTGGGCACACCGCCAGCCCTTGGCCGCGCCTCGGCTGGTGTGTATCGTTGACACCACCTGTGCACGACGCTGTACATGGACGCGATCTGCTCAGCGCGTCAGCTCCCAGCTGAGGCCGAGCGAGGGCAGCCGTGGCAACCAATCGTCGGAGAAGCGGCGAACGCGAGGGGTGCCGGCGCCGGTGACGCCGACCACGTTGAAGAAGTACTGGCGCGGATTGGCGCGGTTGTACAGGTTGCTCACCTCGAAGAAGACGGAGAGCTGGCTCCGAGAGAAGCTAAAGTAGCGGTGCACCCGGAGATCCATCCGATGGTACGCCGGAAACCGCTCCTCGTTGTACGGGCCGTACTGGCCCTGCACGCCGATCACCGTGCCATTCTCATCCCGGATGGATTGGAACACGCGGCCGGTGTAGGGCCACCCACTATGGAACTGCCACGCGGCGCTGAGCCGCCACCGCTGGGTAGGGCGGTATGTGGCATCGAGGTAGAGGGTATGCCGCTGATCGAAGGAGCGGGGGACGGTGACGCCGTTCACGTCTAGCTCGGTGACCGCATACCCATAGCTGGCGGACCACGCCACGGTGCGCTGGGTGGGGGTGCGAAGCAAAACCTCCACCCCTTGCGCCCGTCCAGCGGTGGGCTCGGCGCGGAACCGGTCCGTGCCCAGCTCAGGCAGTAGGTCCGTCGAGGCGTCCTCCAGGCTGAGGTAGCGCGGGCGGAGGTCGCTGAGCAGTTTCCGATAGCCCTCCACGCGCACCTGCAGCGCCTGCCCGAGGGTATACTCCAGGCCAACCACCTGATGCTGGGCCTGCTCCGCCGGGTAGAATCGGTCGTCGCCGTCTTCCACCTGGAGCTCTTCCACGCCTTGGCTCTGGTAGAACAGCCCCCACCCCGCTCGCACCACCAACTGCCGGTTCAGTCGGTAGGCGGCATTCAGGCGCGGGCTCCAGACGGCATCGTCGGCCCACGAAGCTCGGTCGAACCGGAGGCCCCCTTCCACGGTGAGGGCGCGCAGCGGACGCACGCGGTAGCTCAGATAGGCCCCCACTTCGGTCCCAGACGGCGCCCGGTCCACCTGGATCTCGTTGGCGATAGGCCCCTCCACCCCAACAGGGCCACTCAGCTCCAGGGTGGCGTAGTCATAGGACGCGCGCAACGGCCGCACTTCAAACCCTCCCTGAACCAACTGATTGGTCGACAGCTCCACCGTCCAGTCCTGCTTCAGGCCTACGAAGGAGAAGCTCCGATCGTCGTCTACCCGCTCTGTGAAGGACTGGTCGTTGAAGAAGGTGAGCACGCGCCCCCGCCGGTTGGTCGTGACGCGCCCTACCGAAGCCAGGGTACGCACGAAGACACGCGGAGATAGCGTAGCCTCCCACGTGAGCCAGCCGTACGCGTTGCCGTAGCCAGTGTCCACCTGATCGTCGCCATCATCGAAGGTCAGGTCATCCTCGGCCTGGAGGAGATGCATTGAGAGTCGATGCCGATTGTTGAGGCGGTACGTAGCCTTAGCCAGGACATCGTAGTAGGTGGGCGAGGGGGCCTCCTCCTCGTCCAGGAGGGCAAAGACGAGGTCGAGGTAGCCGCGCCGAGCCAGGACCATCCAGCTCCCCCGGTCCTGGGCAAAGCGGCCTTCGGACAGAAACCGTAGGTTGGTGAAGCTGACCCCCGCCGAGGTGCGCCGGCCACCGGGTGGCGGCTCCACGGTGTCCAGGCTGAAGACGCCGCTCAAGCGGTTCCCATACGACGCCGGAAAGGCCCCCGTCATCATATCGATGCCGCCGATGGCCTCCACGTCCAGGATGCTGAGGGCTCCGTTGGCGATATCCTTGAGATGGAACGGTTCGTAGAGCAGCAGGCCATCCACCAACACACCCACCTCGCGGGCCTCGCCGCCTCGGATATTGAGCTGGGCCGAAAAGTCGTTGCCGGACAGCCCGGGCAGGCGACGTACCGCCCGGTAGATGTCCTCCCCGAGTTGGGGCAGGTTCTGGATTTCATCGCGGCTCAGGGTCTGGGCGGCCGTGGCCTCCACCTCCATGACGGTGAACCGGCCGGGGGTGACCACCACCTCGCGCAGCGGCACCGCCGAGACGCCCAGCCGAAAGGTGATGGGATCCAGTGCGGCGCCGGCTTCCAGCGTGATGGTGCGCTGGACCGGGTCGAACCCCAGCATGGCGGCTTCCAGCGTGTAGGTGCCGGGGGCGAGCCGAGGGAGCACGAAGCGCCCCTCGGCGTCCGTGGCGCTCCCCGTGGCGGTGCCCACCACCACCACCGTGGCCCCGGCCAAGGGCTCACCCGTCTCCTCCTCCAGCACAACGCCCGTGAGAGCCTGGGCGGCCGCCGTGCCTTGGGCGTGCACAGACCTCGCGAACAGGCCGAGCAGCAGGATCACCAGAACACGAGACCACCGGACAACGTCAGCACACATAGCGACACGAGGGAGAGCGAGAGGAGCGAGGCGGATGCGCCCACAAGACGAGGGGGAGGGCCTGCGGTTGCACGATCGTATCCGGTCTCTGCATGTCGGGGCGAACGAATGAGGGGGATGGCGGGTACAGGCTCCATGCGCTGGCGGTCCACCTGGCGCTCCAGCATACGTTGCACAGGGACCGACGGCCACTCGTGTCCCTCTTTTTGCCCTCCACCCACTGCATCATGCCTCGCCTTGCCGTCGAAATGCCCGTTGCTCTGCCACCTGATCGGTGCCGTACGTTCGTGCGAGACACCGTTCGGCAGGACGCGCTCAAGCAGGCGTACGAGAAACTCCGCGGCGCGTACGACCCCTCGTCCATCGTCGAAGATGCGCCCACCCGCATCGCGATCTTCGAGCCCGTCTACGACATCCGCAGCAAGAAACACAGCGGCCGTGGCGCGGGGTGGACCATCACCTACGACCTCGCCCCCGACACCGAGGGGGGCACCCGCGTAGGCGTGACCATCGAGTACGACCGGCGCACGGCCTTGATGGGCGGTGGCCTCATGAAATCGCAGGCCCAGAACGAGATCCTGCATCGGCTCGGCGCGCTCTTGGCCTACGAGCGGGGCTGGCTGGAAGCCCAGCAACCCCCCGACACTGACGATCCCCTCCCTGCCTCCGACTGACGCTCCCTATGTCTCGCTTTCTGTTTCTGCTTGTACTCGGGCTAGGGCTAGTGGGCACGCTCGCCTTCGTGCTTCAACCCGAGGGCGAAGCTCAGGTCCAGACCGCGCTCTCCGTGGCCGAAGCCATGGGGGGAGACACCACCGGCTACGCCCGCGCGGACGTGGTCCGGCCGTTCATCTTTCCTGCCGACCACGGGCCACACCCGGACTTCAAGACCGAGTGGTGGTACTACACCGGCAACCTGACCGCCGAGGACGGACACCGCTTCGGTTACCAAGTCACCCTGTTCCGCATCGGGTTGGCGCCCCCGGCGGTGGTGCCTACCTCCAGCTCGGACTGGGCCACGCGCCAGCTCTACATGGGCCACTTCGCGGTGAGCGACCTCGACGAGCGCCAGTTCTACGACGCCGAACGGTTCAGCCGAGGGGCTGCGGGACTCGCCGGTGCCCAGGCTTCGCCCTTCCGGGTGTGGCTGGAAGACTGGACGATCTTCAGCGCCGACCCGTCGGGCCTGCCCATGGAGATCGAATTCGCGACGGACGAGGTGGCGCTGGATCTCACCCTCACCCCGGCCAAGCCCCATGTGCTCCAAGGGGACCGCGGGCTGGATCCCAAGGGCGAGGGTGTGGGCAATGCCTCGTACTACTATTCGTTTACCCGCCTCAACACCACCGGCACCGTCACCGTAGGGACGGATACCCGCCCGGTGTCCGGCCTCAGCTGGCTGGACCGCGAATGGAGCACCAGCGCCCTGGATGACAACCAAGTGGGCTGGGACTGGTTTGCGCTCCAGCTCTCCAACGGCTATGACCTCATGTATTACCAGATCCGCGAGGCCGATGGCACCCCCAGCCGCTTCACCCATGGCGTGGTGGTAGACCCAGCGGCTGAGTCCGTCCAGATCGATGGCGCTGGGACCGTGCTGACCGTCACCGACACCTGGACGAGCCCCCTCACCGGAGGCACCTATCCCACCGCCTGGCGCTTCGAGAACGTGGGCCAAGGCGTAGACCTGACCATCACCGCTTTCTTCCCCGAGCAGGAGTTGGACACCTCCGTGCGCTACTGGGAAGGCGCCGTCCAGATCGAGGGGACCATGCGCGGTGAGCCCGTAACGGGCCGAGGCTACGTGGAGATGACCGGCTACGGCGACGACCCCAGCCGCGCATCGTGAGGCCTTCTGACCTCCCCCCGCTGGCGCTCCCGACCTATGACTTCGAGGTACGCCCGAGCCGCCGGGGACGGCTCATCCTGGACCCGGTGCGGCGGCAGTTCGTGCGGCTCACCCCCGAAGAATGGGTCCGCCAACACCTCCTTCGCTACCTGATCGACGACAAAGGCTGCCCGGCGGCGCTCATCGCCGTCGAGAAAGGCTTCACCTACCAGCGTCTGCCCCGCCGCGCGGACATCGTCGTCCACGACCGGCAGGGACAAGCCCGGCTGATCGTCGAGTGCAAGGCGCCGGAGGTGGCCGTGGACCAGGCCGTGTTCGACCAAGTGGCTGGCTACAACCGCGTGCTGCGCGCCGACCACCTGATGATCTCAAACGGCCTCACCCACTACATCTGCCACCTGGATCGCCACGCCAGCACCTACCGGTTTCTGGATGACCTGCCCGCCTACGACGCCCTGATCGGGTGAACGGGGTCTTTTCGCCCGGGACACGATGCGTATGTGTTTGGCGCCCCAGCAAGCACGAATCGGCGGTTTGAATGGTGAATGGTGAATGCATCTCTCTAGGCCTGAGCGTTCGCGCCGCTTTGCTGAAGTGGCCGTTGTATCTTCCCCGCTCTTACTCCTCTTCTCGTCACCCCTTGTCCATGTCTTCCACGTACGAAACAGAGCGCGCCGTAGCGGTGGCCGCTGTCCGCGAAGCCGCCCGTCTTTGCCAGGCCGTCCAGGCGGGCCTCACCCCTGACGTACTCAACAAAAAGGACCGCAGCCCCGTCACCGTGGCCGACTTTGGCAGCCAGGCCTTGGTGTGCCGGGCCCTGCGCGAGGCGTTCCCAGACGACCCCATCATCGCGGAGGAAGATGCCGCTGCCCTGCGCGCCGACGAGGGGCAGGCCATGCGGATGCGCGTGGCCGAGCGCGTGCAGGCGCTGCGCCCTGGCACCACGCCGGAGCAGGTCTGCCGCTGGATCGACTATGGCTCGGCCAGCGCCTACAGTCCGCGCTTCTGGACCCTCGACCCCATCGACGGTACCAAGGGCTTTCTGCGGGGCGAGCAGTACGCTGTGGCCTTGGCCTTGGTGGTGAACGGCCAGGTCACGGTGGCGGCGCTGGCGTGCCCGAACTTGCCAAGCTTGACGCCCGACGCCCCAAGCGGGGCGGTAATGGTGGCTGTGCGTGGAGCAGGCGCTATGCAGCTAGAGCTGGACGAAGGGAGCCCCGAGACCACGGTGCAGACCACGTCGCAGCACGACCCCGCCCACGCGCGCTTCTGTGAATCGGTGGAGTCCGGCCACAGCTCCCACAGCGAGTCGGCCCAGGTGGCCGAGCATCTGGGCATCACCGCGGCCCCTCGGCGGCTGGATAGCCAGGCGAAATACGCCGTCGTAGCACGCGGCGAGGCTGACATCTACCTGCGTTTGCCCACCCGGCCGGGCTACGTCGAAAAGATCTGGGACCATGCGGCCGGCGCCCTCGTCGTGGCCGAGGCGGGCGGCACCATCACGGACATCCACGGCGCCCCGCTAGACTTCAGCCAGGGGGCGCGGCTGGAGCGCAACCAGGGCGTGATCGTCACCAACGGAGCCCTGCACCCGGCCGTCTTGGACGCCCTCAAAGCCACGAACGTCGTGTAACACCCCTATTCTCTTTATCTTTAACGAGATCCAGGCTATTGATATATAACGACTTAGGCTATCATATACATGTAAATTTGACACAAGCAGGCATCTCCTGAGCGTTCAGCACGAACATAAGTGCGAACATCTTCGTAACATGTACGAAGAATATATCCCGCATGAGGGGGCCCACATATGGATGCGCTGCACACCGAGTTAAGCCTAGCGGTTGAAGGGCAGCGTGAGGCCTTGGCGCGAGCGGTCGTCTCCTGTCAATACCTGCATGCACCGGACCTATGGCACCGGTATGGGGAGCGCGAGCGCAAGCGGTCCATCCGTTCAGCCGACGCCCACCTGCGCCACCTTGCTCAATCGGTGGCCGTCTCCTGTCCAGCGCTCTTCCGGGATTATGTGTCGTGGTCGCGCCTGAACCTGAGCAGCTACGGCGTACCGGAGCGTGATCTGCGCAGCCAGCTCGATTGTGTGCGCGAGGTCCTGCATCACTCCTTGCCGAAGCGCATGCACCCCTCGCTGCGGCCCTACCTCAAGGCCGCTCGGTCCTGCCTGCAGGAGCCTGGACCGGACGACTCATGCTTCTTGACCGATGGATCCTCGCTGGCCGCTACGGCGCGGCAGTACCTGGACCTGCTGCTCAAACGCGATCGGACCTCGGCCCGGCAGCTCATCCTGGACACCCTGGAGCAGGGCGCCCAGGTGGCCGACGTGTACCGCGAGATCTTTGAGCCCACGCAGCGTGAGATCGGACGCCTCTGGCAGACGAACCAGCTGTCCATCGCGGAAGAGCACTACACCACGGCGGTGACCCAGTTCATCATGGCCGAGCTGTATCCCCACATCGTGCAGCATGCCCGCAACGGCCATGTGGTGGTGGGCGCATGCCTGGGCGGTGACCTCCACGAGATCGGACTTCGCATGGTCCTGGATTTCCTGGAAATGAAGGGCTGGGACAGTCACTACCTGGGGGGACACTTACCCCTCGATGAGGTGATCGGCGCCGTTCGGCGTCATGAGGCGGACCTCCTCACTGTGTCGGTCACGATGACGTACCACCTGGACGCTGTCACCAGTCTCATCCGCCAGCTCCGGGCTGACCCCACCACCGCACACGTACGCGTGATGGTAGGCGGCCGGCCCTTCAACGTAGACCCTACCCTGTGGACGGTCGTCGGGGCCGATGGCTATGCCACCGATGCCGACCATGCCGTCGAAGTCGCTCAGTCCCTCTTTCACTCTTCTTCTCTCTCTTAAAGGCACCCGCACCCATGCCTGACGCACCTTCTTCTCACAGCACAGGCTTCGCCATCGCGTGCGATACGCAGGGCGCCATTGTTGAGGTGTTACGTGATGACCTGCGCATCCCGGACACCTTTGGCGGCATCGCTCCCTTTGGTCACGAAACACCCCTGCTGCACAGCGCTGTCGAGCTGGACTCCGCGTCCAAGGCCCGCAACCTGCTGGACTATGTGCGGAGCAACAGCGTGGGGTTTGACTGGGAGCTGCACTTTCCCTACGACGGGCAACCTACGCTTCTCTACGTGAATGCCGTGAAGGTGGGCACGGGCTTCCTCCTCACGGGTGCCCCGAACAACTTGGCATCCACCCGCCTGCTGGGCACCGCCTTGGTGAGCACGGCCAACGGCCTCGGCCGCCTGCTCCGAGCCATCGTCCGAGACCGCCTGCACCTGCTGGGCGACGATGAGGACCTGGCCGAGCCGACCCTCTACGACGAATTCAGCAAGCTGCAGAGTGAGCTCTCGCGGATGCAGCGCCAGCTCGTCAAGCAGAAGGTGGAGCTAGAAAACCTGGATGAGCAGAAGAACTACTTCATCGGGATGGCCGCGCACGAGCTGCGTAATCCGCTGTGCTCTATCCGGTTCTACAGCGACTACTTGAGCAACCACGATGCCGCCCTCGACCCCGAGAAGCACGCCCGCTTCCTGAAGATTATCTACGAGTCCAGCGGGTTCATGGCCCGCCTCGTGGATGACCTCCTCAGCCTCTCGCGCATTGAGACGGGCCATCTGGACCTGGACCTGGCGCTCACCGACCTCAACAAAACCGTGGCGCACGCCGCTGACCTCTACCGACTGGTGGCCGACAGCAAGCGCATCGACTTCTCGTTGGAGCTCACCCCCATCCCGCTCCACGCCACCGTGGACGAAAACAAGATCGACCAGGTACTGGGCAACCTGATCTCCAACGCCATCAAATACTCAGACGAAGGCACCACGGTGCACGTCCGCACCTTCCTCAAGGAACCCTACTACGTGGCCATTCAGGTCATCGACGAAGGGCCTGGCATCCCTGAAGACGAGCTCAACCAGCTCTTTGAGCCATTCCACACCACCAGTGTAAAAAGCACAGCTGGTGAGCGCTCCACAGGCCTCGGCCTCTACATCACCCTCCTGATCGTGGAGGGCCACCAAGGCACCCTGTCCGTAGAGAGCGTCCTCGACCAGGGAACGACTTTCACGGTCACCCTGCCCATCAACGCCGCTGCCCAGGCCGCCGCTGCCCAAGCTCAAGACACCGCCATAGGCCTCCCCTTATCCTGAGACAGAGCCCCTACAGGGGTGACGCTGCGCCTACCTCGCCTAAGGCCTCCACGAGTTGCTGGCACGCCTGCGCCAGCACGTCGTCTTCCTTGGCATAGCAGAATCGAAGCAGGTGAGCCCCATCGGCAGGATTCGCGAAGAACGAGGGGCCTGGAATGGCAGCCACACCGGCTTCGTGGATCAGGGTGCGGCACGCGGCTTGCGCCTCCTCGAAGCCTGGGCGCCGTGCCTGCAGGGGCGCGAAGCTCGCCAGCACATAATAGGCGCCTTGCGGCCAGCTGAATGCCCACCCGATCCGCTCCAGAGCCTCGCAGAGCATCGTCCGCTTGACGGCATAGGTAGCCCGCAACGCATCGGTGTAGGCAGCTCCCATCTCGAAGGCCGCCACGCTACCTACCTGTAGCGGGGTCGGGGCGCAGACGTAGAGCAGGTCATTGACCAGCCCCATCTTTTCGATCAGCGCCAGGGGCCCCACCGCGTACCCCATGCGCCACCCCGTCATGTTGTAGGTCTTCGACAGGCCAGACAAGGTGAGGGTCCGCGCATAGGCACCCGGCAGCGACGCCAGCGACACGTGCTCGTGGCCATCGTAGACCATGTACTCGTAGATCTCGTCCGTGATTGCATAGAGATCGTGGGCTTCCAAGATGGTCAGCAGGCCCTCTAGCTCGGCGCGTGTCCACACCTTACCGCTGGGGTTGGCCGGGGTGCACACAAGCACCGCTTTGGTGCGCGGCGTCACCGCCTGGCGTACCTGGTCCAGATCGACCTCCCAGTCCGGCCCATGCAGCGGGACTGCCACCGGGACCGCGCCAATCAGCTTGATGAGATTCTGATGGTACCCGTAGAACGGCTCGAACAGGATCACCTCGTCGCCCGGCTCTAACAGGGCATGGATGGCCGTCACGAACGCCCCCGTCGAGCCCGCACTCACCAGCACCTCCTCCGGAGAGGCGGCCGGCAGGCGGTTGTAGGTGGTGGCTTTGTGCCAGATGGCTTCGCGGAGAGCCTGGACGCCGGCGTAGTGCGAGTAGATGGACCGGTCGCCCTCGATGGCGGCACAAGCGGCCACCTTGACGGGATCCGGCGTCGGCATGTCACACACGCCTTGCCCAAGGTTGAGGCCATCCACCTCGCGGACGAGAGCGGTGATGGCACGGATGTCACTCTGCCGCAGATCGAGAACGCGGCGGGCAAGGGCAGGCATGAGACAAGCGGGGAGAGCATGGCAGGACGAGCAAGGCCATGATACGACGCCCTCAGCTCGACCGCGCAGGCCACCCCCGAAATACCGCTGGCTTCAACGAGTCCAAGGCCTCCTGGGCCTGCGCCAGCGCCTCGTGCCGCTGCTCGGCCAAGACCGTCTCCAAACGCCCCAGGGCCATCCAGGTGGACGGAGGGGTCCCGTTGGCTTGCTGTACCGCAAACCCCTGGAGGCGTTGCTCCAGCCCTTGCGCCACCTCGTACCGCTGGGCCGCCTCTACGAGAGGCGCCAACACGCACTGCGCCCGGGTGACTGCCTTACGCTTGAACAGGCGGGCGAACACCGCCAGCAGGTCTTCCAAGGGCTCCACACGCGGGTGCAAGGCGTGCATCCAGGCGGCCTCGGTGGGGCCCCGTTTGCGGCCGCGCTTGTGGAGGGCTGTGGCCAGCCGCTCGGCACGCCGCCGGACCACCTCCACAGCCAGCCGTTCAGCCACGATGGGCGGGCGGCCCTCGGAGACGGGATCGTCCAGGTAGGCGGCCCACTGGCGCATCACGTGCTGATACCGCGCATGGCCGAGCGCCTGGGCCACGGCGGCGTGGGCCGCGCCGCGCTCCGCCTCCAGCGCCAGACGCAAGGGCTCAAGCCGGGCGACCTCGCCGGGCGCCTGATCAGCCCCATAGGTCTGGAGCAAGGCCAGGGCTTCGTCTGCGGCCTGGACCGGAGCCAAGAGGCGGTGGAGCCCTTCAAGCTCCAACCGAAACAGCTCTAGGATCGCTACGGGAAACACCGAGCCCAGCTCGCGCAGCAGGGTGACGGTTTGCCGCAAAGCCACGGCGTAGTCCCGCACACACAGACGGTCCAAGTCGGCCTGGACCCCCGGCTCGTAGGCCTGCATGCGTTGGTGGGCGTGGCGCAAGGCCTGATGCGCAGCCGGGCCGGCCTCCATAGACGCCTGGAGGCGAGGGGGGCCGTCGGGGAGCCGAAGGCCCGGACGATCGCCCACGGTGGTCCACGCCAGCTCTACCAGCGACGGGGCGAGGGGCGCCCCCAGCAGCGGAGCCAGGTGCTTCTGCAGATGCTGGGCCTCAGCTTCGTAGCCGCGTAGAGGTTGAATCACCACATGGTCCGGGAGCACCGTGGTGGCTGGGTGTCCAAGGGCTGCCGGGTGCTGAACCGTCCACGCTGTGCGCACCAGCAGCCGAGCCACCACCTTGTCGGCGCTGTTGCGGAGCTTGATCTCCGCCTGCGCCCCTGTCAGCTCATGGTGACCCAGCAGAGCCCGTGCGCCAAGGAACCGGTGCATCCGCTGCCGCCACGGCCCCGCGGGCCATTCGCCTGCATGGCGAGGCACCCCATCGAGACCAGGCACCGGACGCACCTGCCCCGCCTCGGCCCAGTAGACGGACATCGGGGCGGGCGCATCCAGTTGATCCACGCCCACGAGCACGCAGCCTCGGGCCGTCAGGGCGCCCGTGACCGTGTCGTACACCCGCAGGCGGTAGCGCTCTGCGGGCATCGGCTGCATGTGGTACGCGGGCGTCACCCGGTGCCGGACCGCCTCCGGCATCCAGCGGTCCAGCCGGGCAAAGGCCGCCCCGGTGACGCTCGCAATGGCTGGCCTCATCGAGTCCGCTCACGCAGACGAGCCCGCAGGGCACGCGCCTGCTGCAGATGCGTCTCGATCTTGGCTGCCAAGGCCTCGGCACGCGCCCGCTTCTTGGCCTTGATTGACTTCTTCTTGAGATAAGCCCGGACCACCTTACGCTCCTTCTTGAGCAGCTTCTCCAGCCGGTCTACGGCCTTCCGTTGCGAGAGCCCCTGCAGCGACTTCTTGGTCTTCTTGGGCTTCTCCACGAGGCCCTCGGCACCCTTCAGGAGCGACGTCCAGGTGTCTTTGAGCGACTTCTCCTGCCGACGCGCCTTCTTCTTACGGCCCTTCTTCTTGGGCGGGTCTGCGGCCTCCGCAACCTCGGCAGGGGGCGCGTCAGAGCCCGACTTTTTCTTCGCGCCCTTCTTGGCCTTCAGGGAGGCCTTCTTGGCACTCGCCGCTGGCTTCTTCGGCGATGACGGCTTGGCCTTCGAGGGGGCGGCCTTCTTCTTGGCGGGCGTGGGCTCTGGAGCCGCAGGCGAGGCAGGGAAGATGGCCATTCCTTCGGCCAGGTACCGCCGCCGCCAACGCTGCACCGTGCTCGTAGCCAACCCTACGGCCTCGGCCACCACCGCCGTGGGCTCCCCAGCGTCGTAGAGCAGCAACAGCCGTGCGCGGCGCTGGATGGCGAGGTCGTCGCTGCTGGTCAGCGATTCGAGGAGCGGGCGATGGTCTGGAGCTAGCATACAGCGTGGCGGGCTAACGGTGAACGAGAACAGGTCATGTTAACATAATATTAGG
This sequence comes from Bacteroidota bacterium, assembly GCA_038747425.1. Lineage (GTDB taxonomy): Bacteria > Bacteroidota > Rhodothermia > Rhodothermales > JBCDJV01 > JBCDJV01. The sequence continues at coordinate 12,283 of JBCDJV010000003.1, forward strand.
TACCAAGGCCTCTCGTGTTAACAACGTGCGCTTTCATGAAAGTTTGAAACGGCCGGGGCCGCTCCTTCACGGAGCGCAGGCGATGGGCCTACCGCGTTTACCGTTTCCAATCTGCCATCTCCCGTTTCCCCTCTCGCTTCAGCCCCCAGCCGCTCCGCCGATACTCTGAACGTCTGTACCCCGTCCGTTTCCCAGTGCCTCGGTTGCTGTGTCGTCTTCCTGGTCTGCGATCTCCTCGCGTGGGGCGCTCTTCTGGCGCCAGTGGGGCACCTCCCTGGTGCTGCTCCCATTCTGCGTCTACGTCATCCTTCACCCGGAGGCCTACACGTGGTTGGGGCATCTGCACCTGATTTTCCATGAGGCCGGGCACTTCTTCTTTCGCTTCTTCGGGACGTTCATGCACTTCCTGGGGGGCACGCTCATGCAGCTCATCATGCCGGGGATCCTGGTGTGGCACTTCCTGCGCCATCACTACCGGTTTGGGGCCCAGCTCAGCCTGGTGGTGCTGGGCCACAGCTTCTTCAACATCAGCACCTACGCCGCCGATGCCCGCGCCCGCGCTCTGCCTCTACTCGGTGGCGACAGCGTGATGCACGACTGGCACTTCATGCTGGGACAGCTCGGCCTGCTGCACGCCGACGCCTTCATTGGCGGCCTCTTCTACGTGTGCGGCCTCGTCGTGCTGCTGGGAGCCCTCTTGCTGCCGCTTCGTATGATTGAACTCGACCCCGAGTGATGCCCCCTTCTGCTGCCATGGACGACGCTGCGGCCTTCATGCGCCAAGCCATCGCGCTGGCCCAAGACAACATCCGTACCGGCGGCGGGGGACCTTTCGGGGCGCTGGTGGTCCGTCATGGCGAGATCGTGGGCCGCGGCGTCAACCGCGTCACCACCACCCACGACCCCACGGCGCACGCCGAGGTGGTGGCCATCCGCGACGCCTGCGCCCGCCTTGGCACCTTTCAGCTCACGGACTGCACCCTGTACACCACCTGCGAACCTTGCCCGATGTGCTTGGGCGCCATCTACTGGGCGCGTCTCCAGGCCGTCTACTACGCTTGCACCCGCCACGACGCGGCCCACGCCCACTTCGACGACGCCCTCATCTACGACGAAATCCCCCTCGCTCCCTCCGCACGCCGCCTACCCTTCCACCCGCTGCTGCGCAACGAAGCCCAGGCACTCTTCGACCAATGGCTCGGCTCTGACGACCGCGTGGCCTATTGAGGAGCTCAGAGTAGCGCGTCAGGCAGCGTCAGGCGGAGTATCCGCGCTGGCGCAGGTCGGTCAGGAGACCTGCTTCCCGAGGCTGCCAGCCGGTCCGCGTCTACGATCGGCAGCGGGTAGTGTCCGCCAGCAGCACGCCGGTTCTGCGCTGGCAGGTCAGCGGTGCGACTCGTCAGCAGGGGCTCGATCACGGACCCGCTCACCATCACCGGTACCTCTCTAGAGTGGGCCAGGACTCTGCCAAGGGCTGCCGGAGGCGCTGGCAGACCTGAATGGGTAGGTTCGTCTCGTACTCAACAACCCAGGGGTGCTGGACCACCGCCGCTACGGCACAATCCTCATACAGCTGGTCGAGGATCCGTGCTGGAACTCCCACCGCCACGGCCATCGTCCCCGCTCGATCCCCAGGCCCCCACGCGTAGTAGCTGCTCGCGTAGCTGGTGGCCGCGGGCAGGGTATGAGCCGGTCCGTAGAAGTCGATGGCGGCGGCTTGGCCGTAGTTGCTGGCCAGCAGGATGGCGTCCGGTTGGGCGTCGGCGGGGAGGGCGCGAAACACGGAATCGACGACGGCCACCTGCTCCTCCCACCCGAGCATGTCCGCGAAATCCTGGGGCAACCGTGCCATCTCGCCGGTTTCCGTTTTCACAGCGGTCTCTACACCCAACGCCACAGCGTAGGCCGCCGTGGGGGCCGGGGGCAGGACGGGCACGCCGAGGGGGGCAAACGCGAGAACGCCGATGAGGAGCAGGATCACCGCGGTGGCTCGTGCCCACCGCGCACGCAGCCATCCGGCCAGGACGACGGCGCCGCCAGCAAAGAGCATGGGGTAGGCCGGGGCCAGGTAGTACGCCTTCCCACGCAGGGCCAGAAAGAGCCCGAGAGCCACGAGGAAGGCCCACCCGAGCGGCCGGTACGGTGCGCCGCGGCGGGAGAAGAAGAACCACAGGCCGGTCCCCCAGATCGGCACCGTGAGCGGGTGCATCATCAGGATCTGCTCAAGCAGAAAATCGGTGCGCGCCACATGGACGAGCTGGCGGGCGGAGAGCTGCGCCATGTGCTCGAAGAACGGCCAGCCGTGGGCTACCTGCCACAGGAGGTAGGGCAGCGCCAGCAGCACAGCCAGGCCGGCCCCGGCCCAGGGCCAGGGCGTGGCGAAGTCGCGGCGGAGGGGCGTAAGGAGGACGCCCACGGCGATGGCTAAGCCAAAGAAGGCGGCGCTAACCTTGAACAGCAGGCCTAGGCCCAGAACAGTCCCGACCCCGAGCCACCAGCGCGGCTCGTCCTGGGCCACGCGCCAGACGAGCGCGAGGGCGGCCAGCACCCAGACCGCTTGATCAAAGACCACCGGCTGAAAGAGCGAGTGCGTCCGCATGAAGACTGGGGCGGCGAACACCGCGAGGGCGGCTAGCAGCACAGCATACCGACCTCCACCAAAGGCTCGGACGAGCAGCCCTGTGGCCAGCACCACGAGCCCGCCCGCCAGCGCGGGGAGCAGACGGACCGCCACCAGGGAGGAGCCGAGAAGTGCCTCCACGGCGGCACCGAGGGCCGGCATCAACGGCGGCACCTCCCGGTAGCCCCAGGCCAGGTGATCGCCAAGGGCCAGGTACAGGAGCTCGTCGCGGTGGAGGCCGTAGGGCGTCAGGACCGCGACGGCGAGGTGGAGGCTCACCTTCAGCATCGCCAGCCCGATCAGCACAGTGAGAACCCCGCGCTCCTGGGTAGCGACGGCCGGGGCAGAAGCGGACCGGTGCGTTGGCATGACGGGAGGACCCAGGTGGAGGGGAATCAAGAGCAACCACTTGCGGTCTACTGCCCCTCTGCTTGCTTGTTGCGGGGGAGGCGCGGCGATACGCCGTCCTGTCCGAGGCATACAGGCGCCCTGGGATCACGCAGCGCGTAGCCAAGACCTGGGGCCTATCTGCCTTACCCGCCCCCCAGCCGCTCGACCAGCTCGGCCACACACAGGTAGCCGAACAGCACCAGGGCCGCCACCAGCAGGGCGTTGGTGCCCCACCGGCTGCGCAGCGCGCCCAGGCGGGCCTGCGTGTTGAGGTAGAGCAAGGTGCCCGCCAAAAAGGGCATGAAGAAGGCCCCGGCTACGCTGTAGATCACGACGATCCACACGGGGCGGTCCGCCAGGAGCAGCACCATGGGCGGTCCCGCCAGGAAGAGCAGAGCCAGCCGGTAGGCGGCCGAGGTCGTGGACGGCGCCGCCGCCTCCGGCCCTCGCCACAGCCGAACGAAGTCGGCGAAGAGGTAGGGGACGCCTTGCCAGACGCCCAGCATCGACGTGAAGACGGCGCCCCAGAAGCCGACCAAGAAGAGGCTTTGCCCGAAGGCGCCGCCGCCTTGGCCAATCTGCCGCGCCAGCTCCAGCGCCATGGCGGCCCCGGTCACCTGATCCGGCTGCGCCTGAGCCGCCAGCACCATGATCGCCACGCCGAACACACCGGTGAGCCCGTAGGCCACGCGCAGGTCGAGCCGCACCTGCGTCACCAGCGTGGGGCCGTCCCAGCCGCGCTCGCGCATCCAGTAGCTGTAGCTGAGCAGCGTCACGCTCCCCCCCACCCCGCCGATCACTCCCAGCAGAAACGGCCCCGCTCCCGCAGGCACCGACGGCACGGCAAGCCCAGTCATCACGGCGCCCACATCGGGCCGGATCAAGAGGGCGCTGCCCACCACCGTCACCACAAGGAGCGCGATGAACACCTTGACCAGCCGCTCAAACAGCGCGTAGCGTCCGATCAGCACGAGCCCGGCGGCCACCACCGCATGCCACGCCCCGAACACGCCCACCGGCACCGATGGAAACATGGCATGCGCGGCCAGTCCACACGCCGCCATCATGGCCCCCGCTACCATGAACGACCACAGCACCAGGTATCCGCCGAACCCGACCAGCACCGGACGAGGCAGATGCTGAAACCACCCTTCGAGTAGCGTCGTGCCGGTGGCCAGCTGCCACCGAGCCACCCCTTCATTCAGCACGTACTTCGCCAGGGCTCCCGCCAGGGCTGCCCACAGAATCACGACGCCGTAGCGGGCCCCAGCCACGGAGGCCGCCACCACATCGCCCGCGCCCACCCCGGTGGCCGCCATCGCGAGCCCTGGGCCGATGACGGCTAGGGCCGCGAGGAAGCGAGGGCGAGGTTCAGCGTGCGGCACAGGCTCAGGAGCACGTCTCCACAGGTCGGCGGTAGCCGAACGCCTCGGCCTCCCGCTCAAGCCAGTTGTTGAAGTAACAAGGGAAGGCCCGCGCGCCCCCCTCGATCCCATAATAGGCCACCACCATCATCGCGGGGTTGTCGAGATAGATCCAGCGAGAGAGGGCCCGGTACATGCTTGACCGCGCCAAGGACCGGTCCAGGGGCGCGTAGAGCACCGCCATGCGTGCGAACTCCCGAAGCTGCAGGATATGGATTAGCTCATGGCCCACGAGCTCGTAGCTGGTACCAGCGGCGAGGTACACCGAGCCTGGGAAGGCGAACCCGTCCGTGGCCCGGCCGCTGAGGTTGAGTGGCGCAAAGGCGGGGCCGTCTCCGGTGAACACGGGAAACCCGAGTGCCAGGGAGCGGCCTAGGTCGAGATCGTGCTCCGCAGCCATCAGGACGAGGCTGATCGCGCTCACCGGCATCACCCGGGCCCGGACGGCGCCCGACGATGGGATCACGTCGAGACGGAGGAAAGCAACATCCACCGAGAGCCGGTCAAGCGGTGGCCGATCGTAGGCCGCGTTCTCCACGACCGATGTCCCCGCCGCATGCAGCAACACAGATGGCCATCCCCACGCGAGCGACTCCGACGCTCCGATCCCACCAGCCAGCCACTTGCCGGCGTAGGCCGCGCTTCCTCCGGCGGCCCCCCACCCGGCTCCCCGCGCAAAACGGCGAAGCGGTGGAGCATCGGAGCCATTGATGAGGGCTCCAGCGCCACCCACCAGGGCCCCGAAGGCGATGTTGTACACGGCGAGCTTCACGTCCTGGCCCGGCGGGACCTCGGCCCCCATGCGCGGGGGCGAGGGGGTCGACGTGGTAGCGCATCCGGCCGTGAACAGGCCCACGACGAGCACGCAGGTGCAGGCCAAGCTGGACCAAACAGAGGGAGAGCACCTCATGCGAGCGGAGGAAGGAGCGTGAGACAAGCAGGGAGGCCGATGGACAACCGGCGCCGACGCAGCGGGGCACAAACGCCCTCCCGTCAACGATAGCGACGAGGCCTCGCCCGATGCAAGCCGAAACCCCGTCACCGCCCCGGCCAAGGCCGCGCCGCCCCAACGCCCAGCACTGCCGGGTCAGCCAGCCAGCTCCGAGGGGCCCACGAAGATGTGGTTGGCCACGCTGAACCCCAGGACGTGCTCCCCTTCGGTCGTTTGCACCGTAATGGGCCCATCGAACGGGGCCTTTTTAGTCACCCGCAGCGTCATGGTCGGCAGCAAGCCGATGGACTCCAGGTAGGTGAGTAGCTGCGGGTCTTCGTCGGACACGCGGCGCACCACCAAGCGCTCGCCCACCATAGCCTGCGCCAGCGCGTCCATAGCGGCTTCTTCGATGCGGCCGTCGCGCGTGGGGATGGGGTCGCCGTGGGGGTCGTGGGTGGGGTAGCCTAGCATCTCCTCGATCTTGGCCTCGAACTCTTCGGAGATGTGGTGCTCCAGGTGCTCGGCCTCCTCGTGGATGTGCTCCCACGAGTACCCCATCACCTCGCGCAGGTACAGCTCCAGGAGCCGGTGATGCCGGATGATCTCCAGCGCCACTTTGGTCCCCGCCTCGGTGAGGCGGACCCCTTTGTAGGATTGGTACTGCACCAGCCCCAGCTCGTCGAGCCGTTTCGCCATGTTGGTGACCGACGCCGACGACACGCCTAGCGCCCGGGCCACCTCTGTGGTCGAGGCCAGGCCCTCTGGCCGCAGCTTGTAGATGACCTTGAGGTAGTCTTCGACGGCTTGGCTCAGCATGGGCGGCCCACCGATGGACAGGACAGGAAGGGAGGCCTCATGACCGGTTGGCCGCGTCTTGGGTTCCGCCAGCCGCCCCGTCGAGGCGGACCACCCCACGCCCAGCATCCAGCTGGACCGGCTGCCCCGTGGCCAGGTGCCGCGTAGCTCCCTGCACGTTGGTCACCGCCGGCAGGCCGATCTCGCGGAGGATGATGGAGCCGTGTGAGAGGTCGCCGCCGGTCTCCACCACCACACCCGCTACGAGCGCAAAGGTGGGCACCCACCCCGCATCGATGGCACGGGCCACCAGGATGGTGGTGGCGGGATCAAAGCCGTCAGGCAGCGTGGCGGTGGGTGCAGCCGCCACCCAGGCCCGGCCGCGCAGCACGCCAGGCGTGAGGCTCAGGCCGTGCAGACGGTCGCTGGGCGCCCCGGACTCCAGGTTGGGTTGGGCGTCCAGGTCGTCGAAGCGGTAGAGCAGGTCGGGGAGGTCGTAGGTGCGCAGGTGCTCTTGCTCGGCCGCACGCGCCGCGAAGAAACCGTCGGGGGGACGCCAGCCGGCCTCCAGGCGCTGCATCTCCTCGACCTCCAGAAGCCACAGGGCCTCGCGGTCCGGCAGCACACCAGCCGCCACCCACCGGTCGGCTTCGTGCAGCAACGCCTGCCGCAGCCGGTCGAAGGCACGCATGGCCTCGTAGCGCAGGCGCTCACGTGCCCGCATGGCGCGGGCGGCCTGCGCCCACAGCGGGCGCGTAGCCCAACCGGTGGCGGTGCGAGGGCGCCCCGGCAGCGTCCGTGGGGGCGCGGCCAGGCTCTGCAGCAGGGGGGCTGGCGCCTCATGGAACCGCGGCTGTGCCACGTCGCTCTCGTACACCCCCCGGTGGCCGTGAACGGCCAGGAAGGCGCGCCAGCGGGCGGCAAAGCCCGGATCAGCAGGCACCTCGCCGCGCTGCAAGGCGGGGCGCAGGGAGGGATGCGCCGCCACGTAGGTCCGCAAGGCGTCCAGGTCAGCGTAGAGTTGGGTGGCGATGGTACGATGCCGCGCGTTGTGCTCAGCCAGGGTACCGGTGCGCCGCAGCACCGCCAGCGGGCCGCTCATGGCCTGCGTCAGCGAGAACATCTCGCGCACGAGGGCGGTGTAGACGCGCTGCATGGCACCTAGCAGCGCGGAAAGCGTGGGTCCCGGCGCCAGCGTCTGCACATGAATCTGCTGGATGGCACGCTCGGCCGAGGCCACCGAGGTCAGTTGCGCGAGCCCCAGGCGCACCAGCACCGGCACCTTCCGCCGCAGCCGCCCCAGGTTGAACCCGAACGCCTGATCGGTCCCTCCTCCAATCGAGTCCGTGACGAGGCGCGTGGGCAGTCCCCAGTGCCGCATCATGTCGGTTAAGAGGGATAGGTTGATGAGCGGCCGCCCGTAGAAGGTCTCGATGAACAGACGACGGCGCGGGAGCGAGGGATCGAACGCCCGGTAGTAGCCGAAGAGGTCGGCGGCACACGACGTGATCAGGCTGGTCATGAACCGCGACGGCAGCTCCGGCAAGATCTCTTTGTGGTTGGCGAGCGTGAAGGCCTCGTTCCGCCGCACAGGCCGGGTGACGCGCCGCACCTGCAGCAGCCAGCAGCGTGTCCCATCGTCGGCCCACTCCACGTCCCAGTCGCCGGGTCCCACCAGCTGCCGCACATCGCGCAAGAGATGCTGCAGGCGCGGGGCAAAGGGGGCACCTGGCGGTTGCCACGCGTCGGTCTCCCACGGCGCCAACGCAGGCACGGTCAGCGCATGCCCAGCGTCTGCGCCCGCGACCAGGGCCTCGGCGGTGCCGGTCGTGTAGTTCACGCGGTCGTCTTGGTAGTCGCGCTCGGTGAACGCCACCCCGGCGTGGGTGGCCTCGACCATCTCGAGGATCAGGACGTCGCGGGCGGGGGCCGGCTCTAAGCGGGCCGCCGACGACCACACGGCGCACAGGGCCTCCGCCAGGGCTGTGGGATCCTCGGCCTCCACCCGCAGGCGCGAGGTGAACCGGCCCGCGTGGCTCTCGGCGGCCCCGTCTTCGGCAGCAAACGCCGAGCGGACCGCCACGCGCCCTCGGAAGCTCGGCAGGCCCAGCCAGGCGGCCAGGGCCGGTGGCGAGGGGCAGCGGACCGTCCCATCCACGTGCTCCACCAACCCATGCGACGAAGCCAGGCGCCACGTCTCGTCGAGCACCACGACGCCGCGGGGCACGGATAGACCACGCCCCCGGGCCACATCCAACCACCGCGCCTTCGGCCCGAGGCCGTAGCGGTCGGCGTGGCCGGCACCCAGGGCGATCCAGCGGGGGGAGGAGGAGGACAATGCAGTCATGGGTTGTGTCAGTCGAAGGGAACGCCCGTCTCGTGAGCCACCGTGCGGAGATCAGCCAGCACCGCTGGAGACAGCGGCACGCCGTCGCGCTCACGCTCGGCGGCGGCTATCCGCTCGGGGTCGCCCGGGACCAGCGGCCCGTTGGTGCCCGTTGCTGGGGCCGTGCCTCGCATGGTGCGGATCCAGTGGTCGACCTCCTGCTTGAACGAGAGGGGATCGCGGAAGCCAGCCACCTGCAAGGCCCCGAAGCAGTGGCCGATGCCCTTCCCAACCCGGGTCTCTCCGCCTTCCAGGCCCAGGCCAAAGGGCGGCGTGAACGGGCCCCAGTTGGCCCCGCTCAGCACACCGCTCAGCACATCTACCATGCCACTGAGGGCGTAGCCTTTGTGGCCACTGCGCTCGCGCTCGCCGCCCAGCGGTACCAGCCCGCCGCCCTCCACCACGGCGGCGGGGTCGGTGGTGGACTGCCCCTCGGCGTCGATGCCCCACCCGTGCGGGATCGACTGGCCGAGGCGGCGCGCCATCTCGATCTTGCCGTAGGGGACCGTGCTGGTGGCCATGTCGATCACGATGGGGGGCTCCTCCAGGGCGGGGAAGCCCACGGCGATCGGGTTGGTGCCGAGGCGCCGCTCGGCCCCCCAGAGCGGCACCACCAGGCGCGACGCATTGGTCATGGCCCACCCGATGAGGTCCTGCTTGAGGGCCTCCAGCACGTAGTAGCCCGCGATGCCGAAGTGGTTCGTGTTACACACGCTGACCCACCCGCTGCCCACGGCCTGCGCTTTGTCCATCGCGATGCGGTTGGCCGCCGGCCCCACGACCAGGCCCAGGCCGTTGTCGCCGTCGACGGTGGCTGTGCCCGGCAGCTCGCGCACCACGCGGATCTGCGGAGCCGGGTTGGTGACCCCAGCGTCCAGCTTGCGATGGTAGGCCAAGAGGCGGGCCACGCCGTGCGAGTCGATGCCACGGCGATCGCCTGCACGCAGCACGTCGGCCGCCTGCTGGGCATCCGCCTCGGGCACGCCGTGGTGCCGAAAGACACGGACGGTAAACTCGGTGAGGGCATCCAGGGAATAACGGGGCACAGGCATGGCGTCAACTCATCAAACGGACCGGGCCCGCAACATACGCCCCCAGTCCCAGACGGCTCCATGGATAATGTGCAAGGCTGGAGGCCTACCTGGGTCCCACCCTTCCCGCGAAGCCATCCGAGCCGACTGCGGCCGGTAGCGCCACCGCCCCCTTCACACTTCACCGTTCACCACTCACCATTCCCACCCCAGCTTTTGTATCTTCAATCGGTTATCCCCTCCCTCGCCCTCACCCATGCGCCTCTGCCCCCTGGCCGCGCTGCTCCTGCTGGTCGCCCCGAGCGCTGGCTGGGCGCAGGCCCCGATGCCGCCGCCGGACCCACCGCCGCTCTACATCCCGGCCCTCACGGCGCCCATCGTGTTGGACGGCGTACCAGACGAAGCGGCCTGGCAGGCGGTAGAGCCGCTTCCACTCACCGTCTACCAGCCGGTGTACGGCGCGGCCCCTACCGAGCGCACCGAGATCCGGATCGCGCACGACGAAACGCATCTCTACGTAGCCGGGCACCTCTACGATACCGACCCGGCCAACATCCGCGTCAACTCGTTGTACCGAGACCGCTACAGCGGCGATGACGGCTTTGCGGTGGTGTTGGACCCGTTCGACGACAACGAAAACGCCCTCTGGTTTATCACCACGCCCGCCGGCGTGCGCCTGGACTGGGCCGTGGCCAACGATGCCGTCTCGTCCGGCCGGGCCAGCGCCGTCAACCGCGATTGGAACACGTTCTGGGACGTGGCCACCACCATCACGGACCAAGGGTGGTTTGCCGAGATGCGCATCCCGTTCTCCAGCCTGGGCTTCCAGGTGGTGGGAGATCGCGTGGAGATGGGCCTGATCACCTACCGCTTCATCTCCCGCAAAGCGGAGCGCCACATCTACCCGTCGGTCTCGCCCGACTTCTCGCTCGGCTTCGCCAAACCCTCGCAGGCGCATGACGTGACGATGGACGGCGTCACGGTGCAGCGGCCGGTCTACGTGGCCCCCTATGCCCTGGGCGGCACCAGCCGGCAGGTGCTCGTGGCTGATGACGAGTCCCACTACACCCAGGAGGACGACTTTAGCCGAGAGCTGGGGCTGGATGTCAAGTACAACCTCACGGCCAACCTCACCATGGACCTCACGCTCAACACGGACTTCGCCCAGGTGGAAGCGGACGAGCAGCAGGTCAACCTCTCGCGGACCTCCCTCTTCTTCCCCGAGAAGCGGCAGTTCTTCCAAGAGCGCGCGAGCGTCTTCGAGTTCTTCACCGGGCGGCGGGATCGACTCTTCTACAGCCGTCGCATTGGCCTGGAGGATGGGCAGCCGGTCCGGATCCTGGGCGGTGCCCGCCTGGTGGGCCGCCTCGGCGCTTGGGACGTGGGGCTGCTCAACATGCAGACGGCCCGCACCTCCGGGCTGGACCTCCCCACCGAGAACTTCGGCGTGCTGCGCCTCCGTAAGCAGGTGCTCAACCCGTACTCATACGTAGGCGGCATCACCACCACCCGCGTCGACGGCGACGGGGGCTACAACCTCGCCTACGGCTTCGACGCCTCGCTGCGCCCCGTGGGCGATGAGTACGTGACGATCCGCTGGGCCCAGACGTTCGATCGCAACGCGGACGGCAGCGGGCCCTCGTCCGACCTCAAGAACGGCATGGTGCGCGTCCAGTGGGAACGGCGGCGCGAGCAAGGCCTCATCTACCAAGGCACCGCCAAGTGGTACGGTGACGATTTCAACCCGGAGCTGGGGTTCGTCACGCGGGAGAACATCGTAGCCCTCACGGCCGACGTCGGCTACGGATGGTTTCCGAGCGCTGAGAGCCCGTTCCGGCTCGTCGTTCCGCGCCTGGCCGGCGTCCTGGTGGCGCGCAACACCGACGGGAGCATCGAGACGGGGCGGGTGACGCAGCGTTGGTCCACGCAACTCAAGAACAGCGCCCGCCTCAATGCTTCGGCGGGGCTCTCCTACGAGGACCTGCTCGAACCCTTGGCCCTGCCCGAGGACACGGAGATCCCGGTCGGCGGCTACACCTTCGTGCGCGCGGAGGCCCAGTACCAAGCCAACCGAGCGCGGCGTGTCCGCAGCAACCTGGGCCTCAGTGCGGGCACATTCTACGACGGCTGGCGCGCCGACGTCAGCGTGGGGCCTACCTGGAACGTGTCCTCCCTGCTGGAAATCAGCACGGAATATGCTCTCAACGTGGTACGCTTCCCAGACCGGGATCAGGGGTTCGACGCCCACATTGCACGGCTGCGCATCCAGGGTGCGCTCAACAAACAGCTCTCGGCCAACACCTTCGTGCAAGTCAGCAGCGCGGGGGACCTGGTGTCGGCCAACCTGCGGGTCCGATACAACCTGCGGGAGGGCAATGACCTGTGGCTCGTCTACAACCACGGCCTCACCACCGCCCGGCAGCGGACCGACCTGGAACTGCCTCGCACCCAGAGCCGGGTGGCTGTCTTCAAGTACACGCACACGTTTTCGATGTGACGCCAGTCTCGGCGAACGGATAGCCGTGGACGCCGTTGAAGAGGCATGATGCGTCCTCTTTTCTCCTCCCTGTGCGCCACACTGCTCGTGGGTAGCCTGCTCTTGGTGGGCTGCGACGGGTCGCCGGGCGCGCTGGAACCGGATACGCCGGCTGTGGAACGGGCCCCCAGCCGAGCCCCTGTGGCCACGGCCTCCGTGCCGCTGAGCCTGCTGCTGCCCCTCGTGCAGACCCAAGTGCGAGGCGCCGAGGTGGTGCTCAACAACTACGGCCCGCGCACGACGGGCACCTGGCATCGCCCGGACGATGCCCGCCTGCGCATCGCGGGGTTGGGCGTCGAGGACGTGACGTTCAACATCCCGGAGTCGCGCATTCGGCTGGGTCCGTTCCGGCTGTACTATTACGTACAGGACCTGCGGGTGATCGCGGACTCCATCGAGATCACCGCAGACGAGACCCTGGCCGAGGTCCTCCCCGTGGGCACCCCGGCCCAGCCTCTCCGGCTCACGCTTCGTTTCCCCTTCGAGGATGAAGGAGCGGAGTTCAAGGGGCGCTGCCTGAGCCAGACGGTCTTCGGCACAGGCCCGTGTTTCGGCAGCACCGACAGCGCGGCCCCAGACATCGAGTTCGACGACGGCGCGCTGGTGATCACCCTGGAAACAACCGTCCGGCCAGACAGCCTGCTGGGGCTCCAAGCCGTCGGGGCCCGGCTGGAGGGGACCGTGCAGGCGGGGGGCGTGTGCAACCTCAACCTGGGTGGCCGCTCCGTGGACCTCTGCGACCGTCTTGTCTCGTACAAGCAGCAGATCCGGCTTGCGCTGGAGACGACCGCGCTGACGGCGCTCAATGCCTCGGACGTGCAAGACGGGCTGGCCACCAGCCTGGGGTCCCTGCTGGCCTCGGTGGGCATCGGGCCTGTGGTGGAAGCGCGCTACGGCGAGGGCGCGCTGATCGTGCAGCACGTACCACGCACGGCGTCTGATCAGTAGAGGTCGTAGCGCGCCAGCCGTCCGTCCAAGGCTCCATTGACGAGGGGCTTCTTCCAGGCCGGCCGCAGCCCCACTCGCTTGAGCAAGGTCCGGTCTCCGGCGTAGATAAAAGCCGTCGATCCCGTGCAGCGTTGCTTGAGGAAGTCGCCCAGTTCCTTCATAAAATCGGCCATCTCGCGCTTGTTCTTCATGCGCACGCCGTAGGGGGGATTCAGCACGAGGGTGGTGTCGGCGAACCCGTAGAGGGACTGGTACTCCGCGACCTGCACTTCCACGCGATCACCTGAGGGCAGGTGGCGTAGATTGGCCCGGGCGACCTTAACCATGGCGGGGTCACGATCACTCCCAGCGATCAGGCCTTCGGGGAGGGGCCGGATGCGAGCATCGGCCTCGGCCTTGATGGCGTGCCATACGGCGGCCTCGAAGTCGGGCAACCGTTCGAAGCCGAAACCGGTGCGCAGGTAGCCCGCCGGGATGTGACAGGCCTGCATGAGGGCTTCGGCCAGCAGCGTGCCGGAGCCGCACATGGGGTCGTAGAGCGGCCGCTCGCCGGTCCAGCCCGACATGCGGATCACGGCGGCGGCTACGGTCTCTTGCATGGGGGCTGAGCCTGCTTGGGTGCGGTAGCCCCGGCGATGCATCGACCCACCCGAGGTGCCCAGGCTCAGCGTAGCCCGGTTGTTCTCGATGTACAGGTTGACCCACACGTCTGGATCGCGCGTGTCCACGCTGGGGCGCCGCCCGGTCTGCTCCCTGAACTGATCCACGATGGCGTCTTTGACCCGGAGCGCGGCGTACTTGGAATGCCGGATCTTGCTGTTCGACACGTTGGCGAAGACCGCGAAGGTCTGTCCGGCCGTCAGGAAGTCGGTCCAGTCCAGCGTCTGGGCGGTGCGGTACAGATAGTCCGGACTGTGGCACCCGAACGAGATCAGCGGGGCCAGCACCCGGGTGGGCAGGCGGGCCTCGTAGTTGACTCGGTAGAGCACGGCGGGGGCCGCATTGAAGTGCACCCCTCGGTAGACCGAGGCCACATCCGTGGCGCCGAGGGCTTCCAGTTCCTCGGCGCCCAATGCCTCCAGGCCACCCGCGACCTGGGCAAAATACCGTTCGGTGTCTTGATACTGATACATGCGTGTGCCGTACGAAGAGAGCAAGGCGTTCCGTACGACGGCGTCGGCGCCAGGTTCACGGCGAGGACTCATCAGGCTTCTTGTTCGACCCACTGCACGGCGCGCCGGATCAGCGAAACGTTGTGCTTAACGCCGAGCTTCTCCTTGATGCGCGTACGATAGCTCTCCACGGTCTTGGGGCTGATCAGCATGGACGCCGCGATCTCTTGGGTGGTGCGCCCATGGCCCAGGTGTCCGAACACCTCCAGTTCACGATCGCTCAGGCTCGCCAGCACCGAGGAGCACACGGCATCGCCGTGGCGCGCCACATGGCCCAGCATCTGGTCGATCGCATGAGGGCTGAGGTACAGATGCCCGTTCAGCACCCGGCGCAGGGCCTGGATCAGCGCCGTGTCGGCCTCGGACTTCATCACATACCCCCGGGCCCCGGCCTTCAGGGCCCGATCGGCGTAGAGGGTTTCGTCGTGCATGGAGACGACCACGATGGGCAGGTCCGGATCCTCAGCCTGCAGGGTTTTGATGAGTTCAAGGCCGTGCATACCGGGCCCCAGAGATAGGTCACAGATCACCAGGTCAGGATGGAGGGCTCGGATCTGCTGGAGGGCGTCGAGGCCGTTGCTGGCTCCGCCACACACCACGAGGTCGGGCTCGCTTTGGGTCAGATACGCGTAGCCACGCCGCATGATGGGATGGTCATCCACAATGAAGAGGCGATACATGGGCTCGAGGGGGGGCCGGTGAAGGAAAGACCGTGGTTGAGGCGGCCTCAACCACGAGGCCAGGCAGCGGAGGGAGCCAACAGGTGACGCTCGTGCCGCCCGAGGGGGGAGTCTCTACCGTGAGCCGAGCGCCCAGGCAGGCGGCCCGGTACTGCATGGTGCGCAGGCCGAGACCATGAGCGGCCTGCTGGGCCCCTGTTGGCCGCCCCGCTCCATCGTCTTCGATCTGCAGAAACAGGCGCCCGCCCTCCTGTCCCACACGCAGTACCAGGTGGCGGGCCTGAGCATGTTTGAGGGCATGGGTGACGGCTTCCTGGGCGATTCGGATCAGGTGCCGCACGGCAGACTCTTTGAATGGGGGCCAGGCCGCCTCCACGTCGAGGCGCCCCGTGAAGCCAGCCGCGCGTTGGGCCGAGGCCAGCAGGTCTTGGAGCGCCGGCACGAGCGGACAGGCGCCGGCACCTGGTGCCCGGAAGGTGTGCGAGAGGGCGCGCACGTGGTCCACCCCTTCGCGGAGTAGCGCCATGAGCGCCTCCAGTTCGTCTGTGGTAATCGCCTGGCCTTGCTCAGACCGGCGAACCAAGGCGTGCCCGGCCCGCAAAGCGCTGGTCAGGGAGGCGTCCACGCCAGCAGGCCCGGTACGCTCCAACTCGTGCTGAACCGGCCGGTGCGGGTCGGGGGGCATCTCCACGATAGACAAGGCCGCCAACGCCAGAGGGCCGGACCGCGCCAGGCGTCCACGCATCAAGGCCTGACGCACCGCCGAGGGATCGGTCCCGTCCACCTCCAAGTCGGCCGACGCCACCCACGGCGCGGCGGCCTTCGAGGGGTGCTCCTCGAACCGCACAGCCAGCACGAAGGGTGCCAGGCGTTGTTCGGGCGCCCGCGGGCGCCGGGTAGCAGGGCGCGGGCGGCGGCGTGAAGCCAGTCGCGGGGGCCCGTCTACATCAATCAGCACCACGTCCGGTGCCTGACCGAACGCTTCCGTCTCGCCCAGAGCATCGGAGATCTGCGCCTCGTAGCCCCAGGAGGTCAACCAGGTGCGCAGGGCCTGTCCGTGAGGGAAGGATCGGGTGAGGATGAGGGCACGCATGGATCGTCTCCGCAAGAAGCTTGGCCTGTGACGACACGGAAGGGTCCTGGCGTCGCACGGCGGGCCATCTCGTGCATCGAGGCTGTCTGCCCATACCGAGCCGCCCTCCAGACGGCTTCTTCGGGGATCCTCAGCCACGCTCTGCATGCTAGGACCTAGGCGTAACCTAGCGCCCGGATTCTCCCGGCGCTAGGCGGAAAAACCTGCGTGGGGCACCAGGGTGGCCCCTACGTGTCGGTCGCGCTCTTGTGTGGAGGTGATGGGGGCTGCGCGGCCCGCTTGACGGATGGCTGCGCGGGGCCTCTCGCGCGTGCGAGTTCTCCCCACACGCTGAGCCGCCTTCATCCTACACGGCTTCACGGAGCCCACGTCCAGCCCCCTCGCTGATTTCCACCTATGTTGGAAATCCACGTGCCTACCCATACACATTTCGCACGCTGGAAGCGCTTTTCTATGTCAACAGATTCATTCACTGACCGGGGCCGCTCTCCGCATGCTGTGTTCTCTTGAGCCTTCGGTCCCCCTCATCCCCCTTCGTTATGCTGCACGCCCGTCCGCTACTCGTTCCCACTGATTTCACGGCAGGCGCTGACCAAGCGCTCTCTCAAGGCTTGCAATGGGCCCGTCGGCTTCATCTCCCGCTCCATCTCGTCCATGTGGCCAGTCCGGCGCTTCCCCCGTCCTACGACCCTCACCGCCACCTGCTCGATCAACTGGCCCTGCACGATCTGGAAGGGGTCACGGTGCGCCCTGTGATCCTCCGCCGGCATGGGGTGGCCAAGGCGTTGATCCACCATGCCGTCCGGACCGGAGCCGAGTTGGTGGTGATGAACGTGCGTGGCCAGAAATGGGTCACCCCGTCGGTCCCGTGGAGCCACTCGGCCTCCGTTTTTCGCCAGGCTCCTTGCGGGATGCTAGCGACCCGGGAGTCCAACCCCTCGCTCTTGCGTGACGGACGGCTGGGCCAGATGCTGGTCCTCCTTCATGCCCAGCACGAAGACCTCTCGCTGCTCCATCGGGCCTTGTACCTGGCCCGGCTCTATCGCGCCGACCTGCACGTGCTGATGCATGCCCCAAGGACCGGGCGTTCCCTCCGTTCAGCGCCGTTTGCTCGCAACCGGGGCGTCGAACGGCAGGCGCGCATGGAGGCCCAGGTCCGCCGCGCGCGCACCCTCCTCCATGCCGAGCGGCTGACCACCCCCTCCTACCTCGACGTCACCAGCGGGGACATAGCCGACGATGCGCTCGCCCTGGCTGAGGAGCGCCACATCGATCTCGTCGTCGCGCGCAAGCATGAGTCCCTCCTCGACACGGTCCTTCACGCCGAAACCCTGGCCGCTGAGCGTATGATTCGGCTGGCTCCGTGCCCGGTCCTGGTGCTGGATCCCGTTCACGAGTCCTTGGGGTTCGCCTACAGCCGTCCACGCCACTTCAGCCGCCCCGCCACTCGGATCGAGATGCCCCTCCGAAACTGACGTCAGCGGTAGGTCTTCTCCAGGCGGAGGAACGAGACGAGATCTTGCGTGCCCAGGGGCGCCCGCGGATACAGAAAGGGCTCGCCGTAGGTGGCCCCAATCTGGTAGCCGTAGTGCCGCGCCCGGCCCTCCACCCACTCGAAAAAGGTGGGGTTGGAGATGTACGTCTCGGGCTCGTCGGCGCCGGGTGTGTAGTCCGGGTTGTAGAACTGCGACTTGAACGCTTGCAGGGCCGCCACCCGTTGGGGCCACACGTCCGTCACGTCCACGACCAGGGTCGGCTTGACATCTACGGATTGGATGTACGTCAGCGCGTGGTGCGGACGCCACGGCTCCTGCGGGCTACCGTCTTCATCCACCGTCTCAATCTTACGCAAGCCGCTGTAGAAGAGCGTGTCTGTGGCCAGCCGATGGGCAGCGCCATGATCGGGGTGCCGGCATTGCAGCGGGTTCATGAGCACGATAGCCGGGCGATAGCGACGAATGTATCGCATGAGGGCCCGCTGGGTGGCGGGCGTGTTTTCGATGTGGCCATCGGGCAGGCCGAGGTTGTGACGGGCGGCCAGCCCTAGGATGCGCGAGGCCTCGGCCGCTTCCTCAAGCCGCCCCTCGGGCGTTCCCCGTGAGCCCAGCTCACCTCGGGTGAAGTCGATGATGCCCACGCGGTAGCCTTGCTGGGTCAGCGCACAGACCGTGCCCCCTGCCGAAAGCTCCACGTCGTCCGGATGGGCCGCCAGGGCCAACACGTCTAGGGTCATGGATGTACTCGTTGAGTGGTCGAAGAAGCCCTTGGCACAGCCACGAGGAACGCCCTACCCCGGTTCCTCGGCCACCGGTCGCCCAGGGATGGACACGGCGGCCACGGCGGCCCCCATCAGGGCCAGCGCCGCAGACACGCCCATGGCCCACCGGAAGCCGTGGACCAGCGCGCCAGCCGTGGCCGCTCGCACCGCCGCCTGCTCTTCCGGGGGCACGGCGTCCAAGGGGGCACCGCCGCCCGGGTCCTGCCGCGCCGAGGCAACGGCTGCCAGGCTGGCCGCTGACAGATCGGCCTGGGCGGCGCGCGCATCGAGCGTGGAGGTGTAAACGCCAAAGGTCAGCGCACCGAAGAGGGTGATGGCCAACAGCTGCGCCACGCGGCTAGCGGCGTTGTTGATGCCCGAGGCGGTGCCGGCCTGATCGTCGTCCACGGCGTTCATCACCACGGTGGTCAGGGGCGCCACGGCCACGGTCATGCCGAGCCCCAGCACCACCATGGGCACAAAGAAGGTGGTCCAGTAGCTGCCCGACGTGCCAGGCAGCGCGAAGAGCGCGAGGCCCAGGGCGGACACCGTGGTGCCGGTGATCAGCATACGCCGCGCCCCGATCCGCTCGATGTGGCCGCCCATCCAGCGGCTCAGGCCGCCCATGAGCAGCGTAAAGGGTAAGAACGCCGCCCCAGCCGCCGTGGCCGAGTACCCATGCACCCCGATGAGCACGTAGGGAAACAGAAAGGACAGCCCGCCCAGCGCCATGTACAGAAACATAGTGAGCGCGTTGGCGCCCGAGAAGGTGGCCGACCGAAACAGGGTGAGCGGCATCATCGGGGCCGAGGTCCGGGCCTCGCGCAGGATAAAGCCGCCCAGTAGCCCCACGCCCGCGGAGACGCTCCCCCACACGCGGGGATCGGCCCAGCCCGTCTCGCCCTGTCGGATCAGCCCAAACACCAACGCCCCAAGCCCAGCGGCGGCCAGCACAGCCCCTGGTAGGTCGAGGTCGCCGTCCGTATGTGCCGCTCGGCTCTCCGGTAGGCGGAACACGGCCAACGCCAAGGCGACGGCCGCAAACGGCACGAGGGCCACGAACATCCAGCGCCAGCCCGCCACATCCACGAGGTAGCCGCCCAGCAGCGGCCCCGCAGCACTCGTCAGCGCGGCCGCCCCCGCCCACGTCCCGATGGCCGCCCCCCGCTCCTCCGGCGGGAAGAAAGCCCGTAGCAAGGCCAAGCTACCAGGCACCAGCAAGGCGGCCCCCACTCCTTGCACCGCCCGCGCCGCAATGAGCCAGCCCGCACTCGGCGCCCACGCACAGGCCGCCGTGGCCACCCCCACGATGCCTAGCCCCCAGGCAAAGACACGCGTCCGTCCGTAGCGATCGCCTAGCGCCCCGCCAATCAGGATGAGCCCAGCCAAGGGGAGCAGGTAGGCGTTCAGCACCCACTGCATCGTGGCCGCGTTGGTGCCCAAGCTAGACTGCATGGCCGGCAGCGCGACGTTGACCACCGACGATAACGTGAACGCCACACTCGACCCGAGCACAGAAGCCGCCAGCACCCACCGCTGCGCCGCCGAGTCTGACTGCGCGTCGTGCGCGCCACTCCGGAGAGCATCGGCTTCAGGCGCCCGGCATTCAGCAGACATGGCAGGAGGGAGAGGAGTGGTGAATGGTGAAGTAGGAGATGGGGCTCCGCTTTTCAGTTTCACGCCCGCAGTGCACATGCCGTCTGGGAGTGGAGCTCGAAAGCAACGTCTCGCCTCCACTTCACCATTCACCACTCACCATTCAATTGACCACTAAGTTCACGATGCGGCCCGGGACGTAGATCTCGCGGCGCAAGGTCTTGCCTTCGAGGAAGCGCTGCACGTTCTCCTCAGCTTTGGCGAGGGCGAGAATAGCGTCCTTGGAGGCGCTGGCGTCTACGTCGATGTTGGCGCGCACCTTGCCGTTGACCTGGACCGGGAGCGTGAGCGTATCTTCCTTGAGATAGGCCTCGTTGAGCTCGGGCCATGGGGCGTAGGCCAGCGAGGTCGCGTGGCCGAGGCGCTGCCACAGCTCTTCCGCCAGGTGCGGCGCGAACGGGCTCAGGAGCAACACGAATGGCTCGATGACGGCCTTGGGGCACGCCGTCCATTTCATGGCGGCGTTGACGAACTCCATCATGGCCGAGATGGCTGTGTTGAAACGCAGCCCTTCGATGTCGTCCGTGACCTTTTGGATCGTCAGGTGGAGGGTGCGGAGTTGGTCTTTGGTGGGCGCGTCGCCCGTGAGCGCAGGCGAGAGGCCGTCGGCTTCGTCGGTGATGAGGCGCCAGGCGCGGTTCAGGAAGCGGAAGACGCCCTCCACGCCGCGGGTGCTCCACGGCTTGCTCTGCTCCAGGGGGCCGAGAAACATCTCATAGAGCCGCATGGAATCCGCCCCGTACTGCGCGATGACCTCGTCTGGGTTGACCACGTTGCCGCGGCTCTTGCTCATCTTGTACGAACGGGCGTCCAGCGTGATGGCCGGATCGGCCTTGAGCACGAAGCCCTCGCCGCGCTTCTCCACGTCGTCTTCGTCGACGCGGACGCGGGTGAGGTCAGCGTGGCCCTCTGTGTCCGTGGTGCTGATCCAGGCGCCGGTGGCGTCTTGGAAGCCCGTGTACTCCATCTCGCCCAGGATGAGGCCCTGGTGGATGAGGCGCACAAAGGGCTCGGGCGTGGCCACCACACCCGCATCATAGAGCACCATGTGCCAGAAACGGGCGTAGAGTAGGTGCAGCACGGCGTGCTCCTGGCCGCCCACGTACAGGTCCACCGGCATCCAGTACCGCTCTTTCTCGGGGTCGACCAGCACCTCGTCATTGTGAGGGTCGATGAAGCGCAGGTAGTACCAGCACGACCCCGCCCACTGCGGCATCGTGTTGGTCTCGCGGCGGGCGGGATGGCCCGTCTCCGGGTCGGTGGTGTGGAGCCAGTCCGTAGCCAGCGCCAGGGGGCCCTCGGGGGAGCCACTGGGCTTGAACTCCTCCAGGTCGGGCAGCGTCAGCGGCAGGTCGGTGGGCGCCAGCGGCTTGTGGACGCGCTCGCCCTGGTCGTCCACGAACACGATGGGAAACGGCTCGCCCCAGTAGCGCTGGCGGCTGAAAAGCCAGTCGCGCAGCTTGTAGTTGACCTGGCGCGTCCCGTGCCCCTGAGCTTCGAGCCAGTCGATGATCGCGGCCTTGGCCTCGGCCACGCCCAGGCCGTCGAGGAAGCCGCTGTTGATGGCGGGCCCTTCGCCGGTGTAGGCCGTCCCCTCGAAGTCGGCGGGCGGCTGGACGGTGCGGACGATCGGCAGATCGTATACCTCGGCAAATTCCCAGTCGCGCTCGTCCTGCCCCGGCACAGCCATGATGGCCCCGGTGCCGTAGGAGGCCAGCACGTAGTCGGCGATCCAGACGGGGACGTCCGTGCCGGTGGCGGGGTTGGTGGCGTAGGCCCCGGTCCACACGCCGGTCTTCTCTTTCTGCAGCTCGGTGCGCTCGAGGTCGCTCTTGCGCGCGGCCTCCAGCTGGTAGGCGCGGACGGCCTCCCGCTGTGCAGGCGTCGTGATGGGGTCCACGAGGGGGTGCTCGGGCGCCAGCACCATGTAGGTGGCCCCGAAGAGCGTATCCGGGCGGGTGGTGAAGACACGGATCTGGGCGTCGTGGTCCACCATGGGGAAGCTGATCTCAGCGCCTTCGCTCCGCCCGATCCAGTTGCGCTGCATCTCCTTGGTGCTGGTGGGCCAATCGAGATCGTCCAGCCCGGCCAGGAGGCGCTCGGCGTAGGCGGTGATGCGCAGCATCCACTGGCGAAGTGGCCGGCGCACCACCGGGAAGCCGCCGACCTCACTCTTGCCATCCACGATCTCCTCGTTAGCCAGCGTGGTGCCCAGCTCCTCGCACCACCAGACGGGGATCTCGGCCTGGTAGGCCAGGCCCCGCTCGTAGAGCTTAAGGAAGATCCACTGGGTCCACCGGTAGTAGTCCGGAGCGGTGGTGTTGATCTCGCGCTGCCAGTCGTAGGAGAAGCCCAGCGCCTTGAGCTGCTCGCGGAAACGGTCGACGTTGTTCTCGGTGGTGACGCGGGGGTGGGTGTTGGTCTTCAGGGCGTACTGCTCGGCCGGCAGGCCGAACGCGTCCCACCCCATCGGGTGGAGCACGTTGCAACCCAGCATCCGCTTGTAGCGGGCCAGGATGTCGGTAGCGGTGTAGCCCTCCGGATGGCCTACGTGTAGCCCTGACCCGCTCGGGTAGGGAAACATGTCGAGCACGTAGTACTTGGGCTGATCAGGGGTGGGTTCGTCGGGCGTGCGGAAGGTCTGATGGGCCTCCCAGTAGGCCTGCCAACGAGCCTCGATGGCCTGAAACGGATACGACGCCATGGGGTCTTGGCTACATTACATGAGTGTCAGTGCGAGGTAAGCCAGCAAGATAGGGCGCAGCGGAAGGGAAAAGTGCAACGTGCGCCCAGCGGTATACAAAATGTGTGGGAGGCACCGGGACCGGCCGACCAACCCAGGCCACCGGACGAACCAACGGATCGCCGCGCCCGGCTGTCCGTACCACCTTGCCTTGCGCTACCCCCACATTTGCTCGCTCTGATGCCCAACCTCCAGACGCTCTTCGCCACCGCCCAGACCATCGCCGTGGTAGGCTGCTCGCCCAAGCCGAGCCGCACCAGCCATCAGATCGCGCGCTACCTCCAGCAGGTCGGCTACCGCATGATCCCGGTCCACCCGAAAGCTACCGAGATCCTGGGCGCCCCGTGCTACCCTACGGTCTCCGCCATTCCCGCCGACGTGCAGGTGGACATCGTCAATGTCTTCCGGCAATCCGCGTACACCGCTGGCGTCGTACGCGACGTCATCGCGCGGCGAGACGCCACGGGGCAGGCGCCCACCATCTGGACCCAGCTGGGGGTATCCAGCCCGGAGGCGCGGGCGATGGCTGAGGAGGCCGGACTGCCCTACGTTCACGAGCGGTGCATCATGGTGGATCACCGGATGCTCACGTAGGAACCCGACGCCTCGTCGGACACGATACCTCCTGCCCCGGGGCATAGGCGCCCCTCCTACAGCGTGCTACAGCGAGGCCGGCGTGAAGCGATAGGCGTCACCGTCGCGGCCGACGTAGCCCGTGCTGGGGAACGGCAGGTGGGCCGCGCAAAGCGGATAGCCTTCGGTCACAGCCAGATCGAGCACACGGGTGCGCGCCGCCGCTGCCGCCTCGCGGTCCATGTCGAAGCCGAACGCCCACTCGGGGTGCTGGAACGACGTGACCGGATGTACCAGGGCGTCGCCCGCGATCAGGAGCCGCTGTCCACCGTCGTCGAGCAGAAACGCGGCATGACCCGGCGTGTGACCGTTCGCGGCCAGAGCACGCAGGCCCGGAGCCAGCTCGGCCCCATCAGCGAAGGGCTGCAACCGATCCCGCACCGGAGCTAAGGTCTGCAGCGTGTTCGCGACTGAATTGCTATCCCCCGTGAAGCCGTCGAGGAAGGCCAGCTCTGGGGCGGCGATGTGCACGCTGGCGTTGGGAAACGTGGGCTGCCCGTCGGCGGAGACAGCCCCTACATGGTCGCCATGGAAGTGGGAGATCAAGAGGCGGTCCACAGACGCGGGGTCCATCCCGAGGGCATTCATCGTGGCCACCAGCTCGGTGCCGGTCCCGGTGTCCACGAGCACGCGGACATCGCCCACATCGATGACAACCTGGCAGACATCGGTCGGGACGCCGTCGGTGGGCAACCCGAATTCGTTGAACAGCGCGGCCGCCGCCCCGTCCGGCGCGTTGGCGACGACCTGGTCCAGCGAGAGCTGGAAGGTGGTGTCTCGGATCACGGTCACGGTGGCCTCACCGATGGTGAACGAGTGCGCCGACACGCTGTGGTGCGCCCGCAAGGGCTTCGGCGAAGCGACGGCGGCGGCCGGCAAGGTGGCCCCAAGGCCGAGGGCGGCAAAGCCACGTAGGGCCTCGCGACGAGAGAAGATGGACATGGGTGGCATGGCTGGATGAGGGAAGACGTGGCCCTTGCCACGCGCGAGTGGAGCCCGTGGTTTCCCCCACTGCACGAGGCCACACCGTCGGCGCGAGCCTGTGGGTCCGCGGCACATGGCCGTGCAGGCCCGGCTTCAACCTTGGATTCGCATCAGATGCTAACACGGTGGATTCGGCCGTTCAAGAGCAGCGAGCCATCTGGAAAAAACCTGCTCCAGCCTGTTCGTAGCGGGGCGCAGGCCCTACTTTGACCCCTCCAGACGCCTTCATCCCCTCCTGCATGGCTGCGGCCAAGAAATTCGGTGCCTTCAGCGGGGTCTTCACGCCATCGATCCTCACGATCCTGGGCGTGATCATGTACCTCCGCCTCCCGACGATCGTGGGGCAAGCGGGGTTGTGGACCACGCTGGGCATTGTACTGCTGGCGCACCTCATCTCGCTCACCACAGGCCTGAGCGTCTCGTCCATCGCCACGGACAAGAAGGTGAAGGTGGGGGGCACCTACTACATGCTCTCCCGGAGCCTGGGCTTGCCCATCGGAGGGACACTCGGGTTGGCGCTGTTTGTGGGCCTCTCGTTCAGCGTGAGCCTCTACTGCATCGGTTTCGCGGAAAGCTTTCTGAGCTACTGGGACCTGCCGGTGTCGAAAAACACGATCCGGCTCGCCGGCAGCCTCACGCTGCTCACCGTGACCGTCGTGACGCTCATCAGCACGGCGCTGGCCCTGCGGATGCAGTTTTTCATCATGGCGGCCATCCTCCTGTCGCTGCTGTCCGTCTTTTTCGGCCAGCACGAGTTCACGCCGTCTGCCCCCGCCTTGGCCCCGCTGCCGGACGCGCTGCCCTTCATCGTGCTGTTCGGCATCTTCTTTCCGGCGGTGACGGGCTTTGAGGCCGGCGTTTCGATGTCCGGCGACCTCCAGGACCCCAAGCGAGATATCCCGCGCGGCACCTTGTGGGCCATCGGCGTAGGGCTCGTGGCGTACATCGGGCTCACGTTTTTCTTCTCCTACACCGTCGATGCCGTGGCTTTGGCCACCAACCCGCGCATCCTGGTGGAGATGGCGTGGCTGGGTCCGCTGGTGGTGGCGGGCATCTGGGGCGCTACCATCTCATCGGCGCTGGGTAGCATCCTGGGCGCCCCACGCATCCTGCAGGCCACCGCCCTGGACCGCATCACACCCCGCTTCTTCGGCGTGGGCTACGGCAAGGGGAATGAGCCGCGCCATGCCCTCATCCTCACCTTCCTGATTGCCGAGGCCGGCATCTTGATCGGGGAGCTGGACGTGATCGCGCGCATCGTGTCCATGTTCTTCATCACCACCTACGGCTTCCTGAACCTGAGCTGCGCCATCGAGAGCTGGGCCAGCCCAGACTTCCGGCCAGACTTCAAGATCCCGCGCTGGGTCAGCATCCTGGGGTCCGGGGCGTGCTTTGTGGTGATGATCCTGCTGGACCTGGTGGCCATGATCGGGGCGTCGGTGCTCCTGGCGGGCGTCTACGTCTACCTCAAGCGCAAAGAGCTGACCCTGGAGTCGGGCGACACGTGGGAGGGCGTCTGGTCGTCGCTCATCCGCGCCGGGCTTGCTCGCCTGGAGCAGAGCCGCAGCCACGAGCGCAACTGGCGTCCCAACATCCTGCTCTTCAGCGGGGGCACGCAGGCCCGGCCTCACCTCCTGGAGTTCGGGCAGCGCCTCGTCAAGAAACGCGGCCTGCTCTCCAACTTCGACCTGGAGGAACGACCCGACGCCCGGCGCTTGCTGTCACGCCTGGAGCCAACCCCTGAGCTGGCAGAAGAGCCGGACGGCGGCGTCTTCACCCGCCACGTGGAGGTGCGCGATGTGTATGACGCCATCGGCACCATCGCCACGTACTACGGGTTCGCGGGCGTGGAGCCCAACACGGTGATGATGGGGTGGGCCCGCAATACGGCCGAGCCGCAGCGCTTCGCCTATCTGCTCCAGACGCTCATCGACCAGGATCTCAACCTGCTCCTGCTCGACTACAAGAAGGAGCGCGGCTTCGGGGCGCGCGCCCGCATCGACGTCTGGTGGCGCGGGGGCGACAACAACATCACGCTGGCCCTGGCTCTGTTGCGATTCCTGACCACGTCCGATGAATGGCGCGAGGCCACGATCCGGTTCCTCATCATCAACGACGGAGACACGGCGCTCAGCAGCACCCTCCAGAACCGGATGGAGTCTATCCTAGACGAATACCGGGTGGAGGGCGTGGTCCGCATCCTCAACAACGCCGTGGAGCAGCGTCCCGTGCGCGAGCTGATCGGCTTGGAATCCGCCGAGGCCGACCTGACGCTGCTCGGCGTGCCCTACCTCATCCCCGAGCACGGCCAGTCGTACGTGGAGTCGGTCAGCCGCCTAGCCGATGTCCTGGGGTCGGTCCTCTTGATCCGCGCGGCCTCGTCCTTCAACCGCCTGAGCCTGGGCTTTGAACACGTCACCCCCGTGGCCCTCCCCAGCGCTGACGACCTGGCGGACGACCTGCCCCCGGTGACGCTCCCTGACGACGAGACGCT
Organism: Bacteroidota bacterium; assembly: GCA_038747425.1. GTDB lineage: Bacteria > Bacteroidota > Rhodothermia > Rhodothermales > JBCDJV01 > JBCDJV01. The sequence goes on from JBCDJV010000003.1 coordinate 39,059, forward strand.
CCAGTGGGCCTTGACGCGTTTCCAGGACAGCTTCGAGACGGTGGCCACCACCTTCGCCGACGGGCCGCTTCAGCAGGGCTTTGCCGCCTACGTGACCCTGGCCGATGAGATGCAGGACGCGGTGACGCGCACCTTCGATAGCGCAGAGCGGGCCTTGGGCGAGGAACAGCGCCTGCGCGCACGCAAGGGCCTCCAGCGCACTCGCAGCAGCTTCCTCTTCCAGGCGCAACAGCTCTGCGAGACCTTCCACGACGAGCGCCTCCCGGCCCATCGGGACCTCGTGCGCGACGGACTCAGCCAGCTTCGCACCAGCCTTCGCGACGTGCAGCGGCAGACGCCGGAAGAGGTGGCCGTGCCCCTGGATGATGCCACCCAGGCGGCCCTGCGCTCCGCCCCGCTGCTGACTCGCCTCCGCGTCGCCTTTGGTCGCCTAGCCGCTCGGCTCCAGGGCGAGCCCCCCACCTACGACGTTCCGCTGCGCGATGTGGTCACCACCACCCTCCAAGGCCCCTATCAGCGTGAACTAGCCGAGACCCTGCACCGCTTCGGCTTTGCGAGCCATGAGGCCATCGGGGCCGTCCAACAGCTTATTGGCACCGTGGACGACAGCTTGGCTCGGCTAGACCAGGCGCTTCGTGACCCCGACCCGCTGGACGACGATCCCGTGCGACCGTTGTTGGTCCGGGAACGTCGGCGCGCCGAGGAGACCCTGGCTGAGATCCGGACCACCATCAACGACCATGGCAGCGCCACCAGCCGGCAGCTCGTCGCCATCACCCGTACGGCGCTCCAGGCCGTGATCCAGGCCAGCACCCCGCCGGTCACGCCCCTCCCGCGGGCCGACGCCGAGCCAGCGCGCCCCGCCACCGAGCTGATCGATGCCTGGTCCGAGAACCAGGCCCTCCTGCTGAACCGGGCCTACCTGGACCTGCGCCTCTTGGCGTTCAAGCAGCGCATGGCCACGATCGTCCATCGCTCTGAAACCGAGCTGGTGGTACAGCTTCAAGCCCTCACCGAGCGCTTTGCCGAGTTGGACGAGCACCTGTTGGCCGTGGCCACCTCGGAGCCACAGGCCCCGCCCGCTCGTCTGGCCGCCTTCGATGCGGGCCTCCGCGTGGACGGCCCCCGCGTGGTCGAGCAGCTCAGCACCGACCTGCACGAGGCCATGGCCAATCTACCCGAGACGGTCCGCACGCTCTCCGAAGAGGCCGTGCAGCGCCTCGGCGAAACCCCGTTCGAAGAGCTGTCGGCCGTTACCGTATCTCTCCAGCGCGTGGTGGAATACCTCGTCGACATGGAGTTTCTGACTCCGCTGCGTGCCGAGGTGGCGGAATGGCCAGGGCAGACGGGCCGCGCCCGCGCCGTGGCCCAGGAGGTGTTCCGGCTGGCCACCTTCCAGCTCTACGACACCCAGGGCGACGGGACCGGTCCTCCGCTCGACGACCCTGCCACCGAGGCCTCGCTGGTGGCCCACGGCCGCGCCCGCTTAGCCGATGAGCAGGGACGCCTGAACCAGCTCTTGGCCGACCTGCAGCCCTTCGTGCGGGCACGCCTGCGCGTCACGTTCAACCAGTTCAGTGCGTACGCGGTGACCCGCACCGAGGGGCCCATGCAGCAGTACGTGCGCGGGCATACCGGCCGCGTGGTCCGCTCCCAGGCGCGCGACGCCCTCGCTCGCGCCGGGAAGGCGATGTCAGACCAGGTGGTGCAGCTCCTGTATCGGCGCAGCGAGGGCGTGCTCTATGCCCGACAGCTGCAGGACGCCCTCGACGTCCAGACCGCCGCCGAGGTGGGCCTCCAGGTGCGCGAGGCCATGGCCCCTCGTCCTGAGGTGCTCAAGGCCCTCCCTTTCTACTACCGGCAGCTGTTCCTGGGCACGCCGCCTCTCACCGACGACCTGTGTGTGGGCTGGGAGGATGAGCTGGGCGAAGTACGCCGGGCGCTCACGCAGCATCGCCGGGGCTTTCGCGGCGGCCTCCTGATTGTGGGGGAACGCCTGGCTGGCAAGACCTCGCTGGCCCAAGCCATCGCCCGTACGCATTTCAAGCCGCATGCCGTCTTCACGGTACAGCCGCCCCCTGGAGGCTCCACCAGCCCCGACGTGCTCCTGCAACGCCTCCAACACGCCACGGGCCTGGCCGAGCCCCCCGAGACCCTCTTCGATCACCTCCCCGCGTCGAGCGTGGTGATCGTGGATCGCCTGGAGCAGTGGTGGGCACGAACCGCCGACGGACACGCTGCCCTGAAGGTGTTGCTCGAATGGATTGACCGCTATGGAGACCGTTGCCTGTTCCTCTTCACGGCCAACCTGCACGCGTACCGCCTGATGGATCGCCTCTACGACCTGCAGGGGCACTTCCTGTCCGTGGTGGCCTGTGCACCGGCACATGCCGAACAGCTCAAAGAGATCGTCCTCCAGCGCCACCAGACCACCGGCCTGGCATTCACCCTGGACGGCACGCCCGAGGCCTCCCTGTCCGCCTGGAAGCGGGCCCAGCTCTTCACCGCTTTCTTCGACTACGCGCGTGGCAACGTGGGCGTGGCCTTGCACGCGTGGATCGCCCACATTGAACGGGCCACCCGCACCGAGCTGACCCTGCGCTGGCCCACCCCCCCCGACGCCGACGTCCTGCGCCGGCTCCCCCCCTTGCAGCAAGCCCTGCTCGTGCACTTTGTGCTCCACGGCCCCCTCACGCGCCCCCGCCTCGGCGAGACCACCACCCTGGATCCCAACGCCCTGGACGACGCCCTCCGCGACCTCATTCGTGCAGGCATCGTGGATAAGTCAGACCGGGAGCTGTACAGTATCAACGTCTTCCTCCAGCCCCACGTGACGCATCTGTTCACCCAGAAAGGATGGCTTTGAGAGCGTGTGAGAGTATGGGGCCCGTAGCTCCAAACGCTCACGCTGCCTCACCCCCTCACACCCTCACCCCCCCATGACTGACCCCGGCCTTCTCAACCTCTTGCCTCGGCTCCTCCTGGCCGTGTCCCTGCTGGTCGGGCTTCTGTTGCTGCGGCGGATTCTGCGCCTGCTGCGGTTGGAGCCCGATCAACAGGCTCGCCTGGACCGCTGGCGGCCTACAGTGGAGCTCCTGGCGGGCGGGCTCTATGCGGTCTGGGCGCTCATGCTGGTGCTGCCGCCCGAGCCACGTACCCGCTGGGTGGTGGCCATCGCCCTGCTCTTCTTGCTGGTTGTGGGGGCTTGGTTTGCCGTCCAGGACGTGGTAGCGGGCGTGGTCCTCCGATCCGAGCGAGCCCTGCGCATCGGGCTGGCTTTGCACACGCCGGAGGCCGAGGGCCGCCTCACGAAGATCGGCTATCGAGGGCTGGAAGTAGAGACGGACCACGGCCTCCGGGTGCAGATCCCCTACCGCCGCCTCGTCAAAAACCCGTTGGCCCTGGACGACGAGCGGGAGACCGCCTCAGCCCACACGTTCCAGGTGGCCCTACCGGCCACGCAGCCAGTCCCCGTGCTGCGGGAGCACCTCCGCGTGGCCGCCCTGAATACCTTCTGGGCCTCGGTCCAGCGCCCTCCCCAGGTCGACTACGAAGCGCACCGCCATGAGGCGCACCACTTTGAGGTGACGGTGTACGGCCTGGACGACGCCTACGGCCCCCTCATCGAAGCCCACGTGCGCGCGGCCGTCTTGCCAACGGCCGACCCTTCAGCCGGGTAGCTCTGCCACCAGCTGCTCGAACCGGACCAGTTCGGCCTCCATACGCTGACGCAGGGGCGCTAGCCGGGGATCGTCGTGCCGCCGTGACACCTCCAGCACGGCTCGGTGGAACCAGCGCTGCCGGTCCGGCCCCGCGCTCAGGGCGCGGCGCGTGGGGGTGCTGGTGAAGATGTCGATGCCGCGGCACAGGCTCTCGTCCATCGTCCACAAGTTGTGCAGCTTGTCCGCCAGGCTGATGGCCACCCCCCCCGCCGAGGCGGTGCGCAGCTGGGCCACGTAGCCCTCCTTGCGGGCCTGCCAGGAGCGTGGCTGCCCGTCCTCGTCGTATTTCTGCTCGGTCACCTCCATCACGCGGTCCGCTACGGCCGCCCCCATCAGGCGGCTCAGTTCCTCGTATCGGAGGTCCTGCCGGTATCGGTTGCGGTCCTCCACGGTGTCATGCAGGAAAGCGGCGGCCACCGTGACCTCGTCCCAGCCGGCCCGTTGCACGGTCAGCGCCACCGTGGTGACGTGCGCGATGACGGGGACGCGCAGCACGGCCTCGTCCGGCACAGCGAAGGCGGCCTCGCGCCAGCGGCTCTTGCGGTAGGTAGCATCGTGCCACTGGGCCGAGAGCTCGATGGCTTGCTCGACGAGCGGACTGAAGAGGCCGGCGGCCATCGCGGAGGCGTCCGAGGACATCACAGCGGGAGGACTTGGTGCTGAGTGGTGTCGAGGTCGAGCTCTTCCAGCAACCGCGGGATGAGCTCGAAGCTGTACTTGTTGAGGTAGTACAGGATGCCGTATGTGCGCTCCTGCAGGCTCCCCCCAGGCACGAGGTTGACGATGGCCTTCTCCAGCTGCGTGCGGATGATTTCCTGGTTACGCTTCTCGGCCTTGATAACGCGTCCCTTGAAGCGCCCCACCTCGTTCATCAGGGCGGCCCGCAGCGCCTCGGTGGCCTTGCCCAGCGAGGTGTCCACGGCCGTAGCCACGGGCTTGAGGGTGTTGACTGCCTCGTGCAGAGCGGGCATGGCCTTGGCAAAGGCCGCCTCCACATCCAGCTCGGACTCGCGGAGGGCTGTGTCGCGGAAGAGCACCTCCAGATCCCCCTGCAGGTCGGGCAGGTGGAGGTCGTAGCGATCCAGCACCCTCTGCACCTTGGACTCCACCAGGGTGAGGCTAGCCCGGGGGTAGACCAGGGGCATGGGGAGACCGGCCCAGGCGTAGGCGGCCCGGTATTGCCCGAAGTAGGCCACCTCGCCGGGCCCCCCTACGTACGCCACCGTGGGCAACAGCAGGTCCTGCATCATGGGCCGCAGCACCACGTTGGGGCTGAACCGCTCGGGCTCCGCATCCAGCAGGGCCAGCAGCTCGGCCCGGGTGTACGTTCGGTCTGTCCGACGCAAGCGGAAGACCTCGCCCTCTAGGTCGAGGGGGTGGCGGCCATCTGGCTCCAGCAGGAAGAGGTTGGTCGGCTGAACATGGACCTGCGCATGGTAGGTCGTCTCCAGATCCTCGGTGACCTCCTGAATAGCTCGATAGATCCCGTGCGGATCCTCCAGCTCCCGGCGAAAGAGCGGGCGTGCCAGCGCCTTGAGAGCAGGGTCGTCCGGGGCGATGAACACCACGCCCATCCCCGCCAGGAGGCGGCGCAGGAGCCGCCCGAAGGCATCGCCGAGGGTAGCACCGGGGGCATAGGCGGCCCGGACGGCCTCCATGACTGCGGGCTTGAAGTCGGTAGGTACCAAGGCCTCGTCCACCACGGTGAGGGCGGCCTCGATCTCGTCGGTCAGCGCGAGGCGTCCCACCGGGCCGAGGTTGCCCGTCTCGGGGGCGGCCGGGCCGGGGTACGAGACCCGGATGCGCTCGTTGCGACGCTGGAGGCAGACGTGCGCCACCTCGTCGAAGTCATGGTCGCCGGTGGCCATCCAGAAGACCGGCACCACGGGGCGTCCGGTCTCGGCCGCGACCTGCCGGGCCAGTTTCACGGCGGTCAGCGCTTTGTAGATGGTGTAGAGCGGGCCGCTGAAGAGGCCCACCTGCTGCCCGGTGACCACCGCCACCGAGGCGGGATCGCGCAGGAGGTCCAGGTGGGCGGCCACCTCGGGCTCCACCCCCCAGCGTTCGTTCTGCACGCGCAGCGCCTCCACGAGCGCCTCTCGGGGCCGCTCGTGGGCGGCTGCCCGCTCGGAGGCGGCTTGCCGGTCTGCCGGGCTCCACGGATTCCCCGCGTAGAAGGAGAGCAAGGCGGGGTCAGCCTGGACGTAGGCTTGGAAGAGGGCAGACAGGCCCAGGTCGGCGAAGGAGTGACGCGTGACCGTCGGAGCGGCTGGCGTGGGCACGGCAGATTCCGCCATTGGGAGAGCAGGGATGAGGGCTGGTACCGCTGGCGAGGCCGGTGCCCAGAGAAAAAGCCCGTACGGGTCTGTACAGGCTTGGATACGTCAGTTGGCGTCGCTCTTCAAGCGCTCGATCTCATCGCGCAGCTTAGCGGCCAGTTCATAGTCTTCTTCCGAGATGGCCTTCTCCAGGTCCTGCTCCATGCGCTCCAGCGTGGAGGTGGGACGAGCCGGGGCCGCCTCGCGCTCCGACTCGGCGGCTACGCTGGAGCCAGTCGATGCTTCCAGGGGCGAGAGGCTTTCGTCCTCGGTAGGAATACCGGCTTCGTCCAGCACGGCGGGGGCGACGAAGATAGGCGCATCCACGCGGACGGCCAGGGCCACGGCATCGCTCGGACGGGCGTCCAGCTGACCTTCCTCGCCGCCCTGCAGGTAGCGCACCTTGGCGAAAAACGTGCCGTCGCGCAGCTCGTCGATGACCACATCCATCACCTCGGCATCAAGCGCTTCGAAGGCGTCGCGGAGGAGGTCGTGCGTCATCGGGCGGGGCGGCTGGATCTTCTCCAATTCCAGGGCGATGGCTTGCGCCTCAAAGGCCCCAATGATGATGGGCAGGCGCCGGTTGCCCTCGATCTCGCCCAGCACCAACGCATAGGCGCCTCCGCTAGACGGACTCGTGGATAACCCAATGATGTCGACCTGAATGAAATCCATAGCGGAAGGTGTGATGCGGCTGGGCGGTTCAGGGGAAGGCCCGCATGTATACAAGAATGACGGCCTGGGCCGTCAATGCAATGCCCGTTCCAACGCGGCCAAAAATGTGTTGTTCTCTTCGGACGTGCCGGCGTTCACGCGCATGTAGCCCTTCAAATCAGCATACCCACTCATGTTTCGGATGAGGACGCCTTGCTCGCTGAGGCGGGCCAGCATCGTATCGGTCGGGTGGGGCGTCCGAAACAGCAAGAAGTTGGCCGAGGTGGGCATGACATCCACCGACGGGAGGGCAGCCAGGGCGTCGTGGAGCTGGGCACAGCTCGTCTTCATCGCCTCCACTCGCTCCTCGATCAGGGCTGGGCGGCGTAGCAGCGCCAGGGCGGCCTGCTCGGCGAGGCGGTCCACCATGAAGGGCAGACGGGACTTAGCGATCTCGCGAGCCACGTCGGGGTGCGCCATCAGGTAGCCTAGGCGCACGCCCGCTAGGCCGAACGCCTTCGAGAAGGTACGCATCACCAGCACGTTGGGGTGGTCCTGGAGCAGCGTCTGGGCGCTGGGCTCCTCGTTGAACTCGACGTAGGCCTCATCCACCACCACGAAACCCGGCGACGCCTGGACGATGGCCTCTACCTCGGCAAAGGGCATGGCCAGACCGGTGGGGTTGTTGGGCGTGGTGACCACGGTCAGCGCGGGCTGCACGGCCTCAATCGCCTCTAGGAGCGCCTCCGTGTCGAAGCTAAGGTCGGCGCGAGGCGGCACCGAGGTCAGCGCGCCGTCGTACAGGCGCACCACCTTCTCATAGAGCGAGAACATGGGCTGCGGCAGCAGCACCGGAGCGCCCGGCGTGATGAAGCAGAGGCCCAGCGTGTAGGTCAGCTCGTTGGAGCCATTGCCCACGATGAGGCCTTCGGGGGCGTGGCCGGTGTAGGCGGCCAGCGCCTCGATGAGGGCGTACGGCTGCTCGGACGGATAGCGATGCGCCTCCAGGCCGCCCAGCGCCTCCACCAGTTCTTGCCGAATGGGGGCGGGCAGGTCGTACGGGCTCTCATTTTGATTCAGCTTGACCCGCGTGGACGGCGGCGTGGCCACCAGGTAGGGATGCTGAGCCCGGACCGAGGGCCGGATGAGCGGCATGAGCTCTTCGAGCGAGGCGGTGGCAGCAGAGGCAGGCATGGCACGAGGTGGATGAACGCGGTGGCGGGGAGGGCGTGAACCCGAGGGTCCGCTCAGGGATCCAGGCGGCGGAGACGCACGGCGATGGCCTCGGCGTGGGCCGTCAGCTCCTCCGCCTGGGCAAAGGCCACGATGTCCGGGCCGGTCTGCCGAAGGCGGTCCGCGGTGTAGGAGATGATGGACTGCTTGCGGATGAAATCATCCACGCTGAGTGCAGAGGCATACCGGGCTGTGCCCCCGGTGGGCAGCACATGGTTGGGCCCCGCAAAGTAGTCGCCCACGGGCTCCGACGAGTACGGCCCGAGGAAGATAGCCCCGGCATGCTTGATGCGCGTGAGGGTCTGCCAGGGATCTTCCACGATCACCTCCAAGTGCTCGGGCGCGAGCTCGTTGGTCATGTCCAGGGCCTGTTCCATGGTCTCGGTGACGATGAGGGCCCCGTACGCAGGAAGGGACGTCTCCATGATGGCGCGGCGGCTCAGCGTGGGCACCATCCGCTCCACGTGCGCTTGCACGGCCTCCGCCAGCGGCCGATGGGGCGTTACCAGGATGGCCGAGGCGCGGACGTCGTGCTCGGCCTGGGAGAGTAGGTCGGCCGCCACGTATTCAGGGTCAGCGGAGGCATCGGCCAGGATCAGGATCTCGCTGGGGCCGGCCACAGAGTCAATGTCTACCGGGCCGTAGACCTGCTTCTTGGCGGCCGCTACGTAGGCATTGCCGGGCCCCACGATCTTGTCCACCCGCGGGATGGTCTCGGTTCCATAGGCCAAGGCTGCGACGGCCTGTGCGCCTCCCACGGCGTAGACCTGGTCGAGCCCCAGGAAGTGCGCGGTGCCCAACACCAGCGGGTGCGGCTGGCCGTCGGCGCCGGGGGGCGAGACCAGGTGGATGGACGGCACGCCCGCCACCTGCGCTGGGATGGCATTCATGAGCAGGCTGGACGGATAGAAGGCCGCCCCTCCTGGTACGTAGAGGCCCGCTCGTTCCAGCGGCAGGACCCGCTGGCCCAGGATGACCCCGTCGCCGTCGTCCGTGAACCAGGAGCGCTGGAGCTGCTGGGCATGAAACCGGCGGATATTGTCGGCCGCGTCGGCGATGATGCGGCGCAGCGAGGGCGCCATGGCGGCATAGGCCTCCGCGAGCGCCTCAGGCGAGATCCGTAGCGCTGGCGGACGCACGCCGTCGAACCGCTCGGTGAACGCGAGCACGGCGTCATCGCCCTGGGTACGGACCTCAGCCAGGATGGCGGCCACGGCGGCGTCCACCTCCTCGTTGAACGAGGCATCCCGGCTCAGGATGGCCGTCAGCTTCTCATGGCGGTCCGCGTAGTCAACAAGCGCAATCATAGGGGCAAGGCAGGTAACACAACGAGGCCGAGCCACAGGGCTCGGCCTCTCAGTATCGCGGGGTCCCGGGTGAGGTTCTGCGAGAAGGGCACCCAGCGCCCCACCACGCTACATTTTTTCAAACCTTTCAAACGGACCGCCCCCAAGGGGGTGCGGAGCCGCCCTACTCGTCGTAGTAGTCGGCGTCGTCAGGCACCGGTAGGTCGGGCAGGTCGCGGAACTCGTAGTCGGGCAGGTGCTCGTCCTGGATGTGGCGCACCACCTCGTGTAGGGCGGAGACGAACTTGCCGAAGTCCTCCTTGTAGAGGAAGATCTTGTGTTTCTCGTAGCGGTTCTCGTCGACGCGCTTGCTCTCCGTGATGGTGATGAAGAAGTCGGTCTCGGAGCGGGTGGTCTTGACGTCGAAGAAGTAGGTCCGCTTGCCGGCGGGCACGCGCCGCGAGTACACTTCGTCACGCCGGGAGCGGCCGCGGGTGTTGGAGTGGCCATTGGAGGACTCGCGGGGGCCAGAATCGTGCTCGTAGCTCATGAAGATGGGGGTACGGCAGGGCCATGACGGGCCACACCCTGCCCAACTCCCTACGCGGTGAACACTCGGACGGCTGCGACGGGGCTGAGCGCCCGAGGGCGCTACTGGACCCGGCGCAGCTTCAGGACAACAAGTGGGTGGAGCCTGTGCCTGGACCTGCCACTGGTTAGCAAGATCGGGCGGAATATACAATGCCCCGTATCAGACGTTCAAGCGTGGTCCGGACTTGTTGCCCTACCTCCAGCACCTCGTCGTGAGACAGGGGCACCGGGCTGAGGCCGGCCGCCGGGTTGGTGATGGTGGAGAGGGCCAGCACTCGCATCCCTAACCGATGGGCCATCAACACTTCGGGCACGGTACTCATCCCCACCGCATCGGCGCCCAGGCGCGCGAAGGCCCGGATCTCGGCCTTGGTCTCGTAGCTCGGCCCCAGCACCCACACATAGCTGCCTTGCTCCACCGCGATCCCCTCCGCCAGCGCCAGTTCCTGCACCTGCGCCCGCCAGACGGGGTCGTACGGCGAGGGGGCCGGTCTGGCCTGAGCGGCCCAGCCGGTCACCGCTAGCGGTGGCGCCGTGTGGGTCCAGTTGAGATGGTCGGTCAGCAGCATGAGGGTTCCGGGCACAAAGCGCGGGTTGATGCCACCCGCGGCATTGGTAACCAGCAGCCGCTCCACCCCCAGCGCATGTAGCAGACGCACCGGCATGGTCACCGCCTCCATGCCGTGCCCCTCATACCGATGGGCACGCCCCTGCACGAACACCACCGAGCGCCCCTCCAAGGTGCCGAACACGAGCCGCCCGTGGTGCCCAGACACGGTGCTCGTCGGGTAGCCGGGCACACCGGCCGTCTCGACGATGACGGGGTCTTCGGCCGCCTCGGCCAGGACGCCCAAGCCGGACCCCAGGATGAGGCCTATCTCGGGGTGTGCATCGGTGTGTTGGCGGATGTGCTGGACGGCGGCGTCGAGGGCCATGGCGGGGTGGGTCAGTCAGGACAGGGAGGGTTCCGTGCGGCTCGCCTCGGCCCCGTTGGAGGGCGGGTGTAACACAGGAAGCAGCTTGAGTACCATCATGGTCATGTCGTCTTGGCGCCCAGCGGCCTCCACGAAGCGGTGGACGTCCTCGGTGACCATGCGCAGCACTTCGGCCGCGGGCCGGTGCTGCACCTCGGCCACCTTGTCGGCCAGCCGGTCGTCGCCATAGAGCTCACGGTGGCGATCCATCGCCTCGGAGAAGCCGTCGGTGTAGAGGACCACGACGTCCCCGGGGCGCAGCGTGATCGTCACCTCCTCGATGACGTCGTCGAAGCGGGGCCCCACGCTGAGGCCGATGGCCAGCCCAGGCGGCTGAAGCACCTGGGGCGGACGGCCAACGCCACGCCCCACAATCACGGGGTTGTGGCCCGCGCGCGCGAACGTGAACGTCCCCTGCTCCACGTCCAGGACGCCGTAGATCATGGAGATGAAGGTTCCTCGGGGCACGTTGTTGAAGAACAGCGTATTGAGGTTGCGCAGCACCTCGGCCGGCGAGGTCAGGGTCCGGCACAGGGTCTGCAAGAAGCCTTTGGTGAGGGTCATGAAGAACGCCGCCTGGATGCCCTTGCCGCTCACATCGCCAATCACCACCCCCAGGCGCCCTCCGTCCAGCTCCACCACGTCGTAGTAGTCGCCGCCCACCTCCTGCGCGGCCAAGCACATGGCCGAGAGGTCTACGCCGGGCACGTCGGGCATACGCCGGGGCAGAAAGAACCCCTGCACCTGGTGGGCAATCTCCAGCTCACGCTGCATGCGCTCCTGCAAGGCCAGCTCCTGGATGTACCCCGGGACGTACTCCTCCGCCTCTTGGCTCCGCTCTGGACGCAACGCCCCCCACAACCCAACGCCTACCACCAAGCCCGTCCAAATCAGCAGCAGATACCAGTCGATCTGCGAGGGATGGTCCGTCACCAGCCAGACTTCACCCACGGTGAGATAAAGCACCGTCATCCAGCCGGCCACGAACAGGGTGAACAGGTCGAAGGTCCAGAAAATGAGCGCAGCCGCCACGCCGGTCATCACAGCCAGGATGTACTGGGCCTCCAGCGGCGCCACATCCATCGGATTCAGGCTGGTCCCGCCAATCAGCACAATGGCCACGAGGAGCAAGGACGCCAGCCGCCCCTTTCGATCCACCAAGCCGGCCACCCCGATCAGCACCAGCCAGATAAGGATGGTGATACCGGCGGCGGCGCCGCTGATCATCAGGAAGGGCGAGATGAACTGATCAAGCAGCCGAGGACCGTCCACCTGAATGTACCAGTGGGGCACAAGGGCCACGACGCCCACATACACCCCCAAGAGCCCCCCCCCGATCAACGTACCGCGCACCAGCCCGGTCCCCACAGCTCGGTTACGCAAGCGGCCTTGGCGGAGCAGGTTGGAGGCCACCATCTTGTCAGGCCAAATCACATAGCCCAGCGAGAAACTGGCCCCGGTCACCACGACGCTCAGGGCGGTGAGGAGGGCAAAGAGAAACAAGCCCGAGGCCAAAAACGAGAGCGCCGCCGTCAGCATGGTAGACGTGGGCGCCTCCAGGTCGGCGTCAATCAAGAAGTCCAGCCCCAGAGGAAGCAGCGCGCTCACCGTGATCAGGCCGGCATCGATGAGGGCGGCCTTCGTGTCCAAGCGCCGTTTCAGCAGGCGCCGGATGAACAGGAAAAACATCACCGACAGCGCCAGCACCCCCAGGGACGTGCTGGCGATCACCGCCACCTGCCGGGGGCTGAGGCCCGTGTCGAACTCACGGGGGACCATGGCGTCGAACGTGGCGTCGAGATCGAGAAAGGCGCCGGCGGCCGTGAGGCCCACCTCAACCTGGGCGTTCTGCCCCAGCCACGGCTCGGTGAGCGCGAAGCGGACGCGGGCTACCTGGCCTCCGCCTTCCACGGGCACCCAGGTGGAATCCCTCACCAGATCGCGCTCACCCCAGACGGTCCGGTCCAGGTGGTGCCGCGCCATGGCTTCCGTGGCGCCTTCACTCCATCTGAAGAACCCTCCACCCGCTAGAAACCGGGCCACAAGGCTATCGGGCGACAGCGTTGAGGCCGCCTCGGCCGTGGCCTCGAAGGTCATCCGATCGGTGAGGATGGAGTCCGGCAGGGCGGAGAGCACCGTATCGGGCACCAGCAGGCCGGCGGCCTGTTCGGCCTCGAACGCCGCCACCAGCGCGCCGCGATTGAGACGCGTCTGCAGTGCCTGGCGCAGGTACAACCGATCCGTGGCTTCGCTGTGCTCCACCTTCCAGATAGCGCCCTGCTGCGTCAGGGAGATCACGTATTCGCGATCGTCGTCCTCGTCCTCTGGCGTCCACGTCACACGCCACCCGTAGGCGGGGAACTGCTGTCCGGCGTCGCTGGCCAGTGCGGCCAGGCCTTCAGCGCGACCCAGACGGCGCTGCAGCGAGTCGATCAGCGTGGTCTGGCGCCGGAAGTTCACGGTGGGCTCCAGGCCCTGGGCTTCCAGCCCAAACCGGAACAGCGCCTCACGTGCGCGCTGCCTAGCGTTGTCTTCGCCCAGCGCAAAGGTGGCCGTTGCGTTAGGGCTCAGCCCAGGCAGCACGAGCACGTAGACCAGCACCCCGGCGGCCGCCAGAGCAGCCAAGATCAGGTCGATGCGGCCAATACGTCGAAACGGGCGAGGGGCCTTAGCCATGCAGAGGGTGGAGGGTCAGCAGCACATGAGCGGTGTGGGACGCGGGATCCACGGTCCGTGGCACCACAGCCCGAAGATACGATCTTCAGTCACATAGATCGTCATCGCGTTCCAGTTCCTCCACCAGTTGGCGGATCACGTCGTACTCGAACCCCCTCCGCACCAAGAAGTCGGACAGCTTTCGGCGCCGCTTGTAGGCATCGGGCTCATGAACCAGGCGGCGCCACCGGCGCCGCGCATGGCGGCGGGCCGCCTCCAGCGGGTCGGCCTGCTCGGCCAGTTCAGCCAGGGCCTCGTCGATGAGTGGCGCCGACACCCCGCGCCGCCGTAGCTCGTCGCGGATGCGGCGGGGGCCGTAGCCTCGGCTCCGGTAACGCGCTTGGGTGTAGGCCCGCGCATAGGCCGCGTCGTTGAGATAGCCCAGCTCGCGCAGTCGATCGAGCGTCTGCTCGGTCACCGCCTCCCCGAAACCCACCTGCCGAAGCTTGCGCCGCACTTCCTCCTCGGTGCGTCCGCGGTGGGCCAGAAAGTGAAGAGCCCGGGCCCGAGCCAGATGATACTGGTCGGCCGCCAGCACCGCCTGCTGATCCTCCACGGAGAGCCTCTGCCCTGGGTACAGGCCTTGCTCCAACACCACATCCTGGTAGACCCCAAAGGCAAAGGCTCCGTCGAGGAAGACCGACAGGCGATGGGGGTTCTTTCGCTGCGGCTGGAGGTCGGTGATGGTGCCCGGGCCCTGGGGCTCGTAGCGTTCAGGGGCGTCGTCCATGGCGGCGAAGCGTCAAACGGTAAAATGGGACCACTGATACGAACCGGCTGGGGGGTCAGGATCCAGGCAACCCAGCCACGGACACCGGCAGGCGCAACGTATCGAGGGCCACCCCCACAGCCACCCCTAGCCCGCCCTCCACGTTGGTTACGGGCTCACGCCGCTCCGGGGCGTCTCCGCTGGATAGGAAGCGGGCATAGGCCTCCGTGCCTCGGAGGACCGCCACGCGGAGGGTGTGCTGTGGCAGTGGAGTCGCCGGGGTCTCCACCGCCAGCGCGTACACCCCGGTCCAGCGACGGCTTCCCGTGGCCTGTCGCTGGTAGGCGACCTCCCGCTTCACCTCCTCGGTGCGCAGGAACAGGTCCACCACGCCGGAGGACAAAGCCGCCTCACTCTGCAGTTGAGCACGCACCCAGTAGAGGCTATCGGGGTCCAGGGTAGGCACCCAAGACAGTTCGACTTCAATCAGGTACACAAAGGCCGAGGCCGCGGGGCCGCCCAGCGAATCGATGAGCACCGCTTCCACCGGGGTCTCAGGCGCCCGGACCGCCACGCTATCCAGGCGGATGGGCGGCGGAATTCGATCCTGCGCACGGGCCTCCCCGCCGGCCCAACGCACCGCCATCGAGAACGTCCTCCCGGCCGGGAGGACGGACTGATCGCCTGCGGGTACAAACAGGCCGTCTCCGGCCGGCTCATACCGTACCGTGCGCCCCTCTACCTCCAGGGTGAGCTCAGCCTCATCAAGGCCTGCCAGATCTCCATCGAGGCTCGTAGCCTCCAGCGCTTGAGTCTGGCGCAGCAAGACGGAGGGCGGCACCTCATCTGGACGCACGAATGCTTCCACCACCAGTTGCCCCGCCTCGTCCGTGCCGGTCCCGTCGCACCCGTTCAGGCTGTAGGTCAGGAGCACAAGCAGGACTGCTAGGGCGCACCGTCTCACAGGGACACCTCTAGCTCCAAGAACGGCAGCACCCCTACGCCGTGCAGATCGGTGGCTTGGATCCCCGCCCGGGTGGGGTCATACTCGCGCTCCAGCACGTTCTTGCGGTTGGTCAGGTTGTGCAGGGTCATCTGCAGGCGCCAGTCCGCCCCCGCCAACCCAAACCTGTACCCCACCAAGGCATCCAGTCGAAGATAGACCGGCAGGCGGCCGTTGTTGCGCTGCGGACGATGCAGGTATGGCGTGGGCTCGGCATCGAGTGGGTCTTGGACCACATAGCGACCCACCGGCGTCGATTCTGGGTAGCCGCTGCGAGCGTCGGCCGAGAGGGAGAGGGTCCACCGGCGATGGTCGTAGGTGAGGACACCTCGGAACGCCTGCGGCGCATCGAAGCGAGCAGGCCGGTACCGGGTCTCCCCTTGCTGAGGAGCCCGGGTCCAGGAGCGCGCCAGGACCAGGCTGCCCCAGGCTTGCCAGGGCGCCCGCTCGGCCCGCGCCGTCAGCTCGACGCCGTACTGACGCGAGCGTCCGGGCGTATACTGCCCCAGCAACGCACCGACCTCTACGCCGGGGCCTTCGAGTCCGTCTTTGGTCCGGTAGGTATCCTCGGGTAGCAAGATGTGCCGAGAGATCGTCCCGTAGACATCCACGCCGACCTGAAGCCAGGAGCGGGGGTACACTTCGGTGCCCATGCTGGCTTGGATGCTGCGCGAAGGCCGGACCGCGCTACTTGCGGGGACCCAGCGCTGCGAGACGAGGTCGTAGATGTAGGAGTATCGATCCCGCAGCCGGTGGAGGTACTGCACCTGGCTGCCCACAGCAGCTCGGAGGGCCACCTGGCGGGGGCTGATGGTATACTGCGCGGTGAAGCGCGGGCTCAGCCGGGCATAATCACCCCGGGTGAAGTAGCTGGCCCGTAGGCCGGGCTGCAGGCGCCAGGCGGGCGTAGGCTGCCACGTATCCTGGAGGTACGCCACCACCTCCCACGCGTCCAGCACGCTCGATTGCTGCAGCGTGTCCACGGTGGCCGTGGAGCGCTCGATGGTGGCATCGAGCCCACTCTCGAAGGCCCGGTGGATCACCTGCACCCCCATCCGGAGCTGGTGCGCCAAGGCCAGGTAGGCATCGGCATCCACCTTGACGCCCAGGTCCCGTAGCTGGACCCGGTAGTCGGAGATCAGCTGCGACTGGTCCGTGGGGCGCAGCACCGCCGCCTCCTGGGCGCGATAGCTGGTTCGATACAGCGTGGTGGTCACAAACCAGCGGGACGACGGCAGGTATTGATGCCGGAGGCTGAAGAGGCGATTGCTCCAGAAGTGATCGATGTCGAAGAACAGGTCCGGCGGATCCAGCGACGAGAAGAAGTCCAGGGAGAAGCCATCCAGCGAGAGGTCGAAGGGTAGGCGGAGGTCTAGGTTATCCTTCCCGTGGTAGTAGCTGAAGGATACCTGATGCTGGCTGTTGGGCCGCCACGTCAGCTTGGCGCTCTGGTCGTAGAAGTAGTAGCCTGTGCGCAGGGTGTCTCGGGCCCCGTCTGGGCTGGACACGGGGTGCGTCTCTCCGATGAGTTTGTCGATGTAGGACCGGCGCCCAGACACCATGAAGGAGGTGGTCCGGGTGGCCGGACTCTCGATGACGAAGCGCCCACTCAGCGGGCTCACCGCCCCCACGAAGCTCGGCTGGCGGCGGCTGCCGTCTTTCATCTGCGCATCCAGCACCGCCGAGAGGCGCCCGCCATGCTCGGCGGGGAAGGCGCTGCGATACAGCTTGATGTCCTTGAAGGTGTCGGCCTGGAACGTAGAGATGAGGCTGAAGGCGTGCCAGGGGTGGTAGACGGGCGCACCATCGAGGAGGTAGAGGTTCTGGTCGGGAGCCCCCCCTCGCACCATCAGCCCCCCGTTGATCTCGCCTACGCGCTGGACCCCGGGGATCCACTGCAGGGCCTGGAAGAGGTCGCGGTCTCCGGGAAAGGCCGGCAGTACCTCCAGGTCACGCACAGCCGGCGCCACCAGGCCGGGCAGCAGCGAGAGGTCCACCCGCTCGTCGCGCCGGCTCTCGACTACCAGGCTATCCGAAGACAGCGTCGTGGGCTTCAGCGCGATACGGGCACGCCCGGCACCCGCCTCCAGGAGCGTGTCTGTGCGGGCGTAGCCCAGGTACGAGATGCGCACACGGTACGCGCCGGGCGGCAAGGCTGGCAGGGCAAAGTAGCCGGCTGCATTGCTGATCACCCCTAGGCGCAGATCGCGCACCATGATATGGGCCCCAGGCAGTTCCTCCCCGGTCTCCGCGTCCAGCACGTAGCCACTCAGGATGACGCGCTGCGGGGTGGGGGCCGCCGGCGTAATCTGGACCAGGACGTACTGGTGCCGCCGGACACGCCGCGCCTCCAGGCCCGTTCCGCGCAGCAGGCAGGCCAGCGCGTCGACGGGCACGGTGCCGTTGTAGCGGCACGCGGTGCGGGCTTCCCGCACCAACCGCTCGGCATACACTAGATCCAGCGAGGTCTGCCGCTGGAGCAGTTGGAGTCCTTCCTGGAGGGGGCCGGTGGTGTCCAGTTGGATCGTCTGGGCGTTCGCGCGCGCGCCCACGAGGGCCCACAGCAGCAGGGCGCCTCCCAGCACCACGAGGCCACGACGGGACAGCAACCAGGCGGAAGAGGGGAAGCGACACCACACAGGAGGCCGCGAGGGATGGTGGGCGGGGCAGCTAGGCCATCAGGATTCTGGCCTGCGCTTCTATACCCTCTGCCCACAGGCAGGTTGCCACCTCAGCCCTCAGGGCAGGGCAATTCGGTAGACCCCTTCGGCACGTTCCGTGCTCGTGCCTCCCACCGCCAGAGCCAAGACCTCCAGGATCTCGCCGACAGGCGTCGTGTCCTCGAAGCTGCCGGTCACCCGTTCCTCCATCAGGTCGTCTTCCACCTCGATGGTCACTTCGTAGTGCTCTTGGAGGCGCTCCACCGCTTTGGACAACGGGGTGGCGTGGAAGTGGATGCGTCCTGACCACGCGAGCCGGGCCAGCAGGTCCACCGGCTCGGGAGCCGTGGGAGCCTGGGCCTGCACCACACGGCTGGCTTGCCCCGGCTCCAGAACCACGAGGGCGTCAGGCGCCAAACGGGGCGCCAGCGAGAGCCGTCCGGAGGCCAACACCACGTCGGTGGCCTCGCCCGCGGCTTCGACGCCAAAGCTGGTGCCCAGCACGGTGAGGAGCGCCTGCTCCGTCGTCACGGTGAACGGTACCGGACCCGTGGCCACATCGAAGTAGGCCTGCCCGCGCAGGGTCACCTGCCGGACCGAGGCGCCCTCGCCACGTTGATACTGGAGCTGAGCCCCAGGCTGGAGGCGAATCGACGTCCCGTCGGCCCAGGAGAGGGACTCCGGAGCAGGTCCTTCGGCGGTGACGGTGATCTGGCCAGCGTCTCGCTGGAGGAGCACCACGGCGAGGCCCACAAAGAGGACCAGGGCCGTTCCTACGGCCGTGCGCCAGATCCAACGCCCGCGGCGACGCGACGACGACGGCCGGGCGGCCCGCGGCGTGGCCGGGCGGGGGTCAGGCCTCGCTTGGGCGGTGGTCTCTGCCCAGGCCGCATCAAACAGGGAGGCATCGCGCCGAATGTCGTCGACCACCAGATGGAGGGCCGGGAACGCCGCCAAGGCTTGGTCCAGGCTGGGCTTGGCATCCAGTAAAGCCTGGCGCTCTTGCGGACTGAGATCCTCCTTGGGCAGCAGGGCATCAGGCCCCTCCGTGAGGGCATGCAAGACGAGCAGTTGCCGGTCAGGGAGGTGGAGGGCCAGGTCCCGACGCAGGGCGTGACGCACCTGCATGAGCTGGGCCACCTGGGCCTGCAGGTCGGGGCGCTCGGCCACCAAGGCTTCGACGGCCTGGCGCCGGGCAGGCGTCAGGTCCTCAGCGTACAGCAGGTCGATCAGGTCGTGCATGGGGGGCGGGGCGCTACATCACCCGGCTTCGGAGGCGTTGGGATGGTGTAGCCGTGCCGAGCCGCGGAAAAGTAACAGCGAGGCCCTGAATTAGCGCGTGGCCGCCTACCAGGTGGAGACGTGGGCGCTCAGCGCCGCCCAGAGCAGGCTAGCCAGCGCCGCTCGCATACGCTCCAAGGCTCGCTTGACCTGCATCTTGATGGCAGCCTCGGTGGAGCCGATGGTGCGGGCGATCTCTTCATAGCGATAGCCGTATTCGCGCAGCTCCATGATGCGCCGTGCCTTGGGCGAGAGCACAGCAAGGGCACGCTCCAGGTCCAGACGTGCTCCCAGGTTGGGCCCCTCCGCTGAGCGCTCTGGGAGATGACCCGGCTCGAAGAAGGTCTCTTTGGCATGGTAACGCCCTCGGTAGAGGTCCTGCACCTCGAACAGCGCGGCCTTCATAGCGAATGCTTTGAGCCGAGCGGGGTCGTTGAGGTCCGCCAAGCTCGTGTGGACACGCAGCAGTGCATTTTGTACCAGATCGTCCACCTCGGGCTTTCGCCCCACCCGCTTGATGAAGAAGGCCCGCAGAATGGGCTCCAGGAAGGCCAGCACCTGCGTCCGCTCCGCGTCTCCGCCCGCCTGGGCGCGGGCCACCACGTCAGGGTCGAGACCGGAGAAGGAAGTAGCCATACAGGGATCAGCAGCAACGGTGGGGACGTGGGGCGTATGGCCTTACGGGGCAGGGCGGGACGGGATTCAGCCTCTCTGTGGAAAGCAGCCGCCCTCTGAAGCATACGTCCATCGGAAGAACCTTTTTAGGTATTTTTCCCTATAATATATGGTGCCGCTTTCTCCACGCCTTTTTTCGGCGGCCATTTCTGTCACGTTTCACCAACTTACTTTTATTCATGCGCAAGTTCACGCTTCAGTCGGCCACGCTCGGGGACATCGACGGACAGGGCTATGCCTTCACCAAACGAACCTTCGAGGGACGTGAGGTTCAGGGCATTTTATTTGTCGACGATGAACAGGATGTGGAAGCGCTCCAGCAGGAAGACGAACTGATTTACGAGGGGGCGCTCTACTACCGTCGGAAGACGCAAGGGCCGCGCGAAGAGCATGAATCCTTCCCGGTCGAGATCACCGGTGTGTTGTCCACCGGCATGGGTCACCGCGTGTCGTTCTCAGCCGTGGAGACCGTATAAGCTTGACGCCTGCAGCCCCCCAGGGCGCGGCGCACCAGACTCCACCCTGCCCGAGGCCAGGTCAGCTTTTGCTCGACGTGGCCTCGGGTTTTTTGTGACCCTGCGCCGCGATGCGCCGACCTCTCCTACCCACGTTCCGGCTCTCTTGTGCAAGAACCCGCGCGCCTGGCCAGTCGGCCCCGAGTCATCACATCTCCTCGAACCGATTCGCTGCCCGATTCTTGCGTACATGATCGGGGGAGAACACCTGCCCGTTCATGGCCACATAGACGCCACAGGGCAGCGTCTGTACGGCGGACCACGCAAAGCCGATGTTGAACACGGCATCGGTCCCCTTGAAGCGCGCCGGCGTCAGCGAACCCACCAGGACGACGGTCTTGTCCCCCACTGGGTAGAGCGCTTGCGCGGTGTGCACCATGGTATCGGTGCCATGGGTGATGAGCACGCGCCGGCTGGGCACCGCCCGCACTCGCTCAGCAATAGCCGCGCGGTCTTCGTCCGTCAGATCCAGGCTGTCCTTCTGGAAGAGGGTCTCCAGGCGATAGGTCACCTGGATGTTGGCCTCGTGCAAGATGCTCACGATCTGCGGCGCGCCCACGTGGTAGGCGCTCTTCGCGTCGAAGTACTCTTTGTCGATGGTCCCCCCCGTGGTGAGCACATGCACGACGGGCGCCACATCAGCGTCCAGCATAGGGAAAAGAGGGATTACAGGGCGTGGATGG
This sequence comes from Bacteroidota bacterium, assembly GCA_038747425.1. Lineage (GTDB taxonomy): Bacteria > Bacteroidota > Rhodothermia > Rhodothermales > JBCDJV01 > JBCDJV01. The sequence goes on from JBCDJV010000003.1 coordinate 60,078, forward strand.
TCTGTGGTGGGCTCCGCGAAGCCCGCTGGTGATCCGTCGCCTGTTTGATGGATCAGCCATCCAGGATGAGCCGATCAAATGCCGGAGGCAATGAGGAGTTCAACGTCCCGGTACGGCATCCCGAACATGGTGGCCAGGCTCTTCTTGGTGAGGTGCTTGCGATACACGTAGGTCCCGTTGCGCAGGCCGGCATTGCCCCACAAGGCCTCGTTGATCGACCCGGCGTCGCCGATCTGGAGGAGATAGGGCACCAGCACATTGGTGAGCGCATACGTGGCGGTGCGGGCCGCGTTTGAAGGCATGTTCGGGACGCAGTGATGGACCACGTCGTGCAGCACGAAGGTCGGCTCCGAGTGGGACGTGGCTCGGCTGGTCTCGATGCAGCCTCCCTGATCAATGACCACATCCACGATCACCGAGCCGGGGCGCATCGAGGCCACCATGTCCTCCGTGACCAGCACGGGCGAGCGTTGCCCGGCCGAGATCATCGCACCCACCACGACATCGGCCGAGGCCACAGCGCTGCGGGTGTAGGCGTCGGTGGCCATGGCGGTGGTGATGCGGCGATCCAGGTAGTGCTCCAGCGCACGCAGGGCGCTCAGGTCGGTGTCCAGCACGATCACATGGGCCCCGTAGCCGAGGGCCGTGCGCGCGGCCCACTCGCCGACCACCCCCGCCCCGATGATCACCACCGACGCTGGCGGGACTCCCGAGATGCCCCCCAGCATGATCCCTTTGCCACCGCCATCGCTCTCTAGGTAACGCGCCGCCACCTGGATGGCCATCGACCCCATGATCTCGTGCATCATCCGCACAATGGGGAAGGTGCCGTCGGGGTCTCGGATGAACTCGAAGCCGATGGCGGTGATGCCCAGCTTCATGAGGCGGCTCAAGAAATCGGGGGTGGTCCCCCCCAGGTTGAGCGCAGAGATCAGGATCTGCTTCTCCTGGAGATACTGCAGCTCCTCGTGAGCGGGCGGCCCGACCTTCACCACCAAGTTCGACTTGGCGTAGAGTTCAGCGGGGTCGTCCACCACGTCGGCCCCTGCCTCGGTGTATTCAACATCGCTGAAGTGGGCCGAGGTACCGGCCCCCGCCAAGACGCAGACCTCATGGCCATCGGCCACCAGGGTGGCTACGCCGCTAGGGGTGAGTGAGACGCGGCGCTCCTCGTTCACTAACTCGCGAGGCACACCGATGCGAAGGGCCTGATGCTGCTCGCGGAGCAGAGCGGGCTTCTCCATCGTCATCAGTCCCCGCTCCGCCGCTATGCCCTGAAGGGCGGGTATTTCCATGCCCGAGATAGGTGGGTCAGAAGGGTCAAAAGGGCTGACCGTGGCTCCTGACCACCGCACGTAGTCAGGAACCTGGTATTCACGGGCCAAGATACACGCGTAGGCCCACTATTCCTATTTCCTAGTGGGTCGCCGGCCGATGCCAACGGTGCAAGAGGATGCTGCCAGCGATGGCCACGTTGAGGGACTCGGTCCCGGCTCTGCCGGGCGCGGCCTCGATGCAGACGCAGCCCTGTACGGCCTCACGCACAGCCGGGCTCAGCCCATGGGCCTCGCTGCCCAGAACGAGGACCGTCTTGGCCGGTGGCGCCCACGCCTGGGCGGGCGTCCCCTCCACATCGGCCCCGTAGCAGGCATAGCCCGCCTCTCGAAGTGAGCGTAGGGCCCCCGCCAGATCGGCCGTCGGGGCCAGCGCTACCTCCCACAGCCCCCCCATCGTGGCCCGCACCACTTTGGGGTTGAAGGGATCCACGGTACCAGGCCCCAGCAGCACGCCGCGTAGGCCAAACCAGGCCGCCGAGCGGATCAGCGTGCCCACGTTGCCCGGGTCTTGCACGGCATCCAGGGCCAACACCGCGCCTGTGAGCGCCTCCGGAGCCACCGTCGCCACCTGGGCGACCGCCACCAGGCCCTGCGGCGTCTCGACGGCCGATACCGCCTGGAGCACCGAAGCGGGCACCTCGTGCACCACGACCTCCATGGCGGCCACCCGCTCCAGCACGTGCTGCACGCGAGGCTGCATCTGCGCATCCGCCGTCACCAAGACCTCCCGGAGCGGGGCCCCAGCCAGCACCGCCGCCTCCACCGCCCGTACACCGTCGATCAGGTATTCGGCGTAGCGGGTCCGGTATTTGCCCTGGTGCAACGAGACCAGCTCCTTCTGTCGTTGCCGCGTCAGAGACATAGGCGCTATTGACGGGTGGCCATGAAGGTGCCGTTGGGTTGGATGAACTGCGCCCGCACCACCGCGCCCTCTTCTTCGAGGAAGCGCACACGGTAGCCGGATAGATCCGCCAACCCGAACAGATGATCCGCCACCGGCTCCAGCGTGTAGGTGGGCTGGCCCGGCACCGTCATGCGCAGCGCCTCGCCCTGGCGCTCGACGGTGATCAGCACCTCGTTGAAGGCATACCGCCCGACGAACGCCTCCAGGTAGGCTGGGTCCTGCCACTCGGCCTCGGCCTCCCGCTCGAAGACGATGGGCTCGACCCCCACCTCCAACTGGGCCGTCATCGCCTCGATCTGCCCATCGAGGTCGGTCTGGAACTGGATGCGGCGGCCGGCCAGTGCTCCTGTGTTCAGGGCGAAGACCTCGTAGTGGACATGCTCCAGGGTGGCGGCCTCGAACGCCGGATGGTTCAGCACCAGGCTGTCTCGCTCTACCTCGATGGCCACCGCGCCATAGGCCGGATGAGCATAGCGGCCCGCGTAGGCGGTGAGCGGGTGCGCCGGTGTCGTCCCCGTCACGCGCACATCGGCCTCGTCCACGTCCTCTTCACGGTCCGTCTCTTCCTCCTCCTCGGTAGATGGCTTCATCTGGTCGACCCAGTTGACCCCGCCGTCCAGGTACCGATCAAAGATGGTGCGCATGAGCGCCGTGGGGGCGCCCGACCCGTTTTTGTTGGTCAGCACCACCACGGCCAGGTCATCGTCCGGCAGAAACCCGACCATCGCTGAGAAGCCATCGATGTTGCCGCCATGGTGCAGCATCTTGTGGCCACGGAAGGGTTGTACAAACCAGCCCAGGGCGTACATCTGGTAGGTGAACGCCTCGCCACTGGCCTCGCCGAGCACCATCTGTGGGCGATGCAAGGTCTCTAGGGTGCCCGAGGCCAATACCTCGGCGCCCCCAACGGTGCCATCGCTGAGTTGGAACTGGGCCCACTTGGCCATGTCGGTGATGTGGGCGTTGATGGACCCGGCCGGGCCGATGGCGTCGATGTTGCGGTAGTCATCCATCGGCTCGATGCGATCGGTGCCACCGGCATAGGGCCGCGCCCGGTCCTCGGCCGACCGCATGGTCTCGATGGAGAAGTTGGCCTCGGTCATGCCGAGGGGCGCAAAGAGGCGCGTCTGGACCGCGTCTTCCCAGGTCGACCCGTCAAGGTGACCCGCCAGGACGCCCGCCGTCATGTACATCAGGTTCTGGTACTGCCAGCGCGACCGGAAGGGCGCACTCGGCTCCAGATACTGCAGCCCCTCCAGCAAATCGGCCCGGCTGGCTTCCGTCCCGTACCAGGCCAAGTCGTGGCGGGGCAAGCCGGAGCGGTGCGTGAGCAGATCCACGGCCGTCATCTCGGCGGTGGCCACAGGGTCATACAGGGCAAAGGAGGACAGGTGCTCGCGCACGGGGTCCTCCCAGTCCAGGAGGCCCTCGTCCACAAACGTACCCAGGACGGCTGCGGTGAAGGCCTTCGTGGACGACCCGATGGCGAAGAGGGTCTGCGGGGTCACCGGCGCCTCCGATTCCACCTCGCGAAAACCATAGCCGCCGATCCTGAGCACCGTGTCCTTTCGCACCACGGCGAGGGCCAACCCCGGCACCTTCCAGGCCTCCATCGCCGTGGCCACCAGGGTGTCCAGGTCGGCCAGGCGCTCGGCGTCGCGCGTGGCCTCCTCAGCCTGAGCGGCCGCCGCGCGGGCCAGGGTGAAGGGGAAGGCAGCGTTGCCCTGGGAAAAGGTGCCTGTCACGTGGTCGGCATCGGCGTCATGGGCACCGCGAAAGGTGGGGCGCCCAGGCACGCCCTCCATCGCGAAGTGGACGCTGTCCGCCTCCACCTCGACCCCGCTCAAGGCAAAGTCACGCAGGTTCTGAGCCGGGATGTTGATCGTGCCGGCCCAGGCCCCCTCGGCGGTAGACAGGGAGACCTCAATGGCCAGGGGGGAGCCCGGGATCTCGATGGCCCCCTCCCACTCACCGGCGATGGACTGGGCCCCCACGGGGGCGACAATCAGACAGAGGACGCAACAGGCCAGCAGGAAGGCGGAACGCATAGGGGTGGGGTGCAAACGTGATACAGCCAGACAGGCGCCGCCCTTCACCGCGTCTCAAGGATGCCCATTCACAGCACCGGCGCGCGAGGACTCTACGTACAGGGTCTGGGTAGGATACGCAAACGCGATCCCCTCTTGCTCGAACCGGCGAAAGATGCGCAGGTTGATCTCCTGCTGCACATCCATGAAGACCACGTAGTCCGGCACGAGCACGTGGTAGACGGTCTCGAAGTTGAGCGAGAAGTCGCCGTAGTTCTTGAAGTGGCACCGGTCGAAGCGGACCTGATCCATGCTCTCCACCACCTCACGGATCACCGTGGGGACACGCTCCAAGGTGTCGGCCGGTGTGTTGTAGACGATCCCGAGTTGGAAGGCGATGCGGCGTTCCTGCATCCGCTTGTAGTTACGGATGCGGCTGTTGAGCAGATCGCTGTTTGAAAAAATGAGTTGCTCGCCCGAGAGGCTGCGCAAGCGCGTGGTCTTGAGGCCGACTTTCTCCACGTTGCCCACCATGCCCCCCACGTCCAGAAAATCGCCCACCACGAAGGGCTTATCCAGGATGATCGACAGCGAGGCAAAGAGATCACCGAGGATGTTCTGCAACGCCAACGCCACCGCGATGCCGCCAATGCCAAGGCTGGCTACCAAAGCCGTGATCTCCACCCCAAAGGTAGCCAGCGCGGTGAGCGCCACCACCGTGTAGAGCACCAGCCGCCCGATGAAGGCCAGCGCCTGCATGGAGGTCACGCTCGACGGATCCGTCTCTAGCTTGCGCCGCTCATAGTCCTTGACCCAGAACGAGATGAAGCTGCTGCCCCACTGGATGGTCTGGAACAGCAAGACCACGATGGCCAGCCGCCCGGCATAGCGAGTCAGCCGCTCCGGCATCCCCGTGACCTCGAAGGCCAGGTAAAGCGCCACGCCCGCAAACAGGTAGCTCTTGGTTTGCCTCAGCATGTGGACCATGGCGTCGTCCACGCTGGTGGCCGTACGGCGGACCAGCCGCTGGGCCACCCGGTCCACCCGGCTGATCACGAGCCGCCCAGCCAGGCTCAGGACAAGCGCAAGGACGAGCCACGTGACCACCACCAGGATCCACGCCTGAAGGGGGGCACCGAGGACCTGGGTCTGGAGCGCGTCGGCGCTCATCCATTCTTGAAGCATGAGAGAGCAGGATGCGTGGGTGGTGGGTGGTGGGTGGACCGGGCGCCTCATTTTTCGGTTGGCGTGCCGGAACCGAGGCGCGCTCTAAACTTACGCCACGGAGCGCCGTTTCGCTGCCGCTCTTCCATCTCCCCTCGACCACGTCCCCACGATGTCCGTCGGCTCCACCGGTTGGTACTTGCTGCTTCTCTTGGCTGGGCTCATCACCGGGGCGCTGGTAGCGTGGTTCAGGCGACAATCGTAACCCTTTTGTCGCTGTACTCCCCTCTTTGACAGGGCATGCGTATACATACGGTAGGAGGGCCCTCGTCTTGCCCATTCCCCTCGCCCCGACGCGCTCCTAGCCTCCCCTCTCATGGATAGCATTGCCTCCTCCCGCACGCCTCCTTCCGTCTCCAAAGACAAGTGGCTCACCCACATCCGCCGCAAGCTGGCCAAAGGCTACGTGGTCATCGTCAACGATGAACGCAAGACGGCCAACTTTTTCAAGCCCGGAAAAGGGTACGAGAGCTGCGCCTTCCAGGCGGCCCAGGCCATGATCGAGAGCGGGGAGCTGGTGCACACCGGCCAACGCCCCAACGGCCTCAAGTACGAACTGAACGACGCGCCCCCAGCTCCTCCGCCCGCCCCCGCCCAACAGCGGGTGGTGGTGGACGATGACGACGACGAGGAGGAGGACACCGCCCAGGATGAGTTCAACGAGCTGCTCGGAGACCTCGACAGCGACACCGAGGAGGACGAGGTCGACGACGACATGGACGATCCAGAGCCCGTCTCAGCGGACGATCACTACCCCTACGCCGACGAGGAGGACGACGACTAGCGCAGGCTAGACGAAGCATGCCGGCGGGCGATGAGCCCTACGCGGGATCATGAGGCCTGGGTGGGTGGACCGTTACTCGACCGGTCCCAGATCCTTGGGCAGGCGGTTGCACAGGGGCTTGATGGACCAGAAGCCGCGGACAGAGAGATCCTGCGGGTTGAGCACCTCGCCGGTCGGAGAAAAGCGGAGGACCCCCGTGCTGCTGCCGAGCCATGAGGTCTCGTCGCCATGCGCGATGCCGATGAACTCGGCGGCGGTGTTGTCCACCGCGCGCAGGTACTGCACTTTCATCTCCCGATCCAGCACAAGGAGCTGCTCGCGGGGCTCCTCGCCCTCGCGGAGATAGTCGGAGGTGTCAATCACACGAGGCTCTGGGCGCCGCTCGGTGCCTAGCGCCAGGTTGGTGGACTGCCGCATCACCGATCCACCAAACACCGTGTAGCCTTCCCGGGTGGTGCGGTCCACCGCCACCGCGGCCAAGAAGTGGTTCAACGAGCCCTGATAGACCCGTCGGCGGTTTCGCTCCCAGCCGGCGGTCTCTTTCTCGTTGGCGGGGGTCAGGGGCTCAAAGTAGGGCACGCTCTCGTGCTGGAGGCTGTAACCTCGGTTGCCTTCGGTGAGACTGAACGACTCCAGGACGACCTCAACCTCGTACCCCAGGTACCGGTTTTCGAGGCGAAGGGGCTGAAGAGCGGTGGCGGTGATCACCTCGCGGTTGCTCTGCTGCTCACGGCTGAAGGTGAGCGCCTCCGGGTTGATCAGCCGACATTCGTCCACGCGGTCGGTGCCCAGGTAGAGACGACGGAACAGCTCCAGCTCTTCGGACGATCCACCGGACTGCGCCTCCAGGCGCTGCAGCTCGGCCTGGAGCGTCTTGATCTGATCGCGCACCCTCTCGAGCCGCTCAGCTACGTTGGCCTCATCCAAAGCAGGCGTTTCCTCGGTGGCTCGCGGCAGGTAGACCTCCACCTGCGCGCCGTCGGCCTCGACCACGATGTCCTCGACGTACGGCCCCGACCCCGGCATCACGATAGCCAGCTGGTGCTGCCCCATCGGGACCTCGGCAAACGAGAACGTGCCTGTGCTATCGCTGGGGGCCTGCAGGCTGGTACCGCCCACCCGCACCTCGGCGGCCGAGACGGGATCGCCGGTGCCTAGTTCGATCAGGGTGCCTGTGAGAGGCGCCCGTGGGGCCGGCTGATCGGTGATGAGACGACTACCGCCACACCCCGCCAGGAGCAGTGACGCGCAAAGAAGAGAAGCCAGACGCATGGGAAACCGGTGTGAAGCAATGAGCAAGGGGGGGAGCAAGAGTGTCGTATGCATGACACACGGAATACGGCGAATACCTCGCCTGTTTTCATTCAAAAGCACAGGGTTACGACATTGGTACGTATGGGATGCGCTGTCCTGGGGGATCGGCCGTCCTGGGACCGCGGCGCCTCCCTGGGCGTCAGTGGACGTTGAGAATGGTGAGTGGTGAACGGGTGCCGGTCCGGCGCAAACGCTCGGGCGTGGCGAGATACCTTCACCATTCACCATTCAAACCGCCGATTCGGGTTTGTTGAGGCGCTAAACACATACGACGATGTATCGGGGCCCTACCGTCCCACCTGGTTGCTCAGCCGGAGCAGCTCCGTCTCGGCTTGCTTGGCCGCGAACTGGACGCCCAGCAGGCGGCTCTCGGCCAGGGTGAGCGATTCCTGCACCTCGCGCAGCTCTACGGACGTGATCGTGCCCAGGCGGAAGCGCTCCAGGGCCACGTCTACGTTGAGGCGGGTGTTCTCCAGGTTCTCCCGCTCTAGGTCCACCAGCTCCAGGCTCGTGGCGTACTGCCGGTAGAGCGTGGCGGTGGCCGTGCGCACGTCGCGCGCGGCCTCCTCTTGGGCGCGCTCCGCCTGCTCGGTGGCCAGGGCGGCGTTGCTCAGGCGGCGGCGGCGGTTGAGGCCGTCGAACAGCGTGTAGCGCGCCGTGAGGCCGTACGATAACGAGAAGCTGCGGCTCGTGGCTAGAAAGCCGGACTCGCTGTCCAGGAACGAGTAGTCGTAGCCGGTGCTCAGGTCCACGGTGGGCAGGCGCTCGGCGCGGATCTCGTCCGCCTCTAACTCAGTCACGCGCACCTCGGCGCGGGCCTGGCGGAGCGTCGGGTTGTCGGCCTCGGCGCGCTGCCGGAGGGCGTCCGCCTGGAGGCTGGGGTCCACTAGGATGGTATCCTGCACCGCGTAGGCCTGATCCACCGGACGGCCCAGCAGCAGGTTGAACGTGGTCTTGGCGTTAGCCAACGCCGTCTCTTGCTGCAAGAGCGCCACCCGGTCCGTGTTGAGGTCCACCCGCGCCTGCCGCACCTCCAGTTCGGAGGCGGATCCCAGGTCGCGCCGCAGTTCGGCGATGCGGAGGCGCTCCTCGGAGATGGTCACGGCGTCCTCGAACACTTGCACCTGCGCCTGCTGCCGGATCAGGTCCGCGTAGCCGATGATGACGTCGGCGGCGATGAGGTTGGTCTGCGCCTCGGTGAGGGCTTCCTCTTGGTCGAGCAGCGTCTCCAGCCGGGCGTAGGTGGCACGCCGCGCGAAGCCATCGAACACCGTCCACGCCGCTGTGATGCCCGCGTTGCGCCGCGCGTTGACGGCCCCGGTCACCTCGATGGGATCTCGCCCCTGGAACGTCTGCCGGGTGTTGGTCAGGTCCCCCCCGTAGCCGCCATCCAGCGACACCGTGGGCAGGTACCCCGCGTTGCCACGCGTCACGTTGTTCTCCGCCACCGCCAGCCGGTTCAGCGCCGTCTGCACATCGAAGTTACCCGCTAGCGCCTGCGCAAGGGCCTCGTCCAGCGTGAGGACCGGCTGCGCCTGGGCCCCCGAGGCGAGGGCCGTTAGCATGCCCAGCACCAGCCCCCAGCGCCGTACGTCGTACCACCGTTGTCTCATCCGGCCTCGACCGTCTGGAGGAGCGTTGCTTCGTCCACGGCTACCTTCGCGGGCTCCTTGCGGGTGAGGTAGAGGTAGGTGGCGGGCACCACGTAGAGCGTCAGGACCGTGCCGATCAGGAGGCCGCCGATGATGGCCACGCCCATCGGCACGCGGCTTTCGGCGCCCGCGCCCAGGGCCAGGGCGATGGGCAGGATGCCGAGCGACGTGGAGCAGGCCGTCATCAGGATCGGGCGGAAGCGGGCCGCCGCGCTGTCCCGGATGGCTTCGGCGATGTCTAGGCCCGCGGCCTTGCGCTGGTTGGCAAACTCGACGATCAGGATGCCGTTCTTGGTGATGATCCCGATCAGCATGATCATGCCGATCTGGCTGAAGATGTTGATCGAGTGGTTGAAGTACCACAGGGCGAACAGGGCCCCGCTGAGGGCCAGCGGCACCGTGAACATGATCGTGAGCGGGTCGCGAAAGCTCTCAAACTGGGCCGCCAGGATCAGGAACACCAGCACCAGTGCGAAGAGGAAGACGAACGCCAGGTTGCTGGCGCTCTCCGCAAACTCGCGCGAGGGGCCCGCCAGCGTGGTCGTGAACGACTCGTCCAGCACCTCCTCTGCAATGCCGTCCATCACCGCCAGACCGTCGCCGATGGTGAAGCCGGGCGCGAGGCTGGCCGAGAAGGTGGCACTCACGTAGCGATCCGTGCGGTAGAGCTGCGGCGGGCTGCTCTCCTCGGTGACCGTCACCAAGTTGTCCAGCTGGATGGACTCCCCGGCGGCGTTGCGCACGTAGAGCGAGCGGAGGTCCAGCGTCTCGTTGCGGTCCTGCCGCTCCACCTGGCCCACCACCTGATACTGCTTGCCGTCCATCACAAAAAACCCGATCCGCTGCGCGCTGAGCGCCAGCTGGAGGGTTTGCGCGATGTCCAGGGCCGCCACCCCAGCGGCACGCGCCCGGTCGCGGTCGATGGTGATGCGCAGTTCGGGCTTGGTGAACTTGAGGTTGACGTCCGTGAAGACAAACTCCGGGGCCTGCCGGGCGGCGTCCAGGAAGGGCGGGATGACCTCCTTGAGGCGATCCAGGTTGGGCGCCTGCACCACGTACTGCACGGGGGCCCCGCCGCGGCGGTTGCCAATCGACTGGGGCTCGCTGACGAAGGCGCGGGCGTTGGTCAGGGACTGGATGTCTCGCCCCACCTGCGCCGCGATCTCGCTCTGCGTGCGCTCGCGCTCATCTGGGTCGTTCAGGACGAGGAACCCAAAGGCCGAATTCACGGACCCCGCCGCCGAGAACCCGGGCGAGGTGACGGTGATGATGGCATCCGCCTCGGGGGCCGTCTGCTCCGCAATGTCGATGAAGGCATCCACGTACTGGTCCATGAACTCGAACGTGGCGCCCTCGGGGGCCGTGGCGAACATGCGGACGCGACTGCGGTCCTCGGTGGGCGTCAGCTCCTGCGGCAGGATGTTGAGGAAAAGGTAGATCAGCCCAAAGCAGGCCAGGACAACCGGGAACGCCAGCCAGCGCCGCTTCAGGAAGCCCTCCAGCGAGCCTCGGTACGCCTCCGTCAGACGCTCGAAAAACGGCTCGGTGGCGCGGTAGAACCACGGCTGCTGCGCGCGCTTCTTGAGGAGCCGCGTGGACAGCATGGGCGTGAGCGTGAGGGCTACGAACGACGAGATGACCACCGCCGCGGCCAGCGTCACGCCAAACTCGCGGAAGAGGCGCCCCGTGAGGCCGCCCAGGAACAGGATCGGCAGGAAGACGGCCACCAAGGACAGGGTGGTGGCCACCACGGCGAAGAAGATCTCCTTGGCGCCCACGATCCCCGCCTGCACCGGGTCCATGCCCTGCTCAATCTTGGCGTAGATATTCTCCAGCACCACGATGGCATCGTCCACCACCAGCCCGATGGCCAGCACGATGCCCAGCAGCGTCAGCACGTTGATCGAGAACCCAGCCAGGTACATCACAAAGAACGCCCCGATGAGCGACACCGGGATCACGATCACCGGGATGACCGTCGTCCGCCAGTCGCGCAGGAAGAGGAAGATGATGAGGATGACCAGCAGGAAGGCGATGAAGATGGTCTGCTGCACCTCGCTGACGCTCTCCCGGATGAAGTCCGTGACGTCGAACCCCACGCCCAGCTCAATGTCCGGGGGCAGGTCCGCGCGGATCTGGTCGACGCGGCGGTAGAACTCGTCCGTGATGGCGATGTAGTTGGCGCCAGGCTGCGGCTGGAGCACCACGCCCACCATGGGGATGCCACCGCGCTTGAGGATCGTGCGCTCGTTGAGCGGCCCCAGCTCGGCCCGCCCGATGTCTCGCAGGCGCACCACGCGGCCGCCATCTTCCTTGACGATCAGGTTGTTGAACTCCTCGGGCGTCTCCAAACGGCTGAGCGTCCGGACGGTCAGCTCCACGTCCCGCCCCTCGATGCGGCCCGAGGGCAGCTCCACATTCTCCCGCGCGAGAGCGGTGCGCACGTCGAGCGGCGAGAGGCGGTAGGCGGCCAGGCGCGCCGGGTCAATCCAGATGCGCATGGCGTACTCTTTGTCGCCCCAGATCTGGACGGAGCTGACGCCGGGGATGGTCTGCACCCGCTCTTTGAACACCTCGTCCGCCAGGCGCGAGAGTTCCAGCAGGTTGCGTTCGTCGCTCTTGATGTTGAGGAAGACGATAGGCTGCGCGTCGGCGTCGGCCTTGGACACCGTGGGGGGGTCGGCGTCGGGCGGCAGGCTGCGGACGGCCCGGCTGACGCGGTCCCGCACGTCGTTGGCGGCGGCCTCCAGGTCGGTGTCGAGGTCGAACTCGACGGTGATCGTGGAGCGCCCTTCGCGGCTCACGGAGGTCAGCGTCCGGATCCCGGCCACGCCGTTGATCGACTCCTCCAGCGGCTCGGTGAGCTGGTTTTCGATGACCTCGGCGTTCGCCCCCGGGTAGTTGGTGCTGACCGTGATGACGGGCGGGTCCACGGCCGGGTACTCCCGCACCCCCAGAAACGTGAACGCGATCACGCCAAAGAGCACGATCACGATCGTCATCACCCAGGCCAACACCGGCCGCCGAATCGAAAGCGAGGAGAGAGACATTTAAATGGTGAATGGTGAGTTGAGAATGATGAATGGTGAATGAGGAGTGGGCTTGAGGTTGGTGGAGCCTGTTGGGGCTACTTGAACGTGGATACCTCGTCCATGCGGGGAGGATGGCGCGTCGGGGTCGTTGGGCAGCCGTTCACCATTCATACTTCACCACTCACCATTCACCGTTCACCATTTAATCTCCTGTCAACGTGGCGGGGAGCCCTACGGTGACGGGGAGGCCGGGGCGGAGTTGTTGGATGCCGGAGGTCAGCACGGTGTCTTGAGGGGCCAGGCCAGACACGATCTGAACACGGTCTGCCAAGCGGATGCCGGTCTCGACCTGCCGGGGCATGGCTTGGCCGTTCTGGTAGACGTACAGCTTCTGGCCGCCCAGCTCGGGGATGACGGCGATGGTGGGCACGGTCAGGGCGTCTTCGATGGTCTCGAAGACCAGCTCGACATCCGCGAAGAGGCCCGGGCGCAGGACGCCGCCGGGGTTGGCCGCACGGGCCCGCAGGCGGACCGTGCGGGTATTGGGGTCCACGGTGGGCTCGTAGGCGAAGACGCGGCCGGTGTACGGATCCGTCTGGCCGACCACACGAAACACGATCTCATCGCCCACCTGGACGCGGTTGGCATAACGCTCGGGGATAGAAAACTCGACCTTGATGGAGCCCAGGTCCTGGAGCGTGGCGATGCGGGTGGTGGGCGAGATGTAGGCGCCGTCGCTGACGTAGCGAAGCCCCACCACGCCGTCGAACGGCGCCCGCACCTCGGTGCGGCGGATCTCGGCGTCGATCAGCTCCAGCTCAGCGCGGAGCACGTTGAGTTCGTTGAGGGTCTCGTCGTATTCCTGCTGGCTGATGCCGCCTTTGTCGAGCAGGGCCTGCTGGCGAGTCTCGCGGCTCTCGGCCAGCCGCAGGCGGTACTCAGCTTGGCGGTAGCGCGCCTGGAGCTGCTCGTCGTTGATCTTGACGAGCAGAGCGCCGGCCCGAACGGCGCGGCCCTCTTCAAAGAGGATCTGCGTGACTTTGCCCGAGGTCTCGGCGGTGAGGTCGACCTGCTCATTGGCGAGCAGCGTGCCGGTCGCTAGGATGCGATCATCGAGTGCTTCTTCGGTGATGATCTGGGCATTGACGCGCAGGCGGGTGTCGCTGGGCCGGGCGGCTGGCGCGGCCTCGGCCGTGTCGGCGCGGAGGTCGGGCAGCTTGGGCCAGGCCAGTCCTACGATCACCACGACGGCCACGAGGCCCCAGAGTACACGTTTCAGGATCGGGCTCATGGGTACGAGGGGAACGATGGGGGACACGCCAGCAATGCGTGGCGCCCGTCGAGGATTCGAAGCGACCTCGCCCTGAGTCAGGTGTTACAAGGGTGTTGCTAGCTTTCCCAGGATCCAAGAGCCACCGCTTGGACCTGACCCTCTACCGGATCGCTCCCCGGCGGCTCCCTGAGAGACGGTGAGGCGCACACCCGGCACGCCCAATCGCACATCGATGACACCAAGCGATGACCGCCGCGGCGGTCATCGTTTGAGGATAGCATCCTGCCACATCACGCGGCCTTGATCCATGAGGCGGACCACGTAGAGCCCGGGGGCCAGATCGCCCAGCGGGATGTCTTGGCGCATCGCCGAGAGCGAGGTGCGCAGCACCCGCCGGCCCAGCGCGTCGTACAGCTCGAGGGTCTGGCCGGGCCCCCAGCGGTCGATTTGAACGGAGAGCGTGGTGCCTACGGGATTCGGATACACCGCGACGGCCGTGTGCGGGACGTCTGGCTCCGTGGCCGTGGCTTGTACCGCCGTCAGCTCGAAGCGGTCGATGTTGAAGGGGCGTGCCACGAGGATGCTGAGCCGCAGGATCTGCTGACCGGCCTCCAGGTCCAGCGTGGTCGTCATCGGGGTGAGCGTCTGGTCGTCGCCGGTGGGAGTCACGCGGAGGGCGCGGCTGTCCACGCCACCGGCTTCGAACCGGAAGCGCCCACCGCCCTCGGTGGCCGCCACGTAGGTCGTGATCTCGTAGGTCCCGGCCTCTTGGACGTCAACCGTGTATTCGAGCCACTCCCCCGTGGCCGTGCGCACCACCTGGAAGCCGCCGTCGTCGCGGGCGGCGATGTCCACAGCCACACCGGGGCGGTAGGCGCCCGGGGTGTTGAGGGGGTCATCGTCATGGTAGGTGAAACCGTCGCCGCCTTGGTCGAAGTCCTCCGCTTCGATGACGCCGGGCACCGGAAAGGCGGCGCCCTTGAAGAGGACGCGCATCGGGAGCCGCTCGATCTCGATGGGGTAGGAGATCCGATCTGGATCCCCTTCGGCCACCGTCACGACCCGGTAGAGATACGGGATGCCGCCCTCTACCAGAGAGGCATCGGTGAAGGACGTGGCCTCGGCGGGCAGGGTGGCCACGGTCTCGAACGTGCCCCCCGGCCGCCGACGCTCAATCCGGATAGCCTGGGCCGAGGTCAGGCGGTTTTCCCAGGTCAGGGTAATGGTCGTGTCTTGAGCCGTTGCACGCAGCAGGGTCGGGCCGTCCGGGTAGGCGTGCAGCAGGATGTCTTTCTCCTCGTTCCAGGTCCGGCTGGACCGTCTGTACACCTCAAACCACCCCCCGTCGTCCCAGGACTGAAACGCCATGCCCTGCCGAAGGGCCTCCTCCACGTAGGTCGCGTAGAAGGCCATGCGCGAGTTAAAATCGGCCTCGCGCACGGTCCCGAACTCGCTGATCATCACCGGCATGTTGTTCTCGTCGGACCAGTCCGCCACGTCCTGGAACATGCGGCGGATGGCCGCCCGCTGAGGGCTTGTGCCCCAGGTGCCTTGCCCCTGGCCTGCAAACGACCAGGGGTCGTAGGCGTGGAAGTAGGCCATCAGGTAGGGATCATCGGGGATGGCGGCATTCATCAGGTCCTGGGCACTACTGTAGCCATTGCCCGAGTAGATGACCAGACGCGTCGGATTGGTCTCGCGGATGATGGGCAGGATGCGCGCGTTCAGATCGTCGACCTCAGCGGTGGTCAGGCCAAAGGGTTCGTTGATAATCTCGAACAGCAGCTTGGCCGGCTTGTCCTGGAAGCGGTTGGCAATCTGGACCCAGATGCTGTCAAAGCGCGCCCGAAGCGCGGGGTTGCTGTAGTTCTGCTTGATCCAGTCGTCGTGGTGCGTGTTGAGGATGACGTACAGATCACGCTCCAGGCCCCAATCGATCACCTGCTCCACGCGATCCATCCAGGCCTCGCTGACCGCATACGGGGGGGTGTTGGCCGTATGATTGTCCCACCGCACGGGCACACGGACGGTGGTGAAACCGGCCGCCACGTAGTCGTCGAAGTAGCGCTCCTGCGCGGGCCCGTTGTTCCAGGCCCCTTCGAGCGGAGGCTCCAGGGTGTTGCCCAGGTTGATGCCACGCCCCATCGCCTGCAGGGTCTCGTGGGGGTCGAGCGTGGTGGGCTGAGCGTACGCGGCCGCGGTCAGGATCAGGGCGCTGGCTAGGGCACCCAGGGTGCGCCGGAAAACAAGACGAAGCATACAGGAGTCGCCGCGGTTGAGCATCAAAACGGGAGGCGGTGGATGATACGTGCCTGCCCCCTCACGGACAAGGGGCGGGCCTGTCACGGACGGGCCAGGCTACCGGATCAAGCCGAGGCGGGGCCCCGCGGGCCGCCGTCCTCAGTCTTCCGGATGGTCTACGTTCAGGTCCTCCGGGAGCGCGGGGCTGGGCTCGCCATCCCCGGCCGGCATCGCCTCGGAGGAGGCGGCCACGAGCGGGGCCTCCGCTGGGCGCTGCATGCTGTCTTCGAGAAGCTCGTCCGCGATCTTCATGAAATCATACTCGGTGATCATGCCAAGGAGTTGGCCTTCGCTCACCACAGGCAAGGCGCTCACCTTGTGCTGGCGCATCAAGGCCAGGGCATCGGCCGTGAGGGTCTCGGGAGCTACCGAGATGGGCTTGGTGATCATGATCTCTTTCACGGGCGTCCCCACGCCGTCCTCCTCTTGGCTCTGATAGCGCGAGAGGTAGCGGATCAGGTTGCGGTGGGACACCAAGCCCACCAACCGATGCTCCAGGTCTTCCACCACCACGTGCCGGATACGGCGCCAGTCCATGAGGCAGGCCACCAGCTCCACGAGCTCATTTTCGTTGACCGTGAAGAGGTCGGTGGACATGAAGTGCTCCACCCGCGTCTTCTGCATGTTGCGCATGCTGGTGTGCCGCTCCAGGCGAGCGGGAGGCCACATGTGGACCGGCTGGCCTTCCTGCTGCTGCTCGATCATGCTGGACACTACGGCGGTGAGGCGGTCTGAGCGAGACCCCCCTTCGCGCTTCATGCTGTTCAGCGAGTGAAGCATCCATTGCGACCCCGTGTGCTGAGACGCCACCCGCTCCCGGATGATGTTGAGGTAGCGGTCGATGTCTCCCGTGTCGATGCCCGCGTGCGCCAGGCCCTGCTGAGCCAGCGGCAGGATGTGGTCCAGCAGGAGCGTCGTGGCCGGGATGCGGGTCCCATCCAGCCAAGTCATCGCCGTGTTCAAGCCCAGGCGGGCCGCCGACACGAAGTTGTACTTGGCGTGGTCGAAGTCCATATGCTGCGTGATGTCGTCGTAGGTCATGGCCAGGCCACTTACGAGGCCGAACCACAGCGCGGCGTTGGCCACCTCATCCACCGCCGTGGGCCCCGAGGGCAGCACCCGGTTTTCGATGCGGAGGTGCGGCTTCCCGGTGTCCGAGATGCCGTAGCAGGCCCGGTTCCAGCGGTAGACGGTGCCGTTGTGCAGCATGAGCGCACGCAGCTTGGGGATGCCGCCAGCCTGCAGCACGTCGAACGGGTCGTCCAGCCGATCCTCGGCCCCCAGCAGCACCCGGAAGCGGGCGATGTCCTCACGGAACAGCTCCATCACAGACTCCCGCATCCACTCGGACCCGAAGTGCACGCGGGGACTCATCTCGCGCAGATACAGGTTGCTGCTGCGCGTGTCCACCGCCTGCTCGAAGAGCGCAATGCGGGTCTCCTGCCACAGCCGCTTGCCGAAGAGCACGGGCGAGTTGACCGCCGCCGCCAGGACGGGCCCAGCCACCGCCTGCGCGATGTTGTAGTACTTGGCAAACTCGTGGGGCGACACCTGGAAGTGGGTCTGAAAGCTGGTGTTGCACCCTTCCAGCATGATGGAGTCGTGCTTGACGAACAGCTCATCCATCCCCCGAATCTGGAACTGGGCCGGCCCCCCTCGCAGGTTGCAGATGGTGTCGTTGAGAGCATAGTAGCGGGGCTTGGGCATCATGTTATCCATCGACAGATCCGAGAGGTGGATCGTCGGCAGGATGCCCACCATGGCAATGTCACCACCGGCCCCCTGCGCTAGCGCACGCGTGTGATCCAGGAGTTCGTTCAACTCCTGCTCCATCTCGGACAGGCAGGTGCCTTCGAACACCCGGGGGTTCATGTTGAACTCCAGGTTGAAGCGCGTCAGCTCGCTGACCAGGCGCTCCTCGGTATTCGTGGCCAGGACTTCCTCGGCGATGGGCGCCGGCTGCCACTGGTGATCGACCAGAAACAGCTCTTGTTCAGCCCCAATGCGGGTGATGCCGGTCTCGAACATCTGCTGATCGAGCATGTGTTCCAAGGCGCGGACGTCCTCAATCAGCTGGCGCGTGAACCGGCGGAGGGCGGCGTCGTCTTGGAGCCGCGCGACGTTGTGATCACCCATACAGATACCCTAGGAGCTATCAAGTTAGAATTTATGGTGTGTAAAATAATGATATAGAGGCAAATTGTTGCATAATCTAGAGCTAATTGGGGGGATGTAGAGCGAAAGCACACGCGCTACGGGCCGGGTCTATCCTGAGGCGATTCAGTTCGGCGGCTCGGGCATCGCCCAAGCTCTCAGCGCACCAGCACCAGCCGCGCACACGTCCGCCCGGCCCTCTGGGTCACGCAGGCCACGTACACGCCGGCCGCTTGCTCAGCCGGCATCTGCCAGACCACCTGGTGAGTCCCCGTCGAGCGCCAGCCCCAATCCGCGTGGAAGACGCGGCGCCCCAGCAGGTCGAACACGTCGAGCGCGACGGGGCCTGGGGCCGCCACCACTAGGCTCAGCGTGGTCCGGCCTGACGTGGGCACGGGGTGCCAGGAGAACGTCGCACCTTCTGGCCCCGGTGGCGATTCCTTGGTCGAGGACGGCGCGGCCGCATCGCGGCTGAAGGCGGCTACGTCGCCGAAGAGGACGCTCAGGCGCGCACGGTCCAAGGCCAGGTTCTGCCGCGCTGGACGGCCGGCGTATCGCTGCGGCCTCGCCATCGTGGTGGCCTCTGTGGCATCCAGCACCAAGGTGAGTGGCTCGGCCGATAGGCTCTGCGTGTTGGCCGCCCGCCCCCCGGCCGACGATCCCAGGACGCCCTCAGCGCCGTCGGCCACGAGCACGCCATAGGCCGCCTGGGCCTGCCCGACGCCCCAGAGCCATCCCGCCAGGTGGTTTTCCTGGAAGCGATAGTCGGTCGGTGGGGCCTCGGGGTACAGGCCGGTCATGAAGACGGTCTCGGGGACGAGACCCGTGGCCGGGGCCCAGGTGAGCGTGCCTCGGAAGGCCGCGTCCTGACGGGCTTCGGTACCCTGCACGTGCCCTGCCCCGGCCACCTGGAGGTCGTCGCCCAGAAACCACGTGGCGAGGCCGTCCTCTTCGGCAGCGCGGGCGCGGAGCGTGGCCCCCACGGCGCGGGTGGGGTCGAGGAAGGCGGTCAAGGCGGCGGGGTCGTTGTCCACAAACACCGCCAGCCGGGCGGCTTCCAGCTGGGCCACCAGGTCGGCGCGGTGGGCCTCGGCTTCGTTCACGAGGATGAGGTCCAGCGGGATGCCGCGTGCCTGCCACGCCGTGGCGAGGCGGTCCGCCACCGGGCTGTTGGCGCGCGTAAACAGGAGGACGGGCGGCCGCAGCGTCTGCGGCAGCAGACGGTCCGGGGCCAACCAGTCCTCGACGGTGCCGCCTACGCTGAAGCCCGCCACCCAGGGCCACCGCGCCGAGGCCGCGCTGAACGGCTCGGCCGAGGCCGGCGCTTCCACCACGGTGCCCGCGGTGAGGTCCAGCACGAACCCGGCCGTCGCCTGCACGAAGGGTACGTCGCGGAGGTCGAGCGATCGCCGCCGATCCTCGCGCAGCGGGGGGGCCGCGGCCGGACGGAGAAGCGCCACCACACCCGCGCCCAGGACTTCGGCCTGCCCATCGGGCCCGACGCCCAGGGCGGTGCCATCGTCCACGCCCACGCCCTGTACCCACCGGCCCGTATCCACCTCGTAGCGGGCGAGTAAGGCGGCCAGCCGCGGAAGCCGGCCGCGCTCGTAGAGATGGGTCTCCACCAGGACGCCGGGGAGGAGACCCAGGAAGGTGTCGCGCAGGGTGAGGCGCACGTCCAGCGGGTTCGCCAGCGACTCGCGCGCGAAGACGGTCCCTTGCTCGGCCGCAAAGACAACCTCGCCCAGCACCATGGCCCCAGCGCTGGTGCCTCCCACCACCCCCCCACGGTCGAACACGGCGCGGATGGCGGCCTCGGTACGCGTGCTGCGCCAGAGCGCCAGGTATTGGGCCTGATCGCCACCCGGCAGGAAGATCCCATCGGCGGCCTCGATCTGCGCGGCCACGTCGCCCCGGTTGGCCGTGGCCCGGCTGGCGATGGGCAGGTAGGTAGCCGTGGCCCCAGCGGCCTCGAAAGCCGCCGGGTGGGAGAGTGCATCCTCGCGGTAGTCCACCACCACAATCTGGCGGTTGGGAGCCCGCTCCACCATCCAGGCATAGGCCTCCTCCGGTACCGTGCCTCCGCCCACGAGGAGCACATGACCTTGGGCCACAGCCATCCCCGGTATCAGCAGCCAGCATACACCGAGCAGACCAACCCAGCCGCAGCGTCCCTGATAGTGGCGGGGGATCCGGCCTCTCAAGCGACCCAGAATGTCCATCGTGGTGGGCGTCTTTGATCGTTGGGACGCATACAGGCGGCCCCATGGAGGGGGGCCGAGCACACAGCCCGTGGGGGTCTATCCACCGCCGCGGGAACGGCAGCAGTGGCTGCGTGCACAAGGTCGGTGTTTCGGCTCAATTATACCGTAGCACATCGGCGGAGTTGACCCGGACCAGCCGGGTGGTCTGCAGCGAGAGAGAGACCGCCGCCAGCAGAAAGACCAGGACGTTGGTCAGGACGAAGGGCGTGGTGCTCAACGGGATGTCCACGGGAGCAAAGCTCAGCAGGAAGCGGAGCCCCGCATAGCAGAGCGGCGTAGCGATGAGCGTGGAGATCGCCAGCATGACCAAAAAGCTGCGGTTGACCAGCAGCGCCACCTGCGTGGCTGAAGCGCCCATCGCTTTGCGGATGCCCACCTCCTTGATCCGCCGAGCCGCTCGCTGAGAAGCCATCCCGAAGAGGCCCATACAGGAGATCAACAAGGCGAAGAGCCCCAGGTACCGGGTGAACTGCAAGGACAACTCGAGGACCAGGTCATACTCGCCAAAGACCTCTCGTTGCGGATAGATGTCGAAGGGGATCTCCGGAAAATGCTGATCCCAGATGGACTGGAGGGCGGCGGTCACCTGCGGGATCGCTCCATCTCCGACGCGCACCATCACAAACCGGTACTGTGCGGGCGGTGTCAAGCCGAACACCACAGGGTGTGCTTTGCCCGCCAGCGGGTGCACCAGGAAATCTTCGACCACCCCCATCACGGAGAAGGTATCGTCTCCCAGGCGGATCGGTTGCCCAATGGGATCCGCCCACCCTTCTTGCTGCGCCAGTGTTTCGTTGATGACCACCCCCGTGGCCGAGTCCGCCGAGTCCTCTGGATCGAACGGCCGGCCAGCGGCCATGCGGAGCCCCAGGACCTCGAAGTACGAGGGGCCGACAGCGTAGTGGAGGACCTGCTTCTCCGTCCCATCCACCACGATGGAGGCCGTATTTAACGAGGCGCCCACGTGGTGCTGCGCCCCCACGACCTGCACGACCTGGGCGAGCTGCAGCCCGTCCTGGCGCAGGCGGTTGTATTGATCCACACTGGCCTCAGGGATCACCAGCGTCTGGGCATCGGCATAGCCCCAGTCTGTGCCCGTCAGCGCGTCGTCCAGGGAGACGAGAAACAGAGACAGACTGATCGTGATGATAGTCAGCACAAACTGGACGGTGGTCAGGGCGCGCGTCAGCCCCTTCTTTTCGGCCAGCTTCAGGGTCCCGCGCAAGATCTCGGCCGGCTGAAACGACGCGATGTAGAAGGCGGGGTAGGCCCCCGAGACCACCCCGATGAAGGCCAGCAGCCCCACCAAGAAGAGCCACAGCCCCTGATTGCCTAGCAAATCAAGGTGCAGCTGCATCGATGTCAGGTGGTGCATGTAGGGGATCACGACCGCCCAGGCGATGAACAGCCCACCGATCAACGCCACGCCGCACAGCAACAGGTTCTCCGTCAGAAACTGCACCACCAGATGCCGCTGCTCCGCTCCGGTGGTCTTGCGCACCCCGATCTCTTTGAGCCGCCGCGCCGCCGACCCCAGCGCGATGGTGATGTAGTTGAAGCACGCGATCAGCAGCACCAGCAATCCAATCAGGCCCACTCCCACCGTCTCCCAGAACGGCGGCGCCATCAAGGCTCGGTCATGGATGTCCCAGGCGCGCCGCAGGTCGGGGCGAGCGATGTTGTCCAGGAAATAGGCCTGCACAGGCTGCGAGACATCGGCGGCCTGCTGGGCCGGCAGATACCGGCTGAGCTGATCGGCGACAAACGCTTGATCCTCGGCCCGCTTGAGTTTGAGGAAGGTGCCGTCTGTGAGAGCCGCCCAATCCTCGGCGTGCGTGCCAGCCGCTCCCAGCAGCGTCTCATAGCCCACCAGCACATCGAAGGTCAGGCTGCTGCGTGGGGGGAAAGGCTGAGCCACCCCGCGAATGATGAACGACTGGATGGCCCCGGTGCCGAAGGTCACCGTGAGCACCTCACCCAGGGGGTCGCGGTCACTGAAGTATTTCGAGGCCATCCTCGAGCTGAGGATCACCGCGCCGGGGTCGGCCAGGGCCGCGGCGTCCCCGTCGGCCAGCGGAAACGTGAGCACGTCGAAGAAGCCAGGGTCGGCAAAGGAGACGGTCTCCCGAAACGCATGGCCTTCGGTCTGGACGAGGGCCTGCTCCTCGGCGTACCGCACGGCCTGCTCAACCTGGGGCCAGTCCGCAGACAAGGCGGGCCCCAGCGGTACGGGCGAGGTGCCCCATAACTGCTCTCCTCCCTCGTGCTCAATGGCATGGCCCACCAAGAACACGCGGTCGCCCTGTTCATGGAAGTCGTCGAACGTGTTGATCTCCTGCGTGAACAGAAAGATCACAACCGCAATACCCACCGCGGCCGACAAGCCGGCGATGTTGATGACAGACGCGACTTTGTTCGTGCGCAGCGTGCGGATGCCCAGCACGACGTAGTTCTTGAGCATGAGAGCGCCCCAATAGGCTTTCTCGTAGAGCCGGTCAGGCAGGAGCCGCAGCACCTGGCCGCGATACCACCAGCGCGCGTGGCGTTCGCCGTGGGTGGCCGCTAGCTGGTTGTAATACTCTTCGTAGTCTCCGGCCCCCGTCTCCCAGACGTCGGTGAGTAACCAATTCAGGAGGACTGAGGCCCACCGGGGCGGGGTGTAGTGCTGTTGTTTGCTCATGTGCGTTACCCTTCCAAAGCCAAGCCGGTGATGCCCGACCACATGGCCTGTTCAACGGTGCGGATGTGAAGCAGCGCATGCCGTCCTTTGGCCGTGAGCGTGTAGATGCGCCGGGGACGCCCCCCCCGCTCAGGCAAGGACGCCGTCAGCCGGGAGGTCACCAGCCCCTTCCTCGTGAGCCGATCCAGCGGGGTGTACACCGAGCTCAGCGACCAGGTGTACCCAACCAGGGCCGACACCTGCTCGCGGATCGGCAGGCTGTAGGCGTTATCTTGCAACCGCCAGATGGCCAACATGACGAACTCTTCCGGACGCGTGAGCAGCTTCATGGACACTGTCTTTTTCTATCCAAAGTGAAACAATGCGTACGGCGTAAAAATCGAATGTTTCAGTCGCCACACTTTTTTGTGTCGCTGCGCTGTGTCTCGGCCACCTGATCCATTGATGGCGCCACGCAACGAAGCGGGGGGCTCCGACGTTAAGGCAGGGCTCATCCTCTCTCGCCTTTGCCTCGCACATGCGCGTCGCCCTCGTCGCCCTGCTGCTTTTTGGTCTTGTCCCGCTGCCGGGCGCGGCCCAGGTCGTCTCCAGCGAGGCGGCGGAGGTCCGCGCCCAGCAACTCTTGGTCCGCGGCCTAACCCGCGCCTACCTCGACGATCACGAGGAGGCCCTCATCCTCTTCACCGAGGCGCTTCGCTACGAGCCACAGCAGGCCAGCCTGCTCTCGGCGGCCGCCCGGTCCTACGAGGCTGTGGGCGACGCCACCAACGCCCGCTTCTATGCCGCCCAGGCGGTGGAGCAAGCACCCGATGCACGGTTCTATCAAGAGGAACTGGCCCAGCTCCACCTGCGCCTGGGCGAGACCGACGAAGCCGTGGCCACCTACCGGCAGCTCGTGGACCGCTTCCCAGACGCCCTCGATGTGCGCTTCGAACTCGCGCGCTTGCAGATCTTGAGCGGGGCCTACGAGGAGGCCGTGACCACCTACGAAGACCTGCTCACCCGCACGGCGGAGGTGGAGGCCGTCTACGTTCAGCTCCTCCAGCTCTACGCCCGCTTGGGCGACGATGGGCGGACCGAAGCGGCGCTACGTGGCTTGATCGAAGCGGCGCCCGACGCCGCCGAGTATCACCGGATGCTGGGTGACCTCCTGCGCCAGCGCAGCGCCTACGAAGAGGCCGCCTCAACCCTTGAAGAAGCCCTGCGGCTGGCCCCAGCCGACGTGGCCACGGCTCTGGTCCTGGGCGATGTCTACGAAGCCCTGGGCGACTCGACCCGGGCCGCAGCGCTCCTTGATCAGACCCTGGACACCGAAGGCGCCAGCGCCGACGCCTTGGTGGCCCGAGCCACGCCCCTGTACGCTCGTTCCGAGATCGATCCAGCTGCGGCTGATGTGGCGGCCCGGCTGCTTGAGCAAGCGCTGAACCAAGACCCCGCCCAAACCGAGGCCTTGCTCATGCTGGGCGACCTTCGCTACCGCGCCGAGCAGTACGAAGAGGCGGCCCCCCTCCTCTATCAGGCTGTCCAGGCCAACCCGCGCGACCTTCAGATCTGGACCCAGGCGGCCGCCGCCTATCTCCAGAGTGGCGCGCCGCTTCGTGCCGCCGACGTAGCCGATGAGGCCTTGCTGCTCTTCCCCGGCCAATTCTCGCTCTTGCGGCTCGCCGCCTACGGGCTGATGGACGGCTACCGCTCCGACGCGGCGCTTCGGCGCTTCGAGGAAGCCCTGGCTGTGCTCCGCGAAGAAGCCCCAGGGCAAACCACAGAGGCCTCTGACCTGGTGGCCTCGATGGCGATGCTCCACAGCCGGAAACAGAACACGACAGCCTCAGATAGCCTGTACGCCGAGGCCTTGGCGCTCGACCCCGAAAACGTGCTGGCCCTCAACAATTTCGCCTACAGCTTGGCCGGCCGCGGCGAACGGCTGGACGAGGCGCTGGACATGGCCCAGCGGGCCGTCGACCTGAACCCAGGCACCGCCTCGTTCTACGACACGCTGGGCTGGGTCCATTACCAGCGTGGCACGCTGGAGGAGGCCGAGCAATGGATTCGGGAGGCCCTGGACGCCGGTGGTGCCAGCGCGCTCGTCTACGAGCATATGGGGGACGTCCTCCATCGTCAAGGCCGGACGGACGAGGCCCGCCCCTACTGGCAACAGGCTCTGGACCTCAACCCAGACAACGCCGCCCTCCGCGCCAAAATCGAACAACCCCCCGAGTAGCGCATGAGCCCTTCTTTGCCCTCTTCACCTCTGGCTCGGCCCGCTTCGTGGGCCCGCGCTGGGGCCGGGCTTCTGCTGGTGGCCCTGGTGGTCGTAGCTGCTGGCTGTGGCGGCACGCGCCGGGTGGCCCCGCCCACCGCGCTGCCCGAAGCGTTCCCCAACCACACGATCGACCAGATCCACGCCCAGATCGCCCAGGCGGCGGACACACTCACCGGGTTCTCGGCGCGCGCCAGGCTGTCGATCAACAGCCCTGCTCAAAAAGGCAGCTTCTCCAGCTCGATCCAACACCGCCGAGCCGACTCGCTCTACATGTCGCTGAGCCCTGGCCTCGGCATCGAAGCCGCGCGGGCCCTCATCACCCCAGACAGCTTCTTCGTCTACGACCGCATCAACAGCCGGGTCATCTACGGAGACTTTGCCTTGGTCACCGCCTTCTTCCCCATCTCCGGCGAGGACCTGTTTCAAAATATGCTCGGGCTGGTGCAGCCCCCCCGCGATCCCACCTGGGCCCTGACCAACGACAGCACCTACTATTACCTCCGCGCCCCAGACGGCACCGAGCGGTACACCATCGACCCGGCCCTGTGGCGCGTGGTCCGCTACGAGCAGCGTCGTCCAGATGGCACACTCCTTGAAGATCGAGCCTACCTAGAGTTCGACCAGTTCGAGGGCCTCTTCTTGCCGCGCCGCCTGGTGCTGCGCCGCCCAGAAGACGCCTCAACGGCCTCCATCTATTACCGTGATGTCAACCTCAACCCTCGGTCCTACCGGTTTGCCCTCGACGTGCGCAGCAGCGCCACGTGGATCCCAGCCGAGACCCTCCAGGAGTCTGGGGACTGAGGCGCTCGGCCCGCTTCGCCTGATGACTCGGCTCCTCGCTCTCCTGCTGTTCAGCTTGCTCCTCAGTCCTTCGGCCTGGGCCCAAAACCAGTCGTCGGCCGAACTGGAAGCGCAGCGGGTGGCCACCGAGCGGCGGCTGAACGATCTGCAGCGGCAGGTCCGTCAGGAAGAATCGGCGCTGTCCGCCGCCCGCGATGAGGAGCAAGCCTCGATGGCGCGCCTGGAGAGCGTCGAGCGAGAGATCGCGATTCGGCAGGAGCTAGCGTCCAACTACCAGCGGCGGCTGAGCCAGCTCAACGCGGAGGCAGACGAAATCCGGTTGTCGCTCGAAGATCTGGAGGAAGACATTGCCCGCCTGAAGCGGCAATATCAGGGGCGGGCCGTCCACGCCTACAAGTATGGGCGGCTGCACGATGTGGCCCTCATCTTCGCGGCCCGGTCCATCAACCAGATGCTGGTCCGAGCCCGATACCTGCGTCAGTTTGCCGACGAGCGACGCGGCAAGCTGTCGGAGATCGAGGAAGCGGGCGCCGCGCTGGCCGAGCGCCGCGAAGCCCTGGAGACCACCCGCGGGCGCACGGAGGAACTGCTGGTGGCCGCCGAGGACGAACGGCAGACCCTCCAGAACCTGCGCCGTGAACGTTCGCGTGTGATTCGCTCGCTACGCCAGGAACGCGTGGCCATCGAAGCCTCCATCGAGCAGGCGCGTGAGGACATCTCGGCCTTGCAAGAGCGCCTCAACGCCCTGGCGGAGGCCGCCGCCCGGGCCCAGCGGGCTCGCGTGGCCGAGGACCCCAACGCCGCCGCCGCCTACACTGCCCTGACTGGCTCCTTCCAGGAGAACGAGGGGCGCCTCCCGTGGCCTAGCTCGGGCGTGGTGACCGTGCCCTTTGGCAACTACGTCAACCCCGTCCTGGGCACCCAGACCCCCCACCCCGGCATCATGATCGCCACGCAGCCCGGTGCCGCCGTGCGATCCGTGTTCGACGGCGAGGTGATCGAGATCGACGTCATGCCGGACTACGGCCGCTACGTCATCATCGCTCACGGTGCATACCTGACGGTCTTCGGCAACTTCTCGCTCCTCTACCTCGGCGTGGGGGACCAGGTGCAGGCGGGCCAGATCATCGGCCGCGCCGGGACCGACGCTGAGCCGCGCGGCAGTGGCTTGTTCTTCGGCCTGTTCCAGGCGGCTTCGGGGGCCATCGACCCTATCCCGTGGCTCCAACCGCAGTAGCTTCCTGCCCGTGAGCCCGGCGGTTCCTTGAGGTCTCGTGGACCGTGTGGCGCACGCGGCTCGGGCCAATGGCCTGGCGTGACACGCCCCAACGCCCCGACGGTGTCCTCCCAAGCGCCGTCGGCGGATCTGCTGGCGCCCCCCGTAGCTCCGGTACGACGAG
This sequence comes from Bacteroidota bacterium, assembly GCA_038747425.1. GTDB lineage: Bacteria > Bacteroidota > Rhodothermia > Rhodothermales > JBCDJV01 > JBCDJV01. The sequence goes on from JBCDJV010000003.1 coordinate 87,488, forward strand.
TCCTCGATACGCCACCGCCGAGGCGGGACGCCTTCCCCCCTTCGCACTGCTGCCATATTTCACATAACCTTAGGCCGCGCGGAGCTTCGGGGGTGCAAACCGGGACGTATACTTATCCTCTACCGTCCCCTCCTGTGCTCCTGAATCAAACCCTCAGCTATGGCGAAGAACGCGAAATACGACCTCGTGGTGATTGGCAGCGGCCCCGGTGGCTACGAGACGGCCATCCGCGCCACCCAGCTCGGCTTCAAGACGGCCATCATCGAAAAAAACAAGCTCGGCGGCGTCTGCCTGAACATTGGGTGCATCCCTACCAAGGCCCTCCTCAAAAGCGCAGAGCTCGTGGCCTACAGCAGCCACCTGGCCGACTATGGCCTGGAGTTGGAAGGAGCCATCAAGCCCAACTTCGGCAAGGTCATCGACCGTAGCCGCAAGGTGGCCAGCAAGATGAACAAGGGCGTCAATTTCTTGATGAACAAGAACAAGATCGACGTTCTCTACGGCCACGCGCGCCTCGAAGAGCGCGGCTTGATCGACATCCAGCCCTCCACCAACATGGACGGCCAGGAGCAGGGCGAAGCCATGAAGGTGGCCGCCGACCACATCATCGTGGCCACCGGCGCCCGCGCCCGCGAGATCCCTCCCCTCCCGCTCGATGGTATCAAGATCGTCTCCTACAAGGAGGCCATGCTCCAGAAGACCCAGCCGAAGCGCCTGGTGATCTGCGGCGGCGGCGCCATCGGTGTCGAGTTCGCCTACTTCTACCACAACATGGGCACCGAGGTCACCCTCATCGAGCTCCAGGACCGGATCGTGCCCGTCGAGGACCCGGACGTGTCCAAGGAGCTGGCCCGCTCGTACAAAAAGTTGGGCGTCAAGGTGATGACGGGCGCGCAGGTACAGAGCGTGGACACCAAGGGCAAGACGCTCAAGGTGCAGGTCAAGACCAAGAAGGGCGAGGAGACGATCGAGTGCGATCAGGTCCTCTCGGCCGTCGGCGTGGTGGGCAACATCGAGAACATCGGCCTGGAGAAGCTGGGCATCAAGACGGGCCCGGGCCACATCGAGGTCGATGAGTTCTACCGCACCAACGTGCCGGGCATCTATGCTATCGGCGATGTGACGGGGGCACCCTGGCTGGCGCACAAAGCCAGCCATGAGGGCATCCTGTGTGTCGAGAAGATCGCCGGGCACGATGTGCGGCCGATCAACAAGCGCCGCATCCCGGGCTGCACCTACTGCCAGCCGCAGATCGCCTCGGTGGGCTACACAGAAGCCGCCGCCAAAGAGGCGGGCCACGAGATCAAGGTCGGTAAGTTTCCCTTCTCGGCCTCGGGCAAAGCCTCGGCGGCCGGGCACGCGGAGGGCTTCACGAAGATCATTTACGACGCCAAATATGGCGAGCTGCTGGGCTGCCACATCATCGGGCACGACGCCACCGAGCTCATCGCCGAGGTGGTCACGGCCATGGAATTGGAGACCACCCACCACGAGATGATCGAGGCCATCCACCCGCACCCGACGCTCTCGGAAGCGGTCATGGAGGCCACCCGCGCCGCCATCGGCGAACCGATCAACATCTAAGAAACGAGGGAGGCGCTTTCGAAGGCGCCTCCCTCGCGTTTCCACGAGCACAGGTCGCCTCAGCTCGTGCGCGGCTCTACGGCATCGCCCAGGCTAGCCGCCGTGAAGCCGAAGGGCACCCGGTCATGCCGGACGTACAGGTAGAGGGCAGAGCGGAAGATGGACTGCAGCGCCGTCACCACCACGGTGGCCGCGATGTATGCGGCCCCAGCCAGGAGGCTCACCCCGTAAGCCAGGGCCGACTGCGGCGCCGAGACCCATACCACGGCGACCACGGCCACGAATGGAAGCGCGACTAGCGCGGTGAGCAGGCCAAAGCCGACGTTGAGGGTGACCTGCTCGCCCCAGGTCTGCCGGATGAGCGTGGTCGAGCGCTTGAGCGCCTCGCGGGCCGTGCAGTCCTCGACCACGATGACCGGCACCACGAGGAAGCTCGCGAGGGCCCAGGCGAGGCCGGCCAGCCCCACCAGTAGGGACCCGAGCCAGGATGCGCGCTCCTGCACAGCCTGGAGCACCACGCCTACGGTGGCAGAGATAAACGCCCAGCCCAGGATCGCCCCGATCCGCCGGTTGGCAATCCGCAAACCGTCCTCCACGGTGGCCGGCCGTCCAATCATGTGAAGCGTGGCGCACGCCATGAGGGCCGCGTTGAAATAGGTGGTGATAAAGTAGGTGCCGAGGTAAAAGAGGAACAGCAGACCGTAGAGCCAGAGCGTGGTCTCCCCAGCACTCGGCTCCGTGTAGGATACCGCCAACGTCCACAGGTTGAAGTGGTAGATAGGCAGGATAAACGACGCCGCGATGAGCAGGCAGCAAAACCCCGAAAGAAGGGGAAACGCCAGCACTTCGCGATCCTCGCGAAGCACGGTCCAGGAGGCCCGTGTCAGCTGCCAGGTTCGCTGTAACGTCGCCAGGAAAGGCATGGGAGGCACCAGAGGAGTGGATAGGGCACTGGTAGGGCCTTCAAATCCAATGCCGTCCTACCGCTCAGCCAACACCCAGCCGTCAGGATCGATAACAGGGGTCACGCCTTCCGGCACGGTGACCGTGCCCCGTCCCCCCGTCATCTCCACCCACACGACCTCGCCACCGACCTGTACCTCAACGGGCATCGGAAACGGCAGCGCCTCGGGGGTGTCCCAGCGGAGGCGCAGCGTGTCTCCGTCGCGCTCGGTGCGAAGGAGCGGGAGTGCAGGCTGGCGGAGGTAGAGGTCGAAGAACCAGTCCAGGGGCTGGTCTGCCAGTTCCTCGGCGAGGCGAATGAACTCCTCGGAGGAGACAAAGCGGGTCTGCCCCCCTCCCGTACGCGCTTCCCAGGCGGGCGCAGGATAGGCAAACCGCCGCAGCGCCTGGAAGAACGGCTCGTCGCCCATGAGGTAGCGCAACGTGTGCAGGATCCAGGCGCCTTTGTAGTAGACATCGTTGTCGGTCACCCCTCGCACGGTGTCAGAGAAATACATGTCTTGAGTGGTCTGCGAGGTCCTGGGGGCCACCGTGCGGCGGTTCTGGAGGTAGGTGCGCGTGGTGGCCATGTACGCCCGGTAGCGCTCCGGCCCGAAGAGGCGCTCGGTGTAGAGGGCTTGCATGTAGGTGCAGAAGCCCTCGTGGATCCAGAAGTCGCGCCAGTCGGCGGCCGTCACCAGGTTGCCCCACCATTCATGGCCCAGCTCGTGGTGATGGAGCCAGTCAAAGCCATAGGGCGTGTCGTCGAAGTCGTCGCCGTAGGCGATGATGGTCTGGTGCTCCATACCCAGGTGTGGCGTGTGGGCCACGCCGTACTTCTCCGTGCGAAACGGATAGGGTCCCAGCACCTCCTCATAGAACGCCAGGTGGTCCAGAAACTGTGGTAGTTGACGCCGTCCGCCGGCTTCGGCCTCGGGGAGCACATAGAACGTGACCGGCATCTCGGTCCCGTCGATGCTCGCATAGGTGGTGTCCAAGGCCACGTAGGGGGCGATGTTGAGGGCTACGCCGTAGGTGTTCACCGGGTGCTGGGTGGTCCAGTGGTAGGTGCGTTGGCCCTCGGCCTCGTCCACCCGGTGCAGCACGCCGTTGGTGGCCACCACCAGGGGCGCCGGCACCGTGATACGCAGCGCCAGCGAGTCAGGCTCGTCCGACGGATGGTCCTTGCACGGCCACCAGAGATCGCACCCCTGCCCTTGCACCGACGTTGCGATCCAGGGCGCCCCCGTGTTGGTCTGTGCCCAGGTGAACCCGCCGTCCCAGGGTGGATTGGGCGCCACACGGGGGGCCCCGCCATAGGCCACGTCCACTGTCACGGTCTCGCCCGGCTGGTAGGTACGGGGGAGCAGGATACGTAGGCGTCCTTCGTCTGACTCGAACGGAGCCTCGGCGGCCTCCACCCCAGCACGGCGCACGTCGAAGCGAGAATCGAGGTCAAGCTCCAGGGTCGAGATAGGCTGTACGATCGTCGCGCGCAGCGTCAGGGTTCCATCGATGCGCCGTTGGTCGGGGTCGACGGCGAGGGCAAGGTCGTAGTGGCGGACATCATAGGCCGCCTGACGAGGGGGCAGGGTCCCCCCGGAATCCAGGGTGGGGCGAGGTGTATGGGGTTGGGCCTCGCCGGGCTGCTGGCACCCAAAGAGGCCCACGAGAACGAGCAGGAGCCCAAGCCGCTGGCCCGTGAGGCGCCAGGGCGAACCAGCGGGCCCAGGCGCCCAGAGCGAGGCATCAGCGGAAGCGGTCGATGTAGAAGATGTCGCCTTCACGGCTGTCCACGCGGGTGTAGATGATGCGTCGGCCCTCGGCGTCAAGCGTGAGGCCGTGATCTTCAGGCAGGCTGTCCAAGGTTCGGATCTTGGCCAACCGCCGCGACGGACGTCCGCCGAAGCGATACAGGTACAGGACCGCCTCCTGTTCTTCGCGCTGGAGGAAGTAGATGCCTTGCTCCGTGACGAGCCAGTTGCCTCGATCGGTCAGGCCCACCTCAGAGATGAGCAACTCTGGCATCACGAGCGTCGAGTCAACGACGGCCAGGCTGTCCACGGGCTCGGGGATGGCCGAAGCATCCTGCGCGCTGCGGAACGGATTGCGGAACGAGACCGAAGCAATCTGGGGCTGCTCCAGGTTGACGGAGTCGACCGGGAGCGGCTCGGGGAGCGGCTGGGACCAGATCCCGGTGGTGTCCGGGCGCATCAGGTAGAGCGTCTCGCCAAAAGGTCCTTCTTGCGCGGCAAACCCGCCCATCTGCGTGACCTGCGTGGTGACCCGTCGGTCCAGATCATGCCGGTAGATCTGCCAGGTCTCGTCGCGGTTAGAGGCGAAGTAGATGAAGCGGCCGTCGCGGGACCAGCTCGGCATGGTGTCCTCGGCGGGATGGTCGGTCAGGCGACGCTGCCCGCTACCGGAGGCCCCAATGACCCAGATGTCGGCGCTGCCCCCTTCCCAGGCGACGAAGGCGAGGGTCTGTCCATCGGGCGACCACCGGGGGGTGCTCACGCGGGGCCCTTGAGACTCTGTGACCTGGGTGAGGTTGTTGCCATCGCTGTCCCCGGTCCAGATCTCCAGGCTGCCGGTTCGGCGAGACACGAAGGCTAGGCGCTCGCCGCCCCGCGTTACGTCTGGATGGGAATCCCAGCGCGTGGAGGTGATGAGCGGCTCGGGGACATCGCGGAGCCGGTAGGTGGACCAGATGTTGACGTTGGCCGACTCTTCGACGTAGGCGAGGCGCTCGCCGTCACGTGCGACGGTGGGCGAGTAGATCATTTTGCCCTCGGCCGCTCCGGAGATCCATTCGGGTTCGACCCCCGTGGCCGGTACACGCCAGAGGCCGGAGGCGCCCCCGCGTTCTGAGGAAACGATGAGGCTGCCCCCATCTGAGGACCAGTCCAACCCCCCGATGCGCGTGCTGTCTCGCGTGATCTGGGTGGGCTCCGTGATCGGCGTGGGCTCAGGGCCTCCATCCACCAAGGTTTTCACAAAGACATCCTGGATCTCCGGGACGGTGGCCCGGGCAAAGGCGAGACGCTGGCCGTCCGGAGAGAAGGCTGGGTTGAGGTCACCTACGCTGTAGTCCGGCGGATCGGTGACCTGCTCCAGTGTGTCTCGGTCGATGGAGTAGAGGAAGAGGTGATAGGGGCCTTGGGCGGCTTGCCGGAGCGAGATGGCGATCTGCGACACCGACGTGTTGGGGGACCACGCAATGCTGTGGGCGCGGCGCGGGCCCAGGTCGTAGAGCAGGGTCTCCCCTCCTCCAAGGTGCGGAGAGGTATAGATGCCGAAGGAGCCCTCGGGCGTTTCCCGGATGAACGCCACGCGATCCCCGGTGGGCGCCCAGGTGGGGCTGCTGTCTTGGGCGTCGGCGTCGGTCAGCAGGAGGGGCTTCTCGTTGCTCGTTTGCTTGACGTAGATATGATCGTACGAGTCCTCCCCGCCGTTCCACGCGAAGGCTACCAGATCTCCATCCGGCGAGAGGGCAGGATCCTTCTCCTCGCCCAGGAAGCTGGTGAAGGTGAGGACACGCGGAGGCGGCTGAGAGGCGACTTCGGCCTCTCCACGGCGCCCCAGGGCAAAGCCGAGGACCACGAGCAGCGTGGTGACGGCCACGATACCGGCCAACATAGCTGGGCGCCGTTCCACCCAATAAGGCAGGCTCACGATCGGCGGACTGATGGACGAGGCCTCGCTGCGTCGCTGGACCGGCGTTCCCTGTACCACCGGCGCCACAGCTCGGACGGGATCCCGGAGGCTGACTGGGGCAATGAGGCGGTAGCCCGTCTTGCGGATCGTCTCAATGTAGTTGGGGTTGCGCGAGTCATCCCCGAAGGTCTTGCGCAGTTCCGATATACACCGGGCCAAGACGTCGTCAGAGACCACCGTGTCCGCCCAGACCTTGCTCATGAAGGCCTCTTTGGTCACCGTACGGTTGGGCTTCTCAGCCATGCAGACCAGCACCTGCATGACCTTAGGCTCCAGTTGTACCGCGACCCCGTTGTGCGTCGCTCGGTTGCCGAGTGGCTCGATCAGCCAGTCCCCTGCGGTGAATCCCCGTTCAACCAGCGCGTCCCGACGTTCATCTGCGTTCATGCAGGTATCCCCTGTGAGCTGATGCGCTTCGCCAACCCTGCCCGGCGACAGGCAGTTCCGGAGTCTGAAGGATGCTGAACGTAGGTGGATACACCTATTCTCAGCATTTCCTCATCTAAAAGCGGCGAATGCTGCCTGGAATGTACGGCCCCTCAACTTTCCATGCCACCCTCATGTTTCCCTCAGACGGCCTCATCATTTCTGAGGAAAACGTGAGGGTGGCCTTCAGTGAAAGATCGGGGCCTTTATATGCTACCCTCAAGCGTAGCCTGCAGCGTTGTCTTTTCTTGGTTCCAGTCGCGGTTGACGCCGCCTTGTCCACACACACGGACAGCGTCCAGCGCCTCTGTTCTTTCACGTCCTGGTGTCGAAGGCCCGTACGGGCATTCTCCTACGCGCCTTCGACCCGAGGCCCTGGGTTGCGGACCCCACCACGTCTACACGTCCCGCGACACTAGCCTCGGACTCTCTGTGAGCGCCCGTGCCTGCATACGATAGAGCATCGGGGATCTTATCTCAGCTCCTGGCCCTCCCTTTCTTCTCGAGGGCCTCCTTCATCTCCTGGAGCTTGCCCTGTCTCGACAACTCGTGTGCACACCCACGGGTAGCGGACTGCCCTTGCGCCTCCCCAGGCGCACAGCGATGGGCGACACGCTCACGGTCTTATCGAGAGGCTGCCTGCCGAAGCCTTCCCGCGTACGCGCTGGAGAGCTCCGGTAGCCAAGTCGCTGAGAGCGCGGCTCCTGTTGGAGGCGTTGCCATGACCAGTGACTGGAGCTCGGATGCTTGCATCTTGGGTGGAGCCTGTGTCCATAGCAAAAGCCTTCTCGACTCGTTGCTGCGATGAATCGGAGCGCATCAAGGCAACGATCCAAGGACCTGAGTGCATCGCTGCATGAGCAGCCCCGCTTGCAGTACCCGAGGTTAGATCCCGGAAGCCAGGTACCCGACAGGGTCCCCTGACTTCCGGGATTTTTTTTGCCCTAGCCCCACGTCCGGGATCCATGGCTCCCACCGCCAGCCTACCGCACCACGGCTCCCGGCTCGCCGGTGGTGGTCACCGGGCGCAGCGCCCCATCTCGATCCTCGGCAAACAGGACCATCCCCTGGCTCTCTAGCCCCATCATCTTGCGCGGCGCGAGGTTGGCCACCACCACCACCGACGTCCCCACCAGGTCCTCGGGCGCCATGTGCTGCGCCACGCCAGACAGGATCTGGCGGCGCTCAACCCCCAGGTCGATTTCCAGCCGCAGGAGCTTCTTGGACTTCTTGACGGGCTCAGCCACCAGGACACGGCCCACGCGGAGATCAGGCTTCAGGAAGTCGTCGAACACAATCTCGGGGCGCAGCGCCTCGTAGGGTGCTTCTGGGACCTCCTCGACCTCCTCCGCGCCGCCCAGCTTGGCCATCTGCTCTGCAATCACTTCGTCGTCGATCTTCTCGAACAGGATGCTGGGCGTACCCAGCGTGTGGCCCGCCTCCAGCAGCGACATACCCGCGTCGCTCCAACCCCGGCCCCCTGATGCCCCTGGCAGACTGGAACGTACGTCTGTGAGACGCAGCATGGCGCGCAGCCGTTCAGCAGTGACCGGCAGGACCGGCTCCAGCAGCAATCCCAGCGCCGCACAGAGCTGCAGGCACACGTGGACGGTGTTGCCACATGCTTGCGGATCCGTCTTGCGGGTGTGCCACGGCTCGGTATCGTTGAAGTACTTGTTGCCAAGACGCGCCAGCCCCATCGTCTCGAACACCGCCTCCCGGAAGCGAAACGCCTCGTACGACGCCCCGATGCGGTCCGGGAACGCCGCGAGCTGCTCCAGCACCGCCCGATCCGCCTCGGAGGGATCAACCAACGGCGGCACGTGCCCGTCGAAGAACCGCGTGGCAAACGTCATGGTGCGGTTCACGAAATTGCCCAGGATGTCGGCCAGCTCTGAGTTGACGCGCGCCTGAAAGTCCGCCCAGCTGAAGTCGGCATCCTTGGCCTCGGGCAAGGTGGTGGCCAGAGCGTACCGCAAGAGATCGGGAGGAAACGTCTCCAGGTACTCGTGCAGCCAGACGGCCCACCCACGAGACGTGGAGAGCTTCTGCCCCTCGATGTTGAGGAACTCGTTGGCCGGCACGTTCTCGGGGAGCACAAACCCCCCGTGCTGCATCAGCATCGCCGGAAACATGATGCAGTGGAAGACGATGTTGTCTTTCCCGATGAAATGCAGGAGTCGGGTGTCTTCCTGTTGCCAGTAGGTCTGCCACCGATCGGGATCGCCGGTGCGTGCCGCCCACTCTTTGGTGGCCGAGATGTAGCCGATGGGGGCATCGAACCAGACGTAGATGACCTTACCGGCCGCATCAACACCGGCCGCCTCCGCTACATCGGTGGGGACGGGCACGCCCCAGGGCACATCGCGCGTGATGGAGCGGTCTCGCAGGCCATCCGTGAACCAGCTCTTGATCTGCCCGAGCACGTTGGCCTTCCACCCCGTGCGTGTGCCGATCCAGGCCTCTAGCTCCGGCTGCGCCTCGCCGAGCGGCAGGTACCAGTGGGTGGTGTCTCGCAGCTCGGGCGTGGCATCGGTGAGGGCGCTGCGGGGGTTGATGAGCTCAGACGGGCTGAGGGTGGAGCCGCACTGCTCACACTGATCCCCATAGGCGTCCTCGAAGCCACACACGGGACACGTCCCGCGCACAAAGCGGTCGGCCAGGAAAAGGCCGGCCTCGGGGTCGTAGAGCTGCGCCTCGGTCTTCAGCCGGAAGAGGCCCTGCTCAGCCAGGGTGCGGAAAAAGGCTTGGCTCGTGGCCGCGTGCGTGTCTGAGGTGGTGCGCCCGTAGTAGTCGAAGCTCATCCCAAAGGCCTCGAACGCGTCGCGAATCATCGGGTGGTACCGATCAACGATGTCCCGCGGGTCGATGCCCTGGGCCTGGGCGCGCATGAGGATGGCCGCGCCCAGCTCGTCTGAGCCGCAGATGAAGACGAGGTCCTCGCCCTGGAGCCGTTGGTAGCGGCAGTAGAGATCAGCGGGCAGATAGGCCCCCGCCAAATGGCCGATGTGGATGGGCCCGTTGGCATACGGCAAGGCCGCCGTCACGAGCGTGCGTTGATGAGCCATGGGAAGAGGATGAGCAGCACAAACAGGGGGCCGTAGTAACGCATCACCCGGCAATCGTTCCACGCCCCAGCGCCGTGCCGTATCGATTCTTCGCCCCGGCGCCCCGGGCCAACCGGCGTGCCCCTCCCCTTCTTCCGACGCGGCGGGCTATATTTCACGCTTCGTCTCAACAACTCTTCGCCGCTATGTCCTCTTTTGCCCCCCGCACCGCCGAGGTGCACCGCACCACCCGGGAGACCACCGTGCAGGTGACCCTCGGGCTGGATGGCACCGGGCAGTATGATCATCAGACCGGCCTCGGCTTCCTGGATCACATGCTGGACCTGTTCGCGAAGCACGGACAGTTTGACCTGACCGTACGGTGCGAGGGCGACCTGCACATCGACGACCACCACACCGTCGAGGACATCGCGATCACCCTGGGGCAAGCCTTTCGCCAGGCGCTGGGCAACAAAGCCCACATCGCTCGGTATGGCCACGCCTACGTGCCGATGGACGAAACGCTGGCACGCGCTGTCGTGGACCTGTCGGGGCGGTTCTATCTCCACTGGGAGGCCACGTTCACGCGCCCGACGGTCGGGGCGCTCTCCACGGAGATGATCCCGCACTTCTGGTATGCCTTCGCCGAGCACCTAGCCTGCAACCTCCATCTCAGCGTGCTCTACGGGACCAACACGCATCACCAGATCGAGGCCCTGTTCAAAGCCGCCGCCCGCGCCCTCCGTCACGCCGTTCACCGCGACGCGACGCACCCCGCCCTCGCCTCCACCAAAGGAACGCTGTAGGGCAAAAGGCCAACTGAATCAGGCAGCAGGCAACGTGCGTCGGGCAGCGTCGAGCCATCCTCCACGCGGCCCACCCTGACGAGGCCGTTGGCCCAACCCACGTTTCATTATTCACTGTTCATGGACCCGTGTTAAACGATCAGACAATAGCCATTTTGGGAGCCGGCAACATTGGGCGAGCCCTCATCGGAGGGCTGCTCAGTGGGCCGCAGGTCGAGGCCCGGCAGGTCCGGGCCACCCGGCGTAATCCAGCAGCACTCCAGGCACTGGCCGACGAGTTTCCTGGCCTGGAGACGAGCACGGACAACGCCGCGGCCGCCGAGGGGGCCACTGTGGTGGTCCTGGCCACCAAGCCGCAGACAGCACCGCGGGTGATCGCGGAGGTTCGCGACACGGTGACGGAGGCCACGCTGGTGGTGTCCGTCCTGGCGGGCCGTACCACGGAGGCGTTGCAGCGGGCCTTCGGGAAGCCGCTCCCGGTGATCCGCACGATGCCCAACACACCCATGATGGTGGACGAGGGCGCCACGGCCCTGGCGGCGGGGACCCACGCCACGGAGGGGCATGTGGCCATCGCCACAGAGATGTTCAAGGCTGTCGGCCAGGTCGAGTCGGTACCGGAGTCCTTGATGGACGCCGTCACCGGGCTCTCCGGCAGCGGGCCGGCCTACGTCTACATGTTCATCGAAGCCCTGACCGACGCGGGCGTCAAGCAGGGGCTGCCTCGGCCCACGGCGTTCCGGCTGGCCACCCAGACGGTCTACGGCGCCGCCCACCTCGTCCGCGAGACCCAGCAGCATCCTGCCATCCTGCGCGACGAAGTGACCACGCCGGGGGGCACGGCCATCGCGGCCATCGCCGAACTGGAGTCGCATGGCCTGCGTACGATGCTGATCAACGCCGTTGCCACCGCCACCGCCCGCTCCAAGGAGCTGGCCCAGCAGAAGGAGTGAGAGCCTGTTTGCGCATGGTTACCATCATTGACTACGGGATCGGCAACCTCCGATCCATCGAGAAAGCCTTCGAGGCGGTGGGCGCCGAGGTACGGCGCACGGACGACCCAGCCCACCTGGCCGAGGCCACCCACCTGGTGCTCCCAGGCGTAGGTGCCTTCGGCGCCTGTGCCGACGAGATCCGGCGGCGAAACCTGGAGGCTCCGATCCGGGCGTACGTGGCCACGGGACGCCCGTTTCTAGGCGTCTGCGTGGGGATGCAGCTGCTGTTCGACGCCAGCAACGAGCGGGGCCATCATGAAGGCCTCCGCCTCCTGCCAGGCCGCGTGGTCCGGTTTGCCACGCAGGGCGTGCTCACGTCGGCCGGCGAGGCCGTGCCCGCCGAGACCATGGCGGCCGAGAAGCCGCTCAAGGTGCCGCACATGGGGTGGAACACCGTCCACTTCCGCGAGCCGTCGCCGCTGATCGAGGGCCTCCCGGACGAGGCCTATTTCTACTTCGTGCACTCCTACCACGTCGTCCCCACCACCCCCACAGACGTGCTCGGCGCCACCGACTATGGCGGTTCCTTCCCGGCCATCGTGGCGCGAAACAACGTGTACGGCGTCCAGTTTCATCCCGAGAAAAGCCAGACCAACGGGCTGCGTATCCTCCGTAATTTCGCTGCCTTATCGGTCGCCTAGGCCGGGCCTCCATCCCACGGTGTTCCTATGATCCTCCTTGTCATTCCCGCCATCGACCTGCGTGGCGGTCAGTGTGTGCGCCTCTACCAGGGGTCCTACGAGCAAGAGACGGTGTACTACGAAGACCCCGTCCGTATGGCCAAGCTGTGGCGGGTACAGAATGCCCGCGTCCTCCACCTCGTGGACCTGGACGCGGCACGCGGCGGGGCCGATGATCGCAACCGCACAGTCATCCGCGAGGTCTGCGCAGCCGTGGACATCCCCATCCAGATGGGCGGAGGCATCCGCACCATGGAGGACATTGAGCAGGCCCTGGAGCTGGGCGTCTACCGCGTGATCATTGGGACCGCCGCTGTGCGCAATCCGGACCTGATCGACGAGGCGGTGGCCCGCTTTGGCTGTAGCCGCGTAGTGGTGGGCATCGATGCCAAAGACGGCGAGGTACGCGTGCAAGGCTGGACCACCGGCAGCGGCCTGGATGCGGTGGAGATGGCCGTGGACATGGAGCGCCGCGGTATCCGCCGCATCATCTACACCGACATCAGCCGCGATGGCACTATGGAAGGCCCCAATCTGGAGGCCTACCAGACGCTGGGGCGCCACCTGAGCAAGGCCCGCATCACCGCGTCCGGTGGAGTCGGGTCCTACGACGACCTGATTCAGCTGACCACGCTCCACGAGTACCGAGTGGATTCCGTGGTGGTGGGCCGTGCCATCTACGAGAACAAGTTTCCCTGCCAGGGCCTCTGGTGCTGGCATGAGAAGGACGACGTAGACCTGGAGCACTTCTCTACGGCTACACTCGTAGGCAAACCGTCTTCGTCCGACTGCTGACGCCCCCCGCTATGCTCGCTAAGCGTATCATCCCCTGCCTGGACGTCGATCAAGGGCGTGTGGTCAAGGGGACCAACTTCGTGGACCTCGTGGACGCCGGGGATCCGGTGGAGCAGGCGCGCTTCTACGATCAAGAAGGGGCGGACGAACTGGTGTTTTTGGACATCACGGCCACCCACGAAGGGCGAGGCATCATGCACGAGGTGGTCCGCCGCACGGCCGACCAGGTGTTCATCCCCCTCACGGTAGGCGGTGGCCTTCGCACGGTAGAAGATATGCGAGCCATGCTTCATGCCGGGGCGGACAAAGTGTCGCTGAACTCCGCGGCGTTGCGCACCCCCACCCTCATCACCGAGGGCGCGGCGGCCTTTGGGTCGCAGTGCATCGTGGTGGCTATCGATGCCAAGCGCGTGGACGATGACCCACCCCGTTGGTCTGTGTTCGTTCACGGCGGGCGCAAGGACACCGGGATGGACGCCGTGGAATGGGCCGCCGAGGCCGAGCGCCTGGGAGCGGGCGAGCTGCTCGTCACCTCGATGGATCGGGACGGGACCAAGGATGGCTATGACAACGAGCTCCTGCAAGCGATCAACGCCCGCGTGTCGATCCCGGTTATTGCCTCGGGTGGCGCAGGCACGCTGAGCCACCTGCGCGAAGGCCTCACCGATGGCGGCGCCGACGCCGTGCTGGCCGCTTCGATCTTTCACTTCCGTACCTACAGCATCGATCAGGCCAAGGCGTACCTCCAGGAGGCGGGCCTGCCCGTCCGCCCCTCCGTCACCTCCTGAACGCTCCATCTCCTCTCTGTGATGGCGACTGATCCAATCTCGCCGACCTCGGATACGAAAGCGGCCGGCGCCGCGTTGTTACTGCGCAGCGCGTCGGCCCTGATGGGCGTGGTGAGCCTCGGCCTGGTAACCTGGGTGATCGATAAGGCCTACCTGCGCCCTTGGGAACGCGTGGCCAACGATCTCGGGTTCTGGATCCCCTTCACGGTGACGGTGGTGGTAGGGGGCGCCGGGCTCATCGTTGTTTTCCTGCGTGCCGCGCGACGGGTGCAGGCTGGCGAGGACCTCTTCGCCAGGCGACATCGACGCCGGCCGGGGACGTAGCGCTGCAGCCCCTGCGCTCTTCTCACCCAGCCCCTCGCGCCCATGCCTGCCTCGCTTCCCCCCCGCCGCCTGCTCACCTGGGGCCTCCCTGCCCTCACGCTGCTCGTTGGCGTTGCCACCGGCCTGCTCCTGGGCCCCCGCTTCGCGCCGCCTCCGCCCTCCTCACCTGCGCTCACGCTAGAGGAAACGCCCAACGTTCACACCCGCCTCTACGTGAATCGGGGCGGAGGTCAGATCCACATCGAGCGTCACTTCTCTGGCGCAGAGACCGCCTGCTCAGACCGCGATGAGCTTCGCGAGGAGGCTCTGCGGGCCATGAACCGGGCCGAGCAAGAGGCGCGCGCCCGGGCACGCCGTGCTCAGGAGGACGCGCGGCAGGCCATCGAAGAGGCGCAGCGAGCCGCCGAGGAAGCGCATGCCCGCTTCCAGCACGAGCATCGCCTCGACCTAGAGCAGCGCCTGAACCAGGAGCTTCAGCGTCAACGCGAACTACGGCTCGATCAAGAGCGCCGGACCGCTCTGCGGCAACACCCAGGCAGCTCGGTGTGACCGTTCGCGGCGCCCCGCCTAGTCGGCAGGGCCCAGGAACATCCACTCCCATGGGTCGTGCGGACCAGAACTCACGTCTGCACGCTCCTCGCCCATGCTCTCCTGCCAGAAGCACCTCTTCTTCCTCCCCGAAGACCACCACTATCTGAACTGCGCCTACATGTCGCCCATGATGGAGGCGGTGGAGGCCGCTGGCATCCAGGGCATTCGGCGTAAGCGCAACCCCGTGGGTATGCCTTCGTCCTCCTTTTTTGAGGAGGCGAACCGGCTCCGGAAGCGCTTCGCGGCCCTCATCGGGACCGAGGAGGCCGAGCGCGTGGCCATTGTACCGTCGGTCTCCTACGGGATGGCCACGGTGGCCCAGAACACGCCCGTCAGCCCCGGACAAACGATCGTGGTGGCCCATGAGCAGTTTCCGAGCAACATCTATGCGTGGAAACGCCTCGAAGCCCGAGGGGCCACGCTCCGCGTAGTCGGACCGCCTCCCACGCCCACCGACCGTGGCGCTCACTGGAACGCCCGCCTCCTAGAGGCCATCGACGCCTCCACGGCGGCCGTGTGCCTGGGCCACGTGCACTGGGCCGACGGCACGCGGTTCGACCTCGACGCCATCGGTGTCCGCTGCCGAGAGGTGGGCGCCGCGCTGGTCGTGGACGGTACGCAGTCCATCGGGGCACTGCCGTTTGAGATGAGCACCATCCAACCGGATGCCGTCGTATGCGCCGGCTACAAATGGCTGATGGGCCCCTACAGCCTTGGCCTCGCCTACTACGGGCCCCGATACGACGAGGGCCTGCCCTTGGAGGACAACTGGCTGATGCGCCGTGACAGCGAAGACTTCAGCAAGCTGGTGGCCTATCAAGACGCCTACCAGCCGGGTGCCATCCGCTACGATGTGGGGCAGCGTAGCAACTTCATTCTGGTCCCGATGCTCATCCAAGCCCTGGACCAGCTCTTGGCATGGACCCCCGCCGCCATCCAGGCCTACTGCGATGCGCTGCTGCGTCCCGTCCTGGAGGAGGCCACCACGTGGGGCTATCAGGTGGAGGACCCCGCCCATCGCTCTGCGCACTTGGTGGGCATTCGGGCACCGGCCCACGTATCCATGGACCATCTCAAGGAAGCCCTCGCCCAGCACCGGGTGGCGGTGTCTGTACGGGGGTCCGCCATCCGGGTCTCGCCCCATGTGTACAACGAGCCGCGCAATGCGGAGGCGCTACGCGAGGCGCTCCATGCCGCCGCATTTGCGGCCGAGCATTCGCTCTAGGAAGCGTTTCGCCGCCGCATAGCTACCCGGCACGGTGGTCTCTCGCGGCCCCGCCACGTTCAGCACCTGCAGCCGGTGCGCGTGCAGCCACGCCCACACGGCCTCCGCCTGAACAAGGTCCGCCGGATCAACAACGCGATAGGGGCGCCCCCAAGCCTTGGCCCGAGCCGCCGTCAGCGCCGTGCCGCCCGTTAGCGGAAGGCGGGCCAGGATGAGCGTGGCCTCGCTGTCTCGCACGTTCCAGTCGGTGCGCTGGGCGTAGTCGTCGCTCGGCGTCTCCTGGAGGGGGTACCGCCCAGGCAGCGGCCCGTCTTCCGCGCGGCGTCCCCGTGGACACCAACCCCCAACCGGGACGCCGCACCGCAGCGCCACATCCAGCACGGCTCGGTCTACGCCCGTCTGGCCGCCGGTACGCAGGGTGAGCAGGGGCTTCATGGGAGAGGGAGGGCTTGGAGGGATGGGGGCGAGCTGGCTTTCACGGATCTCTCGCAGACCATGTCCGGGCTGCGTCGTACGTTAGCTAGATGCCTGCGGCATCAGTGCGGCACTGGCTTTGCCGTACTACGGGGTCGTCTCCACGGATCCTGTTTTCATCGCCTCTCCTGCCATGTCTCCTTTGCTACGATCCCTTCTGCTGACGCTCGTTGTCCTGCTTGGTGGACGATCGCTTGTCCACGCGCAGAATGCTTCGGCTGTGTTTGAGCGCCTGCAGTCCACGTACGATGCCGTGGACGTGCTGGGCGCCACCTTCACCCAGACCAGCACCTCCAGCTACAGCGACGCACCTGAGGTGTTCTCCGGCACCCTGCTGCTAAGCGGCGACCGATACCGCATCGAAACCGGCGCCCAGACCTTCGTCACGGACGGCGTGGTCACCTGGATCTACCTGGCTGACCAGCGCCAAGTGGTGATCAACGACTATGTGGAGGACGAAACCGCCTTCTCGCTCAACACCTTTTTCGCGACCTACCCCGAGCGGTATACGGCCGGCACCACGGAGCTCACCCAGCTTGACGGCGAGCAGCACTACCTGCTCACCCTGCAGCCCCGAGAGGCCGACGCCTTCTTCCGGCAGGTACGCCTCTGGATGCGGGACCGCGACAACCTCGTGACGCGCTTGGAGGTCACCGACGTGAACGAGACGGTGATGACGTTCGACCTGGGCGACATCACGCTCAACCCCCCGCTCTCGGCCGATACGTTCCAGTTCACGCCGCCCGAAGATGCGGAGCTGATCGACCTGCGCCTGTGATGCCCCGCCGCCTGCGTGCCTGGCTGATCCAGGGCGGTAGCCTCGTCCTGGCTGGCGGGCTCCTCTACCTGGCCCTCCGTGGGGTGTCGCTGGCGGAGGTCCGTGCGGCCCTCGCCGAGGCGGACTATCGCTGGCTCCTCCCCTTCACGGCGGCCATCGTGGCGAGCCACCTGTTGCGTGCTTGGCGGTGGAAGCTGCTCGTAGACGTCCTCCCGAGTGCCGAGGAGACGCGGCCCCTCACGCTGCGCGATGCCTTCTACGCGGTCATGGTCGGCTACATGGTCAACTATGCCGTGCCCCGCCTGGGCGAGCCTATTCGCGCAGCCAACGTGGCCCTCGTGAGCGGCCATCGATTCAGCCGCGTGTTCGGCACGGTGGTGGTAGAGCGCGCCCTGGACGTCGTGGTGTGGGCGTTCGCGCTTGCCAGCCTCCTGGGCGTGTTCTGGACGCGCCTGGACATCCTGCAGGCCAACCTCTTGACTCCCTTTTTGGAGCGGATCGCGGCCCTGCCCTTGGGCCTGCTCACCCTAGCGGGGGCGCTGCTGCTAGGGCTGGGAGCCGGCCTAATCTGGATGATGGTGCGCGGTCCTCTGGCCCCGCGGCTCGGGCCGCTGCTCCGTCAATTCGGGGAAGGGCTGGCCACCGTGTTCCGAGCTCCGCAGCGCGTCCTGTTGGTGCTCCTGACGCTGGGCATGTGGTTCTGCTACGGCCTCATGGCTTACCTGCCCCTGCTCCTGTTTGGCCTTACGGCCGCCTATGACCTCACTGTGTGGGACGGCTGGGGGCTGATGGTGCTCGGCTCCATCGGCATCGCCCTGCCGTCGCCCGGGGGCATCGGGTCGTACCACTACATCACGCGGGAGTCCATGCAGTGGCTGTACGCGATCCCGCAGGCGCTGGGCGCCAGCTATGCCTTGTTCACGCACGGCTACCAGATGATCCTGAACACCGTGCTGGGGGTGGCGTGCCTCGTGATTCAAGGATCTAGCCTCAAAACGCTGCGCGCTACCGCCGAAGCCGCCCCCTCTAACATCGGCTCGGAGGCTTGAGGCATGCGGCTCGTTGGCTACATGGTGGGCCTCTTCGTCTTGAGCGGTCTGGCGGCGCCAGCCCACAGCCAGGAGATCCCCGTCCATCCCTTTTTCACCGGTCCCGTCTACACGGCCCCAGCCCGGCTGGCCGACCTCCAGCACCTCGACCTAACCCTGGATCTACGCGCCCTGGCCACGCGCGCTGACACGGCGCAGGCCCGCGGTCGGGCTACGTTTCGACTGGTGGCGCGGCAGGACTCGCTGAGCGGGGTGCCCGTGTGGACCGGCGGCCTCCGGGTGGACAGTGCCTTCGCTACGGTGGATGGCGTCCAGCGGGCCGTCCGATGGGACACCCTCGAAGCCCGCCGCCTCCAGGTGCACCTGACGCCGCCCGCCGTGCCAGACAGCCTCCGCCCCGACACCAGTGCGGGGCGCCCGCTGCCCCCCCGTCCAATGGCCGACGCCTCGTTTGAGCTCACCCTCTACTTCCGCCTCCCCCCGGGATGCGGCCTCCACGTGACCCCCCCCACGGCGGCCTCCCCAGCCCTGTGGACGGAACCCTGGGCCTTGGGCCATCCGACGTGGCACCCCGTCCTGGATCTGCCACTGCGCCCCTCTACCTCGACCCTCACCCTCACCCTCCCCTCAGACTGGGTGGCCGCAGGCCCCGGCACGTTGGTGCGCGATGGTCAGGCTCAGGAGGGAGCGGACCGGGTGGCCTACTTTGAGCAGCGGGTGCCCACACCTCAGCGCGTCCTGGCCACCACCGCCGGCGCCTGGGCCGTGCAGGACACCAGCATCAGCCTCGGGCCCGCGCAGCGTGTCCCCGTGCGCTTCTTGGCGGCCCCCGATCGCCTGGCGGCACTCGTGCAGACGGCGCAGCCCGCCCTGGACGCGCTGCGCTATCTGTCCAGCCAACTCGAGGTCCCCTACCCCTGGCCCCAGCTGACCCTGGCGTCCCTCCCCGGCCCGAGCTCCGACGTGACGGCGCATGCGGGCCTGCTGCTCCTCCGCGACGACCTGTTGCAACCCACCGGCGCCGCGCCGGACACCGCCCTGGCCTTCTCGCTGGCCCAGGCGATGGCCCAGCAGTGGGTGGGCCAGGCGATCCAGGCCTCCACGCCCACCGATCGGTGGCTGCACGACGGCCCCGCCACCTACCTGGCCGCCCTGTTCGAGGCCGACGGCGAGGCGGATCGGCTGGCGATGCGCATGCGGCAGCTCAAGGCCGCGTACCTCACCGAGGCGGTGCGCTACCGGCGTCCCCTCGTGTGGGATCAGTGGACCGACGCTGCGGCCCTGCGCGACGCGCACAGCACGGCCAAAGGGGCCTGGGTGCTGCATCAGCTTCGCGAGCAACTCACGCCACTGGCCTGGACACGCGCCGTGAACGCCTTTGTCCGCCGCCACACCTTCAGCACGACCGACTCCGAAGGGTTGCGGGCCGCCCTCGAGGAGGCCACCGGCATCGCACAGGGGCCGTACTTCGATGCCTGGGTCTACGCGGCTGGGCACCCCATGCTAGCGGCCTCCTATACCTACGAAGCCCGGCAGGCCCAGCTCCAGTTACGGGTGGATCAGGAGCAAGGCGGCTACCTGGTGCCCGAGGCGTTTACGCTGCCCCTCTCGGCTACAGTGCGCACACTGGCTGGCACCGAACGCCTGGACATACCGGTGACGGTCTCGACCCAAACCACCGAGGCCAACGTGGCGATGCGGCCCCGGTACGTCCAGCTGGACCCTGACCTCGGCTGGTTGGTGGAGATTCGGATGGAGCAAGACGCCCCCGGGTGGGTGGCCCAAGCCCGCTTTGGTGAAGGCCTCGTGGCCCGCGTGGACGCCGTGGAGGCGCTCGCCGACTTCAGCAACGACCCCGCGCTCCTGCTGGGTCTTCGCAGCATCCTTCAGGAGGCCCCGCCAGCCCCCATCCGGGCGGCCCTCGCTGAGCTTCTCGGGCAAGTGCCACCGTCGGCCGTGGCCGAGGGCCTGCTGCGCCCGCTCCTCGACGATCCCAGCCCCCTGGTGCGCCAAGAGGCGCTGCGGAGCAGCATGGCCTACCCCGATCGCCCCGGCTTCCGCGCTACGGCCTACCGACTGGCCCAGACAGACCCCGTGCCTACTGTGCAGGGGGCCGCCGTGGTGGCCCTGACCCGGCTCGACTCCGTGAGCGCCCTGGATGTGGTTCGCTCGGCGCTGATAACGCCGTCGCCGCAGGACGTCATCCGCCGATCCGCCTTCGAGGCGATGTCCGCCCTGGACGTCCCCCCCGACGACGCCGCGCGTTTGGTGGCCCCGTTCCTGGCCCCTACGGCCCCGCGCACCACCCGCTTGGCAGCCCTGCACTACCTGCACACGGTGGGCTTGGCCACGGATGACCTACGCGCGCTCGCCACGCCCTTACTGGCCGATGCTGATCCGGCCCTGCGCCACGCGGCCGCCCAGACGCCGATCCCGCTGACCGACGAGCGCTGGGAGGCCGCTCTGGGGCAACAGCTGGCCGCCGAGCCGTGCCTATCGATCCAAGCGACCCTGAGACGGGCCTTGTCGTCTTCCCAAGACGTACCAAAATAGCCGCTTAGCTAGCTTCACATGAACTCCATGTAGACCTACCGCTCAGCCTCTACATGCGACGAGTCAGCGGCCGAAGATGACGGTTCAGGGTATTTCGTAGGGGATCCCTGCCTTTTTGCCCTACTGTGAGAACAGCTGTTATCCTCCCACCATGCTAAGGGCTTCTCATGCAAGTGACGACCGAGAATCTCACCAATCCACTCAACGGATTGATCAGCGACAGCGTGTACGCCGTCCTCGATGAACACAACCTGCTCAGCGAAAAGGGCGTCCGCGACTACCAGATTCGCAAGCAGTTCCGCCAGATGCGCGAGTCTGAGGTGCCGGCCTACGACGCCATCGAAGCGCTGCGCGATGACTACCCGTACCTGCAGTTCGACACGATCCGCAAGATCGTCTACAAGGTCCACAGCAAGCGCTGACCCCGGCTCTGTGACTCCTGGTTGTGGCCCATGTAGATCAGGAGTCGCCGATCATCGGTGGCGGCTCGCGGCAAACAGGAGGATGCCGCCCGCCACCGACACGTTCAAGGACTCAGCGGGGCCCCTCAGGGGGATCGAGACAAGGTAATCGCAGGTGTCTTGCACGCGTCTGCGCAGGCCTCGTCCTTCGCTCCCCAGCACCACGGCGATCGGGCGGTCCCAATCCATCTCCCACACGCTCGTTTCACCCGCGCCGTCGGCCCCAGCCAGCCAGTAGCCCCGCTCTTTGAGTTGCAGCATGGCATCAGCCAGGTTGCCCACCCGTGCGACAGGCACATGGTGCGCTGTACCCGCACTGGTCTTCATGGCCGCCGCGTTGAGTGGAGCCATGTGCTGCTGCGGCACCACCACGCCGTCCACCCCCGCCGCTACGGCTGTGCGCAACAGTGCCCCAAAGTTGTGGGGGTCTTCGATACGGTCCAGCAGCAGTAGCATCGGCTTGCGTGCCTGGACCGTGTCCCAGTCAGCCGCGATCTCCTGCAGCATGTCGTCCAGGTCCCGGTAGGCCACCGGGGCCGACACGGCGGCCACACCTTGGTGATTGACCCCCGGTACGAGCCGCTCCAGCTTGGCCTGGGGCACATGTTGCACCGGTAGCTTGGCGTGGTGTGCCAGCCGCTGAATCTGGTCGATGGGACGGCCATTGGCTCCGCGTTGGATGAGCACCTTCTCGACGCGCTCTGGGCTCGTCTCGATCAACTCGCGCACCGGGTTGCGGCCGGCCACCACGGTTTCGTCGGGGGCTCGTTTCATGCTCATGACCCCGTGGGGTTGGTAAGGGCGGGGCACTGGGCCGTCAGGCCATCCAGGAGCGTCGGTACGTAGGTGGCATGCTCAGGCTTCATCAGCACGCTGCGGAGAATGCGCGCCTGCGGCTGATCCGCCTCAACCGGCAACGTGGTGCTGTCCACGCGGAGGACGCTCACAAAGAACGGCTGGTGGGGATCGGCCATGGCCTGGGCGAA
The DNA here is from genome assembly GCA_038747425.1 of Bacteroidota bacterium. Lineage (GTDB taxonomy): Bacteria > Bacteroidota > Rhodothermia > Rhodothermales > JBCDJV01 > JBCDJV01. Next base: position 109,709 of record JBCDJV010000003.1, read on the forward strand.
CACCCGCTGGGCCGCGGCATCGACCGCAGACGCGGTGGTGGCCTCCGTGCGCGGATAGTACGTGACGATGTCGAGGTCGGGCGGCTGGTACGAGACGAACGCGTCTTGCTGAGCCAGGGCGTCTTCCCAACGTTGGGCCGCGGTTCGGCAGGCTCGCAGAATCGGGCCGAGGCCTTCGTCTGCCTGCAGGGGCAGGAGCTGCGTGGTGAACCAGAAGGCGCCCGCCGCCGCCCCGGCACGCGAGCACTCCAGGCTGATCTCGCCCAGGTGCAACTCGTCCGACGTGAAGTAGGTGTAGGGCGAGTCGTGATGATACACACGCCCCACGGCGGGATCGCGAAAGAGAATAGCACCGCAGCCATAGGGCTGGAGCCCGTGCTTGTGGGGATCCACCACCACGGAGTCACACGCCCCGATGGCCCGAAAATGCCGGGCGACCTCGGCCGAGAGCTGTCCTTCGCCCTCGCCGGGATCGTGGGCGAGGAGCGTGAAGAACCCCCCGTAGGCGGCGTCCACATGGATGCGCACCCCGTAGCGCTCGCGCAGGGTGAGCGCGTCGTCGATGGCATCAACCTGGCCGAGCGAGGTGGTCCCCGCCGTCAGCACCACCGTGCCGATGCGCCCCGTCTTGAGCGCATCCTCCAGCGCGTTCAGGTCCAGGCGGCCCTCGGCGTCGGCCGGGAGGGCCACGGTCTCATGCCGCAACACCTGGCCCATGCGTTGATGGGTGTAGTGCGCGGCCTCGCTACAGGCAATCGCCCGATCTGGATGCAGCTCGCGCGCCACCCACAGCGCCTCCAGGTTGCCGATGGTGCCACCGCTGGTGAGATGCCCCAGGCTGGTGGCGGGCAGGCCAAACATGGCGGCCAGGTCACGCACGACGGCCTTCTCCATGTGGCTGGTGGGCGGGCCACCATCGAGCGCGTGGTTATTGGGATTGATGAGCTGGGCCGCCAGGTAGCCGATGACGGCCGCAGGGTGCGGCGGCTTCAGCATCTGCCCGGCATAGCGGGGATGGAAAAACGGATAGTTGCCCTGCAGCCGCTCGGCGTATGCCGCGAGGGCGGCCTCCACGCGCTCGGGCGCCACCTGGGTGGACGGATGGGCAGCGTAGGAGCCAAACGTGGCTTGCCACGCCTCGATGGCCTGGGCCGCCTGAGGCAACCAGGTGGCCGGATCTAGCGTCGTGGTATCCATGGGCATGCGTTCACGTCGTGGAGAGCTGTTGGGCGGCCGTCAGGGTGTTGCGAAGGAGCATGGCGATGGTCATCGGGCCCACGCCACCGGGGACCGGAGTGACGGCACGCGCTTTGTCCTGCACACCGTCGAAATCAACGTCGCCCACGAGGCGATAGCCCCGCTCGCGGGAGGCATCTTCGACGCGGTTGATGCCCACATCGATCAGCACGGCGCCCTCCTTGATCATGTCCGCCGAGACAAAGTGAGGCCGTCCGATAGCCGCAATGAGGATATCGGCTTGGCGCGTAAGGGCGGGCAGGTGGCGGGTGCGGCTGTGGCAGACCGTCACGGTGGCATCGGTGCCGCGTTGCAGCAGGAGATTGGCCATCGGCTTCCCCACGATGTTGGAACGGCCGATGATCACGGCGTGCTGCCCCTGGGTCTGGACCCCTGAGCGGCGGAGCAGCTCCATGATGCCAGCGGGCGTGGCGGGCTGGAAGGCGGGCTGCCCCAGCACCAGGCGCCCCACGTTGCGGGGATGGAACCCATCCACATCCTTGGCCGGGTCGATGGCCGCGATGACCTTGTTCTCGTCGATGTGATCGGGGAGCGGCAGTTGCACGAGGATGCCGTCCACGGCGGGGTCGGCGTTCAGGTCCGCGATGAGCCCGAGCAGGTCGGCCTCGGCGATCGTGGCCTCGCGCCGTAGCGTGTCACTGCCGATGCCGGCCTCGCCGCAGGCTCGGGCCTTGCCGCGCACGTACGACGCCGACGCGGGGTTGTCGCCCACCAGCACCACAGCCAGGTAGGGCGCCCGGTGGCCTTGGGCGGTCCAGGCCTCGACCTCGGCCCGGACCTCGGCCCGGACCGCCGCCGCCACGGCCTTGCCGTCGATCAGTTCAGCCATGTGGTAGGGTGCCTGTTGGAAACGTTGGAAAAAGGAAGACCCGCCGCAGAGACGCCCTGACGGGACGTCTCTTCATAGGGTGGGCGCCCGGCACCGGCCATAGCGATCTCCACCTGGGGCCGGGCAATATAGCCACCGGCCGGATGGGGAACGCGCCTTGGGGGGTGCGATGTTAATGCCCCGCCTCCCACGACCAGCCTGTCTCTTGCATGCCTCAGACCGTCGCCCCCGCCGATACGGCCGCCACCCGGGCCGACTCCGCCCGGGCAGCGGCCGATACGCTGCGGGCGGACTCGGCGGCTGTGGACAGCGTGGCGGCTGACACCACCGACCCGCTCACGCGCGTGAGCCAGGAGTTCAGTGAAGCCACCGACCTGCTGCTAGCCGGCGAGCTGGGGTTGTTCTGGGAGCAGTTTTCAGCCGGTCTGGGCGACCTCGTCATCGGGTTCATCCCCCTCCTCCTGAAGGCCCTGCTCGTCTTCTTCCTGCTGTACGGCGTGTACCGCGCCTTCGGATCGGTCCTGCGGCGCGTCATGGACCGCAGCAGCCAGGTGGATGCAGGGCTACAAGGCATCATCACCAAGACGTACCGATTCACGGGACTGAGCCTGATCGTCATCATGGTGCTGAGCCAGTTCGGCGTCAACGTGGCGGCGCTGCTGGCCGGCTTTTCGATCGTGGGCATCGCCGTTGGCTTCGCGGCGCGGGACACGCTCGAGAACTTCATCAGCGGGGTCACCATCCTGCTAGACCGGCCCTTCCGCATTGGCGACAACGTGACCGTGGCCGAGGTCTACGGGACCGTGGAAGACATCACCCTGCGCTCCACGCGGCTGCGGACGCTGACGAACGAGATGATGATCATGCCCAACCTCCAGATGGTGAACCAGAAGCTGATCAACCACAGCATGCTGGGCCTCAAACGCGTGGACGTACCCTTCGGCATCGCCTACAAAGAGTACCCCGATGAGGCCCGCCGGGTGGTGCTCGAGCTCACCGAGGGCGATCCACGCCTGCACCCGGACTTCCCGCCTAACGTGGTGGTGACGGCGCTCAATGACTCCAGCGTAGACCTTGTGCTGCGCCTCTTCATCACGAACCCCAAGCAAGAGGTAGCCGTCCGCTTCGAGTATGTGGAGAAGGTTCGCGAGGCTCTGCGTGAGGCCGATATCGAGATTCCCTTCCCGCACATGCAGCTCTTCCTGGATGAAGCCAAGGGGCTGGAGGGGTCTACGTTGTTTGGCAAACGGGATCCGGGGCCGGCTCAGGACACGGACACCCCGGAGTGACCCCGGGCCTAGGGCGTCCTGCCCGGTGTGTGCTCATGTGATGATTTGTTCTTCTCGTGCTCAGGACCCAGCGCTTGGCCTCCTGCCGGGACACGATGTATCGTGTCCCTCCGCGCAGGTCGTGTCTCTCCGCGCAGGTCGTGTCTCTCCGCGCAGGTCGTGTCTCTCCGCGCAGGTCGTGTCTCTCCGCGCAGGTCGTGTCTCTGCGCGCAGGTCGTGTCTCTCCGCGCAGGTCGTGTCTCTCCGCGCAGGTCGTGTCTCTCCGCGCAGGTCGTGTCTCTGCGCGCAGGTCGTGTCTCTCCGCGCAGGTC
>JBCDJV010000004.1:0-103901 GCA_038747425.1 Bacteroidota bacterium
GCCCATTCAGATCGACTTCCTCTTCTCGTGGTCGGCCGTGGCGTTGGGCCTGGGCGTGGGCCTGGGCACCACCCTGCTGTTTGCGCTGCTGCCGCTGCTGACGGTACGCCGCGTGTCTCCGCTACGGGCCATCCGGGCGGCGTACGAGGCGCAGGACCAAGGGCCTGACCCACTGCGGTGGGTGGTCTACGGCCTCATCGGGTTGGCCATCGGCGTGTTTGCGGTGGTGCAGGCGCCGCAGCCCGCCTTGGGCATCGGCTTCGCGGTGGGGATCGGCGTGGTGTTTGGCCTGCTGGCGCTTACCGCGCAGGGGCTCATCCTGCTGGTGCGGCGCTTCTTCCCGTCGGGGTGGCCGTACGCCTGGCGGCAGGGGCTGGCCAACCTCTACCGGCCCAATAACCAGACGCTCATCCTGATGCTGTCGCTGGGCCTCGGCACCTTCCTCATCATGACGCTGTGGCTGTCCCAGCAGGTCCTCCTGGACCAGATCCAGGTGGCCGGGGGCGAGGGCCGGCCTGATCTCGTGTTGTTCGACGTGCAGCCTGATCAGCAGCCCGGTGTACGCGAGGCCATCGAGGCGCAGGCGCTCCCCGTCTTGGCCGAGGTGCCCATCGTGACGATGCGGCTGGCGGCCATCAACGGCCGGACCGTCGAGGAGCTGCGCGAGGATCCCAACACGCCCACCAGCTGGGCGCATCGCCGCGAGTACCGGTCCAGCTACCGCGAGGCACTCACCGACAGCGAGACGCTGGTGGCCGGCTCCTTCGTGGGCACCGTCGAGCCAGGCGCCGCCTACCCGCCGGTCTCGGTGGAGCAAGACGTGGCCAACGAGCTCAACGTGAGCCTGGGCGATACGCTCGTGTGGAACGTGCAGGGGGTGGACATCCCCACTGTGGTGGGCAGCTTCCGCACGGTGGACTGGCAGCGGTTCTCGACCAACTTCTTCGTCATCTTCCCGGCTGGCGTGTTGGAAGAGGCGCCCCAGTTCTACGTGATGCTCACCCGCACCGAGACCGCCGAGGCCTCGGCGGCGGTGCAGGCGGCCGTGGTGCAGCGGTATCCCAACGTGTCGGCCATCGACCTCTCGCTCGTGCTCAGCGTGTTCGACGAGGTGTTCGGGCGCATCGCCTTTGCCATCCGGTTCATGGCGCTCTTCAGCATCCTGACGGGCCTCATCGTGCTGGCTGGGGCGGTCATCGTGAGCCGGGTGCAGCGCATCAGCGAGAGCGTGCTGCTCAAGACGCTCGGCGCCTCGCGCGGGAATGTGTACCGCATCATGCTGGCCGAATACCTCTTCCTGGGCCTGCTGGCCACCCTCACGGGACTGGTGCTGGCCGTGGCCGGGAGTGCCCTGCTGGCCGTCTTCGCCTTCGACGCCCCCTTCACCTTGCCGCCGCTTCCGCTGCTGGTGGCCCTGCTGGTGGTCACCGGCCTGACCGTCGGCATCGGCCTGTTCAACAGCCGTGGTATCTACGACCGCCCACCCCTGGAAGTACTACGCGCCGAAGCCTGAGACCAAGAAACGATAGGGCCACGATACATCGAGGCAGGTGCTCAGCGCCTCAACAAGCATGAATCGGCAGTCAGAGTGGTGAGTGGTGAACGGGTGCTTGTCCGGCGCGAACGCTCGGGCCTGGAGAGATGCCTTCACCATTCTCACCGTCCACCGCCCCTCCGGACCGACGCCCCCGCTAAACACGCACGCATCGTGCCTCGGCAGCCTGATCGCATTCTCCCCGCATGGAACACGAACACCACTTCACCTGCCCTTACTGCTGGGAGACAATCTCCATGCTGTTGGACGTGACAGTGATGGGGCAGCAGGTGTACGTGGAAGACTGCGAGGTGTGCTGCAACCCGATCCAGCTGGCGTACGCGAGCGATGGAGCGGCGCTGACGGCCTTTGAGGCCGAGCCACTGGGGCAGTGAGCCCGGCCGGAACTCGGGCGTGGACCTGGCGTGTCCGCACGGTGTCCCTCCCCATTTGTCGTCTCCGCCATGCCCGCCTCCGTGTCCACCGACGTCCAGACGATCCGTGCGGCTGCGGACGAGGTCCACGAGCGCATCGAGCGCGCGTGCCAGCGCGCCGGACGTCGGTCTGACGAGGTCACGCTGATCGCGGTCAGCAAGACGTTCCCGCTAGCGCGCATCGAGGCCGCCATGGAGGCCGGCCTCCACCACTTCGGCGAGAACAAAGTGCAGGAGCTGACGGCCAAGGCCGAGCAGCGTCCCGGCTGCTATGGGGGCGGCGAAGTGGTGTGGCACATGGTCGGGCACCTGCAGCGCAACAAAGCGAAAGACGTGGTGGCCTGTGCCGACCTGTTCCATGCCTTGGACAGCCCGCGGCTGGCAAAGGAGCTGGACAAGCGCGCCGCCGCCGAGGGGCGGGTGTTTCCATGCTATGCCCAGGTGAACGTATCTGGCGAGGAGAGTAAGTACGGCGTCTCTCCCGAGGCCTTGACGCCCCTGCTGGACCGCGTGGCCGCCTACGAGCACCTGCGGGTGATCGGCCTCATGACGCTGGCCGCCCCGGGCCTGGACGCCGCCGCCCTCCGGCACCAATTTGCGCTCCTGCGCCGCCTGCGCGACGGGTATGACAGCCGTTCGAACCCCCAGGTGGACCTGCACGACTTGTCGATGGGTATGAGTGGTGACTATGAGGTGGCCATCGAAGAAGGAGCCACCCACATACGCCTCGGCACCGCGCTGTTCGGCCAGCGAGGTTGACCGGCCGCCTGTTCACGATCCACCTATCTGCCTAGACGCTCGCATGATCTTCTACGCTGCCGTGTTTGCCGGGGTCGTGGCCGTGGCGCTGATCGCCCTGCTGATCAACCTGCGCCGCTACGAACGCGAGAACGTGGCGGCGGCCCGGGCTGAGCTGGTCGAGCTGCGCGAGGAGATGGGCGCCTTGCGTACACGCCTGGAGGTGCTGGAGGCACTGGCGGCCGAGGAGCCGCTGAGCCTTCCGCCGGAGACCGAATCCTTGGCGCCGCCCGGCCGGTCTGAGCGGACGCGGAGCCGCTCTTGACGCACCCGTCCGTATCAAGCTTTTTGCGAGGGGCGGTGCATTCTAACCGTGCTGCCTCCTATCTTCACCCGTCCGTCCCCCTGGTCGCCTCGTGGCCACGCTGGACCTCCCTCACTCGACTTGGGCGCCATGAAACTGACCCCCCTCGACATCCGAAAGCAAGAGTTCACGCGAGGCTTCCGCGGGTGTGACGAGGAGGAGGTGAACGCCTTCCTGCAGATGGTCGCCTCCCAATGGGAGGAGATGCAGGACGAACAGCGTCGTCTGTCCGAACAGATGACGGCCATGCAAAGCAAGCTGACCCACTACGAGCGCGTGGAGGAGGCGCTCCAGCAAGCCCTCCAGACCGCACGAGACAACACCGAGCGGGCCATCAAGAACGCCGAGCAGCGGGCCGAGATGATCGTCCAGGAGGCCAGTGCCGAGGCCACCGACCTGCAGCGCCAGGCCTTGCAGCAGCGAGACCACCTGCAGCGCGAGGTGCTGCGGCTGCGATCGCAGCGCCAGGAGGCCATCGTGCGGCTGCGCTCCTTCCTGAACGCTGAGCTGGAACTCCTCACGCACTTCGAGGCCGAGACGCCGCAGACCACGATCACGGCCCCCGCCGACCCGCCTCCTCCGGCGTCTGCGCCAGCCCCCGCTCCAGAGGCTCCTCAGGCCGCAGCGCCGCCTGCCCCCAAGGCCCCCGCCGTCACCAGCTTCGTGACGCCTACCCCGCCGGTTGCGCCTGTCGAGGACGCGGTGGATCCTGAGATGCCCACCGAGGACGACATCCCCGGCCCCTTCTTCCGCGCCGAGGCTGAGCGAGGGGGCGCGCTCTTCTCTAAGGTCGCGGCTCCATCGCCACCCGCCGCTGACCCCCAGGCGCCTCCCCCGATCCCCAACGAGCCTCCGGCCCCCCTCGATCCAGAACCGGCGGAAGCCGAGGTGCCGATGGAGGAAGAGCCCGCGCCCGCGTTTCCGGCGGTCCCGGACCTGCCCCCTGTCTCCGAGGAGCCGCCTTCGCCGCCCCCCAGCCGGCCCCCCCCTCGCTCCTCGGTGTCCTCAGACGAGATCGAGAAGATTCGCCGGATCCTGAAAGACCTAGACTGACCCCATGCCCCCCACCGACGACGTGGCCGCCCCCGCGCTGCCTGACCTGGCCGCCTACCGCCGCCAGGTCGATGAAGCCGCCGCCGCCATTCGCGCACAGGTCCCGACCCTCCCGTCTACGGCCATCATCCTGGGTACAGGCCTCGGGGCCCTCGCCGATGAGTTGGACGTGGACGCGGCGCTGGACTACGAAGACCTGCCCCATTTTCCTGTGTCTACGGTGGCCTCGCATCGAGGGCGTCTGCTCGTGGGGCGGCTGAACGAGGTCCCGGTCCTGGTCTTGCAAGGCCGGTTCCACCTGTACGAGGGATACACGGCCCAGCAGGTCACCTTCCCGGTGCGCGTGCTGGGCGTGCTAGGGATTGACACCCTGATCATCTCCAACGCCGCCGGGGGCATGAACCCTCACTACCGGCGTGGCGATCTGATGATGATCACCGACCATATCAACTTCCAAGGCGCCAATCCGCTCGTCGGCCCCAACATCGACGAATGGGGGCCGCGTTTCCCAGACATGAGCGAGCCCTACGACGTGGCGCTGCGGGAGCAAGCCGCCTCGGCGGCGCTGAAGCTCGGCCTGCCGCTGCAGCAGGGCGTCTACGTGTCGGTGGTCGGGCCCAACCTGGAGACGCGCGCCGAGTACCGCTTCCTACGGCACCTCGGGGCTGACGTCGTGGGCATGAGCACGGTCCCCGAGGTCATCGTGGCCCGGCACATGGACCTGCGCGTGCTGGCGTTCTCTGTCATCACCGACGAGTGCTTCCCCGACGCCTTGGAGCCGATCTCGATCGAGCACATCATGGCGGCGGCCGCCGAGGCCGAACCCAAGCTGACGGCCATCACCAAGGCCGTGGTGGCCCAGCAGGGCACGGCCTAACCCCCCACCACGCTGTCCATCCCCCAAGCTGTAACCCATGACCGACGAAGAACCGTGGGAGGACCCCGACGGACGTGAAGACGTCTGGGACGAGGAGCAGTGGGAGGCCTTCCTGCGTGCACAGGACCGGCGCGTACGTCGGTACATGGATCTCGTGCATGCCTACATGATCCACTGGCCGCCCCCCGAGCCAGACGCACCCGCCCGGCGTTCCTGGGAGGATGGCCTGCGCGCCTACATCGCCCGTAAAGGTCTCCACCCGGACGATCCGATCTTGGCCGCCTTCTTCAGCGAGACCCGGCCGTTCGTGGAGCCGGACCCGGAGGACGAGGAGCCCACCGAGGAGTCGTGGCTGGAGGTGGACAACCTAGCACTCTTCCAGCAGGCCACGGCGCTCGTCACCGATGTGCTGACGTGGACCAACGCCTTGTCCATCACGGTCAAGAATGCGACGCTAGTCGACTATTGCAGCCACCTGACGCAGATCCCTGTCCACCTGGCCAAAGGCCACCGCTTCGGCACCGAGCGGGACGCGCTTGGCGGGTACATCGCCTGTGTGAAGCGGGCCCTGACGCACGCCAACCAAGCGCTTGGTGAGCTGGCGGACCAGAAGGGGGCCGCCTACATGACGCCCGCGCGCTACGCGACGCTCTACGAGCGCACCTATGAGCTACGCAACGCGCTCGGCCTCTACGTGCAGCATCTGCGTGAGCGCTTCAACCTAGGGGTGGACTGAGGCGGGGTGACGCGGGGGCCTCAGGCGAGGTGGCGGGTACGGCACGGTCTCCGAAGCAGGCTGCGAAATGCTGTCCCAGGGCAGCGTTGAACAGCTCGGGCCGCTCCTCATACACCATCAGCCCAGCGTCGTCTATCACCTGCAAGGTGGCGTCTCCGCCAAAGGTGGAGACCATGGGGCGGGCCGTAGCCAGCGGAAATAACGGGTCCTGGCGACCCCAGACCAGCAGGACGGGTGCCGTGATCTGGGCGTGAGCGGGTCCTGTGAGGTCGAAGTCCTGAAGGCGCACCTGGCGCAGCACGTGGAGGGCCCCCGCACGGGCCTTCGGGTCGTCCACCAGGCGTCGGAAAAATAGGTCGTTCAGCGGTCCATGGACCAGGTCTTTGTTGACGGGGGCCGTCGCCCGGAGCGCCTCGCGGCCCAGTCGGCTCCCCAGCAGCAGGCGTAGCACCGCGTCGGCGCCGGGGAGCTTGCCGGCCCCGTAGTAGAGACGCAGGAGAAGGCTCGGGCGATACGGGATCTCCGTGTTTCCCAGTGCCAGGCCCGCGAGGCGTTCACCTAACCGGGCGGCCACCAAGCGTGCCACGGTCCCGCCCGAGTCGTGCCCGATCAAGCCGACCTTCCCGTGCAGATCCATGGCGTCTATCGCCTCCAGCACGGCCTCCGTACCCGCTGAGATTCCGGCCGGCGTCCGGGCGTCCCACACGGAGAACCCCGCAAAGGGGAGGTCGATGAGGTGGCAGGTGAAGCGGTCTGACAGTGCGGCTACGCTGTGGCGCCACGCCCGGGCGTCAAAGGGCCAGCCATGGATGAAGAGGAGGTCCGGACCTTGGCCAAGGCGCCAGTGAGGCAGGCGAGCGCCGCCTACGTGGAGCAGGCGGTGGGGCGAGCCGAAAGGGTGAGTGGTGAACATGGATCGACACGTGTGGTGAACAAAGGCATCTCCAAGATGCGGAGGCTGTACGGGTGCCGCAATTACCTGATCAGGTAGTTGACGGGCCTTAGAGAGAGGGCGTTCTTGGACAACGTGGACCCACTTTGCCCTGATCCCATGAAGAAACAGGAGAGCCAGCTCTTCGCGGCCTTACTCAAGTACTGGCGCACCAAGCGCGGGTTGAGTCAGCTGGACCTGGCGCTGACGGCGGACGTGTCCGCGCGGCACATCAGCTTTCTCGAAACCGGCCGAGCCCGCCCCAGTCGAGACATGGTGTTGGTGCTGGCCGCTACGCTGGACCTGCCTCTCCGCGAGCGCAACGCCCTACTCCGGGAAGCGGGCTTCGCGGAGGCTTTCGAGATGCCGCCCCTCGATGCCCTCGCCGACGACGGCATCCGCCGGGCGCTCACCACCATGATGCACCTCCATGAGCCCTTCCCGATGCTGGTGATGGACAAGTGGTACGAGGTGCTGGAGATGAACCAAGGCGCCCAGCGACTCGTGGGGGTGCTGCTAGGGCCGCAGGTGCGGCGGTTCAATGCCTGCCTGGCGTTCTTCGACGAACTGCGGCCGTTCGTGGTGGGGTGGGAAGGGGTCGCTCGGCTGATGATCGCCCGGCTCCACCGGGAGGCCCTGCACCAGCCGCACGACGAACGGATGGCGGCTCTGCTGCGGCGCGTCCTCGACCGCCCCGACCTACCCGACGATTGGCGCCGTCCCGACCTCTCGAAAGGCTCGGAGGGTGCCTTTACCCTTCGGTTCAAAGCCGGGGATCTGGAGCTGGCGTTCGTGACCACGCTCATGGCCTTCAACGCGCCCCAGAACGTCACCCTGGATGAGCTCCGCATCGAGTGCTACTACCCGCTCGATGAAGTCACCGAAGCCGCCTGCCGGATGGCAAGTGGCCCCGCCCAGCAATAGACCCCCGCCCCGGAGAGGAGGCGCGTCACCGCACGATCAGCACAGGGCGGTGGACGGCGTGCGCGCCGGTTTCCAGACGGACGGTGTAGACGCCGCTGGGCCACGAGGTGCCCTCCAGCCGGTAGCGCTGTGGGCCATGGGGGCGGTGGATGGTGTCGGTGTAGACCTCGCGACCCAGGAGGTCGAAGACGCGGATCGTCACGTCGCCCGCGTGGGGCGTGGTGAAGCGGAGCGTTGTGGAGGCCGTGAACGGGTTGGGGTGGTTGCCGTCCACAACCAGGCGAGCATGGCCCGGGCGCTCGGTGGGCTCGTTGGAGAGCGCGAGGCCCTCGCCAAACGCCTCGACGCCAAACCACGGGGTGGGCGTCTCCGATTGGTCCAGCACGATCTCGAACGTGTTGTCCGTGCTACGGTAGGTGGTGTAGATCCCCGTCTCCTGGCCGGTCTCGTCGAGCGGGTAGACGCGGATCGAGTCGGCGAAGAGCGGGAATCGAGCGGTAACGCGGAGGGGGGCCACCGCCGTGGGCGCCGTGCCCCATTGACCGCCCAGGGTCCGCGTACCCGCCCAGCGCATCCCTTCGTTCTGGGTGCGCGAGGCCAGCGTAAAGATCGACCGCCGGGCCTGATAGAGGTCGGCATCGGTGAGAGAGAGCCAGGTGACGGTGCCGAAGTCATCTCCGGTGAGGGTGAGGAAGCCAGGTGCCTCGGAGGGGCTCATCTGGTCCAAGAAGCCGGTTTTGGCGATGAAGCGGTCAGTAGCCACGATCAGCGTGCCGCCCTCAGGGTCCCAGGTGATCTCACCGGTCTGGGTGCGGTACGGGCCCGGCAGCGGGCGTTGGTACACCGAGAAGTCGGTCTCCTCGCTAGCCTCAAAGGAATCCGTCACGAAGCGGCGTGTGAGGATGTGCGAGGGGTGCACGAAATCGCGAATCCCGGAGAAGAACTGCCCAGATGACGGAGAGGCAGGCCAGGAGCGTACGGTTTCGGGGGCGAAGCGGAGCCGGACGGGATCGTCGTCTTCCTGAATAAGGCCGGTACGGTAGACGTGGGCCAGCGTGGGCATGAGGGCCATCATCGTGGGGTCCCGATGCATCCGGAAGAAGTCCGTGACCTGGTCGTCTTCCCAGAGCGCGTCGCTGCCTGCGCCCCCGTACTGGTGGTAGAGGTAGAACATCAGGCCGTCCACGCCCTGCACGGCGCTGTAGGCGGTGAGAAAGAGGGGGGCCTCGGCTTGGTAGCGGTTGGGGAAGGGGTGATTGTACTCGCTGATGGTGTACGGCTTGTCGGGATGGGCCACGCCGCCCATGAGCTGCGTGATCGTGTTGTCCGCTGGGTCGCGGACCATCGGGGTGTTGTCGATGAGCCAGTCGTTGAAGTCCCAGGCCTGGTTGGGGAACGAGGGGTGGTCCCAGTAGGCATGGTTGTCCAGGTAGTCCATCTGGTCTTGCACGGCCATGGCGGGGAGGCCCATGTACCAGTTGGTCCCCGAGATGGGCACGCGCACGCCCAGGGTGTCCGTGAGGAAGGTATGCATCTCCCGGTAGTAGGCTCGCTCCAGCTCGATGTAGAACGCGGTCATGTCCTGCATCCGCGCGGGCGAGACGGCCCGGGTCTCGCTGAAGTCCGTCCGCCGCACGGACGCTGTCTCCAACCGCTCCGCGTCGTCGAGGCCGAGCGCTCCGGCGGTCCCGAAGCGGACCTCATCCACCCACAGCGTGCCCGTCTGGGTGCCGTGGTTGAAGGAGAGGCGCACGAGGCCGTCGGCGGTTTCAGGGGCGATGAACGTGTGCGAAAACGTCTGCCACGTGGGCGTGAGGTCGATCTCGAAGCCGCCGTAGAGCGTCCACGGGGCGGTGTCCCGCATCATCGTGACTGTCACCGACCGCTCGGTATCCGCGCGGGCGGCAAAGGTGGCGGTGTACCGCCCGCCCTGCTCCACGCTGAGGCCGGTGCGTTTGAACTGCACGTGCCAGGTGTCGGCCCCTGGCGTGCCGATGGTCACCTTGGCGGCCTGGCGGCCGTCGAAGACCTGCTCCGTTTGCCGCGCCCACGAGGCCTGGGCGCCGCCGTGCTGCTCCAGCTCCCAGCGGGCGCCGCTGGTCTCGAAGCCGGGATCGCTGATCTGGTTGCCGGGGGCCGAGGCCTCCTGAGCCCATGCGGCGCGCAGGGCGGCGGTGGTGCCGTAGGTGTCGAGGAGGTAGCGGTTCCACTGGGCATCGAGCAGCGCGGCGTGACGGGGCGTGAGCGCCCCGCCCTCGGCGAAGGGCTTGAGGTCGTTGTTTCGCCAGAAGAAGAAGAGCGAGTTCTCGTTGGTGATCTCGATCATCCCCACCACAGGATCGTCCTTCAGGGCCACGCCCGAGTACGGGCTCACGTACTCCAGGAGCGCCTGGGCATGCTCTTTCTGCAGCGCGATGAGGGCCGGGTCGAAGAGAAAGACGCCCTTGCCGAATCCCGGGAGCTGATCGGCGTCGGGGATGCCGTCCGCGGCGGTCACGGTGCGGCCAACGTGCAGGTTGATGTTGGCATAGATCCCGTTTTGGCGGAGCTGATGCAGGAAAAAGGTGAAGCGGTCCAGCATCTCGGGGTTGAACTGCCGCGTGCCCTGGCCCGGTGTGAACAGGCTGGTGATGCCCCAGTTGTTATCGAGAAAGTGAAAGCGAAGCAGGTTGTACCCAAACGTACGTAGCCGCGCGGCTATGCCGGGCGCCCGCTCCCGCACCGGGAAGCACGCCCCCGCCGTCACATTCGTCCCAAAGAACCGAACGGGCGTCCCGCCGACCAGGAACTGCCCCTCGCCTCCTGCCTCCACAAAGGCCTGCGCACCGATCGGCGTGGCCGGGAAGTCAGGCAAGAACCGCCCATGCCCGTCTTGGTAGGGCGGCATGTAAAACGAAAACCCATCCGTGAAGGACTGGGCCTGGACCGACACGGCCAGCAGCCCGGTCAAGAGAAGGAGAACGCCGCGCAGCATAGGATCGTGGGGATGGGAAAGACCGTGGACACAACAGGATACCCACTCGAGGTCTCAGGGTACAACCCTTGTGCAGGGCGCAGGCCGCTGGGAAGGCTCAAGGGCGGGCATGAAGGGAAAATGAGAAACGGGAAACTAGAAATGCGAAAGGAGGCGTCGAATTCAGCGTGAGCGTCTCCAGCTCATTTTGCACTTCTCATTTCTCACGGTGCATTTTTCATTTCCCCCCGCCCCCGCCGCTCGTATCTTCATTGTTCTACGGTCGCCACGGCGGCGGCCTTGTGAATCCGTAGGCATACCGAGTGCGGCATGACGGCGTTTAACGATGGCAAGCGTCCAGCGCGGGCGCGGTTGGAAGAAGACATCCTGGCCTGGTGGCGGGCCGAGCGCCTCTTCGCGCGCAGCGTAGAAGAGCGGGCCGACGCGCCCACGTTCACCTTCTACGAGGGCCCGCCCACGGCCAACGGGCGGCCAGGCATCCACCACGTGATGGCCCGGACCATCAAGGATATCTTCTGCCGCTACAAGACGATGAAGGGCTTCCGCGTGGAGCGCAAAGGCGGCTGGGACACCCACGGCCTGCCTGTGGAGATCGAGGTGGAGAAGGAGCTGGGCCTGGAGGGACGGCACCAGGTCGAGGCGTACGGCATCGAGCGCTACAACGCGGCCTGCCGAGCCAGCGTCCTCCGCTACAAAGACCTGTGGGATACGCTCACGCAGCGCATGGGCTACTGGGTGGACCTCGACCAGCCCTACATCACCTTCGAGAACACCTACATCGAGTCGGTGTGGTGGCTCCTGAAGCAGATCTTCGACCGCGGGCTGCTCTACAAAGGGTACAAGATCCAGTGGTACAGCCCCGGCAGCGGCACCGTGCTGTCGTCGCACGAGGTGAGCCTGGGCTACGAAGAGGTACAGGACCCCAGCGTCTACGTCCAGTTTCCGGTCGACGACGAGCCCGGTACCTACTTCCTGGCCTGGACCACCACGCCCTGGACCCTCATCTCCAACACGGCGCTGGCCGTGGGCACCGGGATCGACTACGTCAAGATCCGGCTGACGCCCGACGGGCAGGACGCCCCCGTCCACTTCATTCTGGCCGAGGCCCTGCTCGGCAAGATCAAAGAGGACCACGAGGTGGTGGACCGGATGACCGGGGCCGACCTCGTGGGCCGCACCTACACGCCCGTCTTCGCTTACTTCACCGACGAGGTGGACAAGGGTGAGGCCTGGCGCGTGGTGGCCGCGGACTTCGTGTCCACCGAGGATGGCACCGGGCTCGTCCACCTAGCCCCCGCCTTCGGGGCCGACGATTATGCCGTGGGCCAAGCCGAGGGGCTGCCGCTGTTCAACCCGGTCACGCCCGAGGGGACGTTCACCGAGCAGGCCGCGCTGGTGTCCGGCGCCTGGTTCAAAGACGCGGACCGCACCATCACGCGCGACCTGCGGAGCCGGGGCCTCCTCTACCGCCACGAGTCCTACCTGCACAACTACCCGCACGACTGGCGCAAGGGCACGCCCCTCATGAGCTACCCCGTCGAGAGCTGGTTCATCCGCACGACGGCCATCAAGGACCGCCTGCTCGAACTCAACGATCAGGTCAACTGGCAGCCCGACGGTATCGGGACGGGGCGCTTTGGGGAGTGGCTCAAGAACAACATCGACTGGGCCCTGAGCCGCCGGCGGTACTGGGGCACGCCGCTGCCCATCTGGGTGAGCGACCGCGATCCGGCGTACGTCGAGATGGTCGGCTCCATCGAGGAGCTGCGTGCCAAGTGCGGCGGCACCTTCCCGGCCGAGGCGCTGCATCCGGACACCGGCGAGATCGACCTGCACCGGCCGTACGTGGACCACCTCACGTGGCCCGCGCCAGACGGCGGCACCATGCGTCGGGTGGAAGACCTGATCGACGTCTGGTTCGATTCCGGGGCCATGCCGTTTGCGCAGTGGCACTACCCGTTCGAGAACAAAGAGGCCTTCGAGCGCAACTTCCCGGCGGACTTCATCGCCGAGGGGGTGGACCAGACGCGCGGGTGGTTCTATACGCTCCACGCCATCGCGGCGCTGGTGATGGACGACAACGCCTACAAGAACGTGGTCGTCAACGGCCTCGTGCTCGACGAGAAGGGCGAGAAGATGTCCAAGTCGAAGGGCAATGCGGTGGACCCGTTCGAGACGATCGAGTCGGTGGGTGCTGACCCGGTGCGGTGGTACATGATGAGCAACACGCCGCCGTGGGAGAACATCAAGTTCTCGATGCGCGGCGTGCAGGAGACCGAGCGCAAGTTCTTCGGGACGCTGGAGAACGTGTACGCCTTCTTCGCCACCTACGCCAACATCGACGGCTTCACGCACGCGGAGCCGCCCCTGCCCGTGGCCGAGCGCGCCGAGCTGGACCGCTGGATCCTGAGCCGCCTCCAAGCGGTCGTGGCCGAGACGGACGCCGCCTACGCGGACTACAACCCCACCAAGGCGGCGCGCGCGGTGGAGCGGTTTGTGGACGACCTCTCCAACTGGTACCTCCGCCGCAGCCGGCGCCGGTTCTGGTCGAAGGCGGTCCACGCCGAAGGCAACGGCACCTCGGCCGGCCTGCAGCCAGACAAAGTGGCGGCGTACCAGACGGTCTACGCGTGCCTGGCGGCGGTGGCCAAGCTCATGGCGCCCATCGCGCCGTTCTACAGCGAGCACCTCTACCGGCAGCTCAACGACGTGACCGGCCTAGACGAGGCCGCCTCCGTGCACCTCGCCACGTTCCCGGCCGCCGATGCGGCGGTACGCGATGAAGGGCTGGAGCACCGCATGGCCCTGGCTCGCACGATCTCGTCGGTGGCGCTGGCGCTGCGCAACGACGCCGCCCTCAACGTCCGCCAGCCGCTCCAGCGCATCCTGGTGGTGACCGGCCCCCGCGTAACTGAGGCCGACGTGGAGGCGGTGAAGGCCATCATCCTGGACGAGATCAACGTCAAGACGGTGGAGTACGTCTCCACCTCCAGCGAGGTGGTGTCCCGCACGGCCAAGCCCAACTTCAAGGCCCTGGGTCGCCGCCTGGGCCCGCTCATGAAGGCGGTCAACCAAGCGGTGCGTGGGCTGGACGACGACGCGCTCAACCGCTACCTCACCGAGGGCCGGCTCGTGCTGGAGATCGAGGGCCAAGCCGTGGAGCTGACGGCCGGCGACCTCGAGGTGCAGAGCGAAGGCATCGCCGGGTGGCAGGTGGGGCAGGAGGGCGAGGTGACGGTGGCGCTGGACACCCAACTGACAGACGACCTCGTGGCCGAGGGCCTGGCCCGCGAGTCCGTGAACCGTGTGCAAGCGCTCCGCAAAGAGGCTGATTTCGACGTCACAGACCGCATTATCGTCGAGTACGCCGCCTCCGAACGGCTAGGCCATGCGCTCACCCGATACGCCGATACCATCCGGAACGAGACCCTAGCTCTGGAGTTAGGAGAGGCTGATCAGCCCGTCGGGGAACTGGTGAAAACGTTCGAAATCGGTGAGGATCTCCTCACGGTAGGTGTACGCAGAGCCGGTTGATGTCCCCTCTTCGCTTCAGATCCGCACCTGCCGAGGGCCCCCGTCGGTAGGCGCCGACTTGGACCTCTGAACCTATTGCTTCACGTTTATGGCCGACGAGCGTATTACTCCGTTCAACGACGAGGAACTGGCTCATTTCAAGGACCTGCTGATTGGCCGCCGCGAGTCGGCCGCTGAAGAGGTGGACCGGATGCGCGAGCAGCTGCGTGATGCCCGTGAGCAGGCCGAGAACGACACCGCCTACAGCTTCCACATGGCCGACGCTGGGACGGACGCTATGGAGCGGGAGAAGCTGTACCTCATGATCGCGCGGCAGCAGAAATACATTGGCTACCTGGATCGGGCGCTCGAACGCGTCAAGAACGGGACGTATGGCATCTGCAAGGTGACGGGCAAGCCCATCGCCAAGGAGCGCCTGGAGGCGGTACCGCACACGGAGATTTCCATCGAGGCCAAGCTGAAGCAGCGGTAACACCTTGGCGAAGTCCGTGGAGCCTCCGCAACAGGGGGGGCCGTTCTTCGTTATGTAGGTCGTCCTGCGTGGGCACGGGCAGGCGTGCACCCAACCGGCACGGCAGCGCCTGCTGGCCCCCTCTCAACCCCCACACGCCTCCCTCTCCATGCGCGTTCTCTGGCTGTCTGCGTTGGTGCTGCTGATCGACCAGGTCACCAAGCAGGTGGTCCTGCGCACGATGTACCGAGGGCAGTCCATTCCCGTCCTCGGAGA
Organism: Bacteroidota bacterium; assembly: GCA_038747425.1. Lineage (GTDB taxonomy): Bacteria > Bacteroidota > Rhodothermia > Rhodothermales > JBCDJV01 > JBCDJV01. The sequence goes on from JBCDJV010000004.1 coordinate 14,827, forward strand.
CTGGCTGAAGCTGACCTACACGGAGAACCCGGGCATGGCCTTCGGGATCTCGTTCGGACCGCCGGGAACGGTGGCCGTCTTGGCCACCATCGCGACGCTGCTCATCATGGTGTACCTGTTTCAGGTGCGCCGGGCCTACCTCCCGTACCGTCTGAGCCTCGCTGCGGTGTTGGGCGGAGCCTTGGGCAACATCCTGGACCGCGTCTTCTACGGCGTCATCTACGGCTACGGCCCCCTCTTTCAAGGGCGCGTGGTGGACTTCGTGCATGTGGACGCCTGGCGAGGCGTCGTGCCCGAGTGGGTACCCGGTCTGGGGGGCGATTTTCTCATGCTGTTCCCCATCTGGAACGGTGCCGACATGGCCATCGTGGCAGGGGTGGTGGGCATCCTGATCTTCCAGCACCGTTTCCACGAGCAGATCATCGCCTGGGAAGCGGCCCGCGAGGCCGAGGAGGCCCGTGCCGCGGCCGCCACTGATCCAGAAGCGAGCCCGGCCGGTGAGGCCCCCGAGTCGTCCGCCGCCGCCCCGAGCCCAAGCGAAGACGCTCCTGTGGTGGCCTCCACGGAGCCTCCGGTGCCTGAGCCGCCACCTCGCGACACGCCGCCTCCCAGCCCCGAGGCCTAGCCCCACCACGCACACGCCAGGGCCTACCCAGGAGGCGAGCCGTTTGGAAGCGGGGCCGTGGGCCCGTGGAACAGATCGGCGCCCACAGATCGGCGCCCGCCGTTGGGAGCTGGGCCTACAAGGCCAGGAGGCGATGGTCTATCCAGATGGCCTCCACGAAGTCTCATCGGCCCGCTCGTGGCCCCTTACTTCCGGTGATGCCGTATGAAGCGCTTGACCCCCCACCTCGGTCTGACCAGTCTGCTGATCCTAGCCATCCTCGTCGGGGGAGGCTGTGACAGCCACGCCGACGACCCCCAGGCCGTCGACGTTCAGGTGGACGCCGACGGGGACCGGCCGCTCTCCATACGCCTCGATCTGGCTCCCGAGGTGGACCCCTCGGCCGTGCCCACCGTCACCGTCGACCTGGAGCCGTTCCTGGATGAGCCAGACGATGACCCCGGTTTCCTCTTCTTGCTGCGCATCCTGCGGGCTTCGCTTGCCTTCTTCGTCGGTGAGGACGAGGCAGAGATCGGCTACCTGTTTGTAGAGCCCACGGCATCTGGGGCTGGGGTTGTCCTCTCTCTGCCCCTGTCGTGTCCAGAAGAAGAGGTGGTCTGCTTTCCGCTCTCGACCGCGCAACAGCGACAGGCGGTCCCGGTCCCTGTGCCTCTACTGACCCTCGAAGACCCCACATCGTCGACGCTGGAGTCCGCCATCCGCCCCTTCACGGTGGGCACCCAGTTGGAGGGGGAGGTGCGGGTGCGCGGCCCTGAAGGCACCCTGACGATTCCAGCCCCTGCACTAGGGGTCGAGCCGATCCTGCGCGTGGATCCCTCCTTGGGACAGGTGGAGGTGACGGTCCAGCGCAACCGCGTGGAGGGGGCCCTCTTTGTGGCGTTGGTGCGTGGAGACGAGACCGATGCGGAGGCCCTCGAACCGGGACAAGAGACCGCCACGGTCTTCCTCAATCCCCTGGAGGGCGACCTGCCGCGTCCAGCGGACCTCTACGTCATCAACTTCGGCGACACTCGCTGGTTTGAAGCCGACGACCAGCGGCCGGTGCAATAGGGAGCGTGGGCTCAACCTCCTCAGACCACGATATATCGTGGTCCTACGTTGCGCATTTGGTGGAGGGGAGGCTGAGAGCGCCACGGCCCTAGGCGCCTTCGGTACAGTGACCGCCTCATTCACCATTCACCGTTCGCAACTCACCATTCACCATTCCCCCTGCTCTCCCGCCCTGGTGCCACACCGTTGTCACGCCCAGTTCGTACCTTGAGGGTGTTGTTCTGGGCGTGATTCCGTTATTGAAAAACAAAAAATGCCGATTGTAGACGTCATCCCGCTGCACGAAACGACGCGGGCACGGTACCTCAACTACGCATTGTCCGTTATTACCAGTCGGGCCTTGCCGGACATTCGCGATGGGCTCAAGCCGGTGCAGCGGCGCATCCTGTACGCCATGTACGCCAGCCTCCGGCTCTACCCCGAGGCGCGGTTTCGGAAGAGCGCGACCATCGTGGGGGATGCGATGGGCAAGTATCACCCCCACGGCGATACCGCCATCTACGATGCCATGGTGCGCATGGCGCAGTCCTTCTCGCTGCGGGACCCGCTGGTGGACGGCCACGGCAATTTCGGCTCGCTGGACGGGGACAGCCCCGCGGCCATGCGCTACACGGAGGCCCGCCTCCAGCCGCTGGCCATGGAGTTGCTCCGCGAGCTGCGGCAGCAGACGGTGGCCTTCCGGCCCAACTTCGATGGCACGCTGTCTGAGCCCGTGGTGCTGCCCGCCCGGCTGCCCAACCTGCTGGTCAACGGCAGCAGCGGCATTGCCGTGGGGATGGCCACCAACATCCCGCCGCATAACTTGGCTGAGGTGGTCGACGCCGCCATCTACCTCATCGACTCGCCCAACGCCCGCTTGGAGACGCTCTTCTCCAAAGGCTTCCAAGGGCCGGACTTCCCCACCGGAGGGCGGCTGCTCAACACGCCCGAGGAGCTGAAGGCGATCTACGCGAAAGGGGAGGGGACGCTGCACCTGCGCGGTGAGTACGAGCGCGAGAGCAAGCAGCGCCTCATCATCACCTCCATCCCGTATGCCCTCTCTAAGGCGGACCTCGTTGAGAAGATCGCCGAGGCCGTGGCCCACGAGCGCGTGCCGCAGCTGTCCGACGTGCGCGACGAGTCCACGGACGACGTCCGCATCGTCCTCGAACTCAAGCGCGGGGCCAACGCCGAGGCGGCCATGGCCTATCTGTTCAAGCATACGCCGCTCCAGACGCGCTTCCACGTCAACATGACGTGCCTCGTGCCCACGGCCAACGCCGAGGTGGCGGCGCCGGAGAAGGTGGACCTGCTCACCGTGCTGCGTCACTTCTTGGCCTTCCGCCTGGAGGTGGTGACGCGGCGCCTGGAGCACGAGCTGGCGCAGCTGGAGCAGCGCATCCACATCCTCAAGGGCTTCGCCAAGCTCTTCGACGGGCTAGACGAGGCCATCAAGATCATCCGCTCCTCGAAGAACAAAGCCGACTCCGCGCAGCGCCTCATGCACCGCTTCCGCCTGGACGACGTGCAGGCGGACGCCATCCTGGAAACCAAACTCTACCGGCTCTCGCAGCTGGAGATCGACGCCATCCGCAAGGAGCTGGCTGAGAAAGAGGCCCGCGCCGCCGAGCTGCGCGCCCTCCTGGCCGATGAGCCCGCGCGCTGGAAGCTGGTCCGCACGGAATTGCGTGAGGTCAAGAAGGCCTTCGGCTCCGAGCGCCGCACCACCCTCGGCGGCCCCGATCAGGTGCTGGAGTACACGGAGGAGGACTACATCATCGCTGAGGACGTCTACGTGATCGTCACCCGCGATGGCTGGATCAAGCGCCAGCGGTCGTACACCGACCTCAAGAGCATCCGCGTGCGCGACGGCGACGCCGTGGGCTGGGTGCTACCGGGCTCCACGCGCGCCACCATCGGCTTTCTCACCAACTATGGCAAGTGCTATACCTCGCGCATCGACGCCATCCCCAGCACCACCGGCTACGGCGACCCCGTGCAGAAGCTGTTCGACTTCTCCGACCGCGAGCGCGTGGTGGGCGTCATCTCGTTCGATGGCCGGGTGCTGCCCAGGCCCGTGGCCGACCCCGACGAGGCGCCGGAGCTGTTCGCCTCCAATGGCGAGGCGGCGGCGACCGGGCCGTACATCGCCGCCGTCAGCGGGGCCGGGCATGGCATCCGCATCGGCATCGAGAGCTTCGTGGAGCCGTCTACGCGCGCTGGGCGCACCTTCATGCGGCTGCCCAAGAGCAGCGAGGTGCTGGGTGCCGAGGTGGCCGCGGGCGACGAAAACGTGTGCCTGGCCACGCGCGAGGGGTACGTGCTCATCCATCCCCTCGGGCAGATCCCGGTGGTCAAAGGCCCGGCCCGGGGTGTCATCGTGATGCGCCTGGGCAAGGGAGACCGCGTGCTCGGCTTCACGCTCACCACGGCCGCCCGCGACGGCCTGGAGGTGGAGACCACCCGCGGGCGGCGCGAGATCGTCCGCACCACCAAGTTTGAGGTCAGCAACCGCGGCAACAAAGGGCGGCAGATCATCAAGCGCGGCGGCCTCTCCCGCGTGACGCCCCCGCCCGTGGAGCTGACCCTCAATGGCTCCGCATGAGCCGCCCGCCATCGACCGCCCCATCCTGACTTTCGATCCCTATGGCTACGACCGCCACGACGTCCTACACCGGTGCCGATATCCAGGTGCTGGAAGGCCTGGAGCCCGTCCGCAAGCGCCCCGGCATGTACATCGGGGGCACCGGCAAGCCAGGCTTGCACCACCTCCTCTGGGAGATTGTGGACAACGCCGTGGACGAGGCCACCAACGGCCACGCCTCGCTCATCGAGGTGGTGCTGCACCGCGACGGCCAGAGTGTGACCGTTACCGACAATGGCCGCGGCATCCCCGTGGATAAGCACCCCGAGAAGAAGGTGCCCACCCTGCAGCTCATCCTCACCACCCTCCACGCGGGGGGTAAGTTCGACGGCTCCAGCTACGTCACCTCCGGCGGCCTGCACGGCGTGGGCTCGTCGGTGGTGAACGCCCTCTCCGAAGAACTGGTGGCCACCGTCAAGCGCGACGGCAAGACGTACCAGCAGCGCTACGAGCGCGGGGCACCGGTGACCAAGCTCAAGCGCACCAGCAGCACCACCCGCGGCACCGGCACCAGCATCTTCTTCCGCCCCGACGCGGACATCTTTGAGTCGGTCACGTTCGACGCGCCCTGGATTCAGGAGCAGCTGGAGATCAAGACGTACCTCAACCGCGATCTCAAGATCGTATTCAAGAACGAGCAAGACGGGTCGCGGCACGAGTACCACCACGAGGGCGGCATCGTGGAGTACCTAGGCGCCCTGATGAAGCAGGAGAAGGCCCGGCCGGTCCACCCCGAGCCCTTCGCAGTGCACCAGGACGAGCTGGTGGACGGCTACCGCACCGAGATCGCGCTGCACTGGACTGAGGCGCCGCGCGAGACGGTCCGCTCGTTCGTCAACGGCATCCCCACGCGCGACGGCGGGACGCACGAGCAAGGCTTCCGCGACGCTGTCCGGAGCGCCGTCCGCGCCTACATGGATACGCACGGCCTCATCCCCCGCGGCCTCGACATCTCCGCCGACGACATCCGCGAGGGCCTCTTTGCCATCGTCAGCCTCTTCATGGTGGACCCGCAGTTTCAGGGGCAGACCAAGGATAAGCTGAACAACCCCGGCGCGCGGTCCCAGGTGAGCGGGGCGCTGCGCCTGGAGCTAGAGCGCTATTTCAACGCCAACCCCACCACGGGCGAGGCCATCGCCACGCGCGTCATCCAGGCCGCCAAGGCGCGCCTGGCCAGCCGTGCCGCCGCCAAGTCCGCTCGGCGCAAGACCGGCATCAGCCACCGCCTCAACCTCCCCGGCAAGCTGGCCGATTGCAGCTCCACGGACCCCGCCGCCTCCGAGCTGTTCATCGTCGAGGGCGACTCGGCCGGCGGCTCCGCCAAGCAGGGGCGGGACCGGCTGTTCCAGGCCATCCTGCCGCTGCGAGGCAAGGTCCTCAACGCCGAGCAGGCCACCCTCAAAAAGGTGCAGGCCAACAAGGAGCTGTCCAACGTGGTGCAAGCCCTGGGCTGCGGCCTCGGCGATAGCCTGGCGCTGGAGCAACTGCGGTACCACAAGGTCATCCTGCTGATGGACGCCGACTCCGACGGCCACCACATCTCGACGCTGCTCTTGACGTTCTTCTACCGCTACATGAAGCCGCTCATCGAGGAAGGCTACGTGTACATCGCCCAGCCGCCGCTCTATCGCATCGACGCGCTGAAGCAGACCCACTGGGCCCTGGACGATCCCGACCGGGACCGCATCCTGCGCCGCATCCAGAAGAAGCGCCCCAACGCCAAGATCGAGATCCAACGGTTCAAGGGCCTCGGCGAGATGATGCCGAAGACGCTCAAGGATACCACCCTGGACCCCGACAAGCGCCGTCTCCTCCAGGTCTCCATCCCCGATGCCGAGCGCCTGGCCACCGAGCGCACCATCACCGACCTCATGGGCCGGGACACGTCCGCCCGGTTCACCTTCATCATGGAGCACGCGGCCGAGGTGGACGATTTGGATGTGTAGGAGAGAGGGCCTCCTGGCTGCTGTAACAGGTGGAGCCGGTGGAGCACTCATCGGGGCGTCGCATGATTCACGAGGGCTCACGCCATGTCCGATTACATCCCGATCGCCTGCAGTTTCTACGACGAGCTAGAGCTTCGTGCCATGCGCGGCCGCCAGGTGAAGGTGACGTACCTGACGGCGGACGGTCTCTCCACGACCCGCGTGGCCCGCATCCTCGATGTCTTCGCGCGTGGCCAGGAGGAGTTCATCCGCCTAGAGCCTGACGAAGAGATCCGCCTGGATCGCCTCATGAGCATCGATGGGCTGGCCCGGCCGGGAGCCGGGTGCTGAAGGAGGAGGACTCGTGTTCTAGTAATCTGCCATATGCCGAAACAAGAAGGGCAAATGGCCGTTACTAGGGGGACTCTTACATGTAGCCTGTGCACGCTGATGGAATCGCTGGCCCTGCCTGACTTGCGCGAGATCTCGTTGGACCGCCTGGACGGGCGGCGTCTGTTGGACCTGGAGGCTGATCCCGTGCGCGCGGTTCGGGAAGGCGTCTTGCCGGAGGCCTTCGACCGCCTGCAGGACTTTCTGGACGTCTCGGCCTCTACGCTGGCGGAGGTGCTGGACATCGCGCCGCGCACCCTGGCGCGTCGGCGGCAAACCGGGGACCGGCTCAAGCCGGAGGAGTCTGATCGGCTGCTCCGCACGGCGCGGGTGGCCGAGCTGGCCTTGGCGGTCTTCGAGGAGGCCTCCGCGGCCGCCACCTGGTTCACCGCACCGAACGCCCGCCTGGGCGGAGAGACCCCCTTGGCACGCACGGACACGGCGCCCGGCGCGCGTGAGGTGGAGGCCATGCTCTTCGCCATCGAGTTCTCGAGCGCAGCCTAACGCCTCTTCGTTCTGTGGCTTCCACCTTCTGGCGCCTCACCAAGGCGAAGTACGCCACCGCCGAGGCTGAGCAGCAAGGCCGTGGGCCTTTCTCGGGCTACGGCTCCATGCTGAGCGCGGGGCGATGGCATCCCCGCGGGCGCCCGGTCGTTTACGCCGCAGAGAGCGCGGCCCTGGCCCTGCTGGAAACGCTGGTGCACGTCGAGAAGGCGGCGCTGCTCCACTTCGCGTACGTGGCTATCCCCGTGGTCATCCCCAGCGCCCTCTACGAGACAGGCTCCGTGGCGGAACTAGACGCGGCCGACCTCCCCGGCGACTGGCAGGCGTGGCCGTATCCGGCCTCGACCCAGCAACGCGGAACCGCCTGGTTCGACGCCCGGCAGGCGGTGGCCCTCGTGGTACCTAGCGCCGTCGTGCCCCACGAGCGCAACGTGCTGCTCAACCCGCTCCACGAGCGCTTTGTAGACCTGGAGATCGGGGCTCCTCAGCCCTTTCCCATTGACCATCGCCTGGGCCTTTAGAGGCCGTTGGCGTGTTGGTTTGGCTGGCCAGTGGACCTCGCGCAGCCCTAAAACAGAACCTCAAGGCCCTCTTAGGCAGAGGTATCAGGAAGGGGGCGATGACACGTGTTGCGAGGGCTTCTTGGGTCTGGCGGAGGACACCACCAACGTCCTGCGGATCGCCCACAGGCACAGACCCGCGAAGGTCACGTAGCGTGCGGAGCATGAGGCCGGGCAAGAATAGGAAATGAGGCGGTCGCTGCGCCGACTGCGCGCTGGCCCGTGGCGCCATCGGCCTCCTCGGGGACGGGGCACGCGTGGGATCGGGCTTCGCGGGTTTCGAGGAGGCCCGGCGTTTGGTTCTTCGCAAGAGAAGAACACATTCAGATGAGAACACGCATCGGGAAGGAAGCGCAAAGCCTGGAGAAAAACCCGCGCGAGTGTCAAAAAAAGAGGCGCGGGTGTCCGCTACACCCGCGCCTTCCGCTACCAGTGTTGCGTTGAACCAGAGAGGTTCGAGAAGTGCTGGTGTGGAGATGCGCTTGTAGGATACGAGGCGATCCCTCCCGCTGTGCTATCGCATCGTTTCGCTAGCGTTAAGAAACGGTTGCGCGCGCCTCGAGGGTCTGAATCGCCTGTTGGGTGGCGGCCACGAGGTCGTCGGCCGTTTGGCCTGGGCGCCAGCGGACCACCGTCACTTCGTCGCGGTGCACGTAGAGCCAGTGGGCTAAGATGCGCACCTCGTCGATCTCGGGCTTCCAGTAATGCTCGGGCCGGGCGCTGTCCTCGGCGAAGTGGGTCCGGATCTGGCCGGGCAGGGGGGAGTCCACGAGGGGGCCGTCGGGAGGCAGGGGCACCGTTGCTACATGCCGGCCGTAGCGTACCAGAAAGGCCTGCAGCTGGTCCTCGGTGGGGTGGAGCAGGACGGCGTGGTGCTCGAAGACGGGGGCCGCGATGTGTTGCTGCTTGTCCAGCAGGCGTGTCAGGGCCCGGTGCCAGTCGCGGTACTGGGCGGCGCCCTCGAAGTCGAACTCGGTGGCGGCCTTATGCATAGCGGCCTCCAGCAGGTCCAAGACGGGGCCGGTTTCCTCGCCGCGCAGGAACCGCTCGACGCGGGTGACCTCTTCGGCGTAGCGCTCGGGCTGCGGATCTTCGCAAGGGGCCTCGCACCGGCCCATATCGGCATAGAGGCAGCGTTCTCCGTGGGCCAGGCGGTCGTCTTCGCACTCGCGGAGCAGGAAGGTGCGGTTGATGATGTCGACCATCAGCTCGGCCTGGCGCCGCCCGCCGAGGGGGCCGTAGTAGGCGGCGCCGTCGTTGTGGACGTGCGAGGTCCAGGTGATCGCGGGGTAGTCCGCCGTGGTGTCCAGGCGGAGGAAGGGGCGGTTGCGGTAGCGACGCAAGGCCCGGTTGTAGGTGGGCAGGTAGTTCTTGATCTGCTTGGACTCCAGGAGCAGCGCCTCCAGCTCCGAGGGTGTTTCATCCCAGCGGATCTTGCGCACGCTCTGCACCAGCTTGAGCAGGCGCTGCGGCTTGGCTTCGATAGCCGTGAAGTAACTGCGCACGCGTCGGTCCAAGCGCTTGGCCTTGCCCACATACAGGACACGTTCCTGCGCGTCCATCATGTAGTAGACGCCGGGCCGGGGCGGGAGCTGCGGTAGGATCTCGGTGCGGATCTTACGCAGGTGCCGGGGGGCCTTGGCGCCGCGCTGGTAGGTTCGGTTCTGGAAGGCCAGTACATCCTGGAGCGTCTCCAGGTCGTGCGTATGCTTCAGGTCCTCCAGGAAGCGGAGCAGGATAAGGGCCGTGGCCTCGGCATCGCCGGCGGCGCGATGGCGCCCCTCGATCTTGATCTTGTAGAAGTCGGCCACGTGGCCCAGGCCTTTCGAGCGCAGTCCTTTGAGCAGGCGCCGGGCCAACCGCAGGGTGCACAAGATGTCGTTGTCGAACGGTGCTTCGTCCATCCGGGCCAGCTCGGCCTGGACGAAGCGCTCGTCGAATCCAGCGTTGTGCGCCACAAAGACGCCGTCTCCAAGGAAGTCCATGAACGCTGGCATCACCTCCTGAGCCGACGGTTGCCCAAAGACCATGGCCGTGCTGATGCCGGTCAGCCGCGTGATGCGGCCCGGCACGGATCGACCTGGGTCGATGAGCTGGCTGAACCGGTCCACGATCTCGCCGCCCTGTACCTTGACCGCCGCGATCTCGATCACCCGCGCCTCGCCAGCCTTCGTCCCCGTCGTCTCCGTATCCGTCACCACAAACGTGGCCTCATCGATCAGGACAGACCGAGGATCGGGCATGGGGTGGGGCAAAGGGTTGAGTGCGTTTGGGAAGCGTAGTTGGTCAACTCCTCACGCCGCGCGAAGTGCCAGCGGGGGAGTGTGTGGGAGTGTGAGCGTATGGGAGTATGAGAGTCTGCGTGAACTCGTCCAAGGCGCCCACCTCACACCCTCACACCCTCAATCCGTCCCCGCTTGGGCGCGGAGGGTGGCGGTCAGCGCTTCCAGATCGAAGCCCATGATCTCGGCCAGAGTGAGGCCAATGTAGGTGTTGTCCACGTTGCCCACGAAGCGGTCATGACCGGGGCCGAAGGCGTAGAGCGGGACGTCCACGGCCGTGTGGCCGCTGGTGGTCCAGGCGAGGATGGCGCGCACGCCGATGATGTCGCTCAGCGCGGCGGCCAGGGCGCGCCCATTGCTCGTGCCCTGAAGGCGCGCCTGCTCCTCATCCGTGAGGTCGGTCACGCCAAGACCCTCTTGGACGAGGGCCAGGCGGTCGGCGTCAGGCTCTAGGAGGCGGGGTACCAGGGCCTCCTGAGTGTGCTGCACCCGCTCTAGGACCTCAGGGTTCCAGGCATAGACACCGCGCTGGCCAATCTGGCGGCCCAGCGTGAGGCCACCGGCCTCGTGGTCTGAGGTGGCCACCACGAGGGTCTCTCCGTCTGCTTCGGCGAAGGCCAGCACGGCCGCCACGGCTTCGTCGTAGGCCAGGATGTCTCGCAGATGCCCCGCCGAGTCGTTGGCATGTCCGGCATGGTCGATGCGGCTACCTTCAATCATGAGGAAGAAGCCGTCGGGGTCGTCGGCGAGGAGCGTCAGCGCTTTCGTGGTCATCTCGGCGAGGCTGGGCTCGGCGGCGGGATCACGGTCAAGCGCATAGGCCATATGGCTGGGGGTGAAGAGGGCTAAGGCCGGCGCCGTATCCAGCGCATCGAAGGCCGTGCGGTCCCGGGCCACGGTATAGCCCAGCGCGGCGGCCTCGTCGAGCAGGTTGCGCCCGTCGCTGCGTCGTCCGCCGTCCTCCGTAGGTAGATAGTTGGATACTCCACCCCCGAAGAGCACCTCGATGCCTTGGTTGATTTGCTGGGCCGCGATCTCATTCTCTTGGCCGCGCTGGGGCACGTGGGCTGAGAACGAGGCCGGGGTGGCATGGGTGATGCGGCTGGTGGCCACCAGCCCAGTGGCCAGGCCACGCGCCTCGGCGGCCTCCAGGAGCGTAGCCACAGGCTGACCAAGCGAGTCCATGCCGATGGCACCGTTGTAGGTCTTGACGCCGCAGGCGTAGGCCGTGGCACTGGCCGCGGAGTCCGTCACGCGGCTGTCGGAAGAAAAGGTACGCACCGATCCTTGCTGGTAGGGGTCCAAGACCAACTCTGTGCGGCCGTCGTGGTACCGCACGAAGTCACGCGCCAGCGTGAAGCTCGCCGGTCCGCAGCCGTCAGCAATGAGCAGGATCACGTTGCGCGGAGAGGGGGCGGGCGCCTCACGCTGGGCCACCCGGGAGGCCGACGAACAGGCGGTCAGGCTGAGCAGGATCAGGAGGGGGGCGGCAAGCCTGAACGAGCGGCGAAACATAGGGAGCACAGCAGGCGGGTGAGTGGGGCGATCACCCACCTCAACGCAGGCGGGGAAGGACAGGGTCCGTGACCGAAACGAGCACTGTGAGAAAGGGCCCCGGCTCCCTGACGGGGCCCGTCACCCCTTGTGGTACACGTGGGTGGGCAGGGCTGTAGACCAAAAAGGGGCGGTGGCCGCATTGGCCACCGCCCCGGTGTTGGTGCAGCGAAGCAGCGAGGCGTCTAGCTCTCGCCCTCTTTGCTTTCGGTGTCGGCCGCAGCCTCGTCGGCTTCGGCTTCAGCCACGGTCTCCTCGGCCGGTGCTTCGTCGGCTTCCGCCGTGGCCACCTCTGCTTCGGCGGTGGCCGCCTCGGCGGCGGCTTCGGTGGCAGCTTCCGCTTCGGCGGCCGCCTCGGCGGCTTCCTGGGCGGCCATCTGAGCCCGCAGCCCTTCGAGGCCGCTGAGCTCGCCCAGCGTCGTCGGGCCCGAGGCGGCTTCCTGCGTCTGGAAGTCGGCAATGGCGCGGCGCTCTTCAGTGCGCTTGGCCCGCTCCTCGCGCTCCTCCTTCGCCTTGGCCCGGTTCTCTTCGGCCCGCTCGCGTGCGATCTCGCTCATCACGATCTCGCGCTTGTTGAGGTCGAAGCGGATGACACGCATGTTGAGCGTGTCCCCCATGCGGTAGAACTCCTGGAAGTTGCGCGGGCCGTTCTTGAGCTGGTTGGCCGGCACGAAGGCCTCCACGTCCAGCGGCAGCTCCACATAGATCCCATTTTCGGCGATCTGGCCGACCTTGACGTCGTGGTCCGTGTCCTCGGCGTAAACGTCGACGAGGTCGTTCCACGGATTCGTCTGGATCTGCTTGTGGCCCAAGGAGATCCGGCGGGCCTCGGCGTCGATGTTCAGGATCACGACATCGAGGTCCTGACCCTTCTTAATCATCTCACCGGGGTGCTTGATCTTCTTGGTCCACGACAGGTCGCTGATGTGGACGAGGCCGTCGATGCCCGGCTCGATCTCCACGAACACCCCGAAGTTGGTGATGTTGCGGACACGGCCACGCAGCACGGTGCCGGCGGGGTAGCGCTCGGCGATGCCCGTCCACGGATCGGGCTCCAGCTGCTTCATGCCGAGAGAGATCTTCTTGCCCTCGTGGTCGATGTTGAGAATCTTGACCGGCACGATCTGACCCAGGGCCACCTTCTGGCTTGGGTGCTTGATGTGCTCCGTCCAGCTCATTTCGGAGATGTGGACGAGGCCCTCGATGCCCTTCTCCAGCTCCACGAAGGCGCCGTAGTCGGTGATCGAGACGACCTTGCCTTCCACCGTGTCGTCCTCGCTGAACTTGTCAGCGATGTTGTCCCACGGATGGGGCTGCAGCTGCTTGAGGCCGAGCGAGATACGCTGGCGCTCCTTGTCGTAGTCCAGGACCACGACGTTCATCTTCTCGTCCAGCTCGACCAGCTCAGACGGGTGCGAGACGCGGCCCCAGGAGAGGTCCGTGATGTGCAGCAGGCCGTCCACGCCGCCGAGGTCGATGAAGACCCCGAAGTCCGTGATGTTCTTGACCGTGCCCTCGAGCACCTGACCGGCCTCCATGGTGGAGAGGATGGACTCGCGCTGGGCCTGGAGCTCTTTCTCCACGAGCGCCTTGTGCGAGACCACGATGTTCTCGTTGGCCGGGTTGAGCTTGACGATCTTGAACTGCATACGCTTGCTGAGGTAGGCGTCGAAGTCGCGCACGGGGCGGACATCGATCTGCGAACCCGGCAAGAAGGCCTCGACGCCGTCGAACAGCTCGGCGATCATGCCGCCCTTGATCCGGCGGATGATGGTGCCTTCGACCACCTCTTCGTTTTCGAAGATCTGCTCGATACGCTGCCAGCGCTGAACGGTGTCGGCCTTGGTCTTGGACAGGACGAGCTGGCCGTGCCAGTCTTCGAGGTACTCCAGGTAGACCTCGACTTCGTCGCCCGGGTTCAGCTCGGCCCCGAACTCGTTCTTCGAGACGACGCCGTCGCTCTTGAAGCCGATGTCGATGACCACGTCCTTCTCGCCCACGCTGACCACGCGGCCTTGCACGATCTCGTTCTCCGAGACCTCCGTGAGGGTCGTCTCGATGAGGGCGCGAAGCTGGTTGTAGCTGGAGGAGTCAACCTCGCTCTCCTCGGCGTCGGCGGCAGCCAGGTCTTCGAGCTTGACGACCTTGCCCAGGATCTCGCCCGTGTAGCCCACGGTGGCGGTCTTCTGGGAGAGGGCCGTGCCGCTGACCACGGAGGTCAACTCTACGGGCGGAGCGTCCGGGACGACGCCAGCCTGGCGTGCGGAGGGGATTTCAATGTCCTCGGCCAGATTCTCAAACGCCGCCTCCAGGATGGAGACCTCGGCGTCGGGCTCTACAGCCTCGCCATCGCCACCCGGGGCGGGCTCGCCGCCACCCTGCTCGTCATCGTCGGTTTCGAGGGTGGCCGGCTCCAAGGTCTCGTCCTTCTGGGAGAGCATGGCCTCGACCTGCGTGGCGGGCGGCTCATCGTCCGTGGCCTCGCCCTCGGGCGTCTCGGTGGGCGCCTCGGCTTCGGGTGCCTCGGCGGTGGCCTCAGGCGCGGGCGCCTCGGCGGCCGGAGCCTCGGCTGGGGCCGGCTCGGCGTCTGGCGTTTCGGGAGTTGGCGTTGCTGCTTCGGCGGTGTCAGGGATGACCGCGTCGGTTGTTTCTTCGTTCTTCTGCTGGTCTTCAGCCATATGGATGGAGCCCGCTACGTGGCGGGCTGGGTCAGTGGGCGTGTCCGGCGAGTGCAGGACCTACCGCACGTGGTTTGGTGAGTGTGAGGCACACAAAAGAGGGCTAGGAGTACCATCGACTCCCGCCCTGAGCGCCATGCCGACGTTCGGCGAGAACAAATCTAAACGGCCCCTGGTGAGGCGTGTTCCCGCACAATATCGAGGACGCGTGACACCTGATACGCCAAGGGCTGATGGCTGGTATCGACCACCACGGCGTCGTCGGCTTGGCGGAGGGGACTGGTGGCTCGGGTGCGGTCCCGGTGGTCGCGTTCGCGGAGGTCGGCCAGCACGTCGTCCAGGGCCGCCACCACGCCGCGCTGCCGCAGCTCCTCGCAGCGCCGCTGGGCGCGCACGGTATCGGTGGCGGTGAGGAAGATCTTGACGGGCGCATCGGGGAAGACCACGGTGCCGATGTCGCGTCCGTCCAGCACCACGCCATCCGGATGCTGCGTGGCCAGCCGGCGTTGCAGGGCCACCATCTTCTCCCGCACAGCCCGCAGGGCGCTCACCCGGCTGGCCCCGTCGCCCACAGCCTCGGTGCGAATCGCCTCGGACACATCCTCGCCGTTCAGCGCGATGCGGGGGGGGGCCTCGGCCTGTGGCCAGAAGGCCACCTCCAGGTCAGGGAGGAGCCGGGCTGCCGCCTCATCGGTGAAGGGCGCGTCGGCCAGGAGGAAGGCCAGCGCCACGGCCCGGTACATGGCGCCGGTGTCGATGTAGAGGTAGCCCAATGCCTCGGCCACGGCGCGAGCGGTGCTGCTTTTGCCGGATCCCGCCGGGCCATCAATGGCGATGATCACGGCCCGACCTCCTGGTTGATCACCCGGATGGGGTTGGGGTACCGGATCGGTCCGATGCTGGTCTCGATGGTGGGCTGCACCTCAAACTGGATGCGTGACGGGCTCCCGCCTTGCCCAGACACAGCGAGGGCCAGGTCCACGAGGTCTCGCAGGTTATCGCCAAAGAACGCGATCAGGTCAACCTCCACGGGGAGGGCCACCAACTGCCTCTCGCCAGGGGCGATGACCGTAGGCTGGTTGAAGACCCCACTGATCAGGCGTTGGTCATCAATCAGCAGGGTCCAGTCCATCTCCACCATGCGGGCGTTGACGTTGTTCTCGGCCGGGTTCTCCGCTCCGATCTGGGCCGTAAAGGCAAACGGTAGCTCGTTGGCCCGGACGGCGGCCCCTAGCCGTAGCAGATCCGCCGGGCCCAGGTCGCTGAACGATTGGAGTCGGCCGAGGCTGACACCCGCCAGGGCGGCCTCGTTCACGTTGTCCAGGTTGAAGCGCACGTTGCGCAGGTTGGTGACTTCGCGCAGGGTCTGACAACCCGGCGCCACCACGCCGACGAGCCCCACCAGGCACAGCGTCAGGAGAGACCGGAGGAAAGCAGGGGCGATGGGAGATGGCATGGCAGGCGATGGTGAGGTGCAGGGAACGGGAAGAAGGGAAGGGCGAGGAGGAGAGGGCGAGGCGACGCCCGCCCGCCCCTTTTGCAGTTCTCATGGGCGCCGCCGCATTTTGCGGAGCCCACCTCCTTGGTAAGAACAGCGGACCAGCAGGTTCAAGGCTCGCCCAGCATGCGCAAGTTAAGGCATCACGAAATCCCGCGTCCAGACCCTACCGCCGTGGCGGCGTTGCTCCGCCATCCCATCCACGTGGTGGTGGACAACGTGCGGTCCATCTACAATGTGGGGTCCATCTTTCGGACCTCAGACGCGGCCCGCATCGCCCAGCTTCATCTGACGGGGATCACGGGCACGCCGGATCACCGCAAGCTGCACAAAACGGCGCTCGGTGCCCAAGATACCGTTCCATGGACCCATGAGCGCGATGGCGCCGTGGTGCTGCAAGATCTCCGGGCCGCAGGGTGCACCGTGGCTGTCCTAGAACTGACCGATACGCCCACCCGAATCCACACGCTCACCCCGGCGCAGTTTCCACTGGCGCTGGTGGTGGGCAACGAGGTGGGCGGCGTGAGCGATCGGTTTGTGGACGAGGCCGACCTTGCCTTGGAGATTCCTCAGTACGGCGCCAAGCAGTCGCTGAACGTGGCCGTCGCCTACGGCATCGCCATCTTTGATCTGGTGCGGCACTACCGCCAGCTGACTGGTGGCCTGGAATAGGCCCCACCAGGACGCGGCTTGGGCCACGCTTCACCGGGATCACACGCAGCCTGGAGCCCGCCTCGTCGTGCCGAGCGGTATATTAAGGGCCTTGCCTTCTTCCGTTCACTGGTCTGTTGCGCGATGACGGACACGCCACTTTTCGACGCTTTCGACACGCAGGATGCTCAGGCCTGGTGGGCCCGGATCCAGGCCGACCTCAAGGGGAAGGACCCCAATCGCCTGTGGTGGCACCCCGAAGAGGCCATCGCCCTGGCGCCCTTCTACACGGCGGAAGCCCTGGAGGAACTGCCCCACTATGCCCCAGCGCAGGCCCGCGCTGTAACCGCTTCCGGACAACGCTGGGCCTTCCGCCAGGACGTGCCCGACGCGCTAGCCAGTGCCGACGTGGCCGCCTGGGTCCGGCGTGCCCACGTGGAAGGGGTGCGCCACCTGGGCCTTTCGCTCCGGCACCGCCCGTCGGCCCCGTTCGACCTCGCCACGGTGGCCGCCGTGGTGGGCGAGGCCGGAGCGGACGGAGCTACGCATCTGTACCTGGTGGGCCAGCCCCCGGTGGAAGCCTGGACGCTGGTCGAGGATGCGCTGGCCCGAGCGGACCTAGCCCCGTCGGCCTTTGGAGGCGTGGTGGGAGATGATCTGGTGGGCCGACAGGTCCGGACGGGCGCTCGGACGCGGGCCGCCGATTACGCGGAGACGGTCTACCCGGCCCTGGCCCGTGTCCCCGCGGGGTGGCGGACCCTGGTGGTGGACGCGGCGCCGTACCACGAGGCCGGTGCCACCACCACGCAGACCCTGGCGTTCATCCTCGGGGCCGTGGTGGACCAGTTCGATGCCCTTACCGACCTTGGGGCAGAGGCGGCGGCGCTTGCCGGACACCTCCACGTGACTGTCCCGGTGGGGAGCCACTACTTCCTGGAGCTGGCGGCCCTGCGCGCCCTGAGGCTGCTGCTGGGGCAGGTGCTGGCGGCCTATCCAGGCGCCTCAGCCGAGGAGGCGGACCGCGTGCAGATCGAGGTCACCACCTCGCGCTGGGAGCAGACCCGCTTTGCGCCGCACCTCAACCTGCTCCGCGCCACCACGCAGGCCATGGCCGCCATCTTGGGTGGCTGTGACGTACTGCGGATCCACCCCTACGATGCCCTGAGCACGTCGGCGTCGGCCGAGGGGGCTCGCCTCAGCCGGACCCTGCACCACCTGCTGCGTCATGAGGCCCACCTCGGGGCCGTAGCCGATCCGGCGGCGGGGGCCTACTACCTGGAGCAAGCCACCCACCAGCTCGCCGCCGCCGCTTGGTCCCTGTTTCAGGAGATCGAAGGGGAGGGCGGCCTATCGGCGGGGCTGGCCACCGGCCGGGTGCAGCAGCGCATCGCCGAGGCGCGGCAGCGGCAGCAGGCCGACGTGGCCACGCGGCGGCGCGTGATGGTGGGCACCAACGACGTGCCGGACGGCGAGGCGCCCCTCCTCGGGGCCGTCCCGCCCCCGCCCGATACCGACCTTGAGATCGATCTGCTGCCCTCCACCCGTGCCACGGCGCCCTTCGAGGCGCTGCGGATGCGTACCCTGGCGCAGGCCGAGGCGGGGCACCCGGTGCCGCGTGTAGCCCTGGTGCTGACCGGCTCCCCAGCGCGGCGTACAGCCCGCGCAGCCTTCGCCCGCAATGTGTTCGGCTGCGCGGGGTTCGTGGTCCTGGACGAGCGCACCGCGGCCCACGCCGAGGAGGCCGCCGCCGTGGCCGCCCACGCCGTCCACACCGACGGTGCCGCCTTGGTCGTCCTGTGCAGCGACGATGCCGCCTACGCCACCCTCGTCCCCACCGTCCACGCCCAGCTCGAAGCCACGGCCCCCGAAACCCACCTCGTGGTAGCGGGCGCCCCCGACGACCGCGAGACCCTCGAAGCCGCCGGGGCCGACCTCTTCATCCACCGCCGCCTGCACCTGCTCGACACTCTCACCGCCCTCCAGGACCAGCTGTTTGATGGTTAAGGCGTCGATGTTCAGGGCATGGAGAAGACCTCATCGACCATGGACCCTTGACCCTTCTGCTCGACGTTGAAGATCTTTCACCCTCTACTCTCCTCCCATGCGTCCTGACTTTACTGCTTCCGACTACCAGCCGATGCCCACGCGGCGGGTGCCAGACCCGGCGTCGGTGCCGTGGGGCACGCCTGAGCAGATCGAGGTGCCGCCCGCCTTCACAGCCGATGACCTCACGGGCCTCGAGCACCTGGGCTTCATCGCTGGGGTACCGCCGTACCTGCGGGGGCCGTACAGCACCATGTACACGGGGCGGCCGTGGACCATCCGGCAATATGCGGGCTTCTCGACAGCCGAGGATTCCAACGCTTTCTACCGGCAGGCGCTGGCGGCTGGGCAGAAAGGGCTGTCCGTGGCGTTCGACTTGGCCACGCACCGGGGCTACGATTCCGATCACCCTCGCGTGGAGGGCGATGTGGGCAAGGCCGGGGTGGCCATCGACACGGTGGAGGACATGAAGATCCTGTTCGCGGGCATCCCGCTGGACCAGATGTCGGTGTCGATGACCATGAACGGGGCCGTGTTGCCCGTGATGGCGTTCTACATCGTGGCGGCCGAGGAGCAGGGGGTGGCCCCCGCCCAGCTCAGCGGCACTATCCAGAACGACATCCTGAAGGAGTTCATGGTGCGGAACACCTACATCTACCCGCCCGCTCCTTCGATGCGCATCATCGGCGACATCTTCGCCCATACGGCGGCGCACATGCCGCGCTTCAACTCGATCTCGATCAGCGGCTACCACATGCACGAGGCCGGCGCTACCGCCGACCTGGAGCTGGCCTACACCCTGGCCGATGGCCTCGCCTACCTCCGTACCGGGCTGGAGGCGGGGCTGGCGGTCGATGCCTTCGCGCCGCGCCTGTCGTTCTTCTTTGCGATGGGGATGAACCATTTCATGGAGATCGCCAAGCTGCGGGCCGCCCGGCTGTTGTGGGCGAAGATCGTCCGGGCCTTCGATCCCCAGAACCCGAAGTCGATGGCGCTGCGCACCCACTGCCAGACCTCGGGCTGGAGCCTCACGGAGCAAGACCCGTTCAACAACGTGGCGCGCACCTGTGTGGAGGCCCTGGCCGCCGTGCTGGGGCACACGCAGAGCCTTCACACCAACGCGCTGGACGAGGCCATCGCGTTGCCCACCGACTTCTCGGCCCGCATCGCGCGCAACACGCAGCTCTACCTCCAGCACGAGACCGAGGTCATCCGCGCCATCGATCCGTGGGGCGGGAGCTACTACGTGGAGGCCCTCACGGACCGCCTCGCGCGCCGAGCCTGGACTTTGATCCAAGAAGTGGAGGAGCTGGGCGGCATGACGCAGGCCATCGAGGACGGCCTGCCTAAGCTGCGCATTGAGGAGGCCGCCACCCGCAAGCAGGCCCGCATCGACAGCGGGCACGACGTCATCGTGGGCGTCAACCGCTACCGCCGCGCCCAGGAGGTCGCGCTCGACATTCTGGAGGTGGACAACACAGCCGTGCGTGCCCAGCAGCTCCACCGCCTCGCTCACGTCCGCGCCACGCGCGACGCCGAGGCGGTGCGGACCGCGCTCCAGGCGTTGACGCGTGCCGCTGAGGGCACCGGCAACCTGCTGGCTGCCGCCGTAGACGCCGCTCGGGCGCGGGCCACGCTCGGTGAGATCTCGGACGCCCTGGAGCGGGTGTTCGGGCGCCACCAGGCCACCACGAAGGGCATCACCGGCGTCTACGCCGCCGAGATTGCAGACGACGATCGCTTCCAGGAAGCGCGGGCGCTGGCCGATGCCTTCGCTGAGCGCGAGGGCCGGCGGCCCCGCCTGTTGGTGGCTAAGCTGGGCCAGGACGGGCACGACCGAGGCGCCAAGGTGATCGCCACCAGCTTCGCCGACCTAGGGTTCGACGTGGACATCGGGCCGCTCTTCCAGACGCCAGACGAGGCCGCCCGGCAAGCCCTCGACAACGATGTTCACCTGGTGGGGGTGTCCAGCCTGGCGGGGGCGCACAAGACCCTGGTGCCCCAGCTGGTGGAAGCCCTCCGGGCCCAGGGCCGCGACGATATCCTGGTGGTGGTGGGCGGCGTCATCCCCGCCCAGGACTACGCGGATCTCTACGCCACGGGCGTAGCCGGCGTCTTTGGCCCCGGTACCGTCATCGCCGAGGCCGCCACCCGCATCCTGCGTGTGCTGATGGACGACGCCCCCTCGACCCTGGAGCCGACCGACGGATAGATGCCCGACGCTCCCGACGATGCGCCCCGGCCCCCCGATGCCCTTCAAGTGCGATCGGGCGTGCATGCTGCGCCTTCCATCAACCCCGCCCTGCAGCGCCGTCGCCGTGTCCTGTTGACGGTGGACGCTTACGTGGCGGGCGTTCGGGCTGGAGATCGGGGGGTGCTGAGCCAGGCCATCACGCTCATCGAGAGCACACAGCCCGCCCACCAGGCCACGGCCCAGGCGGTGCTGGCGGCCTGCCTGCCGCACGTGGGGAGGTCCCTGCGGGTGGGCATCACCGGGGTGCCTGGGGTGGGAAAGAGCACCTTCATCGAGACCCTGGGCATCCGCCTCACGGCGCAGGGCCATCGGCTGGCGGTCCTGGCCATCGATCCGAGCAGCGCCCGCAGCAAGGGCAGCATCCTGGGCGACAAGACGCGGATGGAGCGCCTCGCCGCCGATCCGCGCGCCTTCATCCGGCCCTCAGCCACGGGCGGCTCCCTGGGCGGGGTGGCCCGGCAGACGCGCGAGACCATCACCCTGTGCGAAGCTGCCGGCTACGACCTCATCTTCGTGGAGACGGTGGGCGTGGGGCAGTCCGAGATCACGGTGCACTCGATGGTCGACGTGTTCGTGCTGTTGGCCCTGGCCGGGGCGGGCGACGAACTCCAGGGCATCAAGCGGGGTATCGTGGAGATGGCGGACCTGGTGGCCATCCACAAGGCCGATGGATCCAACCGGGCCCCTGCCAAGGAGGCCCTCCGCGCCATCCGAGCGGCGCTCCACCTGTACCCGCCAGCCGACTCCGGCTGGACGCCCCAGACCTTGCTCTGCTCGTCGCTCACCGGAGACGGCATCGACGAGGTGTGGGCGGCCATCCAAGCGTATCAGGCTCACGCCGCCGAGACGGGCTTCTTCGAGGCGCGCCGACAACGGCAGGCCTGGCACTGGACGCAGCAGACCGTCGAGCAGACCGTGCTGCGCGCCTTCTATGCCCACCCGGCGGTGCAGAGCGTGCTGCCGCGCCTCAAGGAGGAGGTGGCCGGGAGTCAGCGTAGCTCCTTCGCCGCCGCCGAGGCCCTGTGGCGGGCGTTCAACGAGCCCCCGGGCGCCACGGGAACGACCCCCGAAACACCGTAACGGCAGGCCCCTCCAGGTACTGACGCTCTGGAGCGGGATCCGTGGGATCGAAGCCCACCACCAGCGTGCCGCCCGGCATCTGCACTTGGGTGCGGACAGCGTGCAGCGTGCCGCGTAGCCGCAGGGCCATGGCCGTGGCGAGGGCGCCGGTGCCACAAGCGCGCGTCTCGGCTTCCACCCCCTTCTCGTAGGTCCGCACAGCCACCACGGCCTCGCGGTCGGGGCCACCCGTCTCCAGCACCACAGCGAAGTTGACGTTCGCACCGGCAGGCTCCAGGGCGGCATCCTGGCGCAGACGGGCCCCCAAGGCGTCCACGGGCGTCGCGGCGAGGTCATCGACGGGGCAGACGAGGTGCTCGGTGCCGGTCCAGATGAAGGCCGGCAGACCGGCGAGGGCGGTGGGTGGCGCTTCGAGGGTAGGCTGGTCCTCGAACCGCTCGGGCGGGGGCACCAGGAGGCGCACAGGAGCCTCGGGGTCGGCTGGGGTGAGGGCGATGTAGGGGCCGGCGCCGGTCTCCAGGCGTAGCACATCGCGGTCGAAGCCGGCCTGGCGGGCATAGCGAGCGAGGCAGCGGGCGCCATTGCCACACATCGAACCGACCGAGCCGTCGGCGTTGAGGTAGGTCATGCGGAAGTCGGCCGCGTCGGGGTCTTGCGGGGGGTCGAGGACGAGGAGGCCATCGGCGCCGACGCCCGTGTGGCGCGGGGTCAGGAAGAGGGCGAGGTCATGGAGTTCGGCCGGGGAGAAGTAGAAGAACCGGTTGTCCAGCACCACGAAGTCATTACCCGCGCCGTGCATCTTGGTGAACTCGACGACCAGGGGGGGAGGCGAAGCCAGCATGGGGGAAACGGAAGGATCTACAAAGGGAATGACCATGCGCTATATTGAGCCGGGTCTGCGTGGCGGCGCTGGGTGCGCTGGCGTGGTCCTCACTCGTCACTCGTGCACTCCCCCCACCAAGCTTCCTCACCCGTTGGCTGAAAAGCGCTTGCTGATTGACAAAGCCGATCCTCTCCTGTTGTTCGGCTTCAATGATGTACATCTGCGGAAGATCGAGGCGACCTTCCCCCACACCCTGATTGTCGCGCGCGGTAACCAGATCTCGCTCAAAGGGTCAGACGACGACCTGGAGCGGATCGAACGGGTCCTGCGTGAGATGTCGATGACGCTGAACCGGAACGGGCAGCTCACCGAGAACGACGTGGACACCGTGCTCGTCCTCTTCGGGACGGACGAGGTCCAGCCGGGGGCGGCCTCGGGGCAGGACGACGTCATTCTCTACACGCCCAACGGCGGCATGGTCAAGGCCAAGACGCCCAACCAGGCGCGCCTGGTGGCGCTGGCGCGGTCGAACGACGTGGTGTTTGCCATTGGGCCAGCGGGCACGGGCAAGACGTACACCGGCGTAGCGCTAGCGGTGCTGGCCCTCAAGAACCGGCACGTCAAGCGGATCGTGCTGTGCCGCCCAGCGGTAGAGGCCGGCGAGCGCCTCGGCTTCCTCCCAGGCGACCTGCGCGACAAGGTGGATCCCTACCTGCGGCCCCTGTACGATGCCCTGGAAGACATGCTGCCCCGGGACAAGCTGGCCGCCTACATGGAGCAGCACATCGTGGAGATCGTCCCGCTCGCCTACATGCGCGGCCGGACCCTGAACTCGGCGTTCGTCATCCTGGACGAGGCCCAGAACGCCACGACGCAGCAGATGAAGATGTTTCTGACGCGCCTCGGCGCCAACAGCCGCGCCATCATCACCGGCGACGTCACGCAGACGGACCTGCCCTCCATCAGCCAGAGCGGCCTCGTCCAGGCGCAGGAGATCCTGCAACGCATCGACGGCATCGGCTTCGTCCACTTCGACCGCAACGACGTGGTGCGGCACCGCCTCGTCAAGGACATCATCGACGCCTACGAACGCCAAGGAGAGGACAGGGTGTGAGCGGCTGAAGGTAAGCTCAGACGGACCCTCAAGCCCTCCTCCGCTGAAACGCTCATGCCCTCACTCCCCCTGCCACACCACCTGGCCCGTTTGGTCGATGTAAGCTGCTCGGCCGTTGAGGACGACGGCGGCGAGGGGGCCTTCGAAGGGGCGGGCCCGGTCGAACTGCGGCAGGAGGGCGTACTGGCCCTCCCGGTCGATATACCCCCACTGGTCGCCTTGCTGGACGGCTGCTAGGCCTTCGGAGAAGTCGAGGGCCTGGTCGAAGCGGGGCGGGATGGCCGTTGCCCCGTCCTGATCGAGGAAGCCCCATTGTCCAGCACGGCCGAAGCGAGCGAGGCCATCCTGGAACGGATAAAGTTGGTCGGCCTCGACGGTGAACCGGAGCGTGCCTTCGTAGTCGATGAAGCCGGGGACGCCGTCGCGCAGGACCAGGGCCAGGCCGCTGGAGAAGCCACGAGCGGTCTGGTAGGTGGGTGCGATGACCAGCGTGCCCGAGGCATCGGCGAAGCCCCAGCGGGAGCCGACCTTGATAAAGGCCAGGCGCTCGGAGACCTCAACAGGCGCTCGGGCCTCGGCAAACTGCTGGACGCTCTCGAACTGA
This sequence comes from Bacteroidota bacterium, assembly GCA_038747425.1. GTDB lineage: Bacteria > Bacteroidota > Rhodothermia > Rhodothermales > JBCDJV01 > JBCDJV01. The sequence goes on from JBCDJV010000004.1 coordinate 39,085, forward strand.
GGCTCCAACTGCCAGGTACCATCGCGGTCGATGAACCCCCAGGCTCGGCGCAGGATGAGGCCCAGGCGCCGTTCGGCGCGTTCTACGCCCGCCAGTCCTTCCTGGAAATCGAGCGCTTGGGTGAAGGTGAGCGGGACGACGACCGTGCCAGCGGGGTCGATGAACCCCCAGGTGCCGGCCTGTTGCACCCGGGCGCGGCCCTCCACAAACCGGCCGACGGTCTCGTACTCGGCGGGCACCACCACCTCGCCCTGGCGGTCAATGAACCCCCAGGCTCCGCCGATCTGCACGGCCGCTCGATCCTCGGAAAAGCCCTGGACCCGCTCGAAGCGCGGCTCAATGACCACCGCGCCTGAGGCGTCGATGAAGCCGTAGCGGCCCTCAATCTGTACCGGATAGGGCTGGGCCTGCGCGGGCAGCGTGCTCAGGAGAGCTACGGCGAGCAGGGCGAAGCGAAAAACAGGCATGGCTGGGGTGGAGAAACGAGAGGCCGACACAAAAAAGGGATGCCGTGGCCAACGACATCCCGGAGGGCGTGGTAGCCGATGGCTACGACGGCAGCGCAGAAGGGGGGAGGGCCCATGCGGTGGGGTCCATGGAGCCAGGATTCATGGCCTGCACGTGATAGTCGATGAGATCGGTGGGGTTGTTGAACTCATCGACGAGCACTACGCGGGGGCGATGCGTGCGCGCTTCCTGCGGCGTCATATCAGCGTAGGCCATCACGATGACCTGGTCCCCCTTGGTGGCCATACGGGCGGCGGGTCCGTTGAGGCAGACTACGCGGCTGCCGGGCTCGCCGGGGATCGTGTAGGTCTCCAGGCGGGCGCCGTTGTTGACGTTGACGACCTGGACACGCTCATAGGGCAGGATGCCCGAGGCCTCCAACAGTTCAGCGTCGAGCGTGATGGACCCCTCGTAGTAGAGGTCGGCTTCGGTGACGCGCAGGCGGTGGAGTTTCCCCCGAAACATCGTAATGGTCATAACAAGCTGGTCAGCGGTGTGCAGGCGGACCGTGGCAATCAGGGGACCTGCACGAACACGTTATCGATCAGCCGTGTCGCGCCGAAGTAGACGGCCACGGCCACCAGCACCTCGCCGTGGAGCGGCAGCGTCTCGACGGGCTGCAGCCGCTCCGTATCCACGAGGCTGGCGTACTGAATGCGGGCGTCCGGTGCGGTGCCGAGGTGACGCCGGAGCCCTTCAACGAGGGCTTCAGTACGCCGTTCCCCGCCTCGAATGGCCCCCTCTGTGGCCTGCAGCGCCTGGTAGAGGACCGGCGCCTGAGCACGCTCTGCGGGGGACAGAAAGCGGTTGCGAGACGATCGGGCTAGGCCGTCCGGCTCGCGCACGGTGGGCACGCCCACCAGTTCGATGCCCAGGTTGAGGTCCCGCGCCATGCGGCGCAGGATCAGCAGCTGCTGGGCATCCTTGCGGCCAAACACGGCCACGTGGGGGCGGCACGCGTGGAACAGCTTGGCGACCACCGTAGTGACGCCCTGGAAGTGCCCCGGCCGGTGGGCCCCGCAAAGATGGGCGTCCAACTCCGTCACCGTGACCCAGGTACGCTGCATCGCTGGGCCGTCTGGGTAGAAGGCCTCCACGGTGGGCGTGAAGACGACCTCGGCGCCCCCTACCGCCTGCAGGGCCGCGAGGTCGGCCTCGAGCGTGCGCGGGTACTGCTCGAAGTCCTCCCCTGGGCCGAACTGCGTGGGGTTGACGAAGATCGAGACGGTCACATGGTCGCCGTGGTGCCGGGCGGCCTGGACCAGCGCCAGGTGCCCCTCATGAAGCGCGCCCATGGTGGGGACGAGGACCAGCCGACGCCCGGCCGAGCGGGCAGCGTCGGCTTCCTGCTGCATGGCCTGGACGGTGGAAAGACGCTGCATGGGGCGGCGGGCAGGGGGTTTCAGCAGATCTTCGCCAAATACGGGCGGTAGGTCTGCGTGCGGGGCGGTATTAAGGAAGTCTACCGAAAGGGTTCCACCGCTTCAGGCACGCGACCGGCGTGCGCTTCACTCCCCTGCCGAGATCACTCCCCGCTACCATGGCTGACTACCGCATCGAAACGGACTCGCTAGGCGATGTCCACGTCCCTGCCGACGCGCTCTACATGGCGCAGACCCAGCGTGCTGCCGACAACTTTCCCATCAGCGGGGTCCGCTTCCCACGGCGTTTTATCCAGGCCCTCGGCTTGGTCAAGCGCGCCGCCGCCCAGGCCAACCACGCGCTCGGCCTGCTGGACACGGACGCCGCCGAGGCCATCCAGGCGGCGGCCCAGGAGGTGGCCGAGGGGCACCACGATGCGCAGTTTGTGCTGGACATCTACCAGACGGGGAGCGGCACCTCCACCAACATGAACGCCAACGAGGTGCTGTCTAACCTGGCTTCACAGCGTCTGGGGGGGGCCCTCGGGAGCAAACGAGTGCACCCCAACGACCATGTCAACATGTCACAGTCCTCGAATGACGTCATTCCCACGGCCATGCATGTGTCGGCCCGGATGGCGCTCCACGAGGAGCTGATTCCGGCGTTGGAGCGATTTCAGGCGTCTCTCGAGGCGAAGGCCGAGGCGTTTGACGACGTCCTTAAAAGTGGACGCACCCATCTGATGGATGCGACGCCCGTTCGGTTGGGGCAGGAGTTCGGGGGCTATGCGGCCCAGGTGGCCAAGGGGCAGCAGCGGGTACGGCAGGCCGCTGAGGAGCTGGCCGAGCTGGCGCTGGGTGGCACAGCCGTGGGTACCGGCATCAACCGCCATCCGGACTTCCCGCGCCGGGCCATTGAGGCGCTGAGCGAGGCCACCGGGCTGACCTTCCAGGAGGCCGCCAACCACTTCGAGGCCCAGGCCGCCAAGGATGGCTTCGTGATGGCACACGGCGCCCTCAACACCCTGGCCGTGTCGCTGCTCAAGATCGCCAACGACATCCGGCACCTCTCCAGTGGCCCCACGAGTGGCCTCTCCGAGATTCGGTTGCCCGCCATCCAGCCGGGCTCGTCCATCATGCCGGGCAAGGTGAACCCCGTGCTGAGTGAGGCCATGATGATGGTGTGCGCGCGCGTGATGGGCAACCACACCACGATCACGGTGGGCGGGCAACACGGCAACTTCGAGCTCAACGTGATGATGCCGGTCATGGCCCACGCGATGCTGGAGAGCATCACCATCCTGAGCGGCGTCCTGGACACCTTCCGGACACGCTGCCTAGACGGCATCGAAGCCGACCGGGCGCGGTGCCAGGAACTGCTGGAGCTGAACCCCTCCATCGCTACGGCGCTCAACAGTGCCATCGGGTACGACAAAGCGTCGAAGGTAGCCAAGACGGCGGCCGCCGAGCGTAAATCCGTTCGCCAAGTGGTGACGGAGATGGGGCTGCTCTCAGAAGAGGAGTTGGATGCTTACCTGAATGTGCGCAGCATGACCGAGCCCGGCGTCCCCGGGCAAGAAGGTTGAGCGGTGACAAGAAGGGTGAGCGGTGACAAGAAGGTTGAGCGGTGAAGTGAGAACGGGGCGCCCCGCCCCTACCCCAGTATCCACCCCCCCGCATACCTCCCCCCGTTGACCAACGCGCCCCGCCGGGCCACGATACATCGTGGCCCGGCGGCGTAAAGGCCCCTGACAACACCCACTGGAACGAAGCCCCCCACGTTGCAGGAGGCCATTCAGGATAGGGTCGGCCCCGCGCTCGGGCCTGGCTACACCCTGGATTCGCGCAGAGGCGTGGGCGCCGACATACGATCCGCGAGGTCTGGCACGTTTTTCTCGCTGCTCTCTGGTGTGGCGCCCGCGTTGCAAACACGTTAGACCGGGCGTTGAACCTACGGGGAAGACACGGCATGTAACCCATAGAGATAGACCAGAACCACCCTACCCATGAGCGCAAAGAAAAAAACGTCAGTACTTGTCGGACTCGTTGCCGCCTTTCTGGCAGGCATGTTTGTCATCACGGCAGGCGCCAATTATTTCGACCTTCGTCAGGGCCTGTTCACTGACAGCGAGGCCTCGGTGTTTGTGGAAGACGGTGAGGGGACCCTCATCGAAGAGAGCGACCTAGGCAGTGCCGCCTCGCTCGAAGAAGCCTTTGTGCTCGTGGCCGAGCGCGTCAACCCGACGGTCGTGCAGATCCAGGCCGAGCGCGTGGTGCGCCGGTCGGCCATGCAGAACCCGTTCAGCGGCACGCCTTTCGAGGACTTCTTTGGCCGGGGCGCCCCCGATGGAGGCCAGGAGCGTGAGTTCCGCTCGGGCGGTTTGGGCTCGGGCGTGTTGGTGCGGAGCAACGGCTTGATCATCACCAACAACCACGTCGTTGAGGGCGCCGAGAATCTGAGCGTAGAGCTGTTCGATGGCCGCTCGTTCGACGCTGAGGTCGTGGGCACGGACGCCCAGACGGACCTCGCGGTCATCAAGATCGACACCGGCGAGGAGATGCCCTTCGTGAGCTTCGGCCAGGCGGATGATCTCCGCGTGGGCCAGTGGGTCATGGCTTTTGGGTCGCCCCTCTCGCAAGACTTGAGCAACACCGTCACCGCCGGCATCGTGAGCGCCATCGGCCGGCTCACGCCCTCGCAGACCAGCCAGACGGGCGTGCAGAACTTCATTCAGACCGATGCCGCCATCAACCCCGGCAACTCGGGCGGTCCGCTCATCGACCTGCGCGGCCGCCTTGTGGGCATCAACACCGCCATCATCACGCGCACAGGTGGTTACCAGGGCATCGGCTTCTCGATCCCGGTGGATGTGGTCCAGAACGTGACCGATCAGCTCATCGACGAGGGCTCCGTGCAGCGCGCTCGGTTGGGCGTCCAGTACGGTCCCGCCACCGAGACGCTGATTCGCGCGCTGGATCTGCCCCAAGGCGCGGCGCTGATCAGTGTGGTGCAGGACGGCACGGCGGCCGACGACGCCGGGCTGCAGGAGAATGACATCATCGTAGCGCTGAACGATAAGCCGCTGAACAACCACCTGGAGCTCGGGCAGACGGTCTCCTCGATGCGCCCCGGCGAGACCATCGACCTCACCATCCTGCGCGGCGATGACGAGCGCACGGTGACCGTTACCCTGGGAGCTGCCAGTGAGGGCGAGACGCCCGTCGCGGCCGCCGAGCCCGAGGTTTCGCCCGAAGAGCAGATGATGGAAAGCCTCGGCCTGGAGCTGAGCAACCTCAGCGAGGATCTGGTGCAGCGGATGGGCATTGAGACGGTGACCGAAGGGGTGGTGGTGACCAACGTCGAGCCCGGCAGCGAGGCCTTCCGCGACGCCAACATCCGGGTCGGCATGATCATCGTCGAGCTGGACCGCCAGCCGGTGGATGATCTGCGGGCTTTCCGTAGCATCTACGATCGGCTTGATGACGGAGATACCTTCCTCCTGCGCATGAGATACCCCAACCAGGAGGGGTCCTTCATCACCGCTCTGACGAAGCCTCAGTCGTAGCGCCTTTCAGCGCTCACGGGGTCTATTCTGCGCCCGGTCTCCACACGAGGCCGGGCGCTTTTGTAGGGTGCCATGCCGTACCTTCCCAGCGCGTCCTGCCGGGACGTGCCTGTCCTCACCGTTGAGCCCTTATCCTGTACCCATGGTCAAACTCACCACCAGCCTCGGCGATATCGTGATCGAACTGCACGAAGACGAGGCCCCGATCTCCTGCCAGAACTTCAAGCAGTATGTGGAGGACGGTTTCTACGACGGTACCATCTTCCACCGCGTCATTCCAGGCTTCATGGTCCAGGGGGGCGGCATGACGCCCGCCATGGACCGCAAGTCCACCCGCGATCCTATCAAAAACGAGGCGCAGAATGGCCTCTCGAACGCCCGAGGCACCCTGGCCATGGCGCGCACCCAGGTGGTGGACAGTGCCACGTCCCAGTTCTTCATCAACCTGAAGGACAACGACTTCCTCAACCACGGGACGCGGGACTTCGGCTATGCCGTCTTCGGCCGCGTGGCAGAGGGCATGGACACGGTGGATGCCATCGCTGGGGTGGACACCACCACCAAGAACGGCCACCGCGATGTGCCTCAGGAGCCGGTGTTCATTGAGCGCGCAGAGATCGTCGAGGCCGCGTAACGCCCAACGCCATGCCTACCCAGCGCGCAGACGGTCCCTCGGATCCTGCCGTGCGTGCACGGCCGGGGCGCCTCGTGGCCTTCGAGGGGATCGACGGGGCCGGTAAGTCTACTCACATCCGGCGGCTGGCCACAGCGCTGGAGGCGGCCGGGGTGGCGGTGGTCACCTCTCGAGAGCCCACCGACGGGGCCTGGGGGCAGCGGTTGCGGGCGTCGGCGCAGACGGGGCGGCTGCCGCTCGACGAGGAGATCGAGCTGTTTGCCCGGGATCGGGCCGAGCATGCCGCCACGCTCATCCGCCCGGCGCTGGAGGCGGGGCAGGTGGTGATCCTGGACCGCTACTTCTATTCGTCGATCGCTTACCAGGGCGCGCGGGGTGGCGATCCTGCGGCCATCGAAGCCCGTATGCGCGCTCTCGCTCCCACGCCTGATCTGGTGGTGCTCATCGATCTGGATCCCGACGTGGCCCTGCACCGCATCGCGCAGGGGCGAGGCGAGGCGCCCAATGCCTTTGAGCGCCGCGAGGCCTTGGTAGACATCCGGCAGCGGTTCCTCGCTATGGCCGAACGCTGTCCCGAGATGGCCATCGTTAGCGGCGACGGCCCGGCGGAGGCTGTGCACACGCAGATTCGCCACGTGATCTACGATCGGCTGCTGCGCGGGTGGGCCTCGGACGAGGTGCAGGCTCAGCTGCGCCCTGCGGCTCCGCCGGATAGCCGCTGAGCGGGACCCCGCCACGCTGAGCAGGACGCTGTGGCAGGGCCAGGCACAAAAAAACGCTGGCCACCGTAAGGCAACCAGCGTGTGTCCAAGTGGACGGTGTGGCGGGGGCGGGATTTGAACCCGCGACCTTCGGGTTATGAGCCCGATGAGATACCAGCTTCTCCACCCCGCATCGTAAGAATAGTAACATAGGGCCTGTGAGCTCTGCTGTCAATGCATCCCCCTTGAAATGAACGTGAACTGACACCCCTCCTTCATCATTCCACGATTCCCATGCAGATAGGCATCATCGGTTCGGGCAACATCGGCGGTACGTTGGCGCAGCTCCTGGTCGGGGCGGGGCACGACGTAGCGCTCAGCAACTCGCGCGGGCCGGACTCGCTAGCGGACCAGGTGGCGGCCCTTGGAAACCGGGCCCGAGCCACCACGCCGGAGGAGGCCGCTCGGTTTGGTGAGGTGGTCATCGAAGCCATCCCCTACGGCAAGATCGAGACGCTCCCGGCCGAGGCTCTGGCGGAGACCATTCTGGTCAGCGCCTCCAATTACTACCCAGGCCGTGATGGACGTATCGAGGCCGTGGAGGGCGTCGAGGCGCTGACGCAAACCGAGCGGGTGGCGCACCATGCCTCCGAAGCCCGGGTCGTCAAGGCGTTCAACACCATCTACTGGATCCACCTTCGCGACCAAGGTGACCCGTCGTTGGCCCTGGAGGACCGCCGCATCCTCCCGTTGGCCAGCGACGATGAGGACGCCAAGGCCCTCGTGGCGGACCTGATCCGTGAACTCGGCTTTGCCCCCTATGACATGGGCCTGCTGCGCGATGGGGGCGCCCAGATGCAGCCTGGACAGCCCATCTACAACAAGGACATCACCCTGCGCGAGATCCGGGACCGGCTGGGGCTCGGGTGAATGCCCAGTGCAACATGATGCGGATTAAGGGTTCACCCGGGTCCCTGCTGGGCTGACCCCCAGCCGAGGGCTCCTTCCCGGAGTGGGGACTCATCTGACTCTTGCTCAGCACCAAGCGCCGGACCTCCGCAAGGACACGATATCTCGTGTCCCTCCCCACTGGGAGGCCGGGCTGGGCATGCGGGCGCTGGTGCCTGTGTTGTGAGAGGCTGACTATGCATGGCCGGTGAAGGGCTGCAAACGGCTCTGGAGGTGCCAGGCGGCGTTGCCTTCGTCGCCCGGGGCGCGGCGCCGCGCTCCTCAGGCGCCTGGCGTGGCGCCCCCCGCGCTCGCTTTCGCCGTCTTCATCCATTCATAGTCAGCCTCAGAGAAACACGGTGCGCCAGATTCGGGCGCAGGTTCGCGGAAGCGCGCCACGCAGACGCGGTGTATCGTACCTCCGTTCGCCTGCACCATCTCCTGCTAGCCCTACTTCGCCATGAACCAACACGAACGAGCAGCCACCTTTCGCCAGTTGCACCACCAGCCTCCCCTGGTGCTCCCCAATGCCTGGGATGCTGGTAGCGCGCGGGTGATCGAGCAAGCTGGGGCGTCGGCCATTGCTACCACGAGCGCTGGGGTCTCCTGGGCCCACGGCCGCCGCGATGGCCAGGGGCTCCCCCGTGCCCAAGCCGTAGAAGCCGTCCGGCACATCGTAGAGACCGTGGCGATACCGGTCTCGGCCGACATCGAGGGCGGATACGGGGACGGCACCCCAGACGCCCTCGCGGACACGGTCAGGGCGATGCTGGATGCCGGCGTGGTCGGGGTCAACATAGAGGACACCCCGGGCCGAGACGGGATGCCGATACGGGCACCAGCTGAGCAGGCGGCTCGGATCCAAGCGGCCCGAGAGGCCGCCGAGCAAGCCGGGATCGACCTTTTTATCAACGCGCGCACCGACCTCTACCTGCGCGCCCTCGGAGACCCCGGCGAACGGCTCGAGGCTACGCTCGAGCGCGCGGCCCTCTACCTGGAGGCCGGCGCCGACAGCCTCTTCGTGCCTGGGGTCACCGACGTGGCCACCATCAGGGCGCTGGCTGCCGGGATCGACGCGCCGCTCAACATCCTGGCTGGAGTGGGGGCTCCTGGCATCCCGACGTTGGCGGAGCTGGGGGTGGCCCGGGTGAGTCTAGGCCCTGAAGTGGCCCTCGGCGCCTTTGCGCTCATGCGTGATGCGGTGCAGGAGGTACTGAGCACCGGCACCTATCGTCGCCTCGATCACGGGCTCTCGTTTGGTGAGATCGATGCGTTGTTCGCAGACAGATCGAGGAGCGCGGATGGACCTGACGGTTGATGAGATGCTGGCGCGGATGTACGCCCGGGACGCCTCCGCCGATGGACTGTTCGTGACGGGGGTCCTGACCACGGGCATCTACTGCGTCCCCTCGTGCCCGGCCCGCAAGCCCAAGGCTTCGAATGTGGTCTTCTTCAGCACAGAGGCCGAGGCGCGGGCGGCGGGTCTGCGCCCCTGTAAACGGTGTCGCCCAGATCGATTCTATGCGGGCACAGATCCTGACCGAGACCGGTTCATCGAGGCGCTAGCCCTTCTGGAGGCGGATCCATGGGCTGTGCCTCATGTGGCGGCCTTGGCCAACCAGGTTGGGGTGGGTGTATCAAAGCTCCACGAACTCGCTCGCCGCCACAGGCAGTCCACGCCTGCGGAGCTGATCCATGCCAGCCGCATCCGCGTGGCCCAGCGCTTGCTGGCGTCAGGGGAGATCGGCGCCACCGAAACGGCCTTCGCCGTAGGCTACGAATCCGTGTCGGGGTTTTACGAGCGCTTCAAGCGGGCCACCGGGTTGACGCCGGGGGCCTTTGCCGATCGAGCACGCCCGCCGAGGGAGCGCTACGACCGGGTGAGTCCGCCCAGCGTCCGGTCCGGGGGAACGGGGAACCACCGTGAAGAATGACGGGGCCAGTGGACGGACGGGCACGGCTTGCCTAAACTCGGGGCACTTCGTTCTGCCTTTGGTTCATCCCCCGCTGTGCTTCCATGGCTGTGCTTCATCCCTTCCGCGCCCTCCGTCCTGTGCCCGACGTCGTTGAGGAAGTGGCGTGCGTCCCCTACGATGTGATCAACACGGACGAGGCCCGATCGCTGGCGGCGGGCAAGCCACTCAGCTTCCTGCACGTCATCCGCCCTGAAATAGGCTTGCCGCCCGGGACCGACCTCTACAGCGAGGCCGTCTACGCCCAAGGGGCTGAGAGCCTGGCGCGGTATGCGGACAGCGCGTCGTCCATCCAAGAGGATGCACCCACAGTGTACGTCTACCGGCTCGTCATGAACGGACGGGCGCAGACCGGCCTGTTCGGGTGCGTCTCCGTGGCTGAGTATGACGAGAACCGCATCCTCAAGCACGAGCTGACGCGTCCCACCAAAGAAGACGACCGGACCCGGCACCTGCTGGCTCAGCAGGCCCATGCCGAGCCCGTCATGCTCACGTACCGAGACGACGCCCGTATCGACACGCTGGTGGCCAGCGTGATGCAGGGGGCGCCGCTGTACGACTTCACCGCCTCAGACGGGGTGCAGCATACCCTCTGGGCCGTCGATGAGCCCGCCCGATTCGTGGAAGCCTTTCGCGAGGTGGATCGCCTCTACGTGGCCGACGGCCACCACCGATGCAAGGCGGCCAGCCGGGCGGCGGCCGAGCTGGGCGCAGGGCCCAACGATGAGGCCGCGTACTTTCCAGCGGTCCTCTTCCCGATGGGGCAGATGGAGATTCTGCCCTACAACCGAATCATCCGGACGCTGGCGGGGATGGACCTGCTGCCGGCGGTGCAGGCTCGGATGGCGGTGATGCCCACCAACCACGCCGAGCCTGACGAGCCGGGTGTGGTGGGCCTCTACACGCGCGGACGATGGTACCGGGCGGTGCTACCGCCGACGCAGCGCGTCACCGTAGCCGACCATCTGGATGTGGCCCGCCTGCAGGAGCACCTCCTGGCCCCGATTTTGGGCATCACCAAGGTGCGCACGGATCCCAACATCGATTTTGTTGGGGGGATTCGCGGCCTTCCTGAACTGGAGCGACTGGTCGACGACGGCGAGGCGGCCCTGGCCATCGCCATGTACCCAACCCACATCGATGACTTGGTGGCGGTGTCGGACGCGGGGTTGCTCATGCCGCCCAAGTCCACCTGGTTCGAGCCCAAGCTACGGAGCGGCCTTCTCGTTCATCGATTCTAACGATCTGCGTCCCCTGTGCCATGACTGTCCTGATTGCCGACACGCTCGCTCCTTCTTGCGCCGAGGCGCTGGAAGCCCATGGACATACCGTCGTCAGCCAGCCCAAGCTGAGCGGGGAAGCGTTGACCGAGGCGCTGCGCGAGGTGCAGCCGCACGCCCTCATCGTGCGCTCCACGCGTGTTACGGCCGAGGCGATGGCCGCTAGCGGAGATCTGGAGCTGATCGTGCGTGCCGGGGCGGGCTACGACACGATCGATGTGGCGGGGGCATCCGCCCAGGGGCGCTTCGTGGCCAACTGCCCCGGCAAAAACGCCGTGGCAGTGGCCGAGCTGACGTTGGGCCTGCTCCTGTCGTTGGATCGGCGCCTGGCCGACAACGTGACGGATGCACGGGCGAAACGGTGGAACAAAGCGGCCTTCTCCAAGGCAGAGGGCGTTCAAGGAAAGACGCTGGGGCTCATTGGGCTGGGCAACATCGGGCAGGCGGTGGCTCGGCGGGCCCAGGCGTTCGGGCTGCGCGTGATCGCCTGGAGCCGAAGCCTCACCGAGGAGGACGCCGCGGCCCAGGGGGTCGAGCGTTTCGAGGACCCCCTGCAGGTGGCGGCGGAGGCCGACATCGTGTCGCTGCACGTGGCCGCTACCCCAGAGACGCGGCACCTGGCGGACCGTGCGTTCTTCGAAGCCATGAAGCCCGGCGCGCTCTTTCTCAACACGACGCGCGCCTCGGTGGTCGACGAAGACGCCCTCCGGTGGGCCCTGGACCACAAAGGCCTGCGGGCTGGGCTCGACGTGGTCAGCGATGAGCCCTCCACGAAGCAAGGGCCGTTTGAGCATCCACTGGCGCAGCATCCGGGGGTCTACCTGACGCACCACATCGGCGCCTCGACTCAGCAGGCGCAGGATGCTGTGGCGGCCGAGGCCGTGCGGGTGGTGCTCACCTATGCCGAGACCGGACGGGTGCCGAACTGCGTCAACCTGGCCCGGCAGTCGCCCGCGACGCATCTGCTCACGGTCCGCCACCAGGATCAGGTGGGCGTGCTGGCCGGCGTGCTGGATCAGGTGCGCCAGGCGGAATGGAACGTGCAGGAGATGGAGAACCTGATCTTCGAGGGGCACCAGGCCGCGTGCGCCCGCATCCGCTTCCACGGCGCGGCCAGCCCTGAGGTGTTGGCGCGGATCGCGGGGTGCCAGGGGGTCTTGGGAGCTACGGTCATTCCCCTCTGACTAGCGCAGACGGATCGACCCATACGGCCAGGGCCGCCCGCATCGTATCCACGTGCATGGGCTCCCGGCCGAGGCCTTTGATGTAGGCACCATCGCTGACGTGCAAAAAGTCCAGCTGTAGGGCGGCCTCAAACTGGACCAAGGCTGCGTAGGCCAGGCGGGGCGTGTCCGGGTGGTCGGCCCCCAGGCGCTCGATCGCATCCAGAATCAGCGCGAACTTGGTGCTCTCCCCCTCGATAGCCAGGTCGATGAAATACGGCTTCTCGGCCACGTCGCGGTACGAGGTCCCCTGATACAGGAGCTTCAGTGTGAACGTGCCTACGTAGCGCATGGCCTCCACCTGCTCGCTGTCTCCGTACGCATCACCGATCCGGGCGATCAGCGCTTCGGCTTGGCGTTGCAGTGCTTGCACGCGGCCCTGGGTCAGCGGTGTCGGCCCAAACGAGTAGGCATAGAGCGAGTCGTAGTAGCCCTGTCTCTCGTTCTGCTGACGCATCGTCTGCTGGTGGGAGCGCTCCCAGAACGCCGCGAAGTCCTCGGCACGCTCGAGAGAAGAGGCCGCGTGGTGCAGGCGGCGCTCTACGGCGAGGCGGACGTCGTCCTCGTCGACGGCGGGTGAGACCTCGGTCGTGGACGGCGAGGCGCACCCCCCCACAGCTACGGCCAGGAGCAAGAGCGCGAAGGAGGGGCGAAGCAGCGGCATGGGGGGGCGGGAGCAGGGAGGGCGGTTTAGTCATGGCTAGGACGGCCAAAAGCATGCCGGGCTGCGAGTGGCATCTATCCTGCCTCGTGGAGCGCGGCACTCAGGCGTTTGGCCAGGGGTTGGGCCGTACGGGGTCCGCGCCAGGCCCAGTGCGCCTCCACGCCGTGTTGCTGGCGATGACGCAGGCCCGTCTCCAAGGCCCTCGCCAAGTTGCTTGGATCAGCGAAGGTGGCTCCCACCGGCACCGGCCATGAGATCTGGTGGGCCATGACCGGATAGGCGGGGCACACGACGAACGCTCCGGCGCTGGCGGCATCTTGCACCACGCCGCTGGAGCGAAAGTGGTAATCGTCGCGCGCATAGTTGAGCACCACGATATCGCACGAGCGAAGTAGCTGCTGGTAGGCGGGCACCGGGCCGGTATCCACGGTGCGATGCGGGATGTCGAGGCGGGGGAGGGTCGCTCGTTGCAGAGGGGCGCCCAAGACGACCTCGCAGGGGATGGGGCTATGCTTCACGAAGGCCTGGACGGCCTCCAGGATGGCGGGCGCAAACAGCGGTTTGCCCTTCCGGGGGGCGCCCACCAACCCAATTCGGTAGGTGTGTGAGGCCGAGGGGCGCCACGCCGCAGGGTGGAGGGGTTCCAAGTCAGGCTGGACGGGCATCGGGAGGACCACCCGGCGTACTCCGGTGTAGCGGTAGGAGGGGGGCAACTCGGTATCGTCTATCTCCGGGAGGAGGATGTAGAAGCCGAATCGGCGGGCCGCGGCCCTGAGCAGCAGGAAGCCCGCCCGGCGAAAGGGGCTGTGCTGGGCCAGCTGCTGGTCCCAGAAGGAAAAGATGAAGGTGGGCTTGCGAGTGGCCGCCAGGACGGGGAGCAGGAGTGCACTGTGGTAAGAGAACAGCTCCATGATGAGGAGCGCATCGGCCTCGCGGTGCCGTAGGGCGCGGAGGCCCATGCCGAGGTGCATCAGCTGTTGCCCGACCAGGCGCCGCAGGGTCAGCGGCCATCGGGCCAGAAGCCGTCGCGGCCACGCGTTTTCGGGCGCGGCCAGTGAGAGCAGACGCAGCCGGAACGGGAGGTGGGTGTCCAGGTGGAGCAGCTCCTTCAGGGTGAGGTGATAGAGGTACATCTCACCACGCCCATCGGGCAGGGGGACACGGTTCACAGGCACCGTAGGGGAAGAGGGAGAAGAAGCGATGGGCGCCGCTGGCCTGGAGGCGTCGCGGCAGTTTCACTACCTGAGGCGCGCGTCCAGTGTTTCGAGTGGGGCGGCCTCATCCGATCAGGGGGGGCGGCGAGCTGGGCCGTGGGGTCAGGTTTTACACAGATATCGCAGGCTGACAGGGCCTGCACCCTTGCGTTCGTCTTGGCTCGCGGGCACCTTTGGACCCGACGTATCACCTGACGCCCCACCAGTCATGCAACCACGTACTGCCTCGGCGGCGACCTTCGCCCGTGGCGAGGGCCGCCTCCACAACTTCTCGGCGGGCCCCGGGGCCCTCCCGGACGCCGTGTTGGAGGAGCTTCAGGCGGAGATCCCGGTCTATCCCCGGCTCGGCACCTCCGTGATGGAGATCAGCCACCGGTCCGCCACCTACACCGAGGTGGCCGCCCAGGCTCGGGCGCATCTCCGCACGCTCCTCGACCTTGGGGACGAGTGGCACATCCTGTTTCTGCAGGGTGGAGCCTCCATGCAGTTCCACCAGGTGCCGCTCAACTTTCTTCCACGGGACGGCTCGGCCGACTATCTGGACACGGGCACGTGGTCCAAGAAAGCCATCCAGGAAGCCAACCTGATTGGGTCAGCCCACGTGGTGGCCAGCAGCCGAGAGCACGACTACACGTACATTCCGGCCCCGGATACCTGGGACGTGGACCCGCAGGCGGCTTACTTCCACTATACCTCCAACAACACCATCTTCGGCACCCAAGTGCAGGAGGAGCCTCACGTGGAGCCCCTGCTGGTCTGCGATGCCTCCAGCGATTTCTTGAGCCGCCCCTTGGCGCTGGACCGATATGGCCTTGTCTATGCGGGGGCTCAGAAGAACATCGGGCCAGCGGGGGTGACGGTGGTCCTAGTGCGGTCGAATTTCCTGGAGCGCCGCGTCCAGCCCTTGCCCACCATGCTGGACTACGGCACGCATGCAGCCAAGCTATTCAACACGCCGCCCGTGTTTGCGGTGTACCTCGTGGAAAAGGTGCTGAGGTGGCTGCTCGGAGCGGGCGGCCTGCCCGCCATCCAGGCCATCAACGCACAGAAAGCGGAGCGCCTGTACGGCCGCATCGATGCCACGGCGTTCTACCAAGGGACGGTGGAGCCGTCCTCTCGGTCCCAGATGAATGTCACCTTCCGCCTCGCCGATCCGGGCTTGGAACCCACCTTCCTCACGCAGGCCCAAGAAGCGGGCCTGCTGGCATTGAAGGGTCACCGCTCGGTCGGTGGCATGCGTGCCTCGATCTACAACGCGGTGTCTCTGGAGTCCGTGGACGCCCTCGTGGCCTTCATGGATGAGTTCGAGCGCACCCATGGGTAAGCGCTGGGCCCCCGGTGCCGCCCGCTGCCGGCCCGCTTTTGTCCTTCCTGCCGTAACGTAGATCTGTATGTCGTTAACCCTTGGTATCCCGGCGGAAACCCAGCCGGGTGAGACCCGTGTGGCCATGACGCCGGACGTGGTGCCGCGCCTCCTCCGCTCGGAGGTGCAGGTACGCCTGGAGGCCGGTGCCGGGACCGCCGCGCAGTATGCTGACGAAGCCTTTGTGGCCCAAGGCGCCGAGGTGGCGGACCGTCAGGCGGTCTATGCCGCCGACGTCATCGCCAAGGTACAGCCGCCCACCGATGAGGAAGTGGCCCGCATGCACACAGGTCAGGTACTCATCAGCTTCCTGGCCCCGCTCGATGATCCCTCCCGTGCCGAGCGGTTGGCGGCCCAAGGCGTCACGGCGCTCAGCTTGGAGCTGGTCCCGCGCATCTCGCGTGCGCAGAAGATGGACGCCCTCTCGGCCATGAGTGGCGTGGCGGGGTACAAAGCCGTGCTTATGGCTGCCAACCTGCTGCCTCGCTTCTTTCCGCTGCTGACCACCGCCGCCGGCACCGTCAAGCCGGCCAACGTGTTGGTGCTGGGGGCTGGGGTGGCCGGCCTGCAAGCCATCGCCACGGCTAAGCGGCTGGGCGCTCGCGTCTCGGCGTACGACATCCGAGAGGCCGCTCGCGAAGAGATCCAAAGCCTCGGCGGCACGTTCGTGGAACTGCCCCTCGGCCTCGACGACGATCAGCAGGATGCAGGCGGCTATGCCAAAGCCCTCATGGCCGAGAAGGCCAAGCGGCAGACGGAGCTGCTGGTGCCGTTCATCCACAACGCGGACGTTGTCGTCTCCACCGCCCTCATTCCGGGCCGGCCTGCGCCGGTGCTGATCAACGAGGAGGCGGTGCGCGGCATGGCCCCCGGCTCTGTCATCGTGGACATGGCGGCCCCCAACGGCGGCAACTGTGCCCTCACCGAGCCTGGCGAAACGGTCACAGCCCATGGCGTCCAGATCACCGGCCCCCTCAACGTGCCGGCCTTGATGCCTTACCACGCCAGCCAGCTCTACGCCCGCGTCATCATGGCCATGGTCCAAGCGTACACCACCGAGACCGGCTTCCATCCAGACTTCGAGGACGAGGTCTTCCGCGGCGCCTGCGTCACCCACGGCGGTGAGATCGTGCATGAGCGGGTCCGCCAGCGCCTGGAAGCCTGATCTCGTCCCGTCTTTTTTATCGCCCATCGCCCATGCTTGAGAACATCATCGTCTTCGTCTTGGCTTCGTTCATCGGGTTCGAGGTCATCAGCAAAGTCCCCCAGACGCTGCACACCCCGCTCATGTCTGGCACGAATGCCATCAGCGGCATCACCATTGTCGGCGCGCTGGTGGTGGCCGGCATGGTAGGCGGCGTATGGGCCAAGTGGATCGGGGTCGGGGCCCTCATCGTGGCCACCATCAACGTAACGGGCGGCTTCATGGTCACGGACCGGATGCTGCAGATGTTCAAGAAGAAGGACGGTTGAATGGTCCACAGTGCAGGGCCTCATGCGCCCACCAATGCGGTCTTCCTGATGGTCCACCACTCCTCACAAGCATGAAAACGATTCTCATCGATCTGGCCTACCTGGTGGCCGCCTCGCTCTTCATCTTTGGGATGAAGCGGCTGCAGTCTCCGGCCACCGCTCGCCAAGGCAACCAGTTGGCCTCCATCGGGATGCTGGTGGCGGTGGTGGCCACGTTGTTTCTCTATCAGATTCTGACGCCCGTCGAGATGGTGCTCGGCATCGTGGTGGGCAGTGGGATCGGGACCTTGCTGGCCCGTCGGGTGGAGATGACCTCTATGCCCGAGCTGGTGGCGGCCTTCAATGGCTTCGGCGGACTGGCTTCGGCGTTGGTGGCGGGTGCCGAGGTGGCCCGCTACCTGGCTCCGGCCCCGTCGGCCGGCCTGGCTCAGGTGGCGGCCGTGAGCACGGAACCGTTCACCGCCAGCGTGGCCATCACGGCGCTGTTGAGCGTCTTGATCGGGACCGTCACGTTCTCGGGGAGCTTCGTGGCGTTTGGCAAGCTGAAAGGGACCATCTCTGGCAACCCCGTCAGCTTTCCGGGCATGCGCTTGCTCACGGTGCTGCTGGTGTTGGGCAGTCTGGCCGCCTTTGCCTGGACGCTGATGCATGCCAGCGCCTTCCCAGAGACGCCGGGGCCGGTGATTCAGGCCAGCCTCGGTCTGTTCGGATGTGCCTTGCTACTGGGCGTGCTGCTGGTCATTCCCATCGGCGGGGCGGACATGCCGGTGGTGGTGGCCCTCCTCAACTCGTACTCCGGCCTCGCCGCCGCCGCCACCGGCTTCGTGCTGGACAACACCGCGCTGATCGTCTGCGGTGCTTTGGTGGGGGCCTCGGGGCTCATCCTGACCACCATCATGTGCGAGGCGATGAACCGATCCTTGCTGAACGTGCTCATCGGCGGATTCGGTGGCGACGCGGCGAGCGGCGGAGGCTCTGCGGCGCAGCTCGAAGGCCGCACGGCCCAGTCTACCACTGCGGACGATGTGGCCATCATGATGGCGTATGCCGACCAGGTGGTCATCGTCCCCGGCTACGGGATGGCCGTGGCCCAGGCGCAGCATCAGGTGCGTGAGCTGTCTGACCTGCTGCAGGAGAAGGGCGTCCGGGTCAAGTACGCCATCCACCCCGTGGCCGGCCGCATGCCCGGCCACATGAACGTCCTGCTTGCCGAGGCCAACGTGCCGTACGACCAGCTGTATGAGATGGACGACATCAACGGCGAATTCGACACCACGGACGTGTCCCTCGTCATTGGCGCCAACGATGTGGTCAACCCCGCCGCCCGGCACGACACTGCCAGCCCTATCTACGGGATGCCTATCCTGGATGTGGATGCCTCGCGCAACGTCATCATCCTCAAGCGTAGCATGCGGCCCGGGTACTCGGGTGTGCAAAACGAACTCTTCTTCGCCGACAACACGCAGATGCTCTTCGGCGATGCCAAGGATTCCCTCGGCGCCTTGGTGAGTGAAGTCAAAGCGCTGTAAGGACGGCCGCCGTTACGGCCCGCGCAGAGCGCCGTGACGGTGCATCCCGGTGCGTGGACCTGCGTAGCCGTTCTTCAACGGTTCATTACAGACTGACTGGATCGGGCCAGGCTGACGGCCGTTGCTCTCTCTCGTTGCTCTCTCTGACCAGACCTGCCGCGTACGCCATGAGCGTTTCCGGAACGCAAACCGTCGCCGAGGAATGGGCCAACAGCCTCACCCATGGCCTGGGGTTCGTGCTGAGCTTGATTGGCGTGGGCCTTCTGGGGATGGAGGTGCTGCGTCCAGAGGCCACGCCCTGGCACATCACGGGCGCGTGGGTCTACGGCGGCGCGCTCGTCTTTCTCTACGCGGCTTCCACGCTGTTCCACAGCGTGCGCAGTCAGCGCCTGAAGTTTGTGTTCCAGGTGATCGACCATGTGGCCATCTTCGTGATGATCGCTGGCAGCTACACGCCGTTTGCGCTGGTGGTACTCCGCGATACGATGGGGTGGACGATGTTGGGGCTGGCCTGGTCGATTGCCCTCGTGGGCATCGTGTACAAGATCTGCTCGCGCCACCGCTTCAAGGCCCTCTCCACCCTGCTGTACGTGGCGATGGGATGGATGGCGGTGTTGTTTCTGGAGCCGCTGTTCCAGGCGTTGCCGGCGGCTGGCATCTGGTGGCTGGTGGCCGGAGGCCTGTCCTACACCGTGGGGGTGGTGTTCTTCGTATGGGAGCGCCTCCCATTCAGCCATGCCATCTGGCACGTGTTCGTCCTGATCGGCAGTGTGTGCCACTTCGTGGTCATCTGGAAGTACGTCCTGGCCTTGCCGTGACGCCGTCACCCAGCCCAGGCTGCTCGGTCCAGAGAGCGGTACTGCACCGCTTCGGACACGTGCGCGGCGCAGATGGCTTCGTGCCCGTCGAGATCGGCCAGGGTACGGGCCACCTTGAGGATGCGGTTCAGGGCCCGGGCGCTCAGGCCCAGCGCCTCCATGGCCCGCGCCAGGAGCTGGTGGCCTGCGTCATCCGGACGGGCGTGCCGACGGACCAGGGCCGACGTCATCTGGGCGTTGCAGTAGAGGCCGGGCTCGGTGCGGTACCGGTTGAGCTGGCGTAACCGGGCCTGCTCAACCCGCGCCCGGACGGTGGCTGAGGTCTCGGCGGGCTGAGGATGCTGCAAGGCCGCGAAGGGTACCGGTGTCACCTCTACATGCAGATCGATGCGATCGAGCAGTGGACCGCTGATTCGATGGAGGTAGCGCTGCACCTGAGCCGGCGTACAGACGCAGGGGCGAGCGGGGTCATTGAGATGCCCACACGGGCAGGGGTTCATCGAGGCGACGAGCATGAAGCGGGCGGGGTAGCGCACCGACGACCGAGCGCGGCACAGGTCGATGTAGCCCGCTTCCAGGGGTTGCCGCAGCACCTCAAGCACCGAACGTTTGAACTCGGGGAGCTCATCCAAAAACAACAGGCCATGGTGGGCCAACGAGATCTCGCCGGGCCGAGGCGGGGAGCCGCCTCCACAAAGCCCGGCATCGCTAACGGTGTGATGCGGGGCTCGGAACGGTCGCTGAATGGCCAGGTCCGCCGGGTCCATCAGGCCACCGACCACGGAGCGGATGGCCATCGTCTCCAAGGCCTCGTCGGCGGTGAGGGGCGGGAGGAGGCCGGGCAGGCGCTTGGCCAGCATGGTCTTGCCGGCCCCTGGGGGGCCGATCATCAGCAGGTTGTGTCCACCGGCTGCCGCCACTTCGAGTGCGCGCTTCACGAGGCCTTGCCCGCACACATCGGCGAGATCAGGAGCAGACGGAGCCCGCGCATCTTGCACGGCTGGGGTGGGCCTACCGGGAAGGGGTGGAGCCGCTCCGCGCAGATAGGCCAACGCCTCGTGGAGGTGGGCCACCGGAATCACCTGGAGGTCACCCACCAGGGCCGCCTCCGAGGCATTGGCTGCTGGGACCATAAGACCAACCTGGCCCTGTTGGCGAGCCTGCAGGGCCATGGGAAGCACTCCGCGGACGGCGCGAACCCGGCCGTCTAGCGCCAGCTCACCCAGGAAGGTGTGCCGGGTCAGGCGGTCGGTGGCCAGGTCGGGCTGCGAGGCGGCCAGCAGGCCGAGGGCGATGGGGAGGTCGAAGGCGGCGCCCTCCTTGCGCACGTCGGCCGGGGCCAGGTTGATGGTGATGGCCCCACGCGGCCGGGGCACGTCGCTGTTCTTCAGCGCGGCGAAGATGCGGTCTCGGCTCTCGCGGACGGCACCATCGGGCAGTCCTACGACGGTATAGCGCGGCAGGCCGGGCTCGATGTGCGTCTCAATGTCGATGGGGAGGGCGCCTACGCCGAGGGGCGCACTGCTGCGTACGTGGCTGAACATGCGAGCGAAGGAAGAGCAAAGGGTCTTCCTGCGGACGCACGGGGCCCGTGGCTGTAACGTGGGAGTGGAAGCCTGCGCGCAGTCGCCCAACGCGCCCTCTCTCACCTTCTGACCCTCTTACGCAATCACCCCAGAGGCGTGCTCGGTCTCTGACTCCTGGAGCCGGGCCAGGGAGGCTTCGAGCTCGTCGAGCGTGATGACGACGTTGGTCTGGGGGTCTACCTGCCCGAAGGTGAGGACGCCGGTGGGGCAGCTTTGGACACAGGCCGAGCAGCGGACGCACTCGGGGTCTTCCATGGGAAGGCCTTTCTGGGCAAAGCTCATCACATCGATGCCCTGGTGGCAGACGCTGGTGCAGACGTTGCACGAGATGCACTTCTTCTTGTCGGCCAGGATGCGGAAGCGGCTGAACCGGGCGTAGACGTGCATGAGGGCGGCCAGCGGACACATGAACCGGCACCAGAAGCGGCCGCTCATCCAGAAATAGACCCCATAGCCCAGGGTGCCCGCCAGAAAGACATCGACCACCCAGAAATAGTTGAAGTCGATGCCCATGACTTGGCCGAACATCACCTGGTTGTAGGCTTGTTCGAACCAACTGCCGCGCCACACCCAGCCCAGGATGCGCCACGTCAGGATCAGGAAGGCCAGTCCTAGGATCACCTGTCCAACCAGGTTGAGCTTGTTCCACCCCGGGCCGTGGGGCATCTTATCCCGGTGGGCATCGCCCAGGGTTTCGGCCAAGGCGCCGCACGAGCAGATCCATCCACAGTAGGCGCCCTTGCCGTAGTAATAGATGAGGCCGGGGATGATCACGAAGGTCTGCACGAAGCAGATGCCGATCCACCACCACAGCGGATCCTGCGTGAACACGTTGTAGACGTTGAGGGGCCAGGCCAGGATGAGGCCGTAGGCGCGCCAATACTCGCGTCCGTGCGCTGCGTAATCGACGGCCGGGAAGAGCGCATCCAGGAAGCCGGTGGGGAGGAGGCCGTTCTTGCCGAGGAAGGGCAGCAGCAACTCCGGCAAGAGGAAGAGGGGCAGGACCTGGATGGCCATCAGGGTCAAGGTCTGCACCTTGATGTAGGGCGTCTTGCGGCGCCGTATGCGCTGGGCGCCAAAGGAGACCACAATGGCCGAATAGGCCAGGGTATACCAGAACGAAGGCGACTGCGCGGACAGCAGCAAGATGCCGAGGACCGAGTTGGGATCAGACACCAGGCCGCTGAGCCAGAAGGGAAAGGCGTTGGCTTCTTGGCCAATCTGGTACAGCGTCCCCTGCTTGGTCCAGTTGTAGACGGCCGCCATGAAGAAAATAAACGCCGACATCGCGCCGATACGCCGCCAGTTGACCTGCCGGAGGACGTCGCCATCGAGACGTGGGAGGGCCTTCAGGGCCTGTACGAAACCCACAGACCCCCAGTCGTTGCGAAGCTGAATGCCTGAGCGCCGGAAGAAGTCGAGGGGGGCCTCGCGCCCGATCATGGCGAAGACGCGGTCTACCTCCAGCTCGACATCGCCTTCGGTTGTGCGGAGGACGGCCCGTCCTTCGTCGATCCGTTTGACTTGAGAGCCTAGCTGCAGGGTACAGCGACCCCCGTTGGGCCCTCCGTAGGCGGCCACGCCATGGACGCGGTCCACATTCTCCGGTTTGGGGCGGGTGAGGGTGTCGCGGCGGTAGGAGAGCGTGACGTCGGCCCCGGCCTCGGTCAGGGCTACGACCACCTCGGCGGCCGAGTCGCCCCCGCCCACCACCAGCACGCGCTCATGGGCATACTCGGCGGGATCGTGGAGGCGGTGGTGAACCATCTCCAGGTCTTCACCGGGAACGCCAAGCGAGCGGTAGTTGCCACTCCGCCCAATGGCCACGACGACGCGCTGGGTGGACAGCTCCTCTCCAGACTTGAGGACCACGGCCAGGTCAGACCCTGTGCGCCGAATTCGCTCCGCTTCGGCGTCACGGACCGGTAGGTCTTCGGTCTGGGCCTCCAACTCCTCGACCAAGGCCTCCTTGACGCTCGCCGTGACGGTCAGCTCGCCGGCGGGCTCCATCGCGACCGGGTACGTGTAGATGGGTTTGCCGACCTGGAAGTCCTTGATGGTGGCAAATTTGCGCTGGCTTTCCAGCACCACGAACGAGAGGCCCTGACGCTGGGCTTCACGGGCGGCGGCCATGCCCGAGGCGCCCGCGCCGATGATGACCACATCCACCACGCCGGCCGTGCCATCGCCGCCGAGGGGGGTGAACGAGGAATCCGCTACGATGTCTCGGATGGCCCGCGTGCCGTTGTCCAGCGAAAACTTGAGCAGGGGGATCCCGGCCAGGTCGCCCACGACGTACACGCCCGGGACGTTGGTGCGGAAGCGCTCATCCACGCGAGGTAGCTTCTCGACACCACCAGCGGGCCACTGGAGGTGCAACCAATGAGCGAAACGGGAGAGGGGGTTCATGCGTGAGGCCGCATCTGAGGGGGAGGCCACGTTGAACATGTAGGATTACAGGGCCAAAGAAAACACAGGTACTCGGCTTTGTGCGACAACATACAGGGACGTTACACCGTGTGCGGGATCGCCCGGGCGTTGCTCACATGCGCACAAAGCTGGCCTCGACCCGCTCTGGAGCTTGCGCAGCGCCTGCGTGAGAGGCAGCGAACCCACCGGAAGGGGGGACCTGCACCGCGTCGAAGCACGGGCAGATCTGGGATGGCGGCGCGCGCCGTGGGTATGCCCTTACGAGGCCGCGGCGGCCGAGCCTTCAACGAGCACCAAGGTAGCGTACTGGTAGCCGGCTTCCACACGCTCGGTGCGTTCGTCAACCACCACCCACCCTTCACGCAGTAGACGCTGCATCCATGGGTGCCGGTGTGGGTCGGTGTTGGGCTCAATCCGGATATGGACCAGGGTGGACCGGGTGGGTATCATGGAGCCGGGCAGATAGGTGAGTGCGAAGGGGCAAACACAGTGGCCACAGCGCCCTTGTTTGAAGAATAGATAAACAAGAGGTGAATTAACAGGAAAGTAGCAGAAAAAAGTCCGACGAGGTTGTGACGTGGATCTGGGTCAGCAGGAGGGGAACTTTGGCGTACCCCCTCGGCGACCTGGGCGCATAGGGGTGGCGTGCAAACTGCCTCACGAGACGCGGATCAGGCTTGTGGTCATGGGCCCGCTGCGAGGTATCGTGGCTACGGATCGGGTTCCACCCATCGATCTTAGTCCACGGCTTATGACTCGTTTTCCCCGTCGCGTGCGCTTGGTCCTGCATCTGCTCAGTGCCTGGTTGATGGCTCTGGCTGTGGGCATTAGCTATGCGTGGCGTCTGCATGCCCATCAGGACACCGATCCGCATTTTGCAGGCCTGTTGATGCTGCTTGGTGGAGTCGGCACGCTGACCGTGGTGGCGTGGGGTTGGTGGCAGTCCGGACGTGCTCTACGCCGTAGCAAGGAGTAGATGGCGGGCCTCTGGGCCTTCGTTGAACAAGAGGTCCAGCGCCGAGAGATCGGGGACGAAGCCTTCAAACACTTGCCGATACGTGGGGCTGTTGAATGAGAAGGGGCTGACCGGTGCCACGGCCCCCTGATCGTGGCGCCACGCCGACGCTGGGCTTAGCAGCACCGCGTCGGCGGGTAGATCCAGCCGCGTGAGCAGGTCGGCCAGCGACGCACCAGCGCCGGGTGTGGGGGCGTCGGCCACGAGGGCCGAGGCGACGATCAACTGGCTGCTCAGTCCGAAGGCTTCATGGAGGAACGTGACGGTCTGGCTCGTGAAGGGGCCCAAGGTGGGCGGGGCAGACTCCAGCAACGAGGCCAGGGTGGACTCGAAGTACTCGAAATAGGGTGAACTGCGGTAGTTGTAGGCCAGCGCGCGCCCATGGGAGCGCGCCCAACGTTCCCGGTGTTCGATGGCCACTTGGCGGATAGGACGTCCGTGCTGGTGGGCCTGGAGCGGAATGGTGATCCACTGGCGCCCTTGCGGGGTGCGCAGGCGCGCCCGGTTTTGGAAGGACTGGCGGCTGTACTGAAACGTGTCTGCCACCACGAATACATCGGCCTGCGCCATGAGTGCGCAGTACGGAAGGCCCGGAAAGTACTCGGGCGGGCGGATGGCCACAGTGAGGGGGGCAGGCATGGGCGTCGGAGAGGGAGAACGGGATGCGGGCCACGATACCAGGCAGCGCGGGGGAAAGCGAGGCAGGGGTAGGCGGTCGAGGACTTGTTTCAACTTTTTCCTATCGCCGCTGGGCCTATGCCTTGTTAGTCCGCGGTGGTGGGCTTTTTTTGAGAACCATCCCAGCCTCGCCCCTGCACCCCCTCTGCATGCTAGCCTCCACCGATCTGCACACGGATTCCTCGCGCCTCTCCTCCTCCGCGCTCGAGCGTCCGCTTCGCCTGGGCCTCTACGTGTTCGCCGGGTCCATCCTCTTCAGCTTAGCGGGCACCCTGTTGCTCCTGGTCTGGCCTCCGCTGGTCGCCACCTTTGGGCCCTACTACACGACGCTAGTCAAAGCGCCCACATGGACGTACATGGTCCTTCTGGCCGCCCTACCCATCTTGATGTACCTCCCCATCCTGGGGGGCCGGAAGATGCTATTCTTCATCGGTTGGGGCGCGGTGATCGGCGGACTCAGTGAATTGATTGGGACCACCACAGGCTACCCGTTTGGCGAGTATGCCTACACCCACTGGTTGGGGCCACGGCTCTTTGGACACGTGCCGTATTTCATCCCGTTCTCGTGGTTTGCCATGGCCTTGATCTCGCTGGATCTGGCGCGGCGCATCAGCCAGAAGCGCGTGATGCGGGTTGTTATCGCTGCGCTCTTCATGGTGCTGTGGGATGTCTCTCTGGATCCCGCCATGAGCCACGCTTTCCCCTTCTGGCAGTATCCGAATGGTGGCTTCTACTACGGGATGCCGTTCTCGAACTGGGTAGGCTGGTTCGTGGTCTCGTTGGTCATCATCGGGGGCTATGAATGGTTGGGCGGCGGATTGTCGGCCACCAGTCCCTGGGCGCCCATGATGTACCTGCTCAACGGCCTCTTCCCGTTCATGCTGTGCCTGGTCTACGGCTTCTATCCCGCCTTCTTCTTCGGCGCCTTGGCCACGTTGGTGCCGCTGGTGCTCACGCGCACCCACACCCAGCTGCTCGCCCCCTTCCAGCGAACCCCCACCCCCGCCTGATGCCCACCCTGTCTCCCACCCAGGCCCCCCTGCCCGGTGAGGATCGCCGGATCTGGCAGGCCTTTCGACACCACTCACGCACGTTCTCACTGGCGGCGCTGCTGCTGCCACGCCCAGTGCGCATGCCGGTGGCTACCCTCTATCTCTTCTGCCGTACCATTGACACCATCGCCGACGAACGGGTGCTTGAGGTCGGAGCCCAAGCGGCCCTGGCCGAGCTCGAACGGGCGGAGGCCGATCTCCAAGCGACGCTTGCCGGACACCCGCCGCCCGTCATGCTCTGGCGCCGTCTGGCCGAGGTCCATGCGTCGTACACCCTGTGGCCCGCCCCGCTGATTGAACTCATCGACGGCGCCCGGTGGGACCTTGAAGGCCGCGTAGTCGACACCGAGGCCGACCTCATCCACTACAGCAACCTGGTGGGAGGGAGCGTGGGGGCCATGATGCTGCCCTTCCTGGTAGAGGACCCGGCCGAAGCTGCTGCCCTGGAGGAGCCCGCCCGCGCCCTGGGCATCGCCATGCAGATCACCAACATCGTGCGCGACGTAGGCGAGGACCAGCAACGCCTCAAACGCCTCTACCTGCCTACCACCTGGCTCAACGAGATGGGGTTGACGCCGACCACGCTCAAGGGCACCACGCCCGAGGGCGCCCCGCCGCCGGCCTACCCCGCCTTGCTTGAGCGCGCCATGCAGCTGGCCGAAGCCTACTTCGAGGAAGGGATGCAGGGCATCGGTGCGTTGCCCGCCGGGGCACGCCTGGGCATTCGGGCCGCCGCCCGGATGTATCGCGAGATCATGAACGAAGTGCGCGCACGCCACTACGATAACCTCACGCAGCGCGCCTACGTCCCGCTGGGCCGCAAGGTGCGCCGCATCGTCCACGACGGGTACCAGCGCCGCCGCCGCCGCTTCCGGCCGCTGCCGGACGCCGTGCCCTCCTGATGACCGTCCCCTTCCCCTCGGGCCTGTGCTGACTCCCCTCGTCCAGCGCCTCATGGTACGGGGGCTCCGTAGTACCTTTCGGCGCGTCTGTTGGGTCGGGCCCCTGCCAGACCTCCCGCCAGACCGGCCCGTGGCCGGCTACTTCAACCACCACAGCTTTTACGATGGCTACCTGGGGTGGGCCTTGGCGCATTTTCTGCTCAAGCGGGCGCCGATCACCTGGATGGCCGACTGGGAAGCCTACCCTTTCTTTGCGACGGTGGGCGCGTACCCCTTTCCGTTCGATGATCCGAAGCAGCGCGTGGCCACCATCCGGCGTACCGCCCAGCGCTTCGAGGACCCGAAGACCTTCCTCATCTATTTTCCCGAAGCCGAGCTGCATCGGCCGGAGGACGGCATCTTGCCCTTCGACACCGCCCCGTTTCAACGGCTTGATCGGCTCTTTCCTCCCAAGGTGTGGTGGCCCGTGGCCTTCCATGCCACCTGGTGGGGCGAGTCCCTGCCTACCCTCCTCATGGCCGGCGGGACGCCCCACCCCGTGTCCACCGGCGATGAACACGAACGCCTCACCGCCACGCTTGAAACCGCCCGGCAAGCCCATCGTACCGAAGCTCGCACCATCCTGGACGGGCATGCCAGCCCCGATGAGCGATGGAACCTCTCGTTCGCCGCGCCCTTCTTCAAGCGGTACTTATGAGTCTGCTACTCTTGCTGCTGTTGGCCACGCCCTTGGCCCCGATCGACTCCACACACGTCTACTACGCCAGCAAAGACACGGCCTCGCTCACGAGCCTACTCCAGCAGGCCGAGACCCGCGAGGACGACCTGCTGTGCCGCTACCGCCTCTATCCGCTGACGCAAGAGTCCGCGCTGATCCGCGATCTGCCGCGTGGCTTGGACGATGGCACCGCCCGTGAGCTGGCCCTGCTGGCTGGACTCTGGGGATATCGGGCCGGTGAGGCCTCGTTTCCGGCCTCCATACGGCATGGCCTGCGCTCTCAAGGCCTGCTGGACGAGGCCGTGGCCCTCGACGCCGACGATCCCCTCGTCCTCCTCGTGGAAGGGCAGTCCCTGATGTTCAAGCCACGCATTGCCGGTGGGAACGCCGAGGAAGCCCTGGCCCGCTTTCAGCGCCTGCGCGAGGTGATCCGCACCTCGCGCCAGCCAGCCGTAGCCCCCCTCGAAGCCGACCTCTGGATCTGGTACGCCCTCTACAAGCTGAAACGCGACGAAGCCCCGACGCTGCGCGCTGATCTCCTCGCTCAGAACGACCTCCCCCTGCTCTACCGCGAGTTCCTCAACGACCCTCCTTGAGCGTGAGAGGGTGAGAGGGTGAGAGGGTGAGAGGGTGAGAGGGTGAGAGGCACGGTGAGCTTTGAAGCTAGGGACCCCCCTACACTCATACTATCAAACACTCATACTCTCAAACCCCTACCACCCCGTCTCATGCCCGATCTCTTCACCGCCCTCGCTGGGGTGCTCTACGGGGTCCTGCTGGTGACGCTGGGGGCCAACATGGTCTACCTGCGGCGCACGCGTCGGCTGCCGGCGGTGGAGGCGTGGCCGCGGCTGTCGGTGTTGGTGCCCGCGCGCAACGAGGCGGAGAATCTGCAGCGCCTCGTGCCCGCTCTGTTGGGCCAGACGTACCCCGACTTCGAGGTGGTGCTCTATGATGATGCGTCCGAGGACGACACCGCGGGCGTCCTGCACGCGTACGCGGGAGACTCGCGCCTGCGTGTCCTCCGTGGCACCGGGCCGCCCCCCGGCTGGCTAGGCAAGGTCCACGCCCTCTACCAAGCCACCCGCCAGGCCACCGGCGCTTGCTATCTGTTCATCGATGCCGATGTAGAGCTGAAGCACCCCGACGCGCTGCGGCATTTGGTGGCGCGGTACCAGGCCCTGCCCACACCCTCCGTGGCGTCCGGCCTGCCGCATATGCGAGGCGGCGGGCTGCCCCTGGTCAGTCTCGTGCCCAACGCCATCTTGGGGAGCCTGCCGTGGCCCCTGGTGCGACGACTGCGGCGCCCCTCCATGGGCATGGTCAACGGCCCATGTTGGCTCATCGACCGTGATCTGTACCACGCGCACGAGCCCCACGAGGCCGTCAAGGCCGAGATCCTGGAAGACGTGGAGATCGGGCGCTATCTGCTGCGGCAAGGGGTGGTGCCGGTCCTGCTGGACGCCCAGGATGATGTGGCCGTCCAACTCTATGACGGCCTTGCCGATGCGTGGCGGGGCTACCAGAAGAATGCCTACCTGCTCGTGGGCGGTACACCGCTGGCCTTTGCCGCCCTACACGCGTATCATCTAGTGCTGTTTGTGGTGGCCCCCTGGACGTCCGTCTGGCTCATGGCCGCCCTCTACCTCTGGAAGGGCGGCACCGACCGTCTGGGTCGGCAGCCTGCGTGGGTCACGCTACTCACGCCCCTCATCTTTGTGCTGAGCGCGGTGTTGCAGCTAGACTCGGCCTGGCGCCATGCCACCGGGCGTGTGGCGTGGAAAGGCCGTCCCGTGGCAACCGCCTCCACCTCTCGTGCGCCAGTTTCGTAGGCTCCTCGCGCCATGGCTTCCGCTGCCCCGCTGCCCCTCGTCTACCCCGCGCCCTTGCGTCCGGGTGGTCGCCTCGGGGTGATTGCCCCGGCCAGTGCCCCCCGCCGCCCTGACACGCTGGCCCGCGGCCTCGCGCACCTTGAAGCGCTGGGCTACGAGATCGTGCAGCCGCGTGCTCAGATGGAGCGCCAAGGCTACCTCGCCGGCTCCGATGCCCAGCGGCTGGACGAACTCAACGCTCTGCTGCGCCGCACCGACCTCGACGCGCTCGTATGCGTCCGTGGAGGCTACGGCACACTGCGACTGCTCCCTGGGATCGACTACGAGGCCGCCCGCGCCCATCCCAAGCTGCTCATCGGTTACAGCGATATCACGGCCCTTCAGCTTGCCCTCTACACCCGCGCCGGGCTGCCCAGCCTCTCCGGTCCGATGGTGGCGGTGGAATGGGGGGCCATGACGCCGGCCGTCGAGGCCGACTTCTGGGCGATGGTCACGGGCGTCCCTCGGGATCCGCTGCCTCTGCTCCCAGGCGAGGCGCTGGTCCCGGTCCGCCCGGGGTCCGCCGAGGGCCCACTGCTCGGCGGCAACCTAGCCGTCCTCACCCGCCTCATCGGGACCCCCTACCTGCCGCCTCTGGACGGGGCGATTCTGGTGATCGAAGAGGTAGGCGAGGCCCCGTACCGGCTCGATGGCCTCTTCGCGCACCTGCACCTCAGCGGGGTGCTGGACCGGATCGGCGGGCTCCTCATCGGCCAGATCACCGCGTGGGCCGCCTCCGACGAGGCCGTGGAGGGGCACCCAGACGAAGTCATCGCCCACTACACCGCCGGGCTGTCCTGCCCAGTGGCCCGCGGCTTCGCCTACGGGCACGTGGCCAACAAACATGCCGTGCCCTTGGGGATTCCCGCGCGGCTGGAGGTGACGGACGAGGCCGTGGCCGTCAGCTACCTGTCGCCACTCGTGCACGGGCCTGCGGCCGACGATCATCCTGAGGCGGCGACGTGAAAGCCGGGCCCTCGCCACTCTTACCGCACTCTTCACCGCCCGGCCTGGGCCCGTACTGTCATCCCCGGGTGTGATTCGTGATCTTCGGTCACCGCGCCCGCCCTCGCCCCGACCCTCCGCACCCTCATGCGGCTCGCCGTCTTCGCCTCCCACTCCGGGACCAACGTACAGGCCATCCTGGATGCCCAGGCGGGCGGTATGCTGCCCGCCACCACGGTGCTGTGCGTGACCAACAACGCGGCCGCGCCGGTGTTAGACCGCACGCGGCGGTTCGGCATCCCGGCGGTGGTGCTGGATCCCCGCAGCTTCGCCGACCCCGCGGTCTACGTCGAGACGCTGCACGCCGAGCTGGACGAGCACCGCGTGGACTTTATCGCGCTGGCGGGCTATCTGCGCAAGATCCCGACGGCCACCGTGGCGGCGTACCGGCACCGCATCCTCAACATTCATCCCTCGCTGCTGCCGGCCTTCGGTGGGCAGGGGATGTACGGCCGCCGCGTGCATGAGGCCGTCCTGGCCCATGGCGTGCGCTGGACCGGTGTTACCGTCCACCTCGTGGACGACGCCTACGACAGCGGTCCCATCGTCCTCCAAGAGCCCGTTCCCGTACGTCCTGATGATACCGCCGATACCCTGGCGGCCCGTGTGCTGGCGGTAGAGCACCACCTGTATCCGCAGGCCTTGCGCCTCTTCGCCGAAGGCCGGGTGCGTGTGGAGGGCCGGACCGTTCATCTGCGCGAGGACGGCGCGCCCGCTCCCTGACCTCCTCACCCTTCCCCTCTGATTCGTTGGCCCTATGATCGATTCCAAAACGCTGCCGCCCCCTGAGGATCGCTACCCGGTGCGCCGGGCGCTCGTGTCTGTGTACGACAAAACGGGGCTGGCCGACTTCGGCGCGCGGCTGGTGGCTCAGGGCGTTGAGCTGGTCTCCACGGGCGGCACGGCGCGGACCCTGCAGGAGGCGGGGCTGCCCGTCACAGAGGTCGCCACGCTGACAGGCTACCCCGAGATTCTCGGCGGACGCGTCAAGACGCTGCACCCCGTGGTGCACGGCGGCCTCTTGGCCCGGCGCACTGACCCTGAAGACCTGGCTGAGCTGGAGGAACTGCAGATCGGGCCTATCGACCTGGTGGTGGTGAACCTGTACCCGTTCCAACAGGCCACGGCCAGCCCTGACGTCACCGACGCCGTGGCCATCGAGAACATCGACATCGGGGGGCCGACCATGATCCGGGCCGCTGCGAAGAACTACTTCTTCGTCGGCGTGGTCACGGCGCCCGCTGACTATGCGGCGGTGGCCGGGGAGCTGGAGCAGCACGGCGGAACGCTGGCCATGGCCACACGGCGGCGGCTGGCCCATGCGGCCTTTGCGCACACGGCGCACTACGATCAGGCCATCGAGGCCTACTTGGCACGGACGTCGGCAGAGGCTCACGAGGCGCAGGGGGGCATGCCGGCCCCGCTGGACCTGCAGGCGCCACAGGTGCAGGTGCTACGCTACGGCGAGAACCCCCATCAGCAGGCCGCCCTGTACGGGCAGCCCGACGACTTCTTCGAGACGCTGCACGGCAAAGCGCTGTCGTTCAACAATCTGATCGACCTGAGTGCCGCCCTGGCCTTGATCGACGAGTTTCGCGATGCGCCGCCCACCTGTGCCATCCTCAAGCATACGAACCCGTGCGGGGTGGGTCAGGCCGAGGCCTTGGAGCACGCCTACCACAAGGCGTTCGCCACAGACCGGCAGTCGCCTTTTGGAGGCATCGTGGTGGTGAACCGGCCGCTGGATCGCCGCACGGCGGAGGCCATCGACGCCGTCTTCACCGAGCTGATCATCGCCCCGGATTTTGAGGACGGGGTGCTGGGCTTCTTGCAGCAGAAGAAGAATCGTCGGCTGATCCGCCTGCGCCAGCCCGCGCGGGTGGACCAAGGCTTCGACGTGCGGGCGGTGGTAGGGGGGCTGCTGGTGCAAGCGCGCGACCCCGTGTTGCCGCCGGCGGCCGAGCTGCGCGCCGCGAGCACGGTGGCGACCCAGCGCCCGCCCACCGATGCCGAGTGGCAAGATCTGGACTTCGCGTGGCGCATCTGTAAGCACGTCAAGAGCAATGCCATCGTCTATGCCCGCGACGGAGCCACCCTGGGCATCGGGGCCGGACAGATGAGCCGCGTGGACGCCTCCGAGATTGCCGTCATGAAAGGCGGCAAGTCCGGTTTGCATTTCGATGGATGCGTCGTAGCTTCTGACGCCTTCTTTCCCTTTGCCGATGGCCTGGTGGCCGCCGCCGAGCAGGGCGCTCGCGCGGCCATCCAGCCCGGCGGATCGATTCGTGATGACGAGGTGATCCAGGCGGCCGATGCGCGCGACGTGGCCATGGTGTTCACAGGGAAACGCCACTTCCGCCACTGAGATCAGCTCGATCAGGTGGGTAGATGGCGTGCTACCCCCGATCCAGGCATCAAAGCACAGGGCGAGGGGTACAATGCCGTTACAGGCGGGTCAGCGTGCCCCGCATCGCCCCAGCCGGGCCATCGCCCCTACTTTTCTTCCTTACCTAGATGGGTCTGTTCAACTTCTCCACCGATGTCGCGATCGACCTCGGAACGGCCAACACGCTGATCTACATCCAGGGCAGCGGCATCGTGCTCAACGAGCCCAGCATCGTGGCTGTCAACCGAGCCACGCGGAAGCCGTTGGCCATTGGCTACGAGGCTCAGCAGATGCACGAGCGCACCCACCGCGAGATCGAGACCATCCGCCCACTCAAAGACGGGGTCATTGCCGACTTCGAGGTGGCCGAGATGCTGATCCGCGGCTTGATCCGCAAGGTGCAAAAGGGCTGGATCTCGTCGATCCGGCGCATGGTCATCTGCGTGCCCAGCGGCATCACGGAAGTCGAGAAGCGGGCCGTCCGAGACTCGGCCGAGCACGCCGGTGCCAAACAGGTCTTCTTGATCGACGAGCCCATGGCGGCCGCCATCGGGATTGGGCTCAACGTCGAGGAGCCGGTGGGCAACATGATCGTGGATGTAGGCGGCGGGACCACCGAGATCGCGGTCATCGCCCTCTCAGGCATCGTGATCGACGAGTCGATTCGCGTGGGGGGAGACGAGCTGGACAACGCCATCGTCCAGTACTTCAAGCGGCACCACAACCTGCTCATCGGGCACCGGACGGCCGAACGCATCAAGTGTGAGATCGGCAGCGCTCTGGGCCTGGAGCCTGAGCTGGAGCTGTCCGTTCGGGGCCGAGACCTGGTGGGTGGCATCCCGAAGGTACGTACCATCTCCTCCGAGGACGTTCGTGATGCCCTCAAGGACAACGTCACGCAGATTGTGGCGGCGGTGGTACGTTGTCTAGAGCGCACCCCACCAGAGCTGGGCTCGGACATCCTGGAGCGAGGCATCATGCTCACGGGCGGCGGCGCCGCGCTCAAGGGGCTCGACGCCATCATCCGAAACCGCGTCGAACTGCCCGTCTACGTGGCCGACGATCCGCTCACGGCGGTTGTCCGTGGCACGGGGGCTGTCCTCGAAAATCTGGAGCAGTTTCGCAACGTGCTCAGCTAAACAGGGGGATGGTTGAAGAGGGCACGTGTTGACCCGTGCATACATGCCACGTCCTCACGGTGTGCGCCCCTTCACCCTTCACCACACACCATTCATCACAGGCCATGGGTTGGTGGACGCGCGTTCGGGATTGGCTGGTATTGATCGTGCTGGTGGTGGCCTCCATGGTGGTCATGCTCACGCAGAATCGCGGCCTGGTGCAGTCACTGCGGGCGACCTCGCTAGAAGCCACCAGCCTAGTCGAGAGCTGGTTCACGGGCGTGGGGGCCTTGCTCCGAGCGCCCCGCGAGGCCGCCTTGCTCCGCGCAGACAACATTGAACTGGCCAGTGAAGTGGCTCGGGCCCGTGAGGCCCAGCTCGAAAACGAGCGCCTACGCCAGCTGCTCGGCTTCACGGCCGTCGTGCCCGACTCGTTGCTCCCCGCTCGCGTGGTCAGCCGGGATCAGGCCAACCAGGGCCGCCTGCTCACGCTGAACGTGGGCCGCGAGGATGGGGTGGAGCCCGGCATGGCCGTGCTCACGGATCAGGGGATTGTGGGGCGCGTGGTGCTCGTGAGCGCGCGGTATGCCCGGGTCATGCCGTACCTCAACACCGACTTCCGGGTGCCGGCCCGCATTCAGCCCCTCCAGGCGCAAGGCATCGTGCGATGGGAAGGGCAGGATCCCACGCGCCTGCTGATGGAGCACGTGGTCAAGACCGAGCCCGTCCAGGCCGGCCAACGCGTCGTGACGAGTGGCACCAGCCTGGTCTTCCCGGCGGGTTATCCAGTGGGCGAGGTCGACTCCGTCATCGTGCGGCCTGGTCGCAACGAATTGGTCATCCATCTCACGCCAGCGTCGCCGCTTCTGCGTGTGGATCACGTGTTCGTGGTGCTCAGCCGCCCTGATCCTGAACTAGAGGCACTGGTGGACACGCCCATACGCTGAACCTGAGCCCAGGCGTTCGTATCCTCCCTGCTCTCCGCTCTTCGCTACCCCGTTCCTATGGCCGCCCTCCGTCGACGTTTAGCCGTGTATGCCGTGCTGGTGCTGGCCGGACTCCTGGGTCCGTCGGCGCAAGGTCAGCCGGTGGGCCCTTTGGGGGCTGATCTGGATCGGTTGTTGGAGAACCCAGCGCATGGAAATGCCTTCTGGGGAGCGATTGTGACCGATCTAGCGTCCGGCGAGGTGCTGTACCAGCGTCATGCGCAGAAAAGCTTCTTGCCAGCCTCCAACGGCAAGCTGTACACCGCCGCCGCAGTCCTGGATCGGCTCGGTCCCGCTTATCGCCTGGAAACCCGCCTGTACGCCCAGGGCGTCGTCCGAGACGGCGTGCTGGAGGGCCCTCTCGTGGTCCAGGGCCGCGGGGATCCGTCGTTCGGGAGCCGCTACGACCCGCTCACAGGCGATCTGCAGGACGATCCCGACGTGACGGCGCCGTTTCGGGCCTGGGCCGATTCCTTGCGGGCCCAAGGCATCACCACCATCCAGGGAGACATCATCGGAGACGACGATGTGCATGTGGACCAGCCCCTGGGTGTCGGGTGGAGTTGGGACGATGAGCCGTACAGCTACTCGGCCGAGATGGGCGGCCTGGTCTTCGCCGACAATGGGGTAGCCGTTACCGTGCAAGGCCGCACCCCTGGCGCTCCGGCCACGGTCTCTTGGACCCCGGCCACCACCTACCTGGAGGTGGTGAACCAGACGCGCACCGTGGATGCCGGGGCGCGCATGCGGGACCGCTACGCGCGCGCACGGGCGCAGAACGTGCTCTATGTAAGCGGCGAGGTGCCCGCAGGTGGCGAAGACACCACCGTGCTAACGGTCTCCAACCCAACCCGGTATTTTGCCCACGTGCTGCGGGAGACGTTGCTGGAGGCAGGGATTGTGGTGGTGGGCCGGGCCGTGGATGTGGATGACCTTTCGATCCGTCCCGATTACGAAGCTCCGAGCATGCAGCGGGTGGCCACCTACACGTCGCCACCGCTGGCAGACCTCGTGCGGGTGGTCAACAAAGACAGCCAGAATCTGTATGCCGATCAGCTGCTGCGCATCCTGGGGGCCGCGCTCCCCATCAACGACGATGACCTTGAGCCAGGCTCCACGGCCATGGGCGTGGAGGCGGCCATGACCACGTTTGCTCGGGCGATGGCGGACACGAGCCGTCTTCGGCTCGTCGATGGCTCGGGCCTCTCGCGCATGAACCTCGTAACCCCGGCGATGACGATGGCCGTGCTCCGCTACATGGGCAGCCACCCAGATGCGCGCACGCAGACGGCATTCATGGACAGCCTCCCGGTAGGCGGGGTGGATGGCACGCTGGAGCGGCGGTTCCGCCAAGGACCGGGCTACCAGAACGTCCGGGCCAAGACCGGCACGCTGACCGGGGTCAGCAGCCTGAGCGGCTACGTACAGACCGAAGGAGGGCGGACCCTCGCCTTCGTGCTCATGGCCAACAACTACACAGTACGCGCCTCGTCCATCCGTCGGGTCCAGGACGCCATCGTAGAGCGGTTGGCTCGGCTTTCGCCCTGAGTCCAGCCGGGTGCGAGGGATCGAATGCTGTGTTGAACGGTTGGTACTATCTCACTGCCTTTTATCGACTTCACAGTCTTTCTGTATGCTGTATACGCCGGCCGGCCATGCCTTCGGCACCCCCACTCCGCAGGTTCCTCTCCACGGTACCACCGTCCTGGGCGTACGCTACAACGGCTCTGTGGCGCTGGGGTCGGATGGGCAGGCCACCCTGGGCAATACCGTCATGAAACACCGAGCGCAGAAGGTCCGCCCCCTCTACGAAGGCCGGGTGCTGGCCGGCTTTGCAGGGGCTACGGCCGATGCGTTCACCCTCTTCGAGCGCTTTGAGGAGAAGCTGCAGCAGTACGGGGGCAACCTGACCCGGTCGGCGGTGGAGCTGGCCAAAGACTGGCGCACGGATCGGTTTCTGCGGAGGCTAGAGGCCATGCTGGCCGTGGCCTCCGAAGAGCGCTTGCTCCTGATCAGCGGCAACGGAGATGTTATCGAACCCGACGACGACATCCTGGCCATCGGCTCCGGGGGCCCGTTCGCGCTAGCGGCCACCCGCGCCCTCGTGAAGCACGGCTCCGACCTGACCGCCAAAGCGATTGTTGAAGAAGGACTATCGATTGCGGCGGACATTTGCATTTACACCAACCATCACACTACTATTCTAGAACTTACATCACCCACCTGACCTGCCTCAGAGGGCAGTCTACAGGAGGCCTAGCGCCCTCCGGCGACAGCGTACCGCGCCGGATTCAGGGCCCCCGCGTGGCCTCGGTCCTGTCGTCTTCCTCGGTGCGGTCAACCCCCCGTAGCCATCACCCGCTTGTGCGCCGCCCTCCCTCGGCGGTGGTGCCGCACTCGATGAGGCTTCGGCGGCTCCTGAATACAATGCACGACCCTACACACCATTGATCGTCTCTTCTACATGCGGTATGACCACCATAAAGCCCGGCGCCCCCAACGCCGCGCTGCCATCTTTGTTGACTTCGACAATCTAACCCAAGCCCTCCAGACGCAGGCCAACAAGAAGATCCAGGCATTGCCGTATCTGGATGCCATCCTGACGGAATTGCGGCAGTACCTGCGCAGTGCCGACCAAACGCGCACGACACTCATCAACGCCTATGCGGACTTTGGCCACTACAACGGCCAAGTCATCCAGGAGTTGAGTGCGCAAGGCGTTCAGCCGTGCTTCGTCTCCTCGGTGGGACAGCCCAATGCGTCCGAGGTACAAATCTGCCTGGATGCCGCCGAAGTGCTGCACACCCGCCCCGACATCCGCGTGGTGGTGCTCGTCACCGGCGATCGGCCCTACCTGCCCCTCGTGCGGCAGCTCAAGCGCCAGGGCTGTCACCCGCTGGTGGTCACCATGGACCGCTCCATCGGCGACGGCATGGCGTCCGACGAAGACGTGTTCCTGGATGCCTACAACCTGCTGACCGACACGCTCCGCCGCGATTTCAGCCGGGGCGACGAAGAGCGCTACGCGTCGGCCGGCCCGCCAGAGGTGACTGAACCCGTCGACGATCCGCTGGCGGTGAGCACCCTGGAGGTCATCTACGAGCACTTCGGGCAGTACGAGGAGATCTACCTCACCCCGCTGCTGCGCCGCCTCTCCGACGAGTTCGGCGATGACTACGATCCCAAGGCCATCATCCAGCAGCTGGAGGAGGCCGGAGCCGTCTACCTGGAGAAACGCCGGGGCACGCCCCATGACTACACGGTCCTCATTCTGAACGAGCGCCATCCGGAGGTCTCAGCCATCCGCGAAAGCTTCTACGATGGGTCTTATGACGAAGAGGAGGCACGCCCTATGGACCCGGAGGACCTGTCGTTCGAAGGGGATGACTATGACGACGAGCCCTACGACGACCTCGACGCCACCCCCTGATCTTTGCGATATCATGGGGGCCGGGAACGGACCGGTCGGGTTCGCCGTGCTGAGTGGGGTGTGCACACGCACGCCGCACACGGCATGTCGTTAAGGGAGAATCGTCTACATGAGTCATGAACTGACGCCTCGGCAGATCGTCGCCGAGTTGGACAAGTACATCATCGGGCAGCGCGAGGCCAAGAAGAACGTGGCCATCGCCCTCCGCAACCGCTGGCGCCGTCAGAACGCGCCGGAGGACATGCGGCATGAGATCATGCCCAACAACATCATCATGATCGGCCCCACGGGGGTCGGCAAGACCGAGATTGCTCGTCGGCTGGCGCGGCTCGCTCAGGCGCCGTTCATCAAAGTGGAGGCCACCAAGTTTACCGAGGTCGGCTACGTGGGGCGGGACGTGGACAGCATGATCCGCGACCTCACGGACATCTCGATCAACATGGTGCGGGAAGAGCACACCGAGGGCGTCCAGGAGCGGGCCCGCCAACACGCCGAAGATCGCATCCTGGACATTCTCATCCCCCCGGCCCACAAGCCCGCCAAGAAAGAGGTCATCAACGGCCCGGGCTTTGTCATGGCCACCAGCGAGGAGCCCGATGGCGAGGCCGACCTGCGCGACCGCACCCGCCAGAAGTTTCGCGAGAAGCTCTCCCGCGGTGAGCTGGACGAGCGCGAGGTGGAGATCGACGTGACCTCGGACCAGACCCCCATGCTGCAGGTCTTCAGCCCGATGGGCATGGAGGAAATGGGCGTCAACCTCCAGGACCTCTTCGGCAACCTGGGCGGCAACAAAAAGCGCAAGAAGCGCCGCGTCCCGATCAAAGAGGCCCGCGAGCTTCTGACCCGCGAGGAAGCTCAGAAGCTGATCGACATGGACAAGGTGACCCAGGAGGCCCTGGAGCGCGTCCAGCAATCGGGCATCGTGTTCATCGACGAGATCGACAAGGTGGCCGCCCGTGGGCAAGGCAAAGGCAGTCCGGACGTCTCCCGCGAGGGCGTTCAACGGGATCTGCTGCCCATCGTGGAGGGATCCAACGTGACCACGAAGTACGGGATGGTCAAGACGGATCACATCCTCTTCGTAGCCAGCGGGGCCTTCCACGTGTCCAAGCCCAGCGACCTCATTCCGGAGCTCCAGGGGCGTTTCCCCATCCGTGTGGAGCTCCAGAGCCTGAACGAGAACGACTTCTACGACATCCTCACCAAGCCCAAGAACGCGCTGCTGAAGCAGTACCAGGCGCTCATGGCCTCGGAAGGGGTGGAGATCGAATTC
This sequence comes from Bacteroidota bacterium, assembly GCA_038747425.1. GTDB lineage: Bacteria > Bacteroidota > Rhodothermia > Rhodothermales > JBCDJV01 > JBCDJV01. Next base: position 78,789 of record JBCDJV010000004.1, read on the forward strand.
ACGGACCCGGCTGTTCGCGCCATCGCCCGCGTAGCGGCCGAGGTAAACAGCTCGGTCGAGAACATCGGGGCACGGCGGCTGCACACGATCCTGACCACGCTGCTGGAAGACCTGCTGTTCGACGTGCCGGATCGCATTGAGGACACGCAGGTGACGATCGAGGAGAAGCAGGTGCGGGAGACCCTGGAGGCCGTTGCCCAAAACCGGGATCTCAGCCAATACATCCTGTAGCGCCGTCCTCGCGCCGCCTCCATGTCAGCCGATGCTCCGTCCTGGACGGTCTGCCCGCTAGCCGCTTCCGGGCGCGCGCCCGCGCCGGCGGACCGCCACCGCTGGGACGCACTCTGGGCGTCCAGCGGGCACCGCTCGCCGTTTGCCACGCTGGCGTACGCCGAGGCGGTCCAGGCCGCCCTGGGATGGCGTTACACGGTGCTGGGCGTGGAGCCCGCGCGGGGTGCTCCGCTCGCAGCGGGCCTCGTGGCCTTTCACCGCCAGCGTGGCCCACTGGTCCGCCTGGGCGTGCCTCCCGTGACGCCGTACACGCCGATTCTGCTCTGCGATGATCTGGATGAAGCCTCCATTCACCGCCGCCGCCACCCGTTGGAGACCCTACTGCGGGCCCTCCCAGCCGGCCACGCGGACTGCACCCTGCACCTGGCCCCTGGCCTCGACGACGCCCGGCCCCTCCAGTGGCAAGGCTGGACGGCACAGCCCCTCTACACCGCCCGCGTGCCCTTCCGCGACGCCACCGACCCGTTGACCCAGTGGTCGGCGTCGGCGCGTCGGGTAGCGCGCAAGAACGCCCCGCGCTACGTGGTGGCCCCCGGTGCCCCCGCCGAGACGGTGGCCCTCTTGCAAGCCAGCTACCAGCGGCAGGCACGTGGCGTACCGGCGCCTCCAGGTCAGCTCCGCGCGCTGGCTACCCAGCTGACGGCCACGGGGCATGCCCAGACCTGGACGGCTCGCCCCACCCCGGCGTCTGCCCCAGAGGCCGCCGTGACGCTGCTCCGCGACGATCGGGCGGCCTACTATTGGCTGGCGGGCAGCCACCCCGGCCCGGCCATGACCGTGCTGATGGGCGCCCTGCTCCCGCGTCTGCAGGCGGACGGGCTCCACTATTTCGATTTCGTGGGAGCCAACACGCCCTCCATCGCCGAGTTCAAGCGGCGCCTTGGGGGCGAGCGGGTGGCCTACTTGCGCGCCGAACGCACCCAGCATCCGTGGCTGGCCGCGTGGAAGGCGTGGCGGACGTGGAAGCGGGGGTGAGGCCTGAGCGGGGCGGGCCCCGCCGGGGCGGAACAAGTGCAACATCCTCGTGACATCGGCAGCGGAGGGGCTGTGTGATGAGCATTGAACGATGGAGGGAGGGGAGCAGGCTAAAACATTCCGCTGAAAACGCCCGTTAGCAGGACCCTGTCTATTTTCACCCACCCTCATCGGATCGAACATGGCTCACACTCTTCCCGACCTCTCGTATGCCCAAGACGCGCTTGAGCCGCACATCGACGCGCGCACGATGGGCATCCACCATGGCAAGCACCATCAAGGCTACGTCAACAAACTCAACGCTGCCCTGGAGGGCCACGACAGCCTGGAGAATCACTCCGTCGAAGACCTGCTCCGCAACCTGAACGACCTGCCGGCGGCCATCCAGACGGCGGTCCGCAACAACGGCGGTGGTCATGCCAACCACTCGCTGTTCTGGGACGTGATGTCGCCCAACGGCGGCGGAGAGCCCGTGGGCGACCTCGCCACGGCCATCAACAGCACCATGAGCTCGTTTGACAGCTTCAAGCAGCAGTTCGCCGCCGCAGCGGGTTCGCGCTTTGGAAGCGGCTGGGCGTGGCTGGCGGTGGATGCAGACGGCGGCCTGGCTGTGTACAGCACCGCCAACCAGGACAGCCCCTACATGCAGGGCCACACGCCCATCTTGGGCATCGACGTGTGGGAGCATGCCTACTACCTGAACTACCAGAACCGCCGCCCCGACTACGTCAGCGCCTGGTGGAATACGGTGGATTGGGCCAAGGTCAACAACCGCTATCTGGCGGCCCGCGGCTGATTGCTGCGCAGTCTCGATACTGCTCGCACGGGGGCCGCTCGACACAAGCGGCCCCCGTTTGCGTTAGAAGACGGGCACACCCCTCGGCCACGTATTCCCCTTCATGGTAGACCTCGAACAGCGCCCTCGCTTGCTCACGCGTGACTACGACGCGGCTTGTGTGAACACCTGGGTGACCCACTTGTCTGACGAGGAGCGGGCTCGGTGGGACGGCTATCGCCACGCGCGGCGGCGCCAGTCGTTTTTGCTGGGCCGTGTGACCGCCCGTGCGCTCCTGGCGGACCTCCTGGACAGGCCGCCGCCTCAGGTGCCCATCCAGGTGGCCGAGGACGGAGCGCTGGAAGTGCCCGGCACGCCCTACCACCTCTCGCTGGCGCACTCTGGGCAGCGCGCCGTAGCCACTGTGGCCGTGCATCCGGTGGGCGTGGACCTGGAAGAGATCGTGCCCCGGCGCGACGATCTTTACCGCTACATCCTGCGCCCCGACGAATACCACTTGCTCGATACGTTGGGCCTGGACCGGACGCATCTGCACATCCTCACGTGGACGCTCAAGGAGGCCACGCTGAAAGCCCTGCGTACAGGCCTGCGCCTCTCTCCGAAGGCGCTGAAGCTGCACGTGGAGATGGACGCACAGCAGGCTCGCGTCACCACGGACAACCACGGGCATTGGCACGTCCGATTCTGGCAGGAGGGGGGCTACTACGTCTCGCTGGCCGTCCCTGAAGCGGGCGGTGGCCCCACGGTATCGTAGACGGCGGCCTCAGGATCGAGGAGGCGTTGGACCGTGGAGCGGACCCCGCAGGCCAGGGCCTCGGTGTCGTACCCGCCCTCCAGCGCACCGATCAGGCGCCCGCCACAGTGCCGGTCGGCCCAGCCCAGCGCCTCCGTGATGAGAGCCGCGAAGCCTGCTGTGGTGAGACGCATGCTGCCCAGCGGGTCGCGCCAGTGGGCGTCAAAGCCGGCCGAGACGAAGATCACCTCGGGTTGGAAGGCCTCCACGGCGGGGGCCACCTGGCGGCGGAGCACATCCAGGTAGACGGCATCGCCTTGGTGGGCCGGGAGGGGGATGTTCAGCGTGGCGCCGACCCCTGGGCCTTGGCCGCGTTCCTCGGCCGTGCCGCTGAAGGGGTAGAGGGGGTGCTGGTGGAGATTGACCACCAGCACGTTTGGGTCGGCGTAGAACACATCTTGGGTACCGTTGCCGTGGTGCACGTCGTAGTCCAGCACCATCGCGCGCTCGAGGCCATGGGTCTGCTGGGCCCATCGGACGGCCAGCGCCACCGTGGAGAGCAGGCAGAAGCCCATCGGCTGTGTGGGGGTGGCATGGTGGCCGGGGGGACGTACCGCTACGAAGCCATTGGTCGCGTCTCCGGTGAGCACGCGATCCGTCACCGCCAGCGCCCCCCCCACCGCCTCCAGGGCTACGCGGAGGCTCTCGGGGGTCATGTAGGTGTCTGGATCCAACCGCAAGGGGGCGGCCGTGGCGGCGTCCTCCAACCGCGCTACGTAGGCCTCCGTGTGCACCAGCCGCGCCACCTCCAGCGGAGCGGCTACCGGCGTGAGGTGCTGGACCTGCGTCCAGAGCGGCGCCGCTTTCAGGACGGCGGTCACCGCGTCCAGACGCGCCGGGCGCTCCACGTGGTCAGCCGCCGCATGCGCATGATGGTGGTCAGACAGAGCGAGGCAAGTGGCCATGATGAACGAAGTGATCGCTGAACAGGTTGAACGAACCGGCGCCCTCGTCCATCGACCGATGAAACCCAGCGCCATGCGCAGGCAGGGTGCCCAGAAACAGAGGTTTCCCCACGGGGTTAAGGATACGCGCCACGCCGGGCACAGGCTACCCCCCGTTGCGGCGTGCACGGGCCCCTGTCAGGCTGGCAGGCGAGCCCAGGAGGCCGCACCGTGACGAGCGCTGGTGCTGGGCCGTTCTCCATGTTTTTGGTGGCCACCGTGAACAGGACCTGCCACTCCGTCGTTGTGGAGGCTTCGTGCGCTCACCGGCAAGGCTTTTGCTCATAGGGATGTCTGAACCATGCCCGCCCGTTCGTCCATGCGACCTGATCCCACAAACGACCTGACCTCGCGGGAGCGCGAGATCCTCCGCTTGGTGGTGAAGAGTTTCATCCACACGGCGGGGCCCGTGGGCTCTCGGTACCTGTCCAAGCAGTCGTCGCTGGGGCTGAGCGCGGCCTCCATCCGCAACACCATGAGCGACCTGGAAGAGCAGGGGTACCTGGACCATCCGTATACGTCGGCTGGCCGCATTCCTACGGCGCTCGGCTACCGCGTCTTCGTGGACCAGCTCATGGAGTCGAGCCAGCTCACCGAGATGGAGAAGCAGCGCCTCGTGCGCGAGTTGGAACGCATGATGGGCGACACCGACCAGCTGGTGCGAGAGAGCTCCCGGCTCCTCGGGCAGCTGTCGAGCCTGATCGGCGTGGTGGTCAGCCCGCGTCTCTCGGAGGGGGTGCTGGAGCGCCTGGAAGCCGTCCCGCTGTCGTCCTCGCGCCTGATGGTGGTCATCAGCGTTCGGGGCGGCCTCGTGCGGACGCTCATCGTAGAGGTAGAGTCCACCGTGCGCCGGGACGACCTGGACCGGGTGCTCTCGCTCATCAACGAGCGGTTGGCGGGATTGACCCTGGAGGAAATCCGCCGGACCTACGCAGACCGCATCGGCGATCTGCGCGACGATGAGACCGGTATCATCCGGCTCATCCTGAACGAGCCCGACCGTCTCTTCAGCGAACACCCACAGGCCAAGCGACTGGCGCTCAGCAGCGCCCAGCACCTGCTGGAGCAGCCTGAGTTTCAGGAGCCCGAAGCCGTGCGCGAGATCGTCCAGTTTTTGGAGGACGAGGCCGGCGTGATTGCCGTCCTGGAGTCTCGCCTGGACCGCACCCTGATCCAATCTGGCGAGGCGGTGGTGAGCATCGGGCGCGAGCGAGGCGGCACGGTAGACTACCCCGCCGATCGCTACTCCATTGTGACCTCCGAGTACCGCCGCGGCGATACCAGTGGCACCGTGGCGGTCATCGGGCCGATGCGCATGGACTATGCCCGCGTGGTGGCCCTGGTGGAGGGGATGGCCGCCTGCCTGGATAACCCCTCGACCTCCGATTGACCGGCCCTCTGAACCGATATCTGTTTACGCATCCATAGATCATGGAAGTACCTAGCACCGATTCAATGCCAGAACCGCATTCCGAGGCTCCAGCTGAGCCCACAGCGCCCAACGTGCAGGTCGATGACCTGGAGCGTTTGGCCGACCAGTTGGAGCCGGACCAAGCCGCCGTCATCCAGGCCACGATCCGCACCCTGACCGAGCACGAGGAGGCCTTGGATCAGGCCGCCCGCGAGCAGGAGCAGCTACACGATCAGCTGCTTCGGCATACGGCCGAGTTTCGCAACTACCGGCGCCGTACCGACGAAGAGCTGAAACTCCAGCGCACCCTGGGGAAGACCGGTGTCGTGAAGCGATTCCTTGGTCTCTACGATGATTTCCGCCGCTCCGTGGAGGCGGTCGAGCAGGCCGAGGCCGAGCAGGCTGAGGCGTATCCCGTTCTCAAGGAAGGGCTCGACATGGTGTGGCAGAAGTTCACCACTGAGTTCGAGCAGCTGGGCGTGGAGGCGATCGAGGCCGTGGGACAGCCGTTCGACGAGGCGCTGCACGAGGCCCTGATGCAGCAGCCCGCCCCCGAGGGCGTAGAGCCCGGTACGATCCTCCAGGAGGTCCAGAAAGGCTACCGCCTGGGCGACCGCATCCTCCGGCACAGCCAGGTCATCGTGGCAGCCTAAGGGCCCGCCTCTATTCTTCATCAACCGATCCGCGCAAGCTGTATGCGTGATTACTACGAGATTCTGGGTGTGAGCCGCGATGCCAGCGAGAGCGACCTCAAACGGTCCTATCGCAAGCTCGCCATGAAGTACCACCCCGATCGAAACCCTGGCGATGAGGCGGCTGAGAGCCGCTTCAAAGAGGCGGCCGAGGCCTACGAGGTCCTCTCCGATGCCCAAAAGCGGCAGCGCTACGACCGCTTTGGTCATGCCGGGGTGCGAGGCACCGGGTCCCCAGGGGGCGGCGCGGGCTTCCAGGATATCAACGACATCTTCAGCGCTTTTGGGGACATCTTTGGCGGTGGCGCTGGCGGCAGCATCTTCGACGACGTGTTCGGCGGTCGCGGCGGACGGCGTGGCACAGGCCAGGGCCGACCTGGCAGCGACCTCCGCATCCGCCTCCCGCTCACCCTGGAGGAGATCTCAGAAGGGACCGAAAAGCGCATCAAGGTCCGCAAGATGGTCCTCTGTGAGGTGTGCGACGGCACTGGCTCGGCCGATGGGGAGGCCGGCTGGGAGACGTGCCCCACGTGCCAAGGGGCGGGTGAGATTCGCCGCGTCACGCGCTCCGTGTTCGGCCAGTTTATCAACGTGCAGGCGTGCCCCACGTGTGGTGGGGAAGGCCGGGTGATCACCAACAAGTGTGACAACTGCGGTGGCGAAGGCCGTGTGCGGGGCGAGGAAACCATCACCATCAACGTGCCTCCTGGCGTCATGGAGGGCAACTACCTGACCCTGCGTGGCATGGGCAACGCGGGCATCCGGGGCGGTCAGCCTGGAGATTTGCGTGTAGAGATTGAGGAGGTCGCCCACGAGCACTTCCTGCGCGATGGGCTCGACCTGTACCACGACCTCTACATCTCCCTCCCAGATGCCGTACTGGGTACTGAGGTGGAGGTGCCCACCTTGAAAGGGCATGCTCGGCTTCAGATCGACCCCGGCATTCAGTCGGGGCGTCTCCTGCGCATGCGCGGGCGCGGCCTGCCCGAGCTGAACGGCTCGCGGCGCGGCGATCAGATGGTCCGGGTCCACGTCTGGATCCCACGGGACGTGACGGACGCTGAGCGTGCGCAGTTCGAAGCGATGCGGACTTCGCCTTCGTTCACCCCCCAGCCCGGCACCACCAACAAAGAGCGCAAGTCCTTCTTCAGCCGTGTCAAAGACGTATTTTCCTGACGACGAGGACGTACGGATTCGTCACGATCCGCACAGAACACGCCCCGCACGGCCTACGTTCGCGCTTCTTTATCTGGTGCAAAAAAATACAGGGCTATGCAGTCTGTTCAGACGAAAGGAGAGGCGCTCCGTGAGGTGATGCGCCAGGTGCCATCGCCGGTGACGGTGGTGACGATGCGTACACCGGAGGGGCTGCGCGGGGTGACCATCGGGTCGTTTACGAGCGTCTCGCTGGAGCCGCCGCTGATCTCGTTCAACGTGCAGCGTGCCTCGCAAGCCCATCTGGCGCTACAGACCGCCGAGGCGTTCGCCGTCCACGTCTTGTCTGAGGCACAGGTGGACCTGTCCAATCACTTTGCCCGCCCAGACCGTACCGGCGAGGAGCAGTTTGCCTCCATCGAGTATCGCGTGGATACTCACGGGCTGCCCATTTTGCCGGGTGCGGTGGCGGTCCTTCGGTGCCGCCCTTACGCGTTCTATGAAGCCGGAGACCACGACCTGGTGCTGGGCGAGGTCCTGGAAGCCACGCTGGAGGCCCCGGCCGCCGCGCTGCTCTACCACAACCGCGCCTACCGCACGGTGGGCGCCGAGGTGACAGCCAACCGGTTCTGACCCGTCCACGCGGGATCCAGCTCGACGCCGTGCGCCCCGGCCCCATAAAAGGCGAAATCGTAGCGGGCAGGGTCTGTGGGATCCAAGCGCCGGCACGCCTCGGTCAGCTCCTGGACGGCCCGCCAGTCGTTCTGCGACCGGTGGAGAAAGCCCAGGGCCCGGGCTTGGCGCCCAGCATGCACGTCCAGCGGTAGGACCAACTGGGCGGGTCGGATGCTCGTCCACAGCCCGAAGTCAACGGGCCCTGGCCGGACCATCCACCGGAGGTACATAGCGAGCCGTTTGCAGGCACTGCCACGATCGGGCTGCGCGAGGTGCTTGCGGAGGCGCGCTGGGGTGCCGGGCACGAAGGTGAGCAAGGTGGCGCTAAAGCCCTGGATGGCGGGGCCCACGTCTGTGGCCGTGGCGGGGAGGTGCCGCGCGAACAGGCGCTCCACCGACCCGTGCTGGCGAAGCCCCTCGCTGAGCGCGCGGGTGAGCCAGTGGGCGTCTGTGGGCTGAAAGGTGCGGTGCTTGAAGCCGTCCAGGCGCTCCGCATCGCGGCTGGGCCGGTAGCCCTGTACGAAGGCGGCCGGCCGGTACTGCATCCGCTCGCACAGTTCGTTGAGCTTGCGCAGCATGGTGGGCCGCTGGCCCCACGCCAGTAGGGCCGCGTACAGCCCGATGATCGCCCGATCCTCGGGGTCATCGAAGCCATGCGGAATCGAGATGGGGTCCGGGGCAATGAACGAGGGGCGCTCGAAGCGGTCTACCAAGCCATCGAGGTAGGCCCGGAGATCGTGGAGACGAGCGGGGAGAGGCGTAGGCATGGCCGGATAAGAGAAAGGCGGAGGCAACAGATGTGGACGCGGGGTCGTATGTTCCGATGTCCACGCGACCGACCGTTCGTCTGACAGCGCCCCATGGAAGACCTGCTGTATTACCTGGCCCTTTTCATCATCTACCTGGTCTTCCAGGTGGTCGGGGGGAAGAAGAAAAAGAAGAAGAAGCCGGTTCCCATCGAGTCTCCATCGCCGGTGGAGTCGATGGAACCCATGAGTGCGGAGGAGGCCGAACGCGCCGTCCAGCGCCAGGAGCAGATGGAACAGATCGGACGCGAGCTGGGCGACATCCTGGGCATCGAGATTCCCGTTCCGAAGCGGCCACCCCAGCCCTCGCGCCCCATCCCGGGTCCGGTCCCGGTGCGCACGCAGGTGCCGCAGCGCACCAACATGTTGCGCTCGGCCAACGTAGCCGACACCGAGTACCACGCCCCCAGTCCGCTCGGCCACCTCGGGCACGAGCACTTCAAGAAGCCGCCCGTGCGTCGGGTCCACGGCCGCCGCACCAAGTCGCTGATCGAACGCCTCCAGCGCCTGGACACCGCCCGCGAGGCCGTCCTGCTCAACGAGATTCTGGGGACACCCAAGAGCAAGCGATAAAGGCCGCTGCAGAAGCCCGTGCAGCCGATCACCCTCCGCAGAGACTGAACTGCCCCCGTGGTCGGCTCGTCAAGCCCCCTAAGTGCTCTGTCAAGCTCCTACTGATGGGCGCTGTACGCCTCGTCACACGCCAGGCGGCGTTGTCCGCGTCGCCCGGGGCGCGGCGGGTCAACGCGGTGCAGCCAGCGTGCTCGTTGCCCCGCTGGATCAGACGACGCGCTGGCGTCGCCTCCGCGTGAGCTCGTAGTGTGGGCAGCGGGTCTGCGAACTGGAGATCGCCACGGCTTCTTGGGGGCTGATCGTACGTCCCTCAGGAACTTTGCAGCCCGGGCTCACATCCGAACGTATACCCTCCGCCTGTACAAACGATGACGTCCTATGTCTAGCTCGCTGCGAGTGTGGTTGCTCACAGGTGTTCTACTTTCGCTGTTGATGTCTTGCGACTCAGGTAGGTCCGACTCGATGCCGATTGGTCCAGGGACGGGGCCTGTCCCCGGCCTGGACGGCGTCCCGCTGCCCCCAGACGTAACCGTGGACCTGCTGGATGCACACGTGGAGGTTGTAGCCTCCGGGTATGCGATCCCATGGGCCGTAGCTGTGCTCGGTGAGGACGAGTACCTAGTGACTGAGCGGTTCGGTGCCCTCAGCCACATCCGCGACGGCCAGCGCACCGACCTAGAGGGCTTGCCTGAAACCTACATCGTACAGGCGGGCCCGCTCTTTCTCGGCGGCTACAACGACGTCAGCCTGCATCCGCAGTTCGAGACAAATGGACTGGTCTATCTTGCTTTCGTGCAGCCCCTTACCGAGGATCAAGGCGCTGGACACATGGCCGTCGGTCGGTTCAACTTCTCTGACCGTACCGTGCAAGGTTTTGAGATCATCTTTCAGACCAACAGCTTCTCGGTGGGTTCGCGGATCGTGTGGCAAGACGATGCGCACTTTTTCGTGACGCAGGGCGCGGCCGGCAGTCCATTTCCAGAACCCGGCGCCCAAGACCTAGATAGCGATAGCGGCAAGATCCACCGCCTCAGAGCTGATGGGTCTATCCCTTCTGACAATCCGGTGTTCGATGGCAAGTCCGGGCCCACCAGCATATGGAGCTACGGCCACCGCGACACGCAGGGGCTGTTCTACAGCAACGGCATGCTATACGCCAACGAGCACGGCCCCCTGGGGGGAGACGAACTCAACGTCATCGAGAAAGGCGGAAACTATGGCTGGCCCCTCTTCTCGTATGGACTCAACTATGACGGGTCGCCCGTCGGCGAACTGACGGAAGCCGAAGCCGAGCAGATGAGCATCTTGCCGCTCAAGGGCTGGGGGCCCGAGTTCAACATGGCGCCCTCGGGACTGATGCAGCTACAAGACAGCGCCTTTCCGGAGCGAGATGGCGTCTTTCTCTGGGGCGCGCTCGCTCAGCGTCGCCTCATGGGCTATGACCCCGCGTCTGGCCGCACAACCATCCTTCTTGAGCAGGTAGGCCGCGTACGCGATGTGGCCCAGCTGCCCAGCGGCAACCTGCTGATCCTGTACGACACCACAAACTTGGCCCCGGATGAAGTGAACGGCAGTGTGGCCAAGCTCATCAAGCAGTGAATGGCTGGTGCCGGCGGTAGACGAACGGGTCTCCGCACAGCCGGCGTCAAGGACACAGCCGGCGTCAGCGTGCCCTGCGTGGCCGGCCACCGCTGGCCGGCTCCACCACGAAGGCGGCAAACCCGGGAGGCATGGCGAGCACCGGTCATCACATGGTGGAGAGATCATCAGCTAATTATGATCCCCCGGTTTGCGCTCACCATGAACAACGTCCAGCTCAGGCGTCTTCTCCTTTCTTGAAGGCCGAGGCGCCGATGGCCCCCCCGATGGCGCCGAAGACGGCGCTGACTGCGACCCCAACCAGTCCGGCGGTCAGCTGACTCATCAGGGTGACGGGAGCTTCCATCTGGGCCACCAACTGGTCATACTGGTCCGGCGGCATGCTATCCCCGAAGCTGCTGAGCATCCATTGGGTGAAGGCCAGGTCGTGGCGGATGCCCAACTGGATCAACGCATAGTTGAGGAAGATGGCGATAAACGTGCCCAGGGCGGCCGCGATGAGCCCCATGAGCGCCCCGCGGCCCGCCAGTAGGGTGAGTTGGTGGGTGGAGGTGTAATGCCAGACCGCCATCATGCTGCCGATGATGACACCCGCGCAGCAGAGGAAGTTGATGAACCCCAGGTAGGAAGTAGAGAGGATCGCGACGACGGCCGCGCCCAACACGATCGATTGGGTCTGGTTCGGCATGGTGGGAGCACAAACTGGGTGGGTGAGATGATGACGGGCTGCGCCCAGGCCCTGCAAGCCTGGACAGCATCGGAGGAGGCATGATAGGAAGGTCGGCCTAGGAAAGCCACCTCCCCGGCGAAGAGCATCCCCCTGGGCCGAGCCCGCCCTCGATCCTCACCCGACGATGAGCTTGGCCGTTGCAACTTGGTTAACCATATGGTTGGAACAAATGGTTGGTATTTGGTCGTAAGAGTGCTCATCTCATTTATCTGGTGCCAGCCATGACCAACACCGTCGAAACAGAAGAGCGCATTTTCGATGCCGCCCTGGTGGTGTTTGCCTCCAAGGGGCGTGATGGCGCACGCATGCAAGAGATTGCGGACCAGGCGGGTATCAACAAAGCGATGCTGCACTACTATTTCCGCAGCAAAGACCGGCTTTACGAGGCGGTGTTCGGCTACGTGATGAAGCGGTTCATGCAGGCGTTCGCGCAAGAGACGCGTGGGGCGACCACGTTTGCCGAGTTTCTGCGCGGCTTCATCGACAGCTACATCGACGCGCTGCATGCGAACCCCGACGTGTTTCGGCTGATGGTGAACGAGAACCTGAGCGGTGGGCAAGCACTCGGCACACACATCGGGCGCTTCAAGCAGGCCCAGGAGGGGGCGCCCCAGCTCTTCGTCCGCAAGATCGAGGCGGCGGTGGAGCGTGGGGACATCCGGGCCGTCGATCCTTGGCACACCATCCTCACCGTCATCTCCAGCTGCATCTTCTTCTTCGTCTCCCGGCCCACCGTCGAGCTGATCCACCCGGATGCGCAGGACTGGGACGCCTTTGTGAAGGCTCGGAAGCAGCACATCTTCGACCTGATCTACCACGGCCTCCAACCGGCAGGCCCCCATGACACCCCTTCATGATGCCTATTTCCGCCCTGCGCCCTGCGGCGCTTCTTGTGTTGGCTAGCCTGCTCAGCCTGGCGGGGTGCTCGTTTGCGCCTCGTGTGCAGGCTCCGGAGGCCGTCACGGCCCTCCCCGAGGCCTACGCCGCGCTTGACACGCTGGCCGCCTACGCGCCCGAGACCTGGTGGTCAGCCTACAACGACCCCGTGCTCGACGCCGTCCTTGATTCTGTCCGAGCCTCCAACCTGGACCTCGCCGAAGCCGTGGCGCGCGTGGAGGAGGTAGCGGCCCTGTACCGCATCCAGCGAAGCGGGCTTTTTCCCACGCTCGAGGCCTCGGCCAACGTTTCCCGTCAGGACCAGCCGATCGACGCCGGGTTCGGCGGTGTTCCCATTCCCGGCTTAGGTGGGGACGGCGATGCGCCTGACCGCTTCGACTTCACGCAGTACACCACGGGCCTGGCCCTGGCCTACGAGATCGACTTCTGGGGGCGGGTCCGCAACGACACCAAGGCGGCCGTGCGCGATGTCGTAGCGGCCGAGGCCGATCTGCGCACGGCCGAGCTCACCGTGCTGGCACAGTCGATCACCACCTACTTTGACATCGTGGATCTCCGCACGCGGATCGCTCTGACCGTTGAGACCATCGATGTGTTGGCCGAGCGGGTGGAACGCACCCAGGAGCGGTACGACCGCGGCCTTGTCACCTCGTTTGAGCTATACTCCGTGCTCCAAACGTTCCGCAACGCCCAGTCCGGGTTGCCGTTGCTGGAAGGCACCCTGGCCAATGCGGAGGGACGTCTGGCCGTCTTGATGGGGCGGTACGCCGGGACCATCGACGCCGTTCTAGGCGACACGTTAGCGCCGCAACTGGCGTTGACGCCGATCCCCGCTGGGCTGCCGTCTGAGCTGTTGGTGCAGCGGCCGGACGTCTTGGCGGCCTTGCAGCGCATGGAAGCCGCCCGTTTGCGGGTCGGCGCGCGGCGTGCCGAGCTGTTCCCGCGCCTCACCCTGTCTGGGTCCATCGGCACCCAGTCCAACGACGTCGAGAACGTGCTGAATTTCGATCGGTGGGTGCTCTCCTTGGCCAGCGGCCTGGCCGCGCCCATCTTCCAGGGCGGCCGCCTCCGAGCCAACGTGAGCGCGGCCGAGGCGCGCTACGCCCAGACCGCCGCCGCCTATGCCCGGGCCGTACTGACCGCCTACCAGGAGGTAGACGGGGCCCTCCAGGTCTTTGAGGAAGGTCGTCAGCGCTACCTGTTTCTCGATGAGCAACGGGCTGAGGCCCAGGCCACCGCCGACCTCCAGGCCAGCCGCTTCGAGCGGGGGGTGGGCACCTACCTCGACTATCTCGACGCCCTGAGCAACCTCCTCACGGTGGAGACCACCCTCGTAGGGGCCGCGCGCGACGTAGCCTTAGCGCGCCTGGATGTCCACCGCGCCCTCGGCGGTGGCTGGACACCCACCCCGCCCACCACGGAGGTCGTCCTGATCTCTGAAACCACAGACTGACGCCACGACCGTGCTGAAGTCCACCAACGACCTGCTCTCGATCTCCCAACCTCTGCAATCCGATGACTAAATATCTCATCGCCGCTGGTATTCTCGTGGCCTGCATTGGCGGGGCCGCGCTGATGATTGCCCTGCGGCCCGAGCCGCCCCAGGAGCCGCCCCCAGAGCGCACCCCCCTCGTCCAGACCTCCAGCGCCGACGTGCGCTCGGGCACGCTGCAGGTGACGGGCAATGGCACCGTCCGCCCCCGGGCTGAGATCGGGCTGGCGCCGCAGATCGCAGGTCAGGTGGTGTACGTCAACCCAGCCCTGGTGAGCGGGGCTCGCGTACGGCGCGGACAGGTGCTGGTGCGGATCGACCCGGCCGACTACCAGAACCGGGTCCAGCAGGCCGAGGCCGACGTGGCTCAGCAGCAGGTGAACGTGCTTCAGGCTGAAGAGGAGGCCGCCATCGCCCGGGCCGAGTACGAGCAGTTCCGTCGGCGAGACGCCCGGCAAGGCGCCGCTACCTTCGGCAGCGTGGACAGCAATGACTACGCCCGCCGGTTCGTGGGCGAAGAGCGGCAAGCCCAGGCCCGGACCACCGACGAGCCCAGTGCGCTGGTCTTGCGGGAGCCCCAGTTGCAAGCGGCCCAGGCCTCGCTGGCCCGTGCCCAGGCGGCCCTAGCCGATGCCCAGCTCGCGTTGGACCGCACACAGATCGTAGCCCCCTTTGACGGGGTGGTGCGTAGCGAGACGGTCGACCCCGGGGCGTACGTGGCGCCGGGACAGGTGCTCGCGCAGATCTATGCGTCGGACGCCGTGGAAGTGTCCGTGCCGCTGTCCGACGAAGACGCGGCCCTCATCCCCACGCTCTGGGCCCCGGGTGGCCAGCGCATCGCGGCGCGCGTGGTGGGCACGTATGGCGCCCAGGAGTTCGCCTGGGACGGCTATGTAGACCGGGCCGAGACGGCGCTCGACACAGAGAGTCGTACGATCGACGTGATCGTACGCGTGCCGCAACCGTTCTCCAGCGGTCAACGCGTGACCGGGCCGGGCGGCGAGCTCGCTGGCGCCAGCGTGGCGCTCGGCGGTACCCCTCCGCTGCTGGTTGGCCAGTTTGTGGATATCGACATCGATGGGGCTTCGCTGGAGCGCTACACCGTGGTGCCCCGCCAAGCGCTGCGCCCTGGTGACGAGGTGTGGGCGGTCGAGTCGGATAGCCTGGTGACCATCGTGCCCGTCCAGGTGCTGCAGCAGACGGGGGAGGAGGTGGCCGTGCTGGGCGATCTCCGCGAGGGGCAGCCCGTCATCATCAGCAACCTCCAGGTCGTGACCAACGGCATGAAAGTTCGATTGGCCGACACCGGGGCCGACCGCCCCCGCGCCCCCGCAGATTCCACCGCCCTCGCCGCGCGGCCGTAACGTCTCCACCTATCGCCCTACCATCTGACTGGTCCCATGTCTGATTCCCCTGAACAGCTGTCCCCGGACGAGGCCCAGGAGATCCGCTCCTCCCGTGGCCCCATAGCCTACATGGCCAAGAACGGGGTGGCCGCGAACCTGCTGATGCTGTTTCTGCTGGCCGCTGGCCTAGCGGCCTACACCAACATCGTGCAGGAGGTCTTCCCCGAGTTCAGCCTGGACGCCATCCAGGTGACGGTTCGCTATCCGGGCGCCACGCCCGAGGAGATCGAGGAGTCGATCATCCAGAAAATCGAAGAGCAGATCGAAGCGGTGGAGGGGATCGACGAGATCACGGCCACGGCGTCGGAGAACATCGGTGTGGTGACGGCCGAGCTGCAGCTGGGGACCGACGTGAGCCAGGCGCTGGACGACATCAAGGCCGAGGTCGATCAGATCATCACCTTCCCCAACCAGGCTGAGCGGCCGGAGGTGCGTGAGCTGACCAACCGGCAGAGCGTGATCCGCATCGCCATCTACGGCGAGGCCTCGGAGCGGGCCCTCAAAGAGACGGCGTATCGGATCGAGGACGAGCTGTCCGCCTTGTCTGAGGTGTCCTTCGTGGAGACGAGCAGCATCCGCAACTACGAGGTGTCGATCGAGGTGCCGCAGGCCACGCTGCGGGCCTACAACCTGAGCCTCCCGCAGATCTCGCAGGCGGTGCGGCTGGGTAGCCTCGACCTCCCGGCTGGAAACATCGAGACGAGCCGCGAAGAGATCCGCGTCCGCACCCTGGGACAGAACTACACCCAGCAGCAGTTCGAGGACATCGTGGTGCTGAGCCGGCCAGATGGCACCACGCTTCGCCTCGGCCAGATTGCCGAGGTCCGGGACGACTTTGAGGACAGTGACCTCATCACCCGGTACAATGGCCAGCGCGCCGCCTTTGTCGAGGTCTTCCGCACCTCGGACGAGCGTGTGCTGGAGATCGTAGAAGCGGTGCAGGCCACCCTGAACGGCGAGATCGTGCCGTCCTTGCCAGCGGGCATCAACCTGTCCATCTGGGAGAACAACGCCACGGTGCTCGAAGATCGCTTGAGCTTGCTCATCCGCAACGCAGTCATCGGCCTGATGCTCGTGCTGGCGGCGCTGACGCTGTTTCTGAACATCCGCCTCGCGTTCTGGTCGGCCGTGGGCATCGGGATTGCGTTTGTGGGCACGCTCGCGGTGATGTACCTCATGGGCGTCTCGATCAATCTGCTCTCGCTCTTCGGCTTCATTCTGGCCATCGGGATTGTGGTGGACGATGCCATCATGGTGGGCGAGAACATCTACGCGGAGCGCGAACGTGGGGCGCCGGGGCTGCTAGCGGCGCTCCGCGGAGGCCGTCGGATTGCCACCCCGGTCACGTTCGCCGTCCTGACCACGTGTGCGGCCTTCACCCCGTTGCTGTTTGTGCCCGGCACGCTCGGGAAGATCATGGGCAGTATCCCCGTCATCGTCATCTCGGTGCTGCTGCTCTCGCTGGTGGAGTCGCTGCTGGTGCTGCCCAACCACCTCTCGCACCTGCCAGACCCGAACCGCGAGGAGAAGAACCCGGTGTTTCGCTTCTTCGCCCGGTTGCAGGGGGGCGTAGACCGCCAGCTCCAGCGCTTCGTGAGCGGACCGCTGGACAAAGCGCTGCACTTCGCCACGGCGGCACCAAGCATCATCATCGCCACGGCGATCGGCCTCATCGTCCTCTCCGTGGCGCTCGTCCCGGCTGGTATTTTGCAGGTCGAGTTCTTCCCCGAGATCGAAGGCGACGTGGTGACAGCCAGCCTGGAGATGCCTGAGGGCACCACCGCGGACCAAACCAACCGAGTGGCTCAGCTCTTGGAGGAAGCGGGGTACCGCGCCGAAGAGCGCCTGGCTGGTGAGCGCGCGGACGACGCACCGCCGCTGGTGGAGGACGTCTTTGCGTCCGTGGGCCAGCAGGCCAGCGGTGGAGGCCCGGACGCGAGCAACGGCTCCACAACCACCCAGCCCAGCATCGCCTCGGTGCAGTTCAAGTTGCTCACTGCCGAAGATCGCGACGTGTCTGCGGTGCGCTTCGAGGACCTGTGGCGCGAGGAAATGGGGATGGTGCCGGGCGTCCGCTCGCTTACCTTCAGCTCGTCGATCATCGGCGTCGGCGCGCCGGTGCAGGTGGAGCTGTCGCATCCGAGCGATCAGGCCCTCAACGAGGCGTCCGATCGGGTGATGGAGGAGCTGGGCCGGTTCCAAGGCGTGTTTGACATTCGCAGCGACCAGGACCAGGGCACGCGCGAGATCCAGCTACGGCTCAAGCCGGCAGCGCGGACGCTGGGCCTGACGCTAGACGACCTCGCGCAGCAGGTCCGTGCGGCCTTCTTCGGCGCCGAGGCGTTGCGCGTGCAGCGTGGCCGGGAGGACGTGCGTGTCTACATCCGCCTTCCCGAGCGCGAGCGGGACGCTATCGCGGACGTCGAGTCCTACCGCGTCCGGACCCCCACGGGCGGGAGCGTGCCCCTGCGGCAGGTGGCGACCGTCAGCTTTGGCAACGCCCCGGCCAACATCCAGCGGAAAGACGGACGGCGCGTGGTCACGATCACGGCCAACGTCACCCCCGCCGTGATTACCGGCCAGGAGGTGACGGCCCGGCTGACCGACGACATCCTGCCCCGTGTGCAGCAGAACTACCCGGACCTCGGCTACCAGTTTGGCGGCGAGCAAGAGGAGCAGGCCGAGTCCTTCGGAGCCTTGGCGCAGGGCTTCTTGCTGGCCCTCTTCGTGATCTACGCGCTCCTGGCGATCCCCTTCCGGTCGTACATCCAGCCGATCATCATCATGGCCACGATCCCGTTCGGGATCATCGGAGCGCTGTTTGGGCACCTGCTGCTCGGCATCTCGGTGGGCTTGCTGAGCATCTTCGGCATCATCGGGCTGTCTGGCGTGGTGATCAATGACTCGCTGGTGATGATCGATTTCATCAACGAGCGATTACGGCGCGGGGCCGAGATCCGAGACGCCGTCATCGAGGGGGCGAAGGCGCGCTTCCGGCCGATCTTGCTCACCTCCGTGACCACGTTCCTCGGCGTCTCGCCGATCGTGTTCGAGCAGAGCATCCAGGCGCAGTTCCTGGTCCCCATGGCCGCCAGCATCGGCTTCGGGATCATCTTCGCCACGATCATCCTGATGCTGTTCGTGCCGGCCATCGCCATGGTGCAGCTCACGCTGACCGCCCGTCTTACCGGCCGTGCCCCGCAAGATCAGCCGGGCTTCATGGAGGGCGATGGGTATACCGACGGTGCGCCGCAGCAGGTGGCGCCTACACCGCAGGCGTAAGCGAGGAGTTCCTCCGTGGCCAGAGCATGGGACCTGATGCGCATCCGGGGTTCGAGGACACCCTGCTTTCGCAGGGCTCCGCTCGGGATGACAAGGAAAACGGTCTCCGCGGCGTCCTCGAACCCTTGGCACCTCCTATCAGGAGGCCGGGGCTTCGGCTTCCGTGGGGCGGGCGGTGATCAGCTCGCGGGCGAGGATGTACCCGGCGGCCACGCCGAACAGGGCGCCGGTGACGAGGCGGCTCGTGGGGGTGTTGACCCAGACCCCGAGGAGCCCCAACCCCCAATCTACCCCGGCGGGGGCGAGGCTGGCCACGAGCAGCAGGCGCGTGTCTGGGCCGGTTTTGGGATCTGGCGTTCGCAGGCGGTAGAAGCCCCCTGCGAGGAGCCCGGCAAGGAGCCCCAGGTAGATGCCCCAGCAGCGGTGACACACGGCCAAGGTCACCCCGTCGATGGCCGGCGAGCGATCCGGGAGCTGGTGGCACACCCAGGCAAAGGCCGCCCGCATCAGCCGTTGCCCGTCGGCTGAGAGCCAGGGTGGGGCGGCGGCCATCAGGAGGAGCACGGCCAGGGCACCGAGGGCACCCAGCCACAGGGGCGGAGCCAGGCGGTGGGAGCGGAGCGTGGACATGGGCGGTGATGAAGAGCCAGCGAACGGCACAAGAACGATACACGTCCCTGGAACACGTCTCGGGCACGCGTGTACAGTTGCTAGCACTCAATGCGGTAGAGTGCTAACAGGTATAACTGCATAGCACCTCTCCTACCGCAGACTTGATAGGTTGGTCCACAGTCCCACCCCGCTGGGCTCGTCGTCTTGGTTGAAGGCGGCACTGCAGAGGGGATGCTACAGGGGCGTGGCCCCACACGTTTTTCTACCTACCCATTTGTAATTCAGCACGGAGGAATCACCCTATGGCTCAGATCAAGCCGCTGGGCGACCGCGTCGTCGTCCGTCCGCAGGCCGCCGAAGAGAAAACGGCCAGTGGCCTCTTCATCCCGGATACCGCCAAGGAGAAGCCCCAGCGTGGCACCATCGTGGCCGTTGGCCCGGGCCGCGTGGAGAACGGCACCAAGATCGACATGTCCGTCAAGGAGGGGGACCAGGTCCTCTACGGCAAGTACGCCGGCACGGAGATCCAGCTTGGCGATGACGATGTCCTGATCATGCGCGAGAGCGACATCCTCGGCATCGTGTCCTAAGGCTCCTCGCCTGGGACCCCATACTTCGCAACGAGGGCCAGCCTGTGGGCGCTCTTCGTTGCACTCCACCATTGACCCTATTCTAACGCTAGAGACCTACCTATGTCTAAGCAGATCATTTTTGACTCGGACGCCCGTGGCGCGCTCAAACGAGGCGTGGACACGCTGGCGAACGCGGTGAAAGTGACGCTCGGCCCCAAAGGGCGGAACGTCATCATCGAGAAGAAATTCGGCGCCCCGACCGTCACCAAAGACGGCGTGACCGTCGCCAAGGAGATCGAACTCGAGGACAAGCTCGAGAACGTCGGCGCCCAGATGGTCAAGGAAGTCGCCTCCAAGACCAGCGACGTGGCCGGTGACGGCACCACGACCGCCACGGTCCTCGCCCAGTCGATCCTGACGGCTGGCCTCAAGAGCGTCACCGCCGGCTCGAACCCGATGGACCTCAAGCGCGGCATCGACAAGGCCGTGGACGCCATCGTGGACGAGCTGCGTGGCATGAGCCGCGAAATCGACACGCGCAAAGAGATTGCCCAGGTCGCCACGATCTCGGCCAACAACGACAACGCCATCGGCGAGCTCATCGCCGAGGCCTTTGAGAAAGTCGGCAAGGATGGCGTCATCACCGTCGAAGAGGCCAAGGGTACGGACACGACGCTCGACGTGGTCGAGGGGATGCAGTTCGACCGCGGTTACCTCTCGCCGTACTTCGTCACCGATCCGGACAACATGCAGGGCGTCCTGGAGAAGCCCTACATCCTGATCCACGACAAGAAGGTCAGCACGATGAAGGACCTCCTTCCTGTGCTGGAGAAGGTGGCCCAGATGGGCGCTCCGCTGCTCATCATCGCGGAAGACGTGGAAGGCGAAGCCCTGGCCACGCTCGTGGTGAACAAGCTGCGCGGCACGCTCAAAGTGGCCGCCGTCAAGGCGCCGGGCTTCGGCGACCGTCGGAAGGCCATGCTGGAAGACATCGCCATCCTGACGGGCGGCACGGTCATCAGCGAAGAGAAGGGCTACCGCCTCGACAACGCGACGCTCGACTACCTCGGCCGGGCCGACCGCGTGGTCCTCGACAAAGACAACACGACGATCGTGGACGGCGAAGGCAGCGGCGACGACATCAAGGCGCGCGGCAACCAGATCCGTCAGCAGATCGAAACCACCAGCAGCGACTACGACCGCGAGAAGCTCCAGGAGCGCCTGGCCAAGCTCTCCGGTGGTGTGGCGGTGCTCAAGATCGGGGCGGCCACCGAGCCTGAGATGAAGGAGAAGAAGGCCCGCGTCGAAGATGCGCTGCACGCCACGCGTGCCGCCGTCGAAGAGGGCATCGTGCCCGGTGGCGGCGTCGCCTACCTCCGCACGCTCGGCTCGCTGGACGGCGTCGAGGTCGAGAACGAAGACCAGGGCATCGGCATCAACATCGTGCGCCGTGCCATTGAAGAGCCACTCCGCCAGATCACCGGCAACGCCGGGCTGGAAGGCTCGATCGTGGTCCAGAAGGTGAAGGACGGCGAAGGCGACTTCGGCTTCAACGCCCGCACCGAGACCTACGGCAACCTCATCGAGGAAGGCGTCATCGACCCGACCAAGGTGACCCGCACGGCGCTGCAGAACGCGGCCTCCGTCTCGGGCCTCCTGCTCACCACGGAGTCCTTGATTGCCGACAAGCCCGACGAGAACGCGGGCGCTCCGGCCATGCCGGGCGGCCCCGGGATGGGCGGCATGGACTTCTAAAGGAGTCCACCGGCCTCTCGTAGGCTACAGGTTGGGGCGGAGCGGCCATCACGGCGGCTCCGCCCCTTTTTTTGTGCCTACGGCCGATTGGAAGGGCGCCGGAACCTCCCTGGGCGGCTGGCCTAGTAACGGACCACGTGTTGCTCCCTGTTGTGACCTGCTATGATCAACCCAGACGCCCTCGCCGAAATCAAACGCCGCCTCCAGGAGGTGACCGCCGAGATGTCGAAGCCCGAGGTGGCCACCAATCCGGCGCAGATGGCCGACCTAGGCCGTGAGCATCGGGCGCTCACCCCGGTCGTGAAGGCCATCGAGGGCTACGAGGCCATGGTCGAGGAGGCGGAGGGGCTGCGCGAGATGATCCGCGAGGACGACGACCCCGAGCTGGCCAAGATGGCCCGGCAGGAGCTGGGCGAGATCGAAGACCGTCTGCCCGAGGTGGAGCGCGAGCTGCGGTTCAAGCTCATCCCCAAAGACCCCGAGGACGCCAAGAACGCCATCGTCGAGATCCGGGCGGGCACCGGGGGCGACGAGGCGGCCCTGTTTGCGGGCGACCTGTTCCGGCTCTACGACCGCTTTGCCGAGCAGCATGGGTGGAAGGTGGAGATCATGGAAACCTCGGCGGGCTCGGTGGGCGGCTTCAAGGAGATCGTGTTCACCGTCAAGGGGGACGACGCCTTCGGCACCATGAAATTCGAGAGCGGCGTCCACCGCGTCCAGCGCGTGCCCGCCACCGAGTCTAGCGGCCGCATCCACACCTCGGCCGCCTCCGTGGCCGTGCTGCCCGAGGCCGAAGAGGTGGACGTCCACATCGAGGCCAACGACCTCAAGATCGACGTCTACCGCTCCAGCGGGCCGGGGGGCCAGAGCGTGAACACCACAGACTCAGCCGTCCGCATCACCCACATCCCCACGGGTCTGGTGGTGACGTGTCAGGACGAGAAGAGCCAGCACAAAAACAAAGACAAAGCGATGCGTGTGCTGCGGGCGCGGCTCTACGAGCAAGAGCTGGCCGAGCGCAACCGCGAGCGCGATGAAGCCCGCCGCTCCATGGTGAGCACGGGCGACCGCTCCGCCAAGATCCGCACGTACAACTTCCCGCAAGACCGCGTGACGGATCACCGCCTCGAGGGCGATGCCAAAAACTACCAGCTCCACAAAGTGATCGAGGGCGACCTCGACGGCGTGATCCGCGCGCTCCGCACCGCCGAATACGCCGACCGGCTGGCCGGGCTGAGCGGGTAGGACGCCGGGGCCTCCATCGGGGCCCTGTGGCGAGTGCATGCTGGACGGGTCCTCGAGCCCTCACGGTGCCCCGTTCACCCCCTTCGTTGCATATCTGTCACCTCCCGGATATACTGTGTCTGCGTGCCGTTTCTGGGCATGCCTGTGCGGCCTGTGTTCTCGCACCTCTGTTCCAGGCCGGTCTCTTTATGTGCCCGCCACCTCTCTTCCCATGAGGTCTCTGCATGACACACGTCTTCACCGGGACGCGGCGACTCAGCGTAGTGCTGGCGCTCTTGAGTATCCTGGCGGCTCCGCTCGTAGCCCAGCCCACGGTCAACCCCTACATCGTGGTGGATCAGTTCGGCTACCTGCCCGACGCGGCCAAGGTGGCCGTCATCGTGGATCCCCAACTCGGACACAACGCCGCCGAGAGCTTCGAGCCGGGCACCGCGTATGAGCTGCGCCGGTGGAGCGATGGGGCGGTGGTGTACACCGGTGACCTTGTGGCGTGGGACAACGGCGCCACCGACGCCCAGTCTGGCGATCGCGGGTGGTGGTTCGACTTCTCGACAGTGGAGGAGGCCGGCAGCTACTACGTCTATGACCTGGCGCGCGGCGTACGCTCGCATCGCTTCGAGATTGGGATAGGCATCTACGGAGCCGTGCTGCGCGAGGCCGTGCGCACCTACTTCTACCAGCGCGTCAACTTCGCCAAGGAGGAGCCCTATGCCGATCCTCGCTGGACGGACGGGGCGGCGTTCGAGGGGGCGAGCCAAGACCGGGCGGCGCGCTACGTGCGCGACCGGAACAACGCCGCCTTGGCCCGCGATCTGCACGGTGGGTGGTTCGATGCAGGGGATTACAACAAGTACGTCACGTTCGCCTTCAGCGCCGTGCAGCCCTTGCTGGCGGCCTACCGCCGGTCCCCCGAGGCCTTCACGGACGATTTCGGCCTCCCGGAGTCTGGCAATGGCCTGCCGGACCTGATTGACGAGCTGCTGTACGAGTTCGACTGGCTGAAGCGGATGCAGGACACCGATGGCGGCGTCTTCATCAAGATGGGAGACCTGAACTACGACAATCCCCCGCCGCCATCGTCGGATCGGGGGCCTCGCTACTACGAGCAGAAATGCTCGTCCTCGACCATTGCGGCGGCGGCCATGTTTGCCCATGGGGCGCTGGTGTTCGGTGAGTTTGCTGAACTCGAGAACTACGCCGAGGACCTGGAGAGCCGGGCCGAGCGCGCCTGGACGTGGTACCAGGACAACCCGCGATCCACCGAGTGCGACCCGCAGACCATCAAAGCGGGCGATGCTGACCAGTCCCTCCAGTGGCAAGACGGCACCGAGGTGGTGGCGGCTGCCTACCTCTTTGCGCAGACCGGACGCGCCAGCTATGAGGACGTGGTCAAGGCGTCGTACACGGCCACGCGCCCGTGGAATGACAACACGTTTGCCCGCTACAACCTCCCCCAGGGCGATGCCTTGCTGTTCTACGCTGAGCTACCTGCCGCCGACGAGCCCACGCAGACGGCCATCCTGGACCACCTCACGGACCAGACGCGGTGGAGCCATGCCTACAAGGACAACACGGCCTCGCTGTATCGGGCCTACATGCCGGATGCGCAGTACCACTGGGGCAGCAACATGGTCGTGGCGGCCTATGGAGCCACCAACATGATGGTGGTTGAGGCCCAGGTAGACCCGGCTAACGACCGCGCCTACCGAGACCGCGCCCTGGGCTACCTCCAGTACCTGCACGGGGTCAACCCGCACCAGCGCGTGTACCTGTCCAACATGTACGCCTACGGGGCCGAGAAGAGCGTCGACGAGATGTACCACAGCTGGTTCAACGACCGCACCCCCTGGGACAACGTGGCGAATGGCCCGGGCCCGGCGCCGGGATACCTGGTGGGCGGCCCGAACAAAGCGTACGGCGGCAGCGCCCTGCCTTCGCAGAGCGGTGCGTGTGCCTACCCCCCCATGAAGTGCTATGCGGACACCAACAACTCTGGCACCTCGCCCTGGGAGCTGACGGAGCCGGCCATCTACTACCAGGCCAACTACATCCGCCTCCTGGCCCACTTCGCCTCCGGCGCCAGCACCGCCACCGGCACAGCCGCCCCCGCGGATCTCCCCCACGGCTTCGTCCTCGAGGCCCCCTACCCGAACCCCTTCAACCCCCACACCCAGGTGACCCTCACCCTGGCCACCACGCAGGACATCGACCTGGCCGTCTATGATCTGCTCGGCCGCCGCATCCAGACCCTCCACCGCGGCCCCCTGCATGCAGGCGCCCGCCACCGCTTCACCTTCGACGCCCAGGGCCTCCCCAGCGGCCTCTACCTGATCCGCGCCACCGGCCCCACCACCTCCCTCCACCACCCCGCCCTCCTCCAAAAGTAAAGACGCCCCGCTGGGGCGTCTCCCA
>JBCDJV010000005.1:0-97871 GCA_038747425.1 Bacteroidota bacterium
CTGGAGGCGCCAGGCGGCGTTGCCTTCGTCGCCCGGGGCGCGGCCCCGCGCTCCTCAGGCGCCTAGCCTGGCACCTCCAGCGCTCGTTTTCGCCGTCTTCATCCATTCAGAGTCAGCCTCTGAGTAGCGCCTCGACCAGGTCGGTGAAGGCGGGAGGCGGAGGGGCCTTTACGTCTAGGGGATGCCCGGCGGGGTGGGTGCATCGAAGGCGCAGGGCGTGGAGATAGAGGCGGGGGTAGCCGGTGCGTAGGGCGGCGTCGCCGTAGAGCGGATCGCCCACGAGGGGGTGGCCTAGGTGGTAGAAATGGACGCGGAGTTGATGGCGTCGGCCGGTCAGGGGGAAGGCGTGGAGTAGCGTGTAGGCCGAGGTCCCACGCTGCACGCGGTAGCGCGTCTGGCTGGGCTTGCCCCGGCGCGCGTCCACGCCCATGCGGCCGGAGCCGAACTTGCGGAGGGGGGCGTCGATTGTGCCGGCCGTCTGTGGCACGCGGCCGTGAGCCAGGGCCAGGTAGGTCTTCTCCACGTGGCGATGCTCAAACTGGAGGCTGAGGTGCCGGTGGGCCTCGGCGTGCCGCGCGAACACGATGGCTCCGCTCACGGCTTTGTCGAGGCGGTGGACCACAAACAGGCGCTGTCCCACCTGCGCCTCGAGCGTTTCGCGCAGGGTGGGGAGGCCCTGCGCATGGCCGGGGATCGTGGTCAGGCCTGCAGGCTTGTCGGCCACGAGCAGGTCGGCATCTTCGTGCAGAATCGTGATCACGGCATGGCGGCTTGGAGGACGGCCACTACGTCATCGCCGTCGGCCACGTCCAGCGCGGTGCGGCCGTTCTCATTGGTGACGGTGGGATCGGCGCCCTGGGCCAGGAGAAGCTCGACCATGGGGAGGTTCCCATCGTCCGCCGCGATCATGAGCGCGGTGGTAAACGAGCGGTGCTCGCGCTGTGCGTTCACGTCGGCGCCGTGCTCCACGAGCCAGCGGGCGGCTGCATCGTCCTCGCGGAGGAGGGCCTCCATCAGCAGCGTCTTGCCTTCGTCGGTGGCAAAGTCCACGCTGGTCCCGGCTTCCAGGAGGCGCATCGTGAGGGCCGGCTGCTCAGAGCGGAGGGCCAGGTAGGTGGGGGTGTACCCGGCGTCGTCCCGGAGGTTGGGGTCCGCGCCGTGGTCCAGGAGGGCGTAGGCGATTTCTTCGTTCCGGCTGAGGACCGCCATGTGCAGCGGCGCCGTCCGGCTCAAGGCGTTGGGGTCGGCGCCGTCATCGAGCAAGCGATCGACGATGGCCACCGCCTCGGCCTCCGTGGCCGTGAACAGCGTCCACGCGCGGTCCATCTCCGCCCGCATGTTGATCGCGCTGTAAACTCCAATGCCGATGCCAATGATACCGCCCACCACGGTCATACAGGCATAGCCGATGACCACGGAGACGACCGTGAGCACCGCGCCAGCCGCGCTTTTGAACAGGCCGAAGCCCGCCCACGAGAAGTAGACGAGGTAGAGGCCGATGACGGAGTATTGCAGCCAGTCCGTGCTAGCGCCCAGGCCCGCCACCATCAGCACGATCGGCACGTTGAGCAGCGCGGTGTGCCCGAACACGTAGAGTGGCATGACCATCATTTCCGCGCGCGTGTGGTTCGACCCAAGCAGCCATCGCAGCATGAACGCCATGGGTACCACGGCGAACAGCGTCAGGTACAGGGTGTTTTCCACCAGAAACTCCATCATCGTGCTCAGCATCATCGCGGTGCCGGGGTCTTGCCCATCCTGCGCTACGGTCTGCAGCTGGGCGTCCACTATGCGCTCCATCATGCCGCTCACGCGGTACACGATCACGTTCAAGGCTGAGCCAAAAACGATGTAGGTGAGCGGGTTGACGTACCGCTTGCGTTGCCCCTGGATGTAGCGCCGCGCCACGCCGCCGGGATCGACCATCATCTCCTTGATCGTGGCTAGTAGCCCCTGCTCGAAGTTGAGAAACTTGCGCGCGAACTCCGCAAATAGCACCTTAAACGTGAGCCGGTCGATGCGGAAGCTGTGGCCGCACGCACTGCAGTAATCGCCCGCCCGTTCGGCCTGGCAGTTGGGGCACTCGGCCTGGGCCTCGTTCAGGTCCTGAGTAGCCGGGACGGTGGCGGTGGGAAGATCTGGGGTAGGCGTCATGGCAAGACCTCTTCGAGGAGGGTACGGACGGCTGGATCTTCGGCTAGATCGAGGGGCGTGTACCCGTCGACATCGGCGATGAGCGGGTTCGCACCGGCGGCCAGGAGGCGGCGGACCAGGTCTACGTTGTCATGGTACGCGGCCAGGTTCAGCGCCGTCTCTCGGGTCCGGTAGCTGACCACGTTGACGGGCACCCCTTGGCGCAGCAGCCAGCGGGCCTGATCGAAATGCCCATGCTCCACGGCCTCCATCAGAAGCGACGTGTTGGTGCGGGAGACGGCGTGCAGGTCAGCCCCTTCCAGGCGCAAGAGGGTGTCGGCCAGCCCCGGGCGGTTGGTGCGGAGGGCCAGGAAGGCGGGCGTGCGGCCCTGTCCATCGCGGGCGTTGATGTCAGCCCCGTGCGCCAGCAGCAGCGACACCATCTCGGCGTGCCCGTGGCGCACCGCCACGTGGAGCGGCGTGTTCAGGTCAGCAGCGCTCGGGTCAGCGCCTTCGTCCAGCAGGCCGGTGGCGGTGTCTAGCGCGTTGGCTTCCACAGCGGTATGCAGGGTCCAGTCGTGCAGGATTCCGGCCTCCTCGGCATCGAGGATGGCGAAGATGGCCGCGCTCACCCCCACGAGCAGCACTCCCATCACCACACTGGCGTAGGCGATGCCGCCAGCCACGACGGTCAGCACAGACGCCGCACGGGTTCTGAAGAGCCCGTACCCAGCCCACGCGAAGTAGGCGGCATGGAGCCCCAGGTTGAGCCGCGTGATCACCCCTGGATCAAATTGAAACAGGGCGGATGCCCCCACGAACACGACGCCCAGCAACGCACAGTGCCCCAGCACATAGAGCGGCACGACCGCCATCTCCGCCACGGTCCGGCCATACTTGGCCATAAACCGACGCAGGAGCCAGGCCATCGGCAGCACCATCAGCAGCGTCAGGTACAGGGTGTGCTCGAACACAAACAGCAGCCCGTTCTGCACAAGGTCCAGGAGGTAGGGATTCTCGGTCCCGGTGATGAAGTTACCCTGTTGCTGGAGTACGAGGCGATCCAACTCGCCCGTCAGCCGGTAGACCAGCAGGTTGAGGGCCGAACCGAAGACGAGGTAGGTGAACGGGTTGACGTACCGCTTGCGCTGCCCGTCGATGTAGCGCCGCGCTACGCCGCCAGGATCGACCATCATCTCCTTCGCCGTGCGCAAGAGGCCTTGCTCGAAGCTGAGGAATTTGCGGGCGAACTCGGCCAGCAGCGTCTTGAACGTGAGCCGTTCAATGCGGAAGCTGTGGCCGCACCCGCTGCAGTAATCGCCAGTCCGCTCCATCTGGCAGTTCGGACAGCGAAGGGTGGCCTCACTCACGGCCTCCGGGGCGGTGTAGGTGGGCGTCATGGCAGAGCCTGTTCGAGGAGCGTCGTGTGGGCTTCGTCGGTCGCGCGCGGCGCGTCACCGCTGGCCTTCCTGCTCGGCGCAGGCGGGCGCGGCTCGGGAACGGACACCGGAGAAGAAACGGCCATGGCGCAGTGGATCAAGGAGCGGCCTGCAGCAGGGCCTTGACCGCCTCATCGCTGGCCACCTCTTGGGCGGTGCGGCCCTCGTGGTCTGCCAAGGAGGGATCGGCCCCCTGGGCGAGCAGCATCTCCACGACGTCGACGTAGCCTTTGCGGGCGGCCTGGATGAGCGCCGTGCTGCCATCTTCGAGGTGCTGCACGTTGGGATCGACGCCGTCCTGCTGAGCGAGCCAGAGAGCCAGGTCCACAAAATCGTGGTTGACAGCTTCCATCAGGAGCGACTGCCCCCGCTCGCTGATCAGACCTAGGCGGGCGCCGTCGGCCTTGAGGAGGAGACCAGCCACCTCAGCCTGGTCGTGGTGCATTGCCAGGTAGCCTGGCGTCCGGCCTTGTTGATCCACGGCATTCACATCGCCGCCGTGATCCAGGAGGAACGTCACCATCTCGACGTGCCCGGCCCGAGCGGCCAGGTGAAGCGGCGTGTAGGCGGACGGTTGGTTCACATCCACGCCTTCGTCCACGAACGCCTGCATCACCGCAACGGCATTCTCTTGGGCCGCGAGCGAGGGCGACCAGTCCTCGGTATCCACGCCGAGTTGGTTGGCCCCGATCAGAAAGACCACGAGCACCACGTTGGTGCTGCCGAAGATGACTGCTACGTAGCTGAACAGGTAGATGACGGAGGTCAGCACCGCCGCGCCTTTAGTCTTGAACAGGCCATACCCCGCCCACGCGAAGTAGGCAACGCCGGGGGCCATCCCGATCACCATGATGCGGAGGGGATCGTAGGGGAAAAACGACACCATGGCCACGATGACCGTGCCAATCAACGACAGGTGACCGAACACGTAGAGCGGCATGACGGTCATCTCGGCGGTGGTGTGCCGGTGCTCGCTGCCCAACCACCACCGCAGAAGCAGCGCCATAGGAATCACCGCCAAGATGGACAGGTACATGGTGTGCTCGGTCATGAAGACCGAGGCATCGATCTGTGCCTGCACGAGGGCTCGGTTTTCCGCCCCACCCGACGAGGACATGAGCTGGTCGCGTACGTGCTCCAGCATCGTGTCCCCCATCCCGCTCAGCTTCGTCACGAGTAGACTCACCGCCGTGCCCGCCACGAGGTAGGTGAACGGGTTGACGTACCGACGGCGCTGCCCCGCGATGTAGCGCCGCGCCACGCCGCCAGGGTCCAGCGTCATCTCCTTCGCCGTGCGCAGGAGGCCTTGTTCAAAGTTGAGAAACTTGCGTGCGAACTCGGCAAAGAGCACGCGGAACGTCAGGCGCTCGATGCGGAAGCTGTGGCCACACTGGCTGCAATAATCGCCGGCACGCGGAGCCTCGCAGTTGGGACACGCCGGGGAGGCCTTGAGGTCGTGACCGTGGGCAACCTCAGGCGGCTCGGCGACAGAGACCAAGGGAGGCGTAGCCATAACAAGAACACAGGGTGCACAATTACAGAGGGTTAGCCTTGCAAGATACGTACCTGGGCGTTAATCTCGAAGATTTTGTGCGGGATTTTCCCATCTCGGCACAACAACAGGCCAAGGACGGCGGCGGCTGGGGGCCCTGCTGGAGGGGGCGCAACCGAGAGCCTGGCCGGGTCAGACGGTGCGTCTCACCTCGCGGGCCAGCATCTGGACACGGCGTTCGATGTCGTCGCGGACGCGGTTGAACGCGTCGGGGGGCAGCGCCTTCGGGTCTTCGAGCGCCCAATCCTCGCGGCGGGCGGCGGCCACGTAGGGGCAGTCCTCGCCACAGCCCATCGTGATGACATAGTCAAAGGGGGGGTCCACCTCCTCGAGCCCTTTGGAGCGGTGCGTGGTCAGGTCGTAGCCCTTCTCGTGCATGGCCGCTACGGCTTTGGGATTGACCACCCCGCTGGGGCGGCTCCCGGCACTGTGGGGCTCCAGCACGTCGGCGGCGTGGATCCGGGCGAAGGCCTCGGCCATCTGGCTGCGGTTCGAGTTCTCGACACAGGCAAACAGGACGCGCTTCATAGGCCAAGCAGAGGAAAGAGGGCGGCTAGCGGCCGCCGCGTTTGGTCTGGACAACCACCACCCCGTTGGCGCCACGGGCCCCGTACATGGCGGTGTCAGCCGCGTTCTTGAGGACGCGAATCGACTCAATGTCGCGTGGGTTGATGCCGTAGAGGGCCCCGTCCGGTCCTGGCCGGACCGGCAGGCCATCGATGACAAAGAGGGGCTGGCTGTTCCCCCGAATGGAGGTGGCGCCTCGGATCTGGACCACGAGGCCGCCACTTGCATTGCGGAAGACCCGAGCCCCGGCCACGCGTCCTTGGAGCAGTTGCTCGACACCCTCGGCAGGCTGGTCCTCCAGATCGGCGGCGGTGATGGTATCAGCGGGGCGATTGGGGGTGGACGAGTCCGAGTCGGCCCGGGTTGGCCCCGAGCCGGCACAGCCCGTGCCCAGGACCAGGACGAGCCCCAGCAGGCTGGGGGCCATCCATCGGGGGCTGGGGAGGGACATAGACATGCGAGGCTCCGTGGCGTGTGAGCGAGATCTGGGGCCGTGCCCGCAATGCGCGGCGCGCGTCTGTGCAGCCTGGAAGCGCCTGCGCAACGTCGGCCTCGCCGCCCGGTGCGTCGGCCTCCTAGACACAGCCCTAGACAGAAGGAACAGGTTGACCGTCGCATCTGCAAGCCCATCCGTCTCAGCCTCTTGTGTTTATGATCGCCGAAGAAGAAATTCCGGTCTCCCCTCTGTGCCGATCCCCATCGTCCTTTCTTGTCTTTCTCTATGCATGATCTCCTCGCACAACTCCTGAAGAACGTGGGACCCGAGGCCACCCAAGCCATCAGCGCCCAGTTCGATGTCCCCGCCGAGAAGGCGGAGCAGGCCCTCCCCACGGTGGCCCCGGCCCTCCTCAGTCAGTTCTCGTCTATGCTGGATCAGCCCGAGCAGCACGTAGGCACCCTGATGAGCCTGCAGAAAGCCTTTGGGGGGGCACAGCCCGAGGCCCCGGCGGGCGGTATGAACCAGCTCCTGGAGTCGGTTCTGGGCGACAAGATGGCGCCCCTGCTCGGCCAGCTCAGCGGCGTGCTCGGCACCTCCACGGGGACGTCCCGCGGCATCGTGCAGTCGATCTTCCCGATGGTCCTCGGCTACTTCAACAAAGAGTCCGCCCAGGGCGCCTCAATCGTCGGGATGCTGGCGCCGCTGCTGGGCGGCAACAGCGACAAGCTGAAGATGCTGGAAGGCCTCCTCAACACCACCGATGGCGCTGATGACCTGCTCGGCACGGCCGGCAAGATGCTCGGCGGCCTGTTCGGCAAAGGCTGACGCCTCCTTTTCCTCTGTCTCTCACCAACCTCTACCGTACACCAGATATGGCAAAGCTCACCACCATCGAGGGCATCGGCCCCGCCCTAGCGGACAAGCTCAAAGGCGCGGGCGTCGGCTCGGTCGAGAAGCTGCTCGACACCGGCAAGACCAAGACGGGTCGTAAAAACTTGGCGGCCTCCTCGGGCATCGAGGAGAAGCGCCTCCTGCGCTTCGTCAACTACGCCGACCTCATGCGCATCAAAGGCGTCGGCGGGGAATATGCCGAGCTGCTCGAAGCCGCGGGCGTGGACACGGTGCCGGAACTGGCGCGCCGCAACGCGGAAAACCTGCAGGCCAAGATGGCCGAGGTCAACGCGGAGAAAAAGCTGGTGCGCGCCCTCGCCCCGGTGGCCTCGGTCACGAAGTGGGTCGCCCAGGCCAAAGAGTTGGGCCGCGTCGTCGAGTACTGATCGATCTCGCCCCCTCTCTCCCAAAACGCCCAGCCTCGATGCACGAGGCTGGGCGTTTTGCGTACGGCGTGTAGGGGTTTCCGGAGGCCGACCTATCGCCGGGTCAGGCGAATGGTGAGCGTGCCGGGTACGTCTTCCAGGGTGTCGAAGAATTCCGGGTCCAACGATTCCAAGTTGACGGACTTCGACGACGTAGACGTGAGGGCGGTGTTGTCCCGGTCGAGGCGAACGCGAGGATCCAGGAGGAGCGCTTCGAACTCATCTTCGTCGTTTGAATCCACGTTCAGCGTGACACGCGTATCCGTCACCGAGAAGGTCCCGGAGGCGGCTCCTGAAGAGCCGTTGTTGAAGGTGTAGCGCAGGAGGAAGTCCCCGTCGTTGAACAGCTCCAGTTCCGTGCTCTGCCCGTTGATGTAGGTTAACACGTCGGCGTCTGGAACAGCGGGCGACTGGGTCTCAAAGTTGAGGGTAGCAAAGCCGTAGCGACCGGCCACATCGGCCGGGTCCGCGTCGTCGTCGTTGCTGTCGCAGCCGGTGAACGCCACCGTCAGCAGCAGCATGAACGGCCAGAGGAGAACGCGTTTCGTAAGCATGGTACAAGAAGGGAAGAGAAAGGGGTGCGATACCGCACGTAGGCCACCGAAGGCCTCGGCGTTGGACATGCAATGCACGGAACCGAGCGGATGTTCGCCCTTGCCCCCGTCTTCACCCGCCCTCGCTCAGATGATGCGCCAGGCGGGTGGTGAACCCGACCAGGTTGAACCGGTGCAGGTACCGCTCGATGGCCGTCTGGACACGCCAGACCACGTAGGCCTCGGGGGCCGCCTGATCGCGCAGGTGCTCGTAGAGGCGCGCCCGGGCCGCCTGGACGGCCGGGTCGGTCCAGATGTAGCGGCTGCACGTGCGCAGCATCCAGCGGCGCCGAGGGGCGGCCACCTCGTCCCACGCCAGGCCTTGCTCATCGCCCCGCAGCCATTTGCGCCAGCGGCCCCCCTGCACCACCGCCTCGCGGAGGGCCTCGTACAGCCCTGACGCCTTGCCGATCTGCCGCTCCAGGTCCACCAGGTCCATGAGCGCGTTGAACTCGACTTCCGTCAGCTCCGGCCCCACGTTGGCCCCGCCAAGGCCCGAGAGCGGGTACGCCTCGGGGGCATCCACGTAGTCCGTGTAGTGCCCCTTGATGAGGGCCCCTCGAGGTTTTACCCGGTTGGTGAGCCGCCGCGCCACGGACGCATCGAAGGTGGTGGTATGCAGGTCGGTGCCCACCTTGCCCACCACAAAGCTCGGCCAGGCCCGCTCCAAGCCACGGGCCGCCAACCCCTCCGCCAGAAGCTGCAGGAAGGCGTCGAACACGTCGAGATCAGCCAAGCCCCCGTGGACCTCCTCGGTGCCCACCTCATAGCTCACCGGCGGCCGTCCCTGGGCTGTGCGGTGGGCCTCAGCGTGCGCGATGAGATCGAGGGTCCGCTCCACCACGCGCTCCACGGGCAGCGGAGCATCCGGGGGCAGAGCCGGGTCCACGGTGGGGTCGATGTGGAGCAGGTCATAGCCAGCATCGAGGCACGCCTCCAGGGACCGTTTGACGGCGGCCATGGTCTGGCCCAGGTCCCACCCTTCGCGGCGATGGCGATCCTTGAGCCACGGTCCGCCGTGATCGAGCCCCACGAGCACGGGCCCGTCGAGCCCCACCCGGGTGATCTCCTGGGCCGTCGCCTCCATGAGCGTCTGGGGCGTCCAGCCGGTGTAGCCACCGTCGGTGTCCACCTGGTTGAGGGTGGCCGCCAGCAGGAGGGGCGCGTCGAGCCGGTGGGCGGCCTGGAGGGCGGCGCGCAACACCGTGGCCGAGTTGGGACAGATGGCCAGCAGGGTCACCCGGTCTGTGAAGCCGTGAATCAGGTGATGTACGAGCGCCTGCACAGGCGGTCGGCCGCTGGCCTGCAGGGCCTGCACGAGGCGTTGGGCACGTGATCCAGTATTGAGCAGGGATGGCGTCATGAGACCGGGCCCCGGTAGCGGGGGTGCTGGTGCCAGGGCTGAGCGCAGGCGTTGGCCGCCCGCAAGCGCTGGAAGGTGGCGCGCGCCTCGGACTCCGCGAAGGCCCGCATCCGGGCCTCGTCCGCCACCCAGGGCACGAGGGGCTTCCAGACGGCGCGCCCGCACAGGAAGCCGCTAGCCCCGTGCGCGGTGGCCATGCGGATGTTGGCCTCAAACTCGGCGGGGGCCACGCCAGCGCTGAGAATCACCCACGGCACAGCGGCGGCGGCCGCCACGCGGCGGCACGCGGCCTCAGCCTCGGCCTCGGTGAAGAGCACCTCACCCGTGGCGAAGTCGGCGCCTTGGTACGTCTCAACATATCGGAGGGGCACCGGAAACTCAATCTTGAAGAGGTCGACGTGAAACCGAGGGTCGCTGTAGGTGGTCACGGCGTCGACCACCAGGTCAGTCCGATGCGGCGCGAAGGCGGCGCTGTGGCGGTCCACCCCGTCGAGTCCGTAGGTCACGACCTCCAGCAGAAAGGGCACCCCCGCCGTGGCCGCGGCCTGGCCGGCCTGCTCCACCAGGGCCTGCTGATGCGCCTGCGTGGCGGCTGTGGCTCCGGGGTGGTGCCATACCAGCATCTTGACCGCGTCAGCCCCGCGCTGCAGCACGCCTGCCGCGGTCCACCCAGGGAGCAGGCGAGAACGGCGCTCGCCCCGGAGGCCAGCCTCGTAGCCGCTGACTTCGGCGGCGAGCAGCACCCCTACGGTGGGGGGGATGGCGGCGGCCGTTGCCGCATAGCCGAGCTCGGGGTCGGCCAGGACGGCCGTGGCCTCGCGGGCCAGGGACTCCGTCACGACCCGCTTGATCGCTACGAGGTGGGTATCCAGCGGTGCCCCTCCGGCGGGCAGAGCCGCCGGCGGCAAGGCGCGGAGGGCTCGGCGGAGGGAGGTGCGCTGATCGATGGCCAGCATGGCAAAGCGACCGTCGGCATCGCAGAGGCGGGCCAGGCGGCGGACCTTTCCGCAGGCGGCCTCGGGCGGCAGATGAGGGAAGGCCGCGGGGGGCGTCACCGGAATCATGGGCGCTGAGGTGCTAGCAACGTGGGCGAAGCGGGAGGCAGATACTACGGCAGGTGCGTCCAGGGTTCATGGGGCCACGCGGCCTGGCATCACGAAGCGCTGAGCGGGGGGCGCAGCACGGGTTCAAGGGAGGGCCCTCCCAGGCCTAGCCTCATGTCTCCTTTCGACCCTCCTGTTTCTCAAGCCCCACTCACCCCATGCTCCACCTCGTGAACGCATCGATCACACCAGGATAACATGGCGGCCGGGCGCGCAGCCGACGCAGCGCCTACCTTGCCTGGTCTGCCTCTACCTCCGCTGACCAGCCCTGCCACCATGCCCCGTTCGTTCCTCTCGTTTGCCCACCGGCTGGCCGAGGTGGCCAGTGCGGAGATCCGGCCGCGCTTCCAGCAAGTGGCCACTGAGCACAAAGCCGACGGCTCCGAGGTAACCGAGGCCGACCGTGCCGCCGAGATGGCCATGCGGGCGCTCATCGAAGCCGAATATCCGGACCATGGCATCATCGGCGAAGAGGCCGAGGCCGTGACGGGCGCGCGCTACACCTGGGTCCTAGACCCGATCGACGGGACCGCGTGGTTTTCGCTGGGCATCCCCAAGTTTGGCACCCTGGTGGCCCTGCTGGACAACGGCGAGCCCATCCTGGGCGTGGTGCACCTCCCCATCACCGCCGAGACGCTCCACGCCGAGCGCGGCGAGGGCTGCTGGTACACGCGCGGCGAACAGCCGCCCCAGCGCGTCCAGGTAGACACCTCCGTCCGGCGCGTGGCCGACGCCTACATCTCGGCGGCCGGTGTGAAGCACACCGAGATCCGGCCGGACCGGCGCGGGGTGCAGCTGCGGCTAGGGCCCATCAGCCGGGTGGCCGGTCGCCTCCGGTTCGTGGGCGACTGCGTGCAGCACATGCTGGTGGCACGCGGCGTCCTGCACGCCGCCCTGGACCCGGTGATGTCGCCCTGGGACATCGCCGCACTGGTGCCGTGCCTACTGGAGGCCGGCGGCACCGTCAGCACCATCGACGGACGCACCACGGACCTTGTCTTTGGTGGTAGCCTGCTCTCGGCGTGCCACCCGGCCCTGCATGAGGAGATCCTGGGGCTGGTGAACCCATAAGCGAGCTGCTGGGCCTAAGCAGAGCCACAGGGGACCCAGTCATCGCGTGTAGACGGACACCCGGCTTGTGGTCCCTGACCCGCCTGCTTCTGTGGCTCCCGCTATCACAAACACCTCGTTGCCTACCGTCACCGCCCCCAAACCGTGGCGAGGCACCGGCATCTCGGCAATCGGTGACCACGCATCGGTAGCCGGATCGTACACCCAAGACTCGCGGTACACGCCCCCACCCTCACGGTCGAAAAACTCTCCGCCAAAGACATACAGACGTCCTTCCAGGGCTGCGGCCGCCAGGCCACCTTGAGCCTGCGGCATGGGCGCCCGTGTGCTCCACTGCCCCGTGACGGGGTCAAACACTTCGTTCGCTGTGACATTGCCGCCATCCACCACGCGCCCCCCCACAACATACAGCTGGCCATCGATGACAGCCCCGGCCGCACTGTTTCGCCGGACGGATGCAGCCTGGCCGAACGACACCGTTAACGTCCCGGGGTCAAAGACCTGAAGATGATCCACATCGCCCTGATGGTTCCAATCAGCGTTCTCGGTTCCGATGGGTGTACGGCCCGAGGCTAGGTAGATCTGCCCTCCTATGTACGCGGCCACCGTTTCGGACTGCGGGATGAGTAGCTCGGCGACTTTTACCCACGTGCCTGTCGCCTCATCCAGTCGAAGAATGTCCTTGCTGGCGCTCCACCGCCCCCCATTCGCGGCGATGAACCCACCGATCGAGAAGAGCTCGGATCCGGTTGATACGAGGTAGGGATGATGGCGCGGTTCCGGCAGTGACGGACCTGGGCTCCACTGGTCCACGTCTGGATGGTAGATGTAAACCTGATCGGAAATGCCCTGGGTAGCGGGATCCACGTCTGGGCTCAACCCACCCGCCAAGTAGATTCGCCCCTGATGGAGGGTCGGATACACCTCTTGTACCCGATACGGAATATCGGCCCTGACCTCCCAAGACTCTTGTGGCATTTCGGTGGACGCTCGCGTGTCCGAGTCGACCGCGGCGGTACAGGCAGCGGCGGCCATGAGCAAGAAAAACAGCGTTCGCATGTCAGGACTCTTGTCTGAGGTTCTGGAAAGAGCACATCCCTCTGGCTGAGGGATCTGGGGCGTGTGATGCTCCGTGCCGCTCTGCTACGCCTCAGAGGCTGGGTAAAGTTCGGGAGCGTCGCCAAACAGCGTTAGAGGGCGAAGCGCATCGAGTACACCTCCCCTCCAACGCTCCCCCGAGGGCTGGTTCTTGGCGTGCTCGGTTTCGCTGGTACGCCGCGTTTTCGATACCTTGCACAGGCTCAACCCTCAGCCCCACGTTGACGTCCTCGTTCCCCTTCCAGACACGCATGCAACGCGCACTCCTACTTCTACTCCTCTGCGCTGGCTGTACACCTCGTGCCGTGGCTCCCCCTGAGCCGGCTGCGCCTCCTCCTCTTCTACTGGGCACGTTTGAGGATGATTATGGGATCGCCTATTCCATCTCCGCAGCCCGCTGGCACCAGCATCCCAACGCCACCTATCGCATCGTGCAGTGGGACCTTGAGGGGCGCTACCTCATCGCCCAGAACGACGAGGCCAATCCCAGCGACGGCGGCTTGTGGACGCGGATCGACTGGATCACGTTGTCCGATATGCCACCCTATGAATGGGCCTTCTGCCTGAGCGCCTACAACGCCCCTACGGCAGAGGAGGCCGAACGGACGGTCCTGGCCAACCGGGACACGCCGAGGACCGGGTGCAATGGATATCCCTTCTCGCGCATGCGTCGTCGGAGCCTGGGCCATCGACCGGAGGCGAATCTAGCGCGCCCTGGATACAGCGGGCCGGTCACTGCGGGCGAACGGACCAACCCGCCGGTCGCCAGCCCTCTCCCATGACCACAGCCCTTCCTGGTCCGGTACGCCGATGGTCCTCGGCAGGCCGGAGGTTCGAGCGCGCCCTCCTCAAGCAGTTGGGTCGAGATTCCCCCTACCCGGATACAGACGCCCTCTCCGCACGGGCGCGTACCCTCCTCACGGAGGAGCAGGCCACCGTGTCCGACGCGCAGTCCCAGATGCTCCTCGTGCTGGCCTGCTCCGTCCTGGCCGCCTGCCAGAACCTCGTAGACCTCAACGTCCCTCCCAGCGCGGCCAAGCAACGGGGGGCCCGGGCACTGGTCGCGCCCAATACCTAGAGCGGCGTGTGTATGGAGACTGGTTCACGTTCCGCTATGGAGACCAGAGAGCAGCAGGATTTCGTGGCCGTCGTGGAGCGATGCGGCCTCTTAGCGTGGCGTGGAGAGCCGGACCTGACCCAGGCCTTCTGTGCCTGGGATGCCGCGTGTTCAGGCGCGATCTCGGCCATTCGGCATGGCGTGCGGTTCGAGATGGATGGACGGATCGCGGAGGGATGCCGCACATGCCGGTTCTGCTTCACCCGTCGTTGATAGATACCTCGAATCGTGTGCTCGTCCCGCTCATGACGGAACGCTACGACACCGCTGCGGCGGCCCACTATGCCGCCTATCGCCCAGCGCTCCACGGACTGATCCTTGACCGGGCCCTCGGCCCAACCATCCGGTTCGGCGTCGGGGTGGACGTGGGGTGCGGGACGGGACGCTCGACGGTGGCGCTGGCCGCACGCTGCACACGGACGATCGGTGTCGACCCGAGCGTGTCCATGCTTCGCCGGGCCATGCCTCAGGAGGGGGTGTCGTATCTCCGAGGGACTGCAAATACGCTGCCCGTGCCTGAGGACACTGCGGACGTCATCACGTTCGCGGGCTCGCTCTACTACGCGGACTCGGCGGCGACGCGGCGCGAGGTCCTCCGGGTCGGCCGAGTTGGGGCGGTCGTGCTCGTCTACGACTTCGAGGTGCTTCTCGCCTCCGCGCTGAGCACGATGCAGATCGAGATGACGGTGCCTGCCACCCGCTACGATCACACGGCGAACTTCTCCGGGCGAGATGGCTTTGCAGCACAGGCTGGGGGGAGCGAGAGCATCGAGTTGGAAATGTCGGCTAGCGACTTTGCCCACCTGGTTCTCTCTGACTCGCACCGGCTCGATTACCTCTCCAGCCAGTACGGACGTTCTTCTGTCTATGAGTTCCTGGTGAGACGAGCCGGCGATGGGGCCGTCAGGCTGACCGCAGTCCTCCACTTCTCGTCCTACGTGCTGGCGCACACGTGACCACAGGCCCCAGGGAGGACCGAGGATCCACTACGGGACACACCGATCTCCCGGTGACAGGGCACTGTGTAGCAGGCTCGCCTCACCACCGAGCATAGACTCCACAGGCGCAGGCTCACAGGACGCGTCTGCCTGGGTTCACACAATGACTAAATCTAGGATATAATTTGATTACTGGCGGTATCTAGTGTGGGTTCGTTCCACGTCCGGATTCACGAATCCACCTCTTTCCATGCCTGAGGGATCGTCTCTCTTGCTCACCGTGGTTGCCGGAGCCGGCGTCTGGCAGGCGGCCATACTAGGGATCTTCGCTGCAGCCCGGCTGAAGGGCGCACCGGGACTGTTGCTGCTGGGGGCGCTCGGGGCACTCGCGCACGTGCAGGCCACGCTGGCCGCCCACGCCACGGGCCAGGCGGCGACCTTCCCCCTAGAAATGATGCTGACGGCGGCGGCCGTGGGCATGACCATCGGGCCGCTCGTCTACCTGGCGGTTCGGACGTGGCTGTACCCCTCGCGCGGCTGGCGCGCCACGGACGCTCTTCACTTTGCCCCAGCACTCATTCAACTCATCGTCCAGCTCCCAGTCTTGGTCATGGGATCCGCCCGTACAGCGCTGCTGGACGACTACATTGGCCTGGGGCTGGTGCAGTCCTTCCTGCCGAGTGTCGAGCTGCCGCGGCTGATCGGCGTGATCTACCTGGGGCTGGTTGCGTGGCGGGTCCTGGACGCCGCACGAGACCCGGCCCGGCGAGCAGCCGTGCCGGTGGCGGTGTTCATCGCAGCGGGGTACGGAGCCGTGTTCCTGGCGATGGTGTTCATTTTCTCCACCGACGCTCACGCCTGGCTGCGGCCTGTGCTGGTGAGTGGGGTGCTGCTCGCCCTCCACCTGGGCGCCCTGGTCCGACTGCCTGCCCTGTGCTCGGCCCCCGAGGATGCCCCCGCCGCAGCACCCATGACCACCCTAGCGTCCGGCGATGGGCACCGCGCCGCCGCACCACCCGAGATCCGCGTCGTCGTCGATTCGCTGATGCAAGACCTGTTGGTACCGGCGCACGGCGCAAACCGGTACAAACGGTCCCGCTTGTCGAAACAGCAAAAAGCCACACTGCACCGTCGGCTGAGCGCCCTTATGGAAGAGGAACGGGCCTACACCGACCCCGCGCTCACGCTCGAAAAGGTGGGCGAGCGCCTCGGCACCTTGCCGCGATACGTGTCGCAGGTGGTCAATGAGACCATGGACCAGAGCTTCACGGCCTTCGTGAACGGGTATCGCGTGGCCGCGGCCCAACGGCGGCTGCAGGATCCGGCGTGCGAGCACCTGACCGTAGTGGCCGTCGGCGAGGAGGCCGGGTTCGCGTCCAAGTCCGCCTTCTACGAGGCCTTCAAGCGGGTGACGGGCACCACGCCAGCCAGCTACCGCGCCCAGCCGCCGCAGGACGCCGTGGTATAAATATAAGGGTGGGCGTTCGCGCTTCCGGTCGTCCGAGATCAAGAATCCGGACGGGATAGACGACTTGGCTGGGGGACCTTGGCGGTGTCGCGGGCAGAGGCCCCGGCGCTTCCCATCACCCGTCTCTCTCCCCACCCCCATGTCCCTGCTCCCCCTTCGCACCACTACTCTGCTGGCCGCGTTGCTCCTCGTCGTCGCCCCTGCCGCGCACGCCCAAGATGGAACGATCATCGGCCTCGTGTCCGACGCTGAAGAAGGCAACCCGCTCGTGGGCGCCACCGCCTACATCGCCGAGCTGGCACGCGGCGCCGCCACCGACCGCAACGGCCGCCTGGAGATCTCCGGCGTACCCGCCGGCACCCACACCGTCGAGGTCCGGTTCATCGGCAGCGTAACGCAGCAGATGGACGTGACGGTCCAAGCTGGCCAAACCACGCAGTTTGAGGTGATCCTGGCGCCGGACGGCGTGATGCTGGACGGCGTCACCGTCTCGTCCTCGCCCATCACCGGCTCGCAGGCGGCCGCCCTCTCCCGCATGCGCGCCTCACCGACGGTGGTCAACGTGGTCGCCTCCGACCTTGTGGGCAAGTTTCCTGACCAGAATGCGGCCGCAGCCCTCTCGCGCGGGCCCGGCATCGCGGTGCAGCGCGACCAAGGCCAGGCCCGCTACATCAACCTCCGCGGGGCTCCGCAGCGCTGGACGACGCTCGCCTTCGACGACGTCAACGTGATTGGGTCCGAGGGGCGCATCGTCCGGTTCGACGAGATTCCAGCGCCCGTCATCCAGTCCATTGAGGTGGTCAAGGCCGTTACGCCGGACCTCCCGGCCGAGTCCGTGGCCGGCCGCATCAACGTGACCACAGCGTCGGCGTTTGACCGGCCGGGGTTCCACGTCTCGGCCGAGGCCGCACCCGGCGTCTTTGAGTTGGGCGGCGGGCTGCAATACAACGCCTTTGCGCGGGTCTCCAACACCTGGGGCAATCGGGTGGGTTTCACGGCCACGGCCACGCGCTACAGCCGCAACCAGGTCACGGACAACATCGAGAGCGACTATGAGCCGAGCGCCAGCGGCGCGCTCTTCCCCACCAACGCAGACTTCCGCGTCTACTATCTGGAGCGCACCAACAACGCCTATAGCGGCCGGTTTGATTTCCGCCCCACCGACAACCACCAGCTCTTCGTGACCTCCACGTTCGTCGAGTTCAACGACGACGAGGAGCGCAACCAGTACATCTTCGACTTCGACGGCGCCGCCGCCGGGTTCATGGCCGACGGCAACACGCCGGAGCGCGGCGACCTCACAGCGGTCCCGATGCAGCAGCTCCTGGGCCCCGGCGCCTACCGGAACAGCACCTGGACCACCATCGCCGGCGGATCCAGCCGGCTTGGCAACTGGACAGCCGACTACCGCGCCAGCTACACGCAGACCAATGCCGAGCTGGACCTCCCGCTGTTCTTTCTCGTCGAGGCCTCACCGGGCATCAGCCTGGGCTACGACTTCACCAACGTGGACCAGCCGAGCATCGGCCTCACCGACCTCGAGGGCAACGCGCTCAGCGGCATCTCGCAAGATAGCCCCGAGTCCGCCCTCGCTTTCCTCATCGACAGCGACGAAGAGGCCGATGCCTACTCCGGCCAGCTCGATCTGAGCCGCGGGTGGACTCTCCTCGGGACGCCCTCGACGCTCAAGGTGGGCGGCAAGGTGGACCTCCGCGACAAGACGGGCTACCAGTTTGCCACCAACCTCGTCCCGGTGGGTCCGCTGCTCGACGCCATCGGCGCCGACCCCATCAACTTCGGCGCGTTCGTGATGGACGACGAACTGGCGGGCGACTTCCCGTTCGGCAGCCAGTACGACGTCCGCCGCGTGGACGTGAACGCCCTCGGTGACGAGCTGCGGCGGCGCGTGGACCAGCTCCAGGAGGCCGACCTCTACGACCCGTCCACGGCCGTCCCGGACGAGAGCCGGTTCGACGTGCGCGAGGCCATCGTGGCCGGCTATGCCATGAACACGTGGCAGACCCGCTGGGGCAGCGTGCTGGCGGGCGCCCGTGTGGAGCGCGTCCGCTACGAGACGGCCGGCTTCCGCGTCACGGAGGATGGCACCGAACCCGCCGAGGCAGACACCGACGAGTTCGGCGTCTTCCCGAGCGTTCACGTGGCCATCGACCTCCGCGACGACCTCAAGCTGCGCCTGGCCGGCACCAGCACCGTCAGCCGCGCCGACTTCAACGCGCGCCGCCCAGGCGCCGGCATCGACGACACAAACGGGTTCATCTCGGGCGGCAACCCCGAGGTGCGTTCGGAGCGCTCCTGGGGCCTGGACGCCCGGCTGGAGTACTACCTCCCGCGCACGGGCATCGTGTCCGTGGCCGGCTTCGGCAAGTTCGTGGACGATCCCCTCTTCACCACGACCGGCTTGGTGGGCGATGGCCGCTTCGACGGCGGCGGCATCGACCGAAGCGGGTACCTGTTCAACGCCCCCGGCAACGGTGCCGATGGCCGCGTCTACGGCATCGAGCTCGACTACTTCCAGCAGTGGCACTTCCTGCCGGGGCCGCTGGCGGGGCTCGGCCTCCAACTCAACGGGACGCTCCTGACGAGCGAGTTCAGCACCTCGCCCACGCCCGACGGTACCGTGCGCGAGGTGGCCTTCCCGGGCACGTCGGACGCCGTCTTCAACGGCTCCCTCTTCTTCGAGCGCTACGGGTTTTCGGCCCGACTGAGCTATCAGTGGCGCGATGCCTGGCTGGACTCCATTGACCCGGCCGACGACCAGTTCGACACGTATTGGGATAGCGAGGAGCGGCTCGACGTCTCCGTCCGCTACGCCCTGACGCCGGAGTTCACCCTGTTCGCCGACGCCAACAACCTGACCGACGAGCTCGGCCGCCGCTACCAGTCGGTGGCCAGCCGCCCCGTCGAGATCGAAGGCTTTGGACGCCGCTATCTCTTGGGCCTCCGCGTCGACTTTTAGGTACCGGTTCGATGCCTGTGATGACACCACGCCTCCTCTGCTTCGCCGTCCTCGCGGTGCTCACCGGGTGCCAATCGGGTGATCGCTCGACTGCACCGCCCGTCTCGACCCTGGCGATTGACAGCGCGTACGTCGAACGCGGGGACGACGGGGTGCTCGTACTCCAGTGGTCGGGCGCCGCGGACGCGGTGGACATCTACGCCGCCGCTACCCCCGAGGCTGCGGCCAGCAGCCAGCTCGTGGTCCAGGGCGCCAGCGGGGTCGTCCGGCTGCCGGCCTACAGTGACTCCTCGGCACGGCCCTTCTTCCGCA
Organism: Bacteroidota bacterium; assembly: GCA_038747425.1. Taxonomy (GTDB): domain Bacteria; phylum Bacteroidota; class Rhodothermia; order Rhodothermales; family JBCDJV01; genus JBCDJV01. Next base: position 19,487 of record JBCDJV010000005.1, read on the forward strand.
TCGTACCGGCGGAGGCAGACGAGGCAGCCGGGCTGGTGGTGGTGGAGCGGCACCTTCCGCTGGCGGGCGCCTCCAACTTCCGCGACCTCGGCGGCTACCAGTCCGCCGATGGTCGCCGGATCCGCTGGGGCCAGGTCTACCGGACGGGCTCGCTGGCCGACCTCACGCGCACTGACCTGGCCCTCTTCTCCGACCTCGGGATTCGGATGGTGTGCGATCTTCGGCGGCCCCACGAAGTGGAGAGCATGCCGGACCGCTTGCCGGCCCTCGCCCCCCCCCCGGACCATGAACGTGGACATCTCCGGGGCTGCTGATCAGGAGGAAGATGAGGACGAGGTCCTGCGTCAGCTCCGCGCGGGCGAGGTGACAGTCGAGGAGCGGAAGGTAGACGACTACCGCGCCAAGGTCCTGCAGGCCGCGCCGCTGTACGCCCAGATGTTCGAGCAGCTGCTGGACCCAGAGAACCGGCCCTTCCTCTTTCACTGCCAGGGCGGCAAAGACCGGGCGGGGATCGGCGCGGCGCTCGTCTTGCTGGCCCTGGACGTCCCGCGCGAGACCATCGTCCAGGACTACCTGCTGACCGACCGCTACCTGGCGCCGCTCAGCGAAGAGGCCATCGTCCACTACGCTGAGCACTACGATATGTCCGTGGAGCTGATGCGGCAGCTTGCAGACCAGCGCTCCGTCCGCGAAGCCATCGAGGCCATCTTCGACGCTATGGAGGACGAATACGGCTCCACCGACGCCTACCTCCGCGACGCCCTGGGCCTCTCCGACGCCGACCGCACCCGTCTCCAAGACGCTCTACTTATCTAACCTCTCCCCATCTCCTTCCCCCTGCCGATGCGCGCGCTTTGCTTCCTGTTCCTCCTGGCCGCCCTCCTCGCCCCAACTGCCCTCGCGCAGTCCGGCCTCACCGACGCGGCCGCCGAACGCACCGACGACGGTCGCATCGTGCTGACCTGGTCGGCCGCCGCCCCCGTGACGGTCTACCGCTCCGCCGACCCCGACGCCGACCTGAGCGCGATGGAACAACTAGCCGAGGGCGTGACCGGCGGTCGGTTCGAAGCCGCTGTGCCCGAGGGCCTCTGGCGGCCGTACTTCGCCCTCCGCACGGAGGACGGCGCCGTGGTCCGTGTGGCCGAGCGCGTGCTGCCGCTGGAGGGCGGACGCAACTTCCGCGACCTGGGCGGCTACGCCACGGCCGACGGCCGCCACACGCGGTGGGGCACAGCCTTCCGCTCCGGCGTGCTGGCTGGCCTCACCGAAGCCGACTACGCCCGCCTCAGCGACCTGGACATCGCCGTGGTGTGTGACCTGCGCTCGTCCGAGGAGCGCGCCAACGAGGCCACGGTATGGCGCGGCGGCTCGGCCCCGCGAATGGTGGCCTGGGGCTACTCCGACGAGAACTCAGACGATGACGGCGGAATGGCCGAGCTGTTCAGCGGTGGCGTCACGCCCGAGGCCATGCGCAGCATCATGCTGGGACTCTACGCCGAGATCGCCTACGAACACGCCGACAAGTACGCGCTCATGTTTCGCCAGCTGGCCGCCGGCGACACGCCGCTCCTGTTCCACTGCACGGCCGGCAAGGACCGCGCAGGCACGGGCGCGGCCCTGCTCTTGACGGCCCTGGGCGTGCCCCGCGAGACCGTGGTGGCCGACTACGCGCTCTCCGAGCAGGTGGTGGACTACGAAGCGGCGTTCGCCAGCGCATTCGAGGAGGCCGAAGCCGAAGGCGGCGCCATGGCGATGCTGGCCCAGATGCCCGTCGAGGTCCGCGCCCCGCTCCTGCGGTCGGACCCTGCCTACATCGAAGCTACGTTTGCTACCCTTGAGGAGCGCCATGGATCGGTGGAAGGCTTCATCCGCGACGTCATGGGCATCTCGGACGAGACGCTGGACGCGCTCCGCGCCCAGCTGCTGGAGTAAGCGTAGCAGGCGGCCAGGGCCTAGACGGCTGGTCCGAAGGAGGCCGTGTTCACCGCTGGCCTACGTCAACAGCTGAACTTCGCGGTATCAGCGGCGCGTCACGGCCTCGCCCTAGACGTTCACTGGACCGGCCTCTCGTGGCTGCCGCATGGATTCATTTCGTCACTACCTGCGTCAGTTTCCTGGGTATAGAGAGGGAGCCTTCGAGCGCGCCGTCCCGCTCCTCGCGGAGGCGCGGTTGGCCCCGGGGCATACTTGCTGCGGAGGGGGCACACGTCAGACCGCAGCGCCTTTATCACGCAGGGCCTCTTCTGCCAGTACTACCTGACCGATGGCCGGGAGGTGACCACCTGCTTCTGCCGAGCGCACACGCTGACCTGCTCGTACCTGGGCCGGACCGCCCGGCGCTACGACCGGGCCCTGCGCGCCTGGGCTGCATCCCAGCCGGACGTGACGTACGTCGACCTCCAGACCGCCCCCGGCGATCCCCTCCACGGCCAGCCCATGGCCGACCTCATGGCCACCGACGGCTTCCATCCCGGCCCCAAGGTGTACGCCGACTGGGGCCAGCGCGCGGCCCGCGCCCTCACATCCCGGCTGGCATCTTGAGGGCCGCGCCCTCTGATGCGTCACACATTAGGCCTCAGTTCGTGGCGAAGGCGTGCGTTCGAACCCGGTTCTCTCATCAGGCGTTCTATGGTCCGCTACCTGTCCACTCGGCTGAGCTTGACATGACCACGCCCGAATACCGCCGCGAAGTCCTCGACGAAGTGGACCGAATTCCCACTGAGTTTTTGCCCGCGTTTCTCACCATGATTCGCTCGTTCCGCGAAAGCGTCACGTTACCGAGCGCGCTGGAGAGCTTCGAGCAAGGCTGGCAGGAAGCCCTGGACGGTGAGACGCGCCCAGTCGCTGAGCTTTGGAATGACATCGGTGCAGTGTCCAGAGCCCGGTAGGCGCTCGGGAAGCCGTTCGCCCCTGGTCCCACAAGCGACAACCTGCAGAGGAGCCTATCCCTCCTTGCGCCTGGACTCGGCGACTTCGTTATTGTCGGTCTCGCTCGTTTGCCCCACCACCTCGCTTTGTGATGCCTACCCCCCACCCCCGGCGCCTCCTTGGCGCTGTGCTGCTTGCCCTGTTCGCTTGCTCCCTCATCCCTAGCGCGCAGGCGCAGGAGGCCGAGAGCCGCCTGCTGCGCATGCCGACGGTCAGCGCCACCCACGTCGTGTTCGCACACGGCGGCGATCTCTGGGCCGTGGGGCGCCAAGGCGGCACGGCGCGGCGGCTCACCAGCACACCAGCCGTGGAGAGCAACCCCCAGCTCTCGCCCGATGGCCGCCTCGTGGCCTTCACCTCCGATCGATCCGGGGCCCCGGCGGTCTACGTCGTCCCCATCGAGGGGGGCACGCCCACGCGCCTCACCTGGTACCCGGCCTCCACCCACACCGTGGGCTGGACGCCCGACGGCCAGCGGGTGCTCTATGCCACCCACCGGGGCAACGCGCCCTCGGGCTACGACCGGCTCTGGACCGTCGACGCCAGCGGCGGCCCCTCCACGCTGTTGCCCGCCCCCTGGGCCCACCGGGGCAGCCTCTCGCCCGACGGCCAGCGCCTCATCGTAGATCGCATGACGCGGTGGGAGGATGAATTCCAGGACTACCGAGGCGGCCAGAACACGCCGCTCGTCCTGCTCGACCTCAACACGCTCGACGAAACCTGGCTGCCCAACGAGCGCACCACGGACACGCACCCCGTCTGGCTGGGCGATACCATCTACTTCCTCTCCGACCGCGACGGGCCCGTCAACGTCTACGCCTACGACCCCGACGGCGGCGCCGTCCGCCAGGTCACCCGCTTCGCCGAACCGGACGTCAAGTGGCTCACCGCGGGGGACGGCGTGCTGGCCCTGGAGCGCGATGGCTACCTCCACACCTTCGACCCGACCTCGGGCGCCGAGCCCGAGCGCCTCGCCATCACCGTCACCGGCGATTTCCCTTGGGCCGAGCCGCAGTGGGCCTACGTGGGCGACCGCGTGTCCAGCGCCCGCCTCTCGCCCACCGGCCAGCGGGCCGTGATGGAAGCCCGCGGGGAGATCTTCACCGTGCCCGCCGACAAAGGCGACGCCCGCAACCTGACGCGCTCAGCCGGCGTGGCAGACCGCGCCCCCACGTGGTCCCCCGATGGCGCGCAGATCGCCTGGTTCTCCGACGAGGGCGGGGCCTATCGCCTACACCTGACCGACCAGGACGGGCTCAGCGGCGAGACCCGCCACATCGACATCGCCCCGTCGGTCATGGCGTGGGATCCCACGTGGTCGCCCGACGGGCGCTACCTGGCGTTCGTCGATGATGACCTGCGGATCCGGGTAGTGGACATTGAGCGCGGGACGGTCGAAACCGCTGACGTGGGCGGCATCAACATTGAGCGCTCACGCATGGGCGTCACGTGGTCACCCGATTCCAAGTGGATCGCCTATGCCAAGACGGCGCCCAACATGTTCCGCGTGGTCACCGCCTGGCACGTGGAGGAGCAGACCCCGATGCCGCTTACCAACCCGCTCGCCGACGCCTACGCCCCGGCCTTCGACCGCGACGGCCGGCACCTCTACTTCCTCGCCTCCACCAACGTGGCCCTCGGCTCAGGCTGGGCCAACACGAGCGCCGTCAAGGCCCGCGCCACCCAAGCCGCCTACGTCACCATCCTCCGTGCCGACGACCCCGCGCCCTTCCCTCCGGAGAGCGACGAAGAGCCGGTCACCATGGACGAGGAGGAGCCCGCCATGGAAGAGGACGACGAGCCAGAAGAAGAGGCCGAGGACGATGCAGGCGATGACGACGCGGTGCGCATCGACTTCGACCGGCTGGACCGGCGCACGCTCGCCCTGCCCATGCCCACCGGCCGCTACTTCAGCATGACGGCCGGGCCCGCGGGCAGCGTCTTCATCCAGGCACCGGGCCTGATCCACAAGTTCACGCTGGAAGGACGCGAGGCCGTGCCCTTCCTGCCGGGCGGCTTTCTCTTCGATGTCTCAAACGACGGCCAGAAGCTGCTGGCCCGCACCGGCCGCCAATGGCGCATCGTGGGCACTGGCGGCCCGCCCCAGGGCGACAGCGGCACGTTCTCGCCCGAGCTGCGGATGTGGCTAGACTACGGCGCCGAGTGGCAGCAGATGTTCGACGAGGCCTGGCGCTACGAGCGCGACTATTTCTACGACCCCGGCCTCCACGGGCGCGACTGGAACGTGGTCCTGGACCGCTACGCCCCGCTCATCCCCCACATCCGCCACCGCGCCGACCTCACCTACGTGCTCGACCAGATGAACGGCGAGCTGTCCGTAGGCCACAGCTTCGTGTTCGGCGGCGACTTCCCGGCCGTCGACACCGTCCGCGTGGGCCTGCTCGGGGCCGACTTCGAGGCCCACGATGGCGGCTGGCAGATCGCCCGCATCTACACCGCCGAGAGTTGGAATCCCAACTTGGAAGCCCCGCTGGACCGCCCCGGGATGCGCGTCGAAGAAGGGATGTACCTCGTGGGGGTCGATGGCCGCCCGCTCACCGCCGCCGACGATCCCTACCGCCTGCTCGACGGCACCGCCGACCGGCAGACGGTGCTCCACCTCAACGACCGCCCCACGATGGAGGACGCCTGGACCGAGACCGTCGAGCCCATCCGCAGCGAAGCCGGCCTGCGCCGGCGCGCCTGGGTGGAGGACAACCGCCGCTACGTGGACGAGCGCTCGGGCGGCCGCCTGGCCTACGTCTGGGTGCCCAACACGGGCGGCCAGGGCATGGCCTCGTTCGACCGCTACTACTTCTCGCAGCAGGATAAGCCCGCCGCCGTGATCGATGAGCGGTACAACAGCGGGGGGCTCCTGGATGACTACATGGTCGACCTGATGACGCGCCGCCTCCGCGCCGCTATCACCAACGAGGTGCCGGGTGGGGCCGCCATGCGGCTCCCGGCGGGGATCCTCGGCCCGAAGGTGCTGCTCATCAACGAGCGGGCGGGCTCAGGCGGCGACTTCTTCCCGTGGGTCTTCCGCCAGCAGAACGCCGGGCCGCTGATCGGCATGCGCACCTGGGGCGGCCTCGTGAAGTCGTCCGTCCACTATGGCCTCATCGACGGAGGCGCCCTCACCGCGCCAGACAACGCCATCTTCGACCCCGCCACAAACACGTGGATCGGCGAGAACGAAGGCATCGCACCCGACATCGAGGTGCGCCCCTCCGCCCGCGCCCACGCCGAGGGGCGCGATCTCCAACTGGACCGTGCCATCGAGGAGGCCCTGCGCCTGCTGGAGGCTGAGCCCACCCCCGACGCCACACCGCCGCCCTTCTCCACGCCCGCCGTGGGGAATTAATAGGAACGGCTTCTTCCGTTCTCGTCCCCCGTTGGGGCACGATATATCGTGCCCCATCATCTATCGCCTGCGCTTGCTATGCCTACCCGCCTCCTCCTTCTCGTCCTGCTCCTAGCCGCCGTGGCCCCACTGGCTGCCGCCCAGGACGGCACCCGTCTGCTGCGCGAGCCCACCCTCAGCGCCGACCACGTCGCGTTTGTCTACGCCGATGACCTGTGGATCGCCAGCCGGGACGGCGGCGATGCGCGGCGCCTCACGAGCGATGAAGGGTCCGAGAGCGCCCCGCACTTCTCGCCCGATGGGGACTGGATCGCATTTTCGGCCGAGTACGACGGCAACACGGACGTCTACCGCATCCCGGCCGAGGGGGGCGTGCCGCAGCGCCTCACGTACCATCCCGGCGCGGACATCGTCCAGGGCTGGACGCCCGATGGCGAGCGCGTGCTGTTCCGGTCGGGCCGGCAGGGGCATCCCACGGAACTGTCCACCTTCTACACCGTCGCCGCCGTGTTGGAGGAGGATCGGTGGCCGGAACCGCTCGGCGTGCCCCGAGCCGCCCAGGGCGACCTCTCCGCGGATGGCCGCTTCGTGGCCTACGAGCCCATCACCTACTGGGACCCCGAGTGGCGCAACTACCGAGGAGGGCAGGCCCTACCCATCTGGATCGTGGACCTCGACGATCTCAGCCTCCAGCGCACGCCGCGCGTCAACGATGAGCGCCACCTGCGCCCCGTCTGGCTAGACGGGACCCTCTACTACCTGTCCGAGCGCGACTTCGCCAGCAACGTGTGGAGCTACGACCCCACCACGGGCGCCGAGCGGCAGCTCACCTTCCACACCGAATACGACGTGAAGAGCCTGGACGCCGGCCCCGACGCGCTCGTCTATGAGCAGGGCGGCTACCTCCACTTGCTCGACCCCGCCACGGGCACCAGCGAGACGCTCACCATCCACGCCCGCGGCGACCTGGACTCGATCCGACCCCGCTGGGAGGAGGTGGAGGCACGGGCGCTCACCAACGCCTCGCTCTCGCCCACCGGGCAGCGCGCCCTCTTCGAGCACCGCGGTGACCTCTTCACCGTGCCCAAGGAGCACGGACCCTGGCGCAACCTCACCGAAACCCCCGGCGAAGCCGAGCGCGCGCCCGCCTGGAGCCCGGACGGTACCCAAATCGCCTACTTCTCCGATTTCTCGGGCGAGTACCGGCTCGTCGTCACCGACCAGTACGGCACAGAGACCCTACGGTCGGTCGAGCTCCCGGAGCCCACCTACTACTTCCGCCCGGCGTGGTCGCCCGATGGGGACCACATCGCCTTCACCGACACCGACTACCAGCTTTGGCTCGTTGACCTGGAGAGCGGCGACGCCCAGGTGATCGATACGGACGGCTACGCCCACCCAAACCGGACGATGAACCCCGTCTGGGCCCCTGGGGGCCGCTATCTCGCCTACCCCCGCCTGCTCGACACCCAGTTCAAGCAGATCCGCGTCTACGACACCGAGACGCAGCAGCACATCGACATCACCAACGGCTTCGCCGACGCCGTCACGCCCGTCTGGGACGCCGGCGGCGAGTACCTCTACCTCCTCGCCTCCACGGACTACGGCCTCAACACCGGCTGGCTCGATATGAGCTCCTACGACCGCCCCATCACCCGGGCCCTCTACGTGGTGGCCCTCGCCGAGGACACCCCCTCCCCCTTCCTCCCCCGCAGCGACGACGAGCCCGAGCCCGCTGAGGACGAAGAGACCGATGAGGAGGAGGACGGCGAAAGCGATGAGGAAGAGGAGCCCCTCCAGATCGACCCCGATGGGTTGGACCGGCGCATCATGGCGGTGCCCAACCTGCCATCGCGCAATTTCGTGGGGCTCGTAGCGGGTCCCGAGGGCCACGTCTTCGTGCTCGAGAGTGTGCCGAATCAGCCGGGCCTGACGGTGCACCGCTACAGCCTCGACGACCGCGAGGCCATGCGGTTCATGGGCGGCGTCCAAGGCTTCGTCACCTCGCACGACCGCGCCCAGGCCCTCTACCGCCAGGGCGGCACCTGGGGCATCGTGGCCGCAGCAGGCGGGCCGCCCGAGGCCGGCGCCGGCGCCCTGGCCCTTGGCGATCTACGGCAGCGCGTTGACCCCGTGGCCGAGTGGCAGCAGATCTTCCGCGAAGGCTGGCGCCTCCAGCGCGACTTCCTGTACGTGGACAACATGCACGGGGCCCCGTGGGACGAGGTCTTCACCTGGTACAAGCCTTGGGTGGATCACGTGCGCCACCGGACCGACCTCAACTACCTGCTCGACATGATGGGCGGCGAGATCGGCGTGGGCCACTCGTATGTGGGCGGCGGCGATCAGCCGGACGTGGACCGCGTACCCGTCGGCCTCCTCGGTGCTGACTTTACCATCCAAGAGGGCCACTACCAGATCGAACGCATCTACACGGGCGAGGCTTGGAACCCCGGCCTCACCGCCCCGCTGGCCGTGCCGGGTCTCGACGTAGCCGAGGGGGACTACCTCATGGCGGTGAATGACACGCCGCTGAGTGCCGCCGACAACGTGTACAGCCTGCTCGAGGCCACGGCCGGGCGGCAGATTGTGCTGCACGTGAACGACGAGCCGACGATGGAGGGCGCCCGCCGCCTCACCGTCGTGCCTGTGGCGAACGAAGGCGGCCTGCGCACCTACGCGTGGGTGGAAGACAACCGACGGCGCGTCGAGGAGCGTTCGGATGGCCGCCTCGCCTACGTGTGGCTGCCCAACACGGCGGGGGGCGGCTACAACTTCTTCAACCGCTACTACTTCGCCCAGCAGGACCGCGCTGGGGCCGTGATCGACCAGCGCAACAACGGCGGTGGCTCCGCCGCGGACTACATCGCCGACGTCCTCGCACGCGACCTCCACGGCTACTTCAACTCGAAGGCCGGGGACCGCCGGCCCTTCACCACGCCGATGGCCGGGCTCTGGGGCCCGAAGGTGATGATCATCAACGAGCGGGCGGGCTCCGGTGGCGACCTGCTGCCCTACCTCTTCCGCAAGATGGAGATCGGCCCGCTGGTGGGCACGCGCACCTGGGGCGGCCTCGTGGGCACGTGGGACACGCCCCGCTTCGTGGACGGCGGCTTCATGATCGCCCCCCGCGGCGGCTTCTTCGACGTGGACGGCGAGTGGGCCGTCGAAGGCGTCGGCGTGGCTCCCGACATCGAGGTCATCCAGACGCCCGCCGACGTCATGGCCGGCCGCGACCCGCAGCTGGACCGCGCCATCGACGAGGCCCTCCGCCTCCTCGACACCGAGCGCGTGGTGCTTCAGGACGAGCCCGCCGCCCCCCTACGCTACCGCCGCCCCGCTACCAGCTCCGACGCCAGCGAGGGGGGGGAGGAATGAGGACTGGAGGGGGCCCGTGCGTCATGGCGTTGTGGATAGTGCCACAGGTCGTGCTGAATGCCCCCGCACGACCTGTGGGTAGGCCACCGAGCCACCGCTGAAGCGTATGGACCGAACGCAACTCGCCCGGTGGTTGCTGCTTGCCTCTGTTCTGTACGTGATCGGCTTTTACTTCGTCGGCAGCGCCCTCAAACCTGGCTACTCGCAGTTCTCGAACTTCGTCAGTGAGAGGCTGTCCATGAATGGATGAAGAAGGCGAAAACGAGCGCGGGGGGCGCCAGGCTAGGCGCCTGAGGAGCGCGGGGCCGCGCCCCGGGCGACGAAGGCAACGCCGCATGGGGCCTCCAGAGCCGTTTGCAGCCCTTCACCGGCCATTCATGGTCAGCCTCTGAGTACAACGCAACGGGCACGGCGTGGGCAGGCACGCTGACCTATGCGGGTTTTGCCGTCACCGCCGCCCTCCTCTCGGCCTTCTTGGCGGTAGCGATGCCCCTCGTGGATGCCAGAGGAGCCAGCCGTGTAGGCACCTGGCTGCTATGGTCGCTCCCGGCCTCGTACGCTCTCGCCGTGATCGCCCCGTGCGATGCGGGATGCCCCTTGGACGGCTCGGCCAGCCAGGTCGCACGCAACGTGCTCGGCGTCGGCACCTATCTCGGCATGGGTCTCAGCCTTCTGCTGATCTCGTTGGACGCCAGGTTTGGGGCGCTCAAGCTGCGCCGCGCGTTCTTGCTGCTCACAGGCCTCGCCTTCCCGGTCGTGTTCTTCCTCATGGTCCTCCCTGAGTTGGGTCCGTGGAGAGGTCTCTTACAACGCCTGCTTGATCTCAGCATGGCAGCGTCGTTGAGTCTGATCGTCTGGACACTCCTCCCAACGGAACGCCGTGCACGAGGGGCCGTGGCCTGACCAGGCCTCCGTGGAGACCTATCGGGGCACCTCGACTTGTCGGGCGGCCTGGAGTTGGTAGTATAGATCCCCCGCCGTGCCCGTGGCGAGGGTGAAGGTGCCTTGGACCGCGATGGCGTCGTACGTGAACTGGACCCCGTCTTCGGCCCGTACCTCGACCGTCGAGGACGGGCCCATGGGGGCGTGGAACGCACACCCAGCGGGGTAGGGAGCCAGCAGGAAGCGCCGCTGGGTGCGGCTCTGCTCCATCGGGTACATGTAGCCGGTGAGCAAGATCGGCTGGCCATCCAGGGCGCGCAGGGTGTCTGGCAAGACCGGGGCAGGGCTGTCCAGGGCCTCGGCGCTCATGAGGATGGGCCAGGGCGTATCGGGCGGGAGTTGGTGGGCGTCTCCCGGTCCCCAGGTCACCCCCCAGACGATCAGTCCGAGGACCACCACCCCATACCACGGGTTACGTTTGAGCTGCTGAAACATGGGTCAGCTTCGAGTTCACGGGGGGCGTCGGCGACTTCACACGAGCCCTTCGGCTACCAGGTCATGGTTGAGGAACGCCGCCGCCAGGGCCCCGCCTGCAGCGGCCACCTGCACCATCTGCATGGGGGTCACCGCATCGCCGCAGGCCGAGACGCCGGGGACGCTGGTGCGCCCTCCCTCATCGGTTTGGATGAGACCCGCCTCCGTCAGCTCAACGTTCAGGGAGGCGGGCAGCGTTCCTCGCAGGCGCTGGTCCGGGCGAAGATAGAGCGCCGTGGCCTCCATCCGCTCTCCGGTATCAAAAACCACGCCGCGCACTGAACGCTGATCCACGTCGACCCGCTCGACCCGTTCCTCGCGCACCCCAATGCCCCGCTTGGCAAGCTGCCGACGTTGGTCCTCGGTCAGCGCGGCGGGCCCGTCCGTCAGCAAGGTGACCTGGTTCGTCCAGCCGGTCAGGAGCCGAGCTTGCTCAAAGCCCGTGTCCCCCTGGCCCAGCACCACCGTGGGGCGCCCACGCAGTTCATGGCCATGACAGTAGGGACAGTGCACAACCGTCTCGCCCCAGGCCGCAGCCAGGCCCGGTAGGGCTGGCAGCAGGTCTTCGACGCCCGTGGCCAACAGCAGGCGATGGGTCTTGAACGGGCCCTCGCCCGACACCTCGACGGCCAGCCCTTGTGCTTCGTGGCGCGCGTCGGTGGCCTTGGCCTCCAAGAAACGTGCGCCGTACGCCTCGGCCTGCTCCCGGCCCAGGCGGCGCAGTTCGGCAGGCGCTGCACCCTCTCGGGTGAAGACGTTGTGCGCACGCGCCGCCGGGGCGTTCCGGCCCGGGCCCTCATCACATACGATGACCGAGCGCCCAGCCCGAGCCAACACGAGAGCCGCAGTCAGGCCGGCCGGCCCACCGCCAGCAATGAGTACGTCTGCATGCATGAGCACATCCGGTCTTTCGTGGTCGTGGCCCAGAACCTCAACACCCTCTCAGACGCCAGCTCTGCACAAGATTTGCACAGCCAGCAACTTGCGCCACGTGAGTGTGTATATTGTACACATCTGGTCTGAGTTCCCCTGCCAGTGGCGCCCCGCGCACCGCTGGTCGGCTTGTTCGCGTCAGGCCGCCGGGGCCCTCTCCACCCTAATTTTTTCGATCACCGATTGATTTCATGACGACCACTACGTCTCGCGTTTCTCGCCTGGACGCCACGGGGATTTGCCTGTCGGCGCTATGCGTCGTGCACTGCCTCGCTGTTCCGCTCATCGCCACCGGCGCGCTGGCCTGGATGGCGTCGGAGAGCATCCACACCGGCCTGACGGTTGCGCTCCTGGTCATCGTGCTCGCGGTGGCCCTGCCCGGCTACCGCCGTCATCGGCGGGCTATTGTCCCGGCCCTACTCACTGGCGGGGTGGTGTTGCTAGGCGGCGCCGTCCTCGTCGGCGAGGCCTTGGGTGAACTGGGGGAAGTGGGGCTTACCGTGTTGGGTTCTGTGGTCCTCATCGCTGGGCATGTGCTGAACCTCCGCCTCGGCTCGGCCTCGGCCTGACCCCCACCGCTTGCGATGCTCGATTGGCTCACCATCGGTGGAGGGGTGCATGGCACCTTTCTCTCACATGTCCTCACGGGTCGCCTCGGTTGGTCGCGCGACCATGTACGGGTGCTCGACCCACACGACCAGCCACTGGCGCGCTGGCACCAGATGACGGCGAACGTAGGCATGACGTTCATGCGCTCGTCGATCGTCCACCACCTCGCCCTCGACCCCTTCTCGCTGAAGCAGTTCGCCAAGACCCCCGAGGGCGCTCCGCTGGCACGGTTCACCTACCCGTACAAGCGCCCCGCCTACCGGCTGTTTCAGGAGCATACCGCTCATGTGGTGCAGGCCCACCGGCTTGACACCCTGCGCGTGCAAGGACGGGCCCTGGGCCTGCATCGCACCCGACGCGGGTGGCGGGTCGAGACCGAAACAGGCGCCCTGGAGGCCCGGCGTGTGCTCCTGGCGCTCGGGCAGAGTGAGCAGCCCTGCTGGCCCGCGTGGGCCCAAGCCCTCCGCACAGCCGGCGGACCGGTGCATCATCTCTTCGAGGCTGGCTTCCGGCGCAAGGCCTTGCCCGCCTGGCAGCATGCCGTCGTGGTCGGAGGCGGGATCTCGGCCGCCCAGGTGGCCCTGGCCCTGGCTGAGCGGCAGCCAGGAACCGTCACGCTCTTGGCCCGGCATCCCCATCGCGTGCACCAGCTCGACGCCGACCCAGGATGGATGGGTCCCAAACGCCTCCGCGACTTTCATCAGCTCCGATCCACGCATCAACGGCGCCTCACGATCAACGCGGCTCGCCATCGAGGCTCGGTCCCTCCCGACGTCCTGCGGCGCCTGCGCCGTGCCCACCAACAGGGACGCCTCACGCACCACCTAGCAGAGATCTCGCAGGCCTCAGCCCATTCGGACGGCTCAGTGGACCTTCATCTGCGCGCCTCGCCTGACACACTCCAGACGGACTGCCTCGTCCTGGCCACGGGCTTCGAGACGCAGCGCCCTGGAGGTGCCTGGCTCACCGCCGCCGTCCACGAACACGAGCTCCGATGCGGCGTGTGTGGCCATCCCATCGTGGATCCCACCCTGCGCTGGGCCGAGGGCCTCTACGTCACCGGTCCCCTGGCCGAACTGGAGATCGGCCCCGTGGCCCGCAACATCGTGGGCGCCCGCTTGGCCTCCGCCCGGCTCCCCCACGCCGCCTGACCACCCGCCCCAAGGCCCCGGTCTTCGCCCTGAGCCACCTGGAACAACAAAACAAGGCGGTCGAAGTAAGGAGACGCGGAGAGGGGAATCGGCCGATCCCTGTGGCACGGTGCCGAGTTCTGTTTCGCCCACTATCCATCGAGCTGTAGCCTTGCTTCCCGAAGCCCCTGTGCTCCACGCCAGCGTCATGGCCCAGCGGCTGCTTGGCCCCAGCGTGTTGTGCACAGTGCTGGCGGCGATCCTCCTGACGGGCTGCGTCACCACGTCGAACGACGTGCCGCTGCGTGCGGGCCGAGTTCCCGCTACGGATCAGGATCTGAAGCTGGTGACCTACAACGTGGCGTTCGGCGCCGTGGCGGGCGGGCTCGGCGCCCTCCTCAACGGCCAGGATGGGCCTCCGCTGCGCCGCTTCGCCCGAGGCGCCGGGTGGGGCGCGGCCGGTGGCGGCGTCTCCTACCTGGGCAAATGGCAAGCCGGCGCTATCTCGGAAAACGAACGGCTCATCTATGGCCTGCCTGCGCGCCTCCTGCACGACACCGGCATCTCGATCATCGAGAACGCGGCCCTGGACCGCCCCCCCCTGGACCGTCTGGCCACCCACCTTGGCGTCGTCCGTCTCGACGTTCGCCCCCGCTCGGGCCACGTGCAGGTCCGCCTCCTCCCCGTCACCACGCTCCTGTTTGCTGTCCTCCTCGCCGACCCGGACGTGGACTTCGCCCTTGGGCGCTCGCTCGTCTATGGCGCTCCGCTCTTCAGCGGTAACGGGCCCGAGACGGCACCCATCACCGGTGGATCCGGCAACGGCCGCGCCTTCCCAGGCGTGGTCTTTGTCAACCGCCAGGACGAAGAGTTTCACGATACCGCGGCTCATGAGTTGGTCCACGCCTTCCAGTTCCGCGAGATGGCCCGCGTAGAAGCCACGCTCTGGCGGCCGCTTGACGCCTCCCTGCGGCAAGGCCCCGGCTACCGACGGCTCGCCCGGTGGATCTACCTGGACAGCCCGGTGCTCGCCCTGCTGTCCTACTTCGTCGTGGAAGGCGGCAATCTCGAAGCCCCGTGCAAGTACGACAACTGGCTGGAACTGGAAGCCGAGGCGTTCGGGTCACGGCGTCCCGTAGGCGTCTGTCCTTGAGAGGGCGTTTGGTAAGCTCCTGCGGGCCTGCGCACGGTGCTTTTCCGGCGACCCCCCGGGGCCCACGCCTTCCGTCTGCCCTACCGACCAGTCGCTGCGTCGAGGCGGCCGAACGGCTTGCATCCGACGGCCTCTCATCGCTATCGTACCAGCAGCGTCGCGCTGAATGCGGCTAGCGCTGGCCGCGGAGCGCCCTCCCCTCGACTCGGTCTCTGGCATGTCTCACACGCTCCCTGTCCGGCTGCGCCCGCGCTTCGAGGCCACCGTGCCACGGCCCCCCTCCGAGGTGACGGCGCAGTTGCGCGAGGCCTTGGCCCAACCTGACGCTCCGTGCCGTGGGCGCGTCTTCGGGGATCATGCCGTGCTGTACGTGCTGCATGCGGACGAGCGTATCTGGTCTCCGTTTCTCTCGCTGGACATGGCCTGGGATCCCAACGGGACCCATCTCCGGGGACTCTTCGGGCCCAAACCAAGCGTCTGGAGCTTGTTCGTCGCCTCGTACGCCCTCTGCTGCTTTGGTGGCTTTATCGCGGCAGGCTTTGCCTATGCCCAGTGGACACTCGGGCAGCCCACCTGGGCACTGGGGGGCCTCGTGCTAGCGCTGGGAGGAGCCCTCCTCACCTGGCTGCTGGCCCGCTATGGGCAACGCCGAGGGCGCCAGCAAATGCGCCTGCTTCGGAGCTTCCTCGACCACGCCATGGCCGTCCCCGTCCACCCATCCTGATCGAATGGTGATCCTACCCGAAGACTACGTCCGCTCCAACAAGCTCGCCTGGGACCGCGCCGCACGCACCTACCACGACGAGGTGGAGCGAGACATCGCTTGGCTGCGTGATGGCGGCGTGAACCTGCTGGCCCCAGAGCGCGAGCTTCTCGGCGATCTTTCACACGTCGGCCGCGCCATCCATCTGCAGTGCTCGCACGGCCTCGATGCGCTGTCGCTGCTCAACCTGGGCGTCAGCGAGGTCATCGGGCTGGACCTGAGCCCAGCGATGCTGGCGCAAGCCCAGCAGAAGACGCAGGCGCTACAGGCCCCCGCCCGCTGGATCGAAGGCGACGTGCTGGCCCCCCCCAGCTGGCTTGACGGCACTGCCGATCTCGTCTACACTGGCCGTGGAGCCCTGCCCTGGGTGCACGACCTTGACCAGTGGGCGGCCGTGGTGGCGCGCCTGCTCCGTCCCAACGGCCGGCTCTTCGTCTTCGAGGGCCACCCGCTCAACTGGGTCTGGAGCACCACCTCCACCAGCCACCAGCTCAGAGCCGATGGCCGAGGCTACTTCGACGCCGGTGCCCACGCGAACGATGATTTCCCCGCCGCCGCCGTGGCCCGATACACCCCCGCCGGGACCCCCGTACCCGACGCCTGGGAGTGGCCTTGGACGCTGGGCGAGGTAGTAACCGCCGTGGCGCAAGCCGGCCTGCGCGTGGAACGACTGCAGGAGTTCGCCGAGAACTTCTGGGACCAGTTTCCCGAGCTGTCCCCCGAGGACGCCGCCCGCCTGCCCCATAGCTACGGCCTGATCGCGAGCGCGGCCAACCGCCCGTGAGACCGGGCAGGCGCAGCCTCCGGCGCCGCGCTGATCCAGGTCTGTGTCGATACAGGTTTGTGCCGGGCCCTCATCGGATCCGTGATGGAAGAGACCACCGGCGAGGGCTCATCCTGTTTGCGTCCCTCAGCCGCTGGTGGCTATCGTACGGTCGGCCGTGCGCGTCGCTGCGCGCGTTCGCGGCCGCACCTCCTTTTTCCAGCCTCTGACGACCTTGCCCGAGGACCCCCTCATAGCACTTGTTCGGCGATACGTCTCCCTGAGCACGGCGCAGGCCGCGCAGATCACCGCCGCCTGGGGGGCGCCGAGGATATGCCGCCCGGGGGAGGTGTTCCTCCTACCGGGCCAGACGTGCCGTGCCCTCTACTTCATGGACGAAGGATACGCCCGGTTCTACGCCGAGCCTGGCGGCCGTGATGTCACCAGGCACTTCGTCCTGCCAGGCCTCCTGTTCACCATCGCGGCCAGCTTCGCCTCCGGAACCCCCGCCCGAGATGGCCTCCAAGCCCTCACACCGGGCCGCGTGCGTCAGCTAAGCCGGGAGGCCAATGCCACCTTGGCCGTAGCCTGCCCACCCTGGAACGACTTCCGAGAGGCCTACGTCCGCGCCGTGTACGCCTACCTGGATGACACCCTCGACGAGGCCCGTTACCTCTCAGCAACTGAACGATATGAAGCGTTCGTGCACCGTTATCCTGATGTGCTTCTGCACATCCCCTTACACCATGTGGCGTCCTATCTGGGCATGACGCCCCAATCGCTCAGCCGCGTGCGCGCCAAGGGGCTCACCTAAATTACCCGATGTGAAGGCGAGACCGGCCGCGGGGGCCCGACCTTGGTCCCACCGTTGACCCACTGGCCATCCCGCGCGCTGATGTCACCCGCTCTATCTCTTCTCGTCGTAGCCCTACTTCTTCTCATGGGCTGTGCCACCGCCCCCCCACCCACCGACGGACCGGTCGCGGAAGGCTCGAACCGATCGTTCTCCCACACCCTCACCACCTCGGCGCCGGCCGACGCCGTCTGGTCGATCTGGACCGATGTGCCTGGATGGCCGTCCTGGGACACCGAGCTGGAAGCCGCCTCGCTCGACGGCCCCTTCGGAGAAGGCGCTCAAGGCCACCTCATCCCCGCTCAGGGCTCGTCGGCTTCGTTCGTGATCGAGGAGGTGGAGCCCGGACGCGCCTACACGCTCGCCACCCGCCTCCCAGCCGGCTGGCTTCGCATCCAGCGGACGTTGACCGAATCCGATGATGGGCGCCTCGCCTTCACCCACACCGTCACCTTCTCCGGCTTAGGCGGGCGGGCCTTGTCCGTCCGATTAGGGCCCAGGTACCGCCGCGCCCTGCCTCTGGCTATGCAGCAGCTCCGCACCTTAGCCGAGGCGCAGGCGGATGCGTCCACGGGTCGATGACGCGGCGCCGGTTTGTACAGGCCGCAGGCCTGCTGGCGTCGGGAGCCGCCGTGGGGGGGTGTAGCGTAGCAGCTCGCATGAACGCGCCTACGCCTCCTGCGCCCTCCTTCCCGCCGGTCACGCAGACCGTGGGGGCCACCCGCATCACCGCCCTGCGGACCGGGGCCGTGGCGGTGAAGGCCGCGCACCGAGCCTTCGGTGGCCCCGCCGGGCTCAGGCTTCCGGCCATCGTCTTCGACCCCCGGTGGACGCCGTGGCTCCCCATCACGTGCTGGCTCATCGAACACCCCGAGGGCCCCATCATGGTGGACACCGGCGAGACGGCCCAAACCGCCGATCCCGGCTACTTTGCGTGCGACGCCGGCACCCGGTTTGTGTACGAGCGTCTGCTCCGCTTTGACGTGGCCCCTTCGGCTGAGGTCGGTCCACTGCTCGGCACTCTGGGAGTCCCGGCCGACGCCATCTCCACCGTGGTTCTCACCCATCTCCATTCCGATCATGCCGGCGGCCTGAGCCACTTCCCCAACGCCACGTTCTTGCTGTCCGAGACGGAGGCCGCGCAGCCTCCCCCGGGGGCCCTCCCCTGTCGGTGGCCTTCGTTCTTCCGGCCCATTGGCGTCGCCTATGAGGATGGGCCGTTCGGGGCATTTCCGGCGAGCCAGGCCCTCACGACAGACGGCATGGTCCGCCTCGTGCCCACACCGGGGCATACGCGTGGCCACCAATCGGTGCTCATCGGAGACGGCGCGCAGTGGGTGCTCTTAGCGGGTGATGCCTCGTTCTCGCGCCAGCAGGTGGAGCAGCGTATCGTGGCGGGAATCTGCGACGATGTGGGCGCCGCCCGTCGCACGCTGGCGGTGATCGCCGAGCAGCTCGAACAGTTCGAGACGACCTACTTGGCGGCTCACGAGCAGAATCCCTGAGCGCCCAGGCGCCCATACTTTCGGCTTCGCGGGGCGTTGATCGGGCGGTGTATCCAGCCCCTGATCACCCCATCACCCCCAAGCTCCTCCCTCCATGCCCCCCCTCAGCCGCAGGGCGGCCTGCCTGCTGGCGTGCCTCCCGCTGTGGACCCGGACTCGCCGGAGGCTGCCCTGCTTGATGACCTCGATTCAGAACCTATGCGAATCAAAGGCTCGAGGGCCCCGCCGGGGCTGGTTCCAGGCTGGACGCCTCGCTCAGATTCTTCGACGGTGCTCGGAATGACAACGAACACGGCCCCGGCTTGTCATCCCAAGCGTAGTCGAGGGATCTGTCTACGGCCAACCGGTAGAGATGGCACGACGAGTCACCGGGCACGTCAGCCTCAGGGACTAGGCTCAACCCTTGATTCACATAACCTAGCTGAGCACACGTGTCCGCAGGTCCGTACCTCTTACCGTAAGGGGACCACGATCCGCAGCATGGGCCCTACAGGCTCGGCCTCCTCACGCAGGAAGGCCGGCGTGATCCGGTCTCCCAGCGTGTGCACCAGGGCGGCTATCCCCGTCCCCAGCAGGGCGCCTGCTAGCACATCGCTCGGGTAGTGCACACCCATCCAGACCCGGCTCAGCCCCACGGCGGTGGCCCACGTGAACGCAGGCGCCGCCACCAACCAGCCGGGCCGGCTGTACGTCCAAGAGGTGGCCAGTCCAAAGGCTAAGGCCGTGTGGCCAGAGGGAAACGAGAACCGTCCTACGATTTCCCCCCGCTCGTTGTAGCGCTCCGAGCGAGAGCGAATGCCAGGGACGGCGCGATACGGCCGCAGCCGCGGCCTGATCGGCTTCAAGAGCAGGACCAATCCCGTGGTAGCCGCCCAGGCAACCGACGTGCGGTAGGCGGCCTCCGCAGCCGGGCCTCCGTCCGCCAGCGCCACGCCCCATTGGAGCGCAGGAGCGGTGAGGAGCAGCGGGTTGGCCGTGGCCTGCGTGACGTTCATCGCCCCCCGCAGGACAGGACTCGGGGCGTGGTAGAGGTCCTGCAGCAGCCGCACATCCAGCGACTGCGTGGTGCCCTCACTGGCCCCGAGCATACCCACCAGCAAAAGCGCCAGGGCCCGCAGCGCGAGCCCTGGCGTGCACACAACGCGGCCGTCTGGACCGACCGCATGCAAACATCCAGGCTTAGTTGGCATCGGCCAGGACGCCGTTGGTTTCGTAGGCGTCGTCACCGCCCTCACTGTCACCGACGCCCAGGATACGGCGGACCTGGGCCTTGACGTCCTGGTAGACAGCCGGGTTGTCCCGCAGCCACTGCTTAGCGGCCTCACGGCCCTGCCCGATAGTGTCGTCGCCCATCGAGTACCAGGATCCGCTCTTCGTGATGAGGTCGTTATCGATGGCGAAGTCCAACACCTCCCCGTAGGCCGAGATGCCCTCGCCGTAGATGATGTCGAACTCCGCGATGCGGAACGGCGGGGCCACCTTGTTCTTCACGACCTTGACCTTGGTCCGGTTGCCCACCACCTCCTGGCCGTCCTTGATGGACCCGGCGCGGCGGATTTCCATGCGGACCGACGAGTAGAACTTGAGGGCGCGGCCGCCTGTGGTGGTCTCGGGGTTGCCGTAGCTGATCCCGATCTTCTCTCGGATCTGGTTGATGAAGATGACCACCGTCTTTGTGCGGTTGATGGTCCCCGTGAGCTTACGCAGGGCCTGGCTCATGAGACGAGCCTGGAGGCCCACGTGGCTATCGCCCATGTCCCCCTCGATCTCCGCGCGCGGCACCAGGGCCGCCACGGAGTCTACCACGATGATGTCGATGGCGCCGGAGCGCACGAGCATGTCGCAGATGTTGAGGGCCTGCTCCCCGGTGTCGGGCTGGGAGACCAGCAGATCGTCCGTGTTGACGCCCAGGAGCTTGGCGTAGGTGGCGTCAAAGGCGTGCTCGGCGTCGATGAAGGCGCAGGTGCCGCCCATCTGCTGGGCCTCCGCCACGATGTGGGTGGCGAGCGTCGTCTTCCCGGACGATTCCGGGCCGTAGATCTCGACGACGCGGCCACGCGGGACGCCTCCGATGCCGAGGGCGGAATCCAGCGCCAGCGAGCCTGTGGGAATCGCGTCGATGGTGACGGTTGGCGCGTCGCCGAGGCGCATGATCGAGCCTTTGCCAAACTGCTGCTCGATCTGCTTCATCGCCATGCCGAGGGCCTTCTGGCGGGCGGCCGCGTCCGTGTGACGCTCCGCGCTTTGGTGTTTGGATGACATGGGTCGTTTCGAGGCCATAGGTCTGAGTCTGAGCAGTGAGGTCGGTGAGGACGTACGAAGTAGAGCGGCACAGGACCTTGACACAGCCACCTATCCAGTCCGCATCGTGAAGGTAGGGCGGCGACCGTGACAGCCCTGTGTCATACCCGTGCTGGTATCATAGCTGTGGACGTGGAGAGCCAGGATCTATAACACCCTCGGCGCTGGTCACGCGTGGAGGCTCGCACGGGCCAGGAGCCGCTGCCGGATCAGGTTGAACACGTAGGTGGCGGTCAGTTCCTTATTGATACGTCGATCTTTGCTGAAATGCAGCTTCCGCGCCCGCGCCCCATCGGCGTCAGCATAGGCGATCCAGACCAGTCCGACGGGTTTCTCGGGCGTACCGCCGCCTGGGCCCGCAATGCCGGTGGTGGACACGCCCACGTCGGCGCCGAGACGGACGCGCACGTTCTGCGCCATCGCCAGGGCCATACGCTGAGACACGGCGCCGTCGGCCTCGAGCACGTCGGGCGCCACGCCCAGGAGGTCGGTCTTGACGCTGTTGCAGTACGCCACGATCCCCCCTCGCAGGTAGGTGGAAGAGCCTGGGATGTTCGTCAGCCGGTGGCACACGAGTCCGCCGGTGCAGCTCTCGGCCACCGCCAGTGTCAGGCCACGCTCACGGAGCATGGCGCCGACCACCGCCTCCAGCACGTCGGTGTCTTCTCCGTACACCCGGGCCCCGATCCGCTGACGCAGGTAGGCCTCAAAGCGATCCAGCCGGGCCTGCGTATCCACCGGGTCCGCGCCTTGTGCCGTGAGGCGAAGCCGCACGCCGTTGGTGCCCGGCAAATAGGCGAGGCGCACCTGACCGTTGAGGAAGTCGGACAGATCGCCGATCTCGTCTTGCAGGTTGGACTCCCCGATACCGGCCGTGAGGAGGGTCTTCTGCCGGATGGTGGAGAGTCGGTCGCTGGTGAGGATGCGGGGCAGCACCTCGTTCTCCATCATCGTCTTCATCTCATGCGGCACGCCCGGCAGCACCGCCAGCCGCTGCGTGATGCCGCCGCGCTTACGGGCCATCCACAAGCCCGGCGCCGTGCCCACCGGGTTGGGCAGCGCCTCGAAGCCAACCGGCACCTCCGCTTGAGTCCGGTTGCTGGCTGGCATCTGCAGGCCCCGCCGCGCGAAACGCTCCTGGACCTGGGCATAGATCGCCTCGTCGAAGACCAGCTCCACCCCGAAATGCTTAGCCACCGCCTGGCGGGTCACGTCGTCGTGCGTGGGGCCCAGGCCGCCGGTGACAATCACAAGGTCGGTGTCGTGCAGGGCCTGAGCCAAGGCCTGCGTGATCTCCTCCTCGTCGTCGCCTAGGGTCACCACGCGGACGAGGTCGACCCCCTTCGCCACCAGTTGCTCACCGAGCCAGGCGGCGTTCGTGTTGACCACTTGCCCGATGAGCAGTTCATCACCGATAGAAAGGAGAGAGGCATGCATAGGCGCTCACAAGCAAAAAGAAGGGCCAACGTGGGCGTTTGCACACGTCGGGGGGACGAACGTTTCAGGCCGTGTGGGCCTCACTCCAAGCCACCGCGTCTGCACGCCAGGCTTCGAGCGTAGCCACGGCTCCAGGGCTGAGCTGGCCCGTCTCGGTGGCAACCTCCAGGAGGGTGGCCAGCGTGGTGAGGGTGGCGCAGGGCACCGCAGCCTCGGCGAAGGCGGCCTCGGCTTCGGGAAACCCGTACGAGAAGATGGCCAGCACAGCGTCCACGATGGCGCCCTCGGCCTGCACCGCCCGTACGGCGGCGAGCGACGAGCCGCCCGTCGAGATCAGGTCCTCGATCACCACCACACGCTGCCCGGGCTCGATGAGCCCCTCGATCTGGTTGCCCTTGCCATGGCCTTTGGGCTTCGAGCGCACGTAGGCCATAGGCAGGTCGAGGCGGTCCGCCACCCAGGCGGCATGGGGGATGCCCGCCGTGGCGGTCCCGGCGATGACGTCGGGCCGCTCGTCCAGCGCCTGGATGGCGCGCACGAAACCGTCGGCGAGGCGCTGCCGCACGGAGGGAAAGCCGAGCGTGAGGCGATTGTCGCAGTAGATAGGGGCTCGGCGGCCAGAGGCCCAGGTGAAGGGCTGCTCGGGCGCCAGGGCCACGGCACCAATGGCCAGTAGGTCGAACGCCACTTGGCGATCCAGGGGCGGCGGGGCGTCCGTCATGCCTCGGCAGGCCCTCCCTCAGCGTCGGCGGGACGCGTGTATTCCAGGCGAAACATGTACAGTACGCCCGTGCCCGCCGTAAGCACCACCAGCGCCATCAGGATGAAGAAGGGGATGATGCTGTCCA
Source organism: Bacteroidota bacterium (assembly GCA_038747425.1). Lineage (GTDB taxonomy): Bacteria > Bacteroidota > Rhodothermia > Rhodothermales > JBCDJV01 > JBCDJV01. The sequence goes on from JBCDJV010000005.1 coordinate 42,868, forward strand.
GCACCCAGATCCCGACGGACTGCGGCCAGCCCGATACTTTGGTCAGGGTGAGCATCGCCAGGACGCCGATCAGGAAGACCAGCTGGAGGGTCGTCTTCAGCTTGGCCACCGGGAGGGTGCGGATCGAGCGGCCGTTGGCTTCGGCCCACGAACGGAGCACGGTCACCCCCACATCGCGCAGGGCGATGAGCGCCACGGCCCACCACGGCACCAGATCGGGGCGCATGAAGGAGAGCGTGATGAACGTGCCCAGGACCAGCACTTTGTCTGCGAAGGGGTCCAGGAACTGGCCAATGCGAGAGCTGGTCTGGTACGCGCGCGCCAGCACCCCATCCAGATAATCCGAGATGGCCGCGAGCACGAACAGCGTGAGCGCCGCCGCATACCCCCACAGCGTGTGCGTCAGCAGCAGCATCAGCAGCACGGGCGTGATTACGATGCGCGAGATCGTGAGGATGTTGGGGACGTGCTGCTTGAACATGCGTCTCGGTGACGAGTGACGAGCATCCTAATATACAAATTCCCAGCAAGATCCGCGCCTGGAGAGAGGGGGAAAGGGTGAGAGGGGGTGGGGGTTTGAGAGTATGAGGGGGTGAGAGACGGTGAGCGTTGGAAGGCATGGACGCTCAGAGGTGGTTGAGGCTCCGTTTTGGGGCTGCACACGGTCCGCTAGCCACCCCAAAACCTCAGCCTCATACCCTTACACCCTTACACGCCCCGTCATCTTTGCAGGCCATGGTGCAGCCGCTCGCTTTGTCCGCCTGTCCTTCCGCCATCCTTCTGCCAATGTGGCGGAGATCGGGATTCGGCACGGTGTTGGTCGATAGAGGATGCACCGGCCGGTCGCCTGACGATTCGGCACCTCACCGTTTGCACATCACCTACAGCACGACTGCATCATGGGAAAAATCATTGGCATTGACCTCGGGACAACCAACTCTGTGGTGTCCGTGATGGAAGGCGGCGAGCCGACCGTGGTCACCAACGCCGAGGGTACGCGCACCACGCCCTCCGTGGTGGGCTACAAGAAGGACGGCGAGCGCCTCGTGGGCGCCCCGGCTAAACGCCAGGCCATCACGAACCCGCACAACACCATCTTCTCGATCAAGCGGTTCATGGGCCGCAAGCACGACGAGGTGGCCGAAGAGATCACGATGGTGCCGTACGAGGTCGTCAAAGGCGACGGTAGCACGGCGCGCGTCAAGGTCAATGACCGGGTCTACACGCCGCAGGAGATCTCGGCCGTAGTGCTGCAGAAGCTGAAGCAGACCGCCGAAGACTACCTAGGCGAGAAGGTCACGGAAGCCGTCATCACGGTCCCGGCCTACTTCAACGACGCCCAGCGTAAAGCCACCAAGGAGGCCGGCGAGATTGCCGGACTCACCGTGCGCCGCATCATCAACGAGCCCACGGCCGCCGCCCTCGCCTACGGCATCGACAAGAAGAGCGACGAGAAGATCGCGGTCTATGACCTCGGCGGTGGTACGTTTGACATCTCCATCCTCGACGTCATGCACATCGACGGCGAGCAGAGCTTCGAGGTGCTCTCCACCTACGGCGATACGCACCTGGGCGGCGACAACTTCGACCAGCGCCTGATCGACTTCATCGCCGATGCCTTCAAGGCCGACGAAGGCGTGGACCTGCGCCAGGACGCCATGGCCCTGCAGCGCCTCAAGGAGGCCGCCGAGAAGGCCAAGATCGAGCTGTCCAGCTCCACGCAGACCACCATCAGCCTGCCGTTCATCACGGCCACGCAGGACGGTCCGAAGCACCTGAACATGGACCTCACCCGCGCCAAGTTCGAGCAGCTCATCGGCGAATTGGTGGACCGCACCATCCCGCAGATGGCGAAGGCACTCAAGGATGCCGGCCTCTCCAAGACGGACGTCGACGAAGTCATCATGGTGGGCGGCTCCACCCGCGTGCCGCTCGTCCAGAAGACCGTCGAGGAGTTCTTCGGTAAGAAGCCCAACCGCTCGGTCAACCCGGACGAGGTCGTGGCCATCGGCGCGGCCATCCAGGGCGGCGTGCTCTCGGGCGAGGTCAGCGACGTGCTCCTCCTGGACGTGACGCCGCTCAACCTGGGCATCGAGACGCTCGGCGGCGTGATGACAGCCCTCATCCCGGCCAACACGACCATCCCGACGCGCAAGAGCGAGGTCTTCTCCACCGCCGCGGACAACCAGCCGAGCGTGGAGATCCATGTCCTGCAAGGCGATCGGTCCATGGCCCTGGACAACCGCACCATCGGCAAGTTTCACCTCGACGGCCTGCCCCCCGCCCCGCGCGGCATCCCGCAGGTGGAGGTCACGTTCGACATCGACGCGAACGGTATCCTGAGCGTGTCCGCCCAGGACAAAGCCACCGGGCGCGAGCAGACCATCCGCATCGAAGCCTCCAGCGGCCTGTCTGAGGCGGAGATCGAGAAAATGCGCGCCGACGCCAAGGCCCACGCCGACGAAGATCAGCGCAAGCGCGACGAAGCCGACAAATTCAACACGGCGGACTCGCTCATCTTCTCCACGGAAAAGAATCTCCAGGAGTTCGGCGAGAAGCTCTCGGCCGACAAAAAGGCCAAGATCGACGCGGCCCTGGAGCGCCTGAAGGAGGTGCACAAGGCCCGCAACCTGGACGAGATTGAGAGTGCCACCGAGCAGCTCAACCAGGCCTGGAGTGAGGCCAGCCAGGAGATGTACCAGGCCCAGCAAGAAGCCGCCCAGGCCACCGCCGACGCCCCCACCGGCGACGGCGCCCAAGCCGACGATGGCGTGAAGGACGTCGACTTCGAGGTCGTGGACGAGGACCCGGACAAGTCGTAATCCGTGGGGACACCCCCGGTGTCGATAGATCAACGCCCCGTCGGCTACGTGCTGGCGGGGCGTTTTTCGTGCGCGGCCCGGCGTAAACCTCATTCGGAATCGCCGTAGGGGCACGATATATCGTGCCCCTACTACCGTTTCCGGCATGCGCCCACCCATCGGGACCGCCCCCGTTTTCGGCTAGCGACTAGCCATCGGGACGTGCCCCTCGCTGCCGGCCACCTGCACCGTGAGGCCGTCGTAGCCAAGGTGAATGCCGTCGGGGAGGGCGGCGTCTTGCTCGGCGTGGAGCACGTTGTGGCTCATGTGGATGAAGTAGGTGGCCCGGGCGCCGATGCGCTGCGCGGCCTCGATGGCTTCATCGAAGGTGAAGTGGGTGCGGTGCGGCTCTGGGCGGAGCGCGTCCAGCACGAGCACGTCCAGGTCCTGAAGCCGGTCGAAGCTGGCCTCGGGGATACGGTTGGTGTCTGTCAGGTAGGCAAAGCGGCCGATGCGGTAGCCGTAGAGCGGGAGGTCGCCGTGGTAGGCGGGGATGGCCTCGACCGTCACCCCAGGGCCTTCGTCATAGCGGTTTGGGACGGTGAAGGTGCCTTCAATGGCATGCAGGTGCAGCTTCGGGACGCCCGGGTAGGTCCCGTCGGCGAAAATGTAGCGGAACATGCGCTTCAGCACCTCGGCGGTGTTCGGTGGCGCGAAGCACGGGATGGGGGCGCGGTGGAAGAACAGGAACGGCCGCAGATCGTCCAGCCCCACCACGTGATCGAAGTGATGATGCGTGAGCAGCACCCCATCCAAGCGCCGAATTCCCTCACGCAGAGCCTGGTGCCGAAAGTCGGGGCCGGTGTCGATCACCAGGTGAACGCCGTTGACCTCGATGTAGCACGCACACCGCGTGCGCCGGTCCCGGGGATCGGCCGAGGTGCATACGCGGCACGTGCACCCGATGACGGGCACCCCGGTGGAGGTGCCGGTCCCCAGGAGGGTGGCGGTGAGCGGTGGCGCAGCGGGGGTCATGCGAGCAGGACGCAGATCAGGGGGCCTCGTGCCAGAGGGCTTCTAGGGCAGACCGGACCGCTGGCTTGAGGTAGACGCGATCCAGGTCCTGCGTCCGCAAGCTCTCGGCCAGGACCTGCACGTGGACCTCGGGCGGATGCCGCCGGTTGAGCACCACAAACGGCTCGCCGTCTACGAGGCAGTAGCCGCCTCGGAAGCTGCCACGCTCTAGCCGCACGCGCAGCCCGAGCTGCCGGGCTACCTCTTCGAACTCTCTGACCAGACGGGTGGGCTTCATGCGGGGGAAGGACCGAGGCGCTCAGCCTAACGAGGCGGGGGCCGAGGCTACCAGGAAAGGCCAAGGAAGAACGTGTGCTGAGCGCCCTCGTAATCGGCCGCCGTACTTCGGGTGGCGTCGTTGCCGATGATGGTGATGGTGGACGGCAGGCTCCAGACCTCCCCTCGAAAGCGGTAGCCGAGCGCCAGCCCAAACCGATTGATCACCGGCCCCGACACCAGCGTCACCCCGGCATCCACCACGCGGTGCCACCCAAAGCCCCCGTCGAAGGCACGCGTAGCCAGACCGATGGCCGGCATCGCCTGGGCCGTCACCAACAGCGCCTTACCCAGCGAGACGCCGCCCCCCAACCCCGCGCTGAGGCCCAGGGTGGTTAGGCCCAGTTCCGTGCTGACCCCGTCCTCTATACGCCTAGCACGCCGGTACGAGATGCGGGCCCCCACCGGGGTGTAGAACCGGTTGGGCGTATCGCGAAACCGGGCAAACGGATAGAGCGGCACCGCCGTAGCCAACACCACCGCCAACTGCTCGACATCAGCATCGCCGGTGCCCAATTGGTTGAGCGCCGACTGGCGGCCGTAAGCCAGCCCGATGTAGGTGGTCGAGCCTTTGTAGGCCACCCCGTAGGCCGGCCCATCGTAGGCGAAGAGATCCACCCCCCCGGCCGGTAGATCATCTTCGAGTTTGAAGTCGATGGTGTGGTAGGCTAGGCTGCCACCTTGACGCCCGTACAGGCCGTCCAGCCCTCCGGGAAAGGTCTGCGCCTGGGCACTCGCGGCTAGGCAAAGGCCCACGCACAGCCAGAGGCCAAGACGAGCCATGTGGATGGTGTTCACAGCGATATGGGCTACGATGGACGATCTGACGAAGAACCCGCATCCGACGACCCCTTGCCCCCCGTGTCGGATCCTGGTGAAGATCGACGACCTCGCGCAGAACGGCGGCGCGAGGACCGACGGCGATCCGATGGACGGCCTTCGCCTGCAGCCGATGGCACACTGGCCGAACCGGAATCGCCCTGCGCACCAGCCTCACGCGACTTGCTGGTAGCCTCCGACTGACCGGAGGTGTCTGGCTTGCTCACAGCACGCCGCTTGCTGGCAGTGCCCGACTTACTGGCGTCACGCCGCTTGCTGGAGGTGTCCGGCTTGCTGGAAGCCTCCGACTGACCGGAGATGTCTGGCTTGCTCGCGTCACGCCGCTTGCTGGAGGTGTCCAGCTTGCTGGAGGTGTCCGACTTGCTGGAGGTGTCCGACTTGCTGGAGGTGTCCGACTTGCTGGAGGTGTCCGACTTGCTGGAGGTGTCCGACTTGCTGGAGACGTCCGGCTTGCTGGAGGCGTCCGGCTTGCTGGAGGCGTCCGACTTCCTGGAAGTGCTGCGCGGGCCAGCATCACGTTGACGGGCTCGGCTATCTGCCCCCTCGCCCTCGTTGGGCGTTGCACTCGAGGCTGCGGGACCCTCCGGCTTCTGCGGATTGCTACCATCGGAGGAGGAACGACGTCCACGGCCTCGCCCACGCCCACGGCTTCCACGCCGGCGCCTGGACCGACCGCGAGACGACGACTGCGACGACGACTCTGAGGAAGAATCGGGCGCCGCGGATGACGACGAGGGCGAAGCGGGAGCAGACGACTCGGTCGAGGACGATTCCGCCGGCGAGGATTGCGCCGAACGTCCGCGAGAGGAGCGTCCGCGCGAGGAGCGGCCACGAGAAGAGTCACCCCGCGAGGAACCGCCTCGTGAAGAGCCCCCCCGGGAGGAGCGGCCCTGTGCGCTATCGTTGTCCGGAGAGGACGATGGCGAGGCGCTCGACGAGCCAGCTTCCGTCGAGGCGTTCGACTCCTGCTTGTCGGACGAGCGGCCAGACGACGACCGCTCCCCGTCGCGTCGGCGTCCACGGCCCCGCCCGGAACGGCCTCGACCGGAGCGGCGTGACCGAGAGGAGGTCTGGCCATCGGACGAGGCGTGGTCTTCACGCGGCGTTTTCGCTTCCGGCGCTTTCTGGTCTGCGGGCGCTGTCTCCTTGGGAGCCTGCGGCAAGGCCTTGGAGGCGGTGTCCTCTTTCTTGGGGGCCGGCTTCAGCTTGCGGGGCAGCTCATCTTCTGTGCGCAGGTCATAGAAGCGGTAGACACCGGGCGGCAGTTCCAGGTCCTCCTCAACGCGGATTCGGATCAAGTACTTCAAGAACCAGCGCATCGGGTAGTTGGGCACGCGCCGGTTCAGGAAGGCCGCCGTGAAGGGGTGGACACGCAGCGAGACGGCGCGCCGGTTGCCCAGCGCTTTGTATTCGCTGATCCAGCGCTCGATGCCGCGTAGCATCTTGTCCGGCTTTGGGGCCTTGACAGGACCCCGGTTTCGGCGGGATCCCTGCTCTTTGGGGGCGGTCTCGGCCGCTTGCGGCGGTGGAGCAGGGGCTTGCTCTTGAGGCGGTGGCTTGGCGGTTTGGCCACGCTGAGAACGGTCCGGCCGTTCGGCCAGCTGCTTGAGATCGTCGGGCAGCTCGAAGGTGGTGGTAATGCTAGGACGCAGGCGCTGGCGCGTGATCTCGATCAGGCCGAAGTCACTCATCGGGAGCAGCTTCGTGACGGCTCGATCTCGGCGGAATTCGCGCTTCAGCTCTTCGTACACCTTGCGGCGGCTTCGCTCCGAACGCATATCGATGAAGTCCACCACGATGATGCCACCAATGTCCCGCAGGCGCGTCTGCCGGGCGATGATGCGGGCGGCCTCCAGATTGACCTTGAGCGAGCTCTCCTCCTGAGACATGCCGCGCCCTGAGCGCCCCGAGTTCACATCGACCACGTGCATGGCCTCCGTGCGTTCGATGAAGAGGTAGCCCCCCGAGGGCAACTCCACCCGGCTCTGGAAAGCCGCGGCCACCGACCGATCAATGCGAGCGTACTCAAAGACCGACTGCTTGCCCCGATGCAGCTGCACGGCCTTGCTCATCTGAGGGGCCACCGCCTGGACGTAGCTCTTGACGCTCCGATAGATCTTGGAATCATCGACCAAGATGCGGTCATAGTCCTCCGAGAACAGATCGCGGATGACGGACGACGCCATGTTGACGTCTTCGTGCACCAGCTTGGGCGGCTTGGGCGATCCGTCGAGTTCTTTCTCGATGCGGCGCCACTTTTCGAGCAGCAGGCGCAGATCGGTGTCGAGCGTCTTGGCGTCTTTGGTCGCCGCCACCGTGCGGACGATGATGCCAAACCCTTCAGGGACGAGGCTACGGGCCAGAACACGAAGACGGCGCCGTTCCTTGTAGGAGTTAATGCGGCGAGACACGGCCACATAGTCCACGAACGGCACCAGCACCAAGAAACGTCCGGCCAGCGAGATGTCGGTCGAGATCCGGCTCCCTTTGTTGGAGATGGGCTCCTTGGTGATCTTAACCAGGATCTTCTGGTCACGCTTGAGCACCTGCTCGGGCGAGAACGAGCGGGTAGACCGGCGCGACCCACCGCGCCCACCTTTGGCCGCCTCGCCCTGGTTGCCCCTACCGCCTTTGCGGCGCTGCGCAGACCGCCGGCGGCTTCGTGCCGAGGCTTCTTTGCCCAGCCGCTTGCCGGTGCTCTTTTTGGGCTCGTCCCCGTCTTCCGAGGGCGCCGAGCGCTTGGGACGGCGGCGTTTGGCCCGCGGCTTTTCGCGGAGCTCCGCGTTGGGCTCAACGGCGCCCACACGGGGCGACTCCTGCTCTAGGAAGTCGAGCAGTTCAGGGAGAGTCTCTGCAATGTCAGAGAAGTGGAGAAACGCGTCCTGCTTCTGCCCAATGTCTACAAAGGCCGCCTTGATGCTCGGCATGATGCGCCGAATGCGGCCGAGGAAGATATCGCCGAGGGTGCGTTCATTTTCGGGATCCTCCATGAAGAGCTCCGCCAGGTTGCCATTCTCCAGGATGGCAATGCGTGTCTGCTCTTGCTGGGCATTGATGATGATCTCTTTTTGCATGAGAACGGAAAGCGACGCACGGTTCGCGCCTGGGGGCCCCGATCTCGCTCAGCGGACCCAACGCCAGGGGGGCGTGCTTGACAGGCCTGAACAGAGTAGTGAGCGGGGGTCAACCAACCGATGGGGTGCCGTGAGATCCCAAGCGCCGAGGCGGTGAGGCGCAGAAGCCTCCCGGGTGCAGACGGCCATACCGTCCGCAGCGCCCGCAGCGCGGCTTGCAACACAGCATAGAGCGAAGACAGTGCGTCCTGCAGCCGGTGATCCACGTACAGCATCGGGGGAGCGTGCGTGTATGAGAAGAGAAAAAGAGGAGGGTCGAGGAAGGCGGCCACCGTTGGCCGCCAGCATTCAGGACTTGGCTCCTCTACGAAAGATGTCAACGAATGAAGGCGTGCGCGGCCTCTTGAAGCGTCGGGCCGGGCCAGATGGCGTGGGCACTCAGTCTGCGTGCTGCCCGGGTCGTCGCTGAGGGGCACGAGGCCTGCGGACGAGGTGCGTAAGCCCAGGGCTCAAGGTCTGCCGGGCAGAGACCATGCCGATCAACACACGGAACCTGGCGCGCGGGCGCTCGTGCAGCCACTCCGTGACCACGAACAGGAGCCGCGCCTGATGCGCCATGGGTACCCTCTACACAGGTGTTAATCCCCTGATAGCACATGCGCCAAGAAATGATCCCGCCTCCCCCTGCATTCTCTGAGATACGCACCCTCGGAAAACCCTGAGATTGAAAAGTAAAGAATCCGTGACGGGGGAGTGGAAATCCTACAAAGTCCTGTGTTATCTATGAGGAGTAGAGCGGCACACGGCAGAAAGAGCCCAATTTAGATTCGGTCCAAAGTTTGCCTGGCCAGGGATCTTATGTAAGCACTCGTTTATACAGGGCCTACCCGTTCCTGCACCCTGTGCACGTGGTGGCCGTTTGGGTGCGCCCGTGACCCCTTCCCACCGTTTACTCCCGTGTTTCACCCCTCCCAATTCAGATGGCTGTAGATACCCACGAGGCTCCTGTCCTTGACGAGGTCAAGCCTATCCGTCGGTACCGTATTCGCTCAGGCATGTTTGCCTGGATGGCACACCGGCTCAGCGGTGTGGCCGTGGTCCTCTATCTGGTCATCCATGTGTGGGGGCTCAAGGCCTTGACAGACCGGGACGCCTTTAACGAGTTGATTGCAGGCTACCACGCGCCCATCTTCAAGTTGGGCGAGGTGGCCTTGCTGGCCGCTGTGGTGTACCACTCGCTGAACGGACTGCGCATTGTTCTGATTGACTTCATGGGCTGGAGCCCCAAGCAAGCGCGGATGTTCTGGACCTTGTTTGTGGTGGCCCTGGCCCTGATCGTGGTGGGCGGCTACCCGTCCATCGTCTCGGTCATCAATCTGTTCTCAGCCGGGTAACGTCTCGACGCCCCTCCTCTGCTATCACGTAGCTCATGAAAAAGTACGGATCCTCAAAGTCGAGCGCGCTCAACTGGTTCTTGCACCGGGTGACGGGCACCTTCTTGGTGTTTCTGGTGATGACCCATTTCTGGGTCCAGCACTACGATCAGCAGACCGCCTCGGTGGTGGCCCAGTCGCTCACGGCGGAGCAGTTGGAGGCAGGCGAGTTGCCCGAGTACAGCGAAGCGGCCAAGGCGGCCGTCCGCGCCAAGTTTGGCCCCGATGCGGAGGTGACGCCCTACGACGTGGTGATGCTGCGCCTGGCTGATCCCGTGTATGCGGTGCTGTGGAAGGGCTTCAACATCCTGTTCTTGATGTTTGCCCTCCACCATGGCTTCTACGGCCTGAACAACGTGCTGACGGATTACATCCGCAACGACCTGGCGCGGGTGGTGGCGCGGACCCTCACCTGGACACTGGCCCTGGTCCTCCTGGTGGTGGGCCTCTACTCGGTCGTGACCGCTGGCTGGGGCTATCTACCCAGCGGCTGACCCAACCCCTTTGACTGCAAGTACGGCGCCTCGGCCCCGTCTTTTCTTCATTCGACCTCGCATGCATTATGATCTTCTCACATGACGTTGTCATCGTAGGCGCGGGCGGCGCAGGCCTGATGGCCGCCCTGTACGCTCGCGAGGGCGGCGCCGACGTGGCCGTTGTCTCCAAGCTCCATCCGCTGCGCTCCCACACGGGCGCCGCGCAAGGTGGTATTGGCGCGGCCCTGGGCAATGAAGAAGAGGACCACTGGCTCTGGCACGCCTTCGACACCGTCAAGGGCTCTGACTACGTGGGCGACCAGGATGCCATCGAGATCATGTGCAAAGACGCCGAGCGCACCATCATCGAGTTGGAGCACTACGGCGTACCGTTCAGCCGCAACAAGGCGGGCCGGATCTCGCAGCGCCGTTTCGGTGGGCACACCCGCAACTTCGGGGAAGCGCCTGTGCGCCGCGCTTGCCACGCGGCGGATCGTACCGGCCACACCATCCTGCATACGCTCTACGACCAGTGCGCCAAGCAGGGCGTGCGGTTCTACGATGAGTTCCAGGTGCTGGACCTACTCATGACGCCCGATGGCGAGGCGGCAGGCTGCGTGGCCTACGAGATCCTGACCGGCGAGATCCACACGTTCCACAGCAAGATCGTCTGCTTTGCCACCGGCGGCTACGGGCGCGCCTTCAAGACCACGTCCAACGCCCACGCCGGCACCGGCGACGGCATGGCGATGGTGCTGCGCAAGGGCCTGCCCCTGGAGGACATGGAGTTCGTGCAGTTCCACCCAACGGGCCTCTACCGCCTCGGCATCCTGATCACCGAAGGCGCCCGCGGCGAGGGCGGCATCCTGCGCAACAGCGACAACGAGCGCTTTATGGAGCGCTATGCCCCGACGGTGAAGGATCTCGCCCCGCGCGACATGGTGTCCCAGTGCATCTACAAAGAGATCCGGGCCGGGCGTGGAATCAACGGCCGCGAGTACGTCCACCTGGACATGACCCATGTGGGCTCGGACGTGCTGCTCAAGAAGCTACCCGAGATTACCACCTTCTCCCGAACCTACCTGGGCGTGGACCCGATCCAGCAGCCCATCCCCGTGGCCCCCACATGCCACTACGCCATGGGCGGGATTCCCACCAACTACGACTCGCAGGTGGAGCGGGCCGAACGCGGCACCATCATCCCTGGCCTCTACGCCGCCGGCGAGTGCGCCTGCGTCAGCGTCCACGGCGCCAACCGCCTCGGCACCAACTCGCTACTGGACCTGGTGGTCTTCGGCCGCCGAGCCGGCCTCCGCATGGCCCGCGAGATCGAGGAGCGTCGTACCAGCCCCAAGCCCACCCTGCCTGACAACCCGGAGCAAGCCGCTCGGGACATGCTGGAGGACATCCTGGGCCGGACCAATGGCGAGCCGGTGGTGAAGGTCCGCACGGACCTCCAGGAGACCATGATGAAGAACGTCTCCGTCTTCCGCACCGACGAGACCATGAGCGAGGCCCTCGTGGACCTCAACCAGATCCGTGCACGCGCCGCCCGAGTGTCTGTGCGTGACAAAGGCAAGCGGTTCAACACCGAGCTCATGGACGCCGTCGAGATCGGATTCATGGTGGACTACGCCGAGGCCATTGCCGCCTCCGCCCATCACCGGACCGAAAGCCGTGGCGCCCACTCCCGCGAGGACTATCCCAAGCGTGACGACGGGCAGTGGCTCAAGCACATCCTCTTCCACAGCGACCAACAGGGGGGCTTCGAGTTCTCGTACAAAGACGTGACCATCACACGCTTCCAGCCCAAGGAGCGCAAGTACTGAGTCCGCCTCACGGCCCCTTCAAGCACAGACGCAGCTTTTCATGAAACTCAACGTCAAGATCCGGCGGTTCGACCCCGAAAGCGGCGAGGCGCCTCACTGGCAGTCCTTCGAGGTCCCCGCTGACCCCATGGACAGTGCCCTGGCGTTGCTCTTGCACGTCAAGTGGTACCAAGATGGGACGCTGACCTTTCGCAAAAGCTGTGCGCATGGCATCTGTGGCTCCGATGCCATGCAGATCAACGGCGAAAACAAGCTCGCCTGCTCTGTGCTCGTGCAGGAGCTCGCGAAGAAAGATGGCGACACCGTCTCGTTCGCGCCGCTGCCGGCGGCTCCGGTCATCAAGGACTTGGTGATCGACCAGACCCGCTTCTTCGAGAAGTACCGGGCGGTTATGCCCTATCTCATCAATGACAATCCGCCCCCCGAGCGCGAGCGGCTTCAGAGCCCTGAGGACTTCGAGATCATCGAGGATGCCACCAAGTGCATCATGTGCGGCGCCTGCACCCATTCGTGCCCCAGCACCTGGGCCGACCCAGAGTACCTCGGCCCCGCCGCTATGCTCAAGGCCTACCGCTACACCTTTGACACGCGCGACGAAGGCAGCGACCAACGCCTGAAGGTGGTGGACTCGGGCGAAGGCCTCTGGAAATGCTACACGATCTTCAACTGCGTGCAGGCCTGCCCCAAAGGCATTGACATCACCCGTTGGCTGTCCGCCCTGAAGCGCCAAGCGGTGACCGCCCAATACTGACCGCTCGCAGCCTACGCAAGGGGGCCTTCTCTCTTCCCTAAGGGATCCGCGCTCGACCGCCGACTGGGTCCCGGGCGGCCATCCCGGCCCCCTTCGCGTTTGCTCTTCGAAGCGAAGCAGCAGGACCGAGCCAAGCCGCCTGCAGAGGCCACGGGCCAGCCGTTGTGCCCCCGCGCTCGCCGGTTATCCACAATCCCTACACGTCGCAGAAAGGACTTGCTTGGCCTTGCTGCTTCGTGCTACATTGGCGTGACCACGTGGTAGGCCTCTTAAGGACGTGTTTGGTGCCGTCCCCTGTCCCTTCTTTCAGGTTGCCTGCTTGGCGGGTTCGCCTTGTACCTCTCGCCCAGGTCCCGGCTGACCACGCGCGACGGTGAACGTGTCAGTCCCCGCACAGCGCTCGTGCCTTCACACCGCCAGCTTTCACATCGCTAGCTTTCACATGGGAAAAGTCATCGCAGTAGCGAACCAGAAGGGCGGTGTGGGGAAGACGACAACGGCCGTCAACCTCGCCTCCTCGTTCGCCGCGACGGAGCACCCCACCTTGCTCATCGATATCGACCCCCAGGCCAACTGCACGTCTGGGGTGGGGCTAGACCAGCGGCGCGTGTCGGCCTCGGTGTATGAGGTGCTGATTGGCGAGATTCCGCTTGAGGACGCCATCCACAACACGGAGATGCCGTTTCTGGATGTCGTGCCCAGCCACATCAACCTGGTGGGTGCGGAAATTGAGATGATCGACGTGCTGGAACGAGAGCGCATCCTGAAGAAGGCTCTCGTGCAGGCTCGCAAAAAGTATGACTTCATCGTGATGGACTGCCCGCCTTCGCTGGGCCTCCTCACCCTGAACTCGCTCACCGCCGCCGATGCGGTGCTCATCCCCGTCCAAGCCGAGTACTTTGCCTTGGAAGGCCTGGGGCAACTGCTGAACACGATCAAGATCGTGCGGCAGCATCTCAACCCGGACCTCGAGATCGAGGGCGTGTTGCTGACCATGTTCGACACCCGTCTCCGCCTCTCCAACCAGGTCGCCCGGGAGGTCCGTCGGTACTTCGGAGACAAAGTGTTCAAGACCATCGTCCAACGCAACGTGCGCATCTCGGAGGCGCCTAGCTTCGGCAAGCCGGTCTTGCTGTACGATGCCACCTCCATGGGTGCTCGCAACTACATCGGGCTGGCACGGGAGATTCTCCACAACAACCAACGCTTCCTGCGCACGGCGGCCTCCGGTGAGGACGCCCAGTCAGCCGATGCACCGCCCGATGGCCTGTCCAACGGCCCGGCTCGCACGGCCAGCTACGAACACAGTACCCCCAAAGCCGCCAACGGATTTGCCCTCTGAGGGCACGCCACGCCGCTCTGCCTTACCTTCACCACGACGCCACAACACAAGGGGACCCGTCATGTCATCGAAAAAAGCCGTGCTGGGACGCGGCCTGAGCGCTCTCCTCCCCGCCCAGGACGAACGCCCCGAAGCCGCTGGCCGCCCCCACGAAGGCGACTTACCCAAGACGCGCCTCTATCATTTCGAGGATCGAGTCCGCCTCCTTGGGCGCGTGGCTGATCTGGAAGTGGACCAAGTCCGGCCCAACCCCTATCAGCCCCGTCGCGACTTTGACGAGCAGGCCCTCGATGAACTCTCGGCGTCGATTCAGCAGCTTGGCATCATCCAGCCGATCACGGTCCGTGCCCTCGGTGAAGGTCAGTTTGAGATCATCTCGGGCGAGCGCCGCTTGCGCGCTGGCCGCCGGGCTGGCCTCAAGCGCATCCCCGCCTACATCCGCGAGGCCGATACCGAGGCCATGCTGGAGATGGCCATCGTGGAAAACATCCAGCGTGAAGAACTGAACCCCGTGGAGGTGGCCCTCGGCTACCAGCGGCTCATGGAGGAGTGTAGCCTCACCCAGGAGCAGGTGGCCAAAAAGGTTGGTAAGAGCCGAGCCTCCATTGCCAACCACCTCCGCTTGCTCAAGCTCCCCCCCCGTGTTCAAGTGGGCCTGCGCGACGGAACCCTCTCGGCGGGTCATGCCCGCGCGTTGGTGGCGCTGGACAACGAAGCCGCGCAGATAGACCTGCTCACGGCTATCGAGCAGGAACAGCTGTCCGTGCGTGAGGTGGAGGACCGGGTTCGCGAGCAACGTCAGGCACCGACGCCCGCCCCCCCCGCCGCGCCGGCGCCCCCCACCGAGCCCTCGTTCTGGGATCGTGATCAGCTCCAAATCCAAGCGTTCACCGACGAGCTACGCAGCTTGTTCAGTACCAAGGTCCACATCCGGCACAAAGCCGATGGCTCCGGACGTGTCGAGCTCAACTACTACTCGCAGGAGGACCTGGAACGCCTCCTCGACCTTCTGCGCAGCTGACCTCACCCTGCCTTGTGCGTGGCCTCCGTCTTACGGGCTTGCTGATGGGCCTCGGCCTGGCGACCCTGGGCTTGGTGGCCCCCGGTCTCGCCCAAGCGCCGCCTCCCCGCGCAGCGCCCATCGACACGCTGGCGGGGCTACCGCTCAGCACCCAGGCCCAACCGGATACGGCCCGCACCCGTGTGTCCCGCGTGGTGCGAGCGCCCCGGACACCCCGGGGAGCCCTCTGGCGGGCCGCCGCCGTGCCCGGCTGGGGGCAACTCTACAATGGCCAGCCCGTCAAGCTCCCCTTTGTGTATGCCGCCTTGGGAGGCACCGTGGGTGCCCTCATCTACACCAACCGGCTCTACGTCCGCTACCGGCGGGGCTACCGGTTCGCACTGGCCCAAGACAGTACCAGCACCCTCGTGCCCGGGCCCCGCGACGAAGCCGCAGCCAACCGCATCCCCAACTTTGACATCCTGCTCGAGCGGAATCTCGAAGACCAGATCCGAGCCCAGCGTGAAGTTTTTCGACGCAACCGTGACCTTTTGATTCTTGGGTGCGGCTTAGTCTATGGCCTTACTGTGCTTGATGCGTACGTCAGCGCTCAACTGCTGGATTTCGACGTCAGTGAGGACCTCTCCTTGTCCCTCTACCCCCATCCTCAAGGCTACCAGACGGTGATCCGCTTCCGGTTTTGAGTCCTCTTCCGCAAAGGTTTGTAGGATTCCCGCTCCAGGTGTAACGTACTCGTTGGAACAAGGAACGAAGTGGATCGAAGGACATCTCATTCGGCTGCAGGGACTTACGCCTCCTTGCTAAGCGGCATTTCGGTTCTACCGACCTCCCCTCGCCGTTCGTCCCATCCGTTGCCCGCACTCTATGCCTGACCGATACGCACCAGACGCCTCCAACGCTCAGCCCAACGCTGCGGTGGATACGTCCTCAGCACCTTCTCTCTTTGCCAAGTGCGCTCGATTCTTCGAGCCGGACACGGACTACAGCCAGATCAAAGCATCGGGCCTCTACCCGTATTTCCGGCCCATCGAACGCAATGATGGGACCAAGGCCATCATGGATGGCCGGGAGATCGTCATGGCAGGCTCCAACAACTACCTCGGACTCCTGTCCGATGAACGCGTCAAGCAAGCCGCCGCCGACGCCATACAGCAGTATGGCACCGGCTGCACGGGGAGCCGCTTCCTCAACGGGACCCTGGACTTGCACCTGGAGCTCGAAGAACGCCTGGCCACCTTTATGGGCAAGGAGGCCTGCGTGCTCTTCTCAACGGGCTACATGACCAACCAGGGCGTGGTGCAGGCGGTGGCGTCCAAAGGGGACATCATCTTTTCGGACAAGGATAACCACGCTTGCATCGTAGCGGGCACGCAGATCAGCCTGGCCGAAACCTGGCGCTACCGGCACGACGACCTCGCCCACCTCCGCAAGCTGCTGGAGCGGGCTCACACCGAGCGCCCCCAAGCGGGCAAGCTAATCGTCACGGACGGCGTTTTCTCGATGAGCGGGAAGCTCGCCAACGTGCCTGAGTTGGTGGCCTTGGCCGAGGAGTTTGATGCCGCTCTCATGCTAGACGATGCGCACGCCGTGGGCGTGGTGGGGCCCGGCGGACGGGGCTCGGCGGCCCACTTTGGCCTGGCGGACCAGGTGCCGCTCATCACCAGCACCTTCTCGAAGAGCTTTGCCTCCTTGGGCGGCTTCTGCGTGGGCGACTACGAGGTCATTGAGTTCATCCGCCACACCGCCTCGGCCCACATCTTCAGCGCCTCCATGCCGCCCTCCAATGTGGCCACGGTCCTGAAGTGCTTGGAAATTCTGCAGGAGGAAACGTGGCGTGTGGAACGCCTCTGGGAGATCTCAGACTACATGCGGGACGGATTCCGCACCCTGGGCTTCGACGTGTGGAGCAGTGAGTCGCCGATCGTCCCGGTGGTGGTGGGCGACATGCACACCTGCTTCCGGTTCTGGCAGGATCTGCTGGACGAGGGCGTGTTCGTCAACCCCGTGGTGCCGCCCGCTGTACCGCAGGGGCAGGCGCTGATGCGCACCTCGTACATGGCCAGCCACTCCAATGAGGATCTGGACTTCATCCTAGACGCCTTCGCGCGCGTCGGGCAGAAGCATGGCATCATCGACGGGGCCTCGGAGACGCGCTCCCTGAACGGATACGCTAGCAACGGGCACGCGCGCAACGGATATCACTCGAACGGACATCACTCGAACGGACATGCTGTGCATGGCGTCCACGCCAACGGCTCCACCTCCAACGGCCAGCCCTGACCCCTCGGCCTCGGGTGTGGCCTCGGGGCCTATCCGGGTGCATCCCGTCTCCTCGCGCGCAGATCGTCGCGCGTTCATTGACTTGGGCTACCGGCTTTATGACGGCGTCTCTGCCTTCGTACCTCCGCTCCGGCAGGAGGTCAAAAAGACGCTGGATCCGAAGAAAAATCCCTTCTTCGAGCATGGCCGCATGCAGCTTTTCCTAGCGCGGGATGCGCAGGACCAGGTGGTGGGGCGTATCGGCGCCATCATCAACGGCATGCACCTGAACAAGTACGAGGACGCCACTGGCTTCTTTGGCTTCTTCGAATGCGTGGACGATTTCGCGGTGGCCCGCGCCCTCCTGACCGAAGCCGAGGCCTGGCTTCGCGCCCAGGGCATGCGCCGCGTGCGGGGCCCCGCCAACCCGTCGCTCAACGACACCTGCGGGCTCCTCGTGGACGGCTTCGAACGCCCACCCTTCCTCTTGATGCCCTACAACCCGCCGTACTACGAATCGCTCTTGGCGCGATGGGGCTTCGAAACGGCCATGACCATGTGGGCCTACTACGTCCACGAAAAGTACGTTCAGACGGACAAGCTCAAACGGGGCGCCCAGATCGTCTACCGCCGGAATCCGGGGCTCCAGGTCCGCACGCTCAACCTGGACCGTCTTTATGAAGAGGCGGAACTGATCCGCGACATCTACAACGACGCCTGGTCCGACAACTGGGGGCACGTCCCCATGACCGAGGCCGAGCTGCGCCATCTGGTGGACGATCTCAAACAAATCGTCGACAAAGAGATCGTCTACATCTTGGAGGACGCGGGCACCCCTGTGGCCTTCGCGATCAGCTTGCCCAACCTGAACCAAGCGCTCTCGTTGATCCCAGATGGGCGCCTCTTTCCCACGGGTCTACTCAAACTGCTCGTCTACGGAGACACCGTCATCGACGAGATCCGGATGCCCCTCATGGGTGTCCGCCGGGCCTATCATGGGCGCGGACTGGACGCCATCTTGATTCTCGAAACCATCGAGCGCGGCACAGCTAAGGGGTACCATGCCTGCGAGATGAGCTGGGTCCTGGATGCCAACAAGGTGCTCATCAACGCCCTGGATGCCTTGGGCGGCGTACGCGACAAGCGCTACGTCATGCTCGAAAAGACGCTGTAAGAGGACGTTGAGGTTCTGTCTCAGGGCTGCGCGCGGCCCGCAGGCGGTCCATCCCGGCTTCTTTCCGGTGCCCGTAGCGTGGCTATGAACACCCACAACGCACCGGCCTGTCCTCGCCATCGAACCCCGCTCGCTGGCCGGACCAAAACCTCAACGCCCTCCAAGCCCCCAGGCTTCGGCGGCGCCCGTATCCGGCCCCCTGGCCGTCCCCGACCCCACCCAGGCCACGGGGATGCTACTCGCTCGCCTTGGCTTCGAGAGCGCGCTGCAGAACGGTCTGCACGTCCCGGCGGCTGAACGGCTTAGACAAGTAGTCATCGAAGCCCATGTGGAGGAACTGCTGCCGGTCATGCGGCATGGCGAAGGCGGTGAACGCGACCACGTAGGCCTCTGAACTGGCCGCGCGGCCACGGAGTTCGTGGAGCAGATCGATGCCCGACGCATCGCCATCTAGTTTGATGTCCAGCAGCACAACGTCATGCGTCCCTTCCCGGAGGTGGTGCAAGCCCTCAGCGGTTGTGGCCGCGAAGACCGGCTGGCACAAGTCGCGCAGGAGCAGACCCAGCAGCCGGCGCGTGGATTCATCGTTGTCGATGACCAAGAGGCGGAGCGACGTCTCCGCCAACTCAACCGGAGGCAGCACGTCTGCGGGGGCCGGCGGAAACGGCACGTTCGCGACGCGTGGGAAGCGCACTTCAAACCGACTTCCCTGCCCTTCTTCGCTTTCCACCACGATGCTGCCTTGCATCAGCTCGACGAGATGCTTGGTGATGGCCAGGCCGAGTCCTACTCCCTGGCGATGGCCGGCATCGTCTGAGGTGTGCGCCTGGACAAACGGCTGGAACAGTCGGCTCAAGAACGCCGGCTCCATCCCAATACCGGTGTCCTCTACGGCGACCGCTACCATCGACCCTTGCCCGGACACCTGCACGCGAATGTGTCCGGCCTCGGTGTACTTGACCGCATTGCTGATCAGGTTGTCCAATACCCGACCAAAGAAACCGGTATCGACCAAGGCGTAGAGGGGGCCGTCTGGGGCTTCGACGCGCAGATCCAAGCCCCGCTGGCTGGCCAGCCCCCGGTAGGTCTCCTCCAGCTCGCGCAGCTCCTGCGCGAGGTCCACGGTCTCAAGTTCAGCCGACTGCTGGCCCGCCTGAAAACGGGCATAGTCCAGCACCGAGTTCAGCGTGGCGAGGAGCCGCTGCCCGCTGAGCTGGATGAGCTCCGTAAACTCCTTCAATTCGGGCTCCACCAGTTCATCAATGACCTCGGAGAACCCGAGGATAGAGGCCAACGGCGTCCGGATCTCGTGGCTCAGGTTGGCCAGCATGCTGCTCTGAAAATGCATGGAAGAGACGGCCTCCTCTTGGGCCTCCACCAGGGCCTGCTCCAACCGGCGTTGGGCCGTCACGTCGAGCATGGTGGTCCGGATGCGGGGGCCTTGCGGCGTCTGTAGCACCACGCTGTGCAATTGGGCATGGATGGGGGGCCGGTCGTGCTGCCTCAGGATGACCTCGCAGGTGGTGAGGGTCTTGCGGGCCATGACCTCTTCCAGGTGCAGGTGGAAGCGGCTCTTCGAGGCCTGCATCAGGTGCACCACAAACGGCCGGTACTGGACGCGCTGCCGCGACTGCCCTAACATGTTTAAGGCCGTATCGTTGACGTTGAAGACGGCCCCGTGTGCATCGAATACGAAGTAGCCGACCGGCGCCTCGTTGAAGAGGCTGTTCAGTTCTTGGTTGGAACGATCCAGCTCCGCTTGGGCGGCACGCAGCTCGTGGTTCTGCAGCTCCAGCTCCACCTGATAGATCCGTAGCTCTTCGAGGAGCTCGGCCTGGGAGGGGTCTGCTTGCTCGGGGGCGGGCGAGGCTTCTGAGGTGGAAGCGGACTGCCCGGCTAGGACAGATTCAGCGCGTTCGCGGAGGTTGGTATCGCGCCGAACGGGGCCTGGGCGTGGAGGCTCGGCGTCAGAAGCGAACGGAGGAGACATAAGAAATGAGGTCTCGAAATCCGTGAGGAGCGCGGACATCCTGAAGGGGGCGCTAGGCGCGAGCCAACATACGACCCGCCTTTCGCATTCCCAAACACGGGACATCTCCCCCCCTCATCCTGAGAGGTCTCGCATTTGTTCTGGACACCACTATGGCCTACATTACCATATCTTTACAACCTAGGCGGCCTGTGTTACGGCGGCCTCCCGCTCTACAACCCTTGTATCGTCTATGCAGCCTGTCCCCGCGGACGTTCAGCATCCCCAACCGTTCTTCATCGTGGGCGTGGGCGCCTCCGCAGGTGGACTTGAGGCGTTGGAACGATTTTTCACCGGTATGCCACTGGATATCCCAGCGGCCTTTGTGGTGATCCAGCACCTTTCGCCCACCCACAAAAGCCTGATGGGCGAGCTGCTGGCCAAGCACACGCGCCTTCCCATCGAGTACGCCGCCGAGGGATCGAGCATCGTCCCCGGGCACATCTACCTGATCCCTCCCAGCAAAAACCTGCTCATCCGCCAAGGGCGCCTGCACCTGTATGAGCAGGAGCGACGCGGGCACATCAACTTCCCGATCGACCTCTTCTTTGAGTCGCTGGCCTACTACCGCACCAACCGCGCGGTGGGCGTGATCTTGTCCGGTACCGGGAGCGACGGCACCAAAGGCATCCGTACCATCAAGGAGCAAGGAGGGCTAGTCCTGGTCCAGAAGCCGGAGTCGGCTAAGTTTGACGGCATGCCCCGCAGCGCCCTGGCCACCAACCTGGTGGACCTCGTCGTGCCCCCCAGCGACATGGCGACCATCCTCAACAGCTTTACCAGCACGTCCACCTCGACGATTCAGGAAACGCTGGACCAGCTCGTCGAGCACGAGAACAGCTACAAGCAAATCGTGGATGCGCTACGGCGCCAAGGAGGGGTAGACTTCAGCCTCTACAAAGACACCACGATTTCGCGTCGGATCCAGCACCGGATGGGCTTGCTGCAGATCATGGACATCGACGAGTATGCGGCGCTCGTGCGGCAGTCTGAGCAGGAGGCTCGGGCGCTGCAACGAGAGATGCTCATCGGCGTGACGCGTTTCTTCCGCGATGGCGCCGCCTTCGACAAGCTGGGGGAGTTGGTGCTGGACAACCTGATCGAACGGGCCTTGGAGCGGCCTGTGCCCACCTTGCGGCTCTGGTGCGTAGCCTGTTCCACGGGCGAGGAGGTGTACTCGCTGGCGATGATGCTGGTGGAGCGCGTGCGCAAGTTAGACCACTACCTGGACATCAAGATCTTCGCGACCGATGTGGACCGGTCAGCCCTCAACGCGGCCAGTGTGGGCGTGTATGCCTCTAGCATCATCGCGGATGTGCCCAAAGACTACCTGCAACGATACTTCACCAAGGAGGGGGATCAATACCAGATCTCGCGCGAGCTACGACAGCGCATCGTGTTTGCCCCGCACAACGTCCTCAAGGATCCACCGTTCTCCCGCATCGACTTGATCTCGTGTCGCAACCTTCTGATCTACCTCAAGCAGGAGGCGCAAGAACATACCTTGCTTCAGTTTGCCTACTCGGCGGCCCGTGGGTACGTGTTTTTAGGCAGCAGTGAGAGCGTTTCCGAGCAGGCGGATTACTTTGCGCCGCTTGATTCCAAGGCCCGCATCTTCCAGGTACGTGGCCATGTGGATGCGCCCACGTACTCGCGACAGCGCCTCTCGCCCCATCTCCAAACGGTTACGTCGCTGGCACAGGCCAATCGGACGTCCTCGTCTCCACCCAGCAGCCGCGCGGAACTGTACGAAGAGGTCTTGGAGCCGTTCATGCCACCCTCCATGATCATTGACCGCAACCGGGCCATCACGCATTGCTTCGGCCGCGTCGAACCGTTTCTGCGGGTACCGCGCGGCCGCGTGGACATGGACGTCTCCCGCGCGGTCCATCCGAACCTGCGGGTCCCCCTCGGTACGGCCCTGCACAAGGTCCTAAGCGACCGCGAGACGGTGTCCTACCAAGCCCTGACGCTACAAACGGACGAGCAGGAGTATCAGTTTGATCTGCATGCCCGGCCTGTCACGCTGACCTCCGGCCATGAGGCCGCGCTGGTCGTCTTCCAGGCGCCTCGCACCGCGCCTGACTATGGCGAGTCGACAGGCTCAGGCAACACCGTCGAAGCGCAGACACAGCAGCGCATCCTGGACCTGGAGCGGAAGCTCCGGTACAACGAGGAGAGCCTGCAGGCCGCTATCGAGGAGCTGGAAACCTCCAACGAGGAGCTGCAGGCTACCAACGAGGAGTTGATGGCTTCCAACGAGGAGCTGCAGAGCACCAACGAAGAACTGCAGAGCACCAACGAGGAGTTGTTCAGCGTCAACTCTGAACTCCATGCCAAGGTGGTGGAGTTGACCCGCCTCAACGTGGACATGGATAGCTTGCTGGAAAATCTAGAGGTGAGCACGGTCTTCTTGGACCCCGAGCTCCGGATCCGCAAGTTCACCCGCTCGGCCTCTACCCTCATCTCGCTCAGCAGCGGTGATGTGGGACGGCCTGTCTACCATTTCGCCCATGCCTTTCATGGGCTGGACCTACGGAAGATTGCCGAGCAGGTGATGGAACAGTCGCACTCCCACGAGCAGATGGTACAATCCACGGATGGCTTGTGGTACCTAGTGCGGCTGCACCCGTACGAGTCGGTGGAGCGCCTCTTCCGCGGCGTGGTGGTCATGTTTATCGACGTGACCGACCTCCACGAAGCACGGGAAGCTCTAGCCAACCAGGCGGCCCAGATCCAGTCCATCACCGAGAGTGTGGATACCCCGCTCGCCGCCTTGGACGGTAAGCTACGGTTCACTTACTTCAACAAAGCCTATCAGCACGTCGTTGATTCGCTCATCGGTCAGCCGCTCCACCCAGGTATGCCCTTCAACGACGTATTCGCCACGCTGGCCGACTATCCAGAGCTACACGAGCAGATGAACCAGGCGCTGACAGGAGGATCCGGAGCGATGACCGCGGTCATCCAGCCCCCTGACTCGCTCAACGCCGAGGAGTCCTCGACCCGCTACCTCCGTTTTGCCACGCACCCCATCACCAACGAACACGACCAGATCCTCGGCATCACCCAGGTGATCCGCGATGTCACGCGCCAACGCAACGAAACCGTAGAGTTGAAGCAGAAGGCTGATGTGCTGGGCGGCATGTACACTGACAGTGATGTGGCCGTGTTCATGATTGATGTGGAAGCTGGAGGCGTCTTCCGGTTCTCGGACAACAACGCGACCCATGAGCGTTTGAGTGGCATGCAGAAGCACTGGCTGCGCGGGCGCACACCGGAGGATCTGGCTCCCCGCCTCCCCCAGGACGCCATCGAGGCGGTCCGTGCCAACTATCAGCGCTGCCTGGACCAGAATGGCCCGATCCAGTACGAAGAGGTCATTCCCATCAGTGGCGTGGAGACCGGCTGGCTCACTCGCCTGACACCTATCAAGGATGCGGAAGGAACCATCACGCGCATCATCGGGACCTCGCTGCAGCTGCCCTCGGCCAGCACGCCTACCGCTGCGCACTCGGATGAAGCGGCCGAGCCCTCCTAGTGGGCCCGAGCGGGCCTTTGCAACAGCTTGGCGTGGGTTCGTGAACGCAGGCGCCCTGGCTTGAAGCCAGGTGCTCACCGCGCGCTGACCCTGAGCCGCCCCCAGTTTGTACCCTTGGGCCACTCCGATCCCCCCGTGCCGCCTCTCTTGAACGCTCTGCCTCGCCCCGCGTTTGTCTACTTCGACCTGGACGACACGCTCCTGGATCACCGGCATGCCGAACAGCAGGCGTGGCGGGACCTTGTGGCTACGTATCCCGAGGCCTTTCAACCTCACGCGCTGAGCGCTGTGCAGGCCACGTACAGCCAGGAGAACCGGCGGCTGTGGCGAGCCTATGCGAGCGGGACCGTGGACCGGGCCACCCTGCAGCTAGACCGCTTCGCGCACACGCTCGCGGCGTTGCACATCAAGAGCCTGGACCCCGCCGAGGTAGGCGCGGCCTACATGCGCCACTATGCCACCCACTGGACCCTTCAGGAAGGGGCCGCCGACCTTTTCCACTGGGTGGCTGAACGCAGGCCCGTGGGACTGCTCACGAACGGGTTTGCCGAGGTGCAACACGCCAAACTGGACCGCTTTCCGTTTCTCCGAGCGCAGGCCCAGGCGGTGATCATCAGCGAGGAGGTCGGCTACTTGAAGCCCGACCAACGGCTCTTCGCTCATGCCACAGCACAGACTGGCGTCGACGCGTCGGCCATTCTCTATGTGGGCGATTCCTTCACTTCCGATGTGGAAGGCGGCCTGGGGGCGGGTTGGCAAGTAGCCTGGTATACCCCAGACGGCGCGGCGGCGTCACAGGCCTTGCCTGAGGGAGCCCCGGCCTATCGGTTCAGCACCTGGTCCACTCTACGCGCACACCTGGGCAGGCGCCGTGTGTGAAGGCCGGCTCTTCACGGCCACACGTTCAGAAGCCCAGGCGGTTGAGCACGTAATCGAGCTTGCTGCGTAGACCGAGGCCGTAGCCATAACGTTCGGCGGTGCCGCGCCCAAGGTGGTGGACGTAGGTCTCGATGGGAAAGGCATGGAGCCCGTAGCCGGCCTGATGCGCATCCTCAAAGTTGTGGAGCGCAGGGAGACCATGGTGGACAAAGGGCCGAAAACGGTGGTAGAGGTCGCGCTTGAGTAGCATGAAGGCACTGGCCAAGACCGGCGTGCCTTGGTCATCACGAAAACCGCGCGCGTTGGCTCGGACCACCTGTCCAGCGCCGTAGAGCGTCTCGTCGGCCTCTAGCACAGCCCCCATGGCCTCCAAGAATCCGGGGCGTTTTGTCTCGGTATCGCTGTCGAGGACAAACACGTAGGGGGTCTGCAGGCGTTCCAGGGCATGATGCATGGCAGGCCCATGGTACCGGTTCTCGGCGAGCCACTCTACAGACAGGCTCGCCCCCAGGTCCACCTGCAGTTGTTCAATCGTAGCGCGTGATGTATCCTGCGAGCCATTGTCGACCAGCAAGAGCGGCACCGCCGGGTAGACCGCATGAAAGGTGCGGACGGCCGTCTCCAGCAAGTCGGGCGTCTGGTAATTGACCACCGTAGCGGCCACGCGGTCCAGGAAAGGAGAGTGATCCATGGATGACCAAGGGCAGGGAAGGCCCACACTGACCCTCGAGCGGGGGTCCAGGTTTCCAGTTGGGACCTGGAGGGGGCGAGGTTGATCCGCCGCGCTCACGCGGGGGACGCCCCAGCGATTGCGGCCATCTTGAACGCCTCCATCGCCGCACAAGACAGCCTGATGGTCACGACGCCGGTCGACGCGGCCGGGCTGGCGCGCCAGATGAGCGAGATGGGCGATCGAGAGGGCTACTGGGTGCTGGTGGAGGGCTCTCTGGTCAACGGCTGGGGCGTGATCAAACGCTACAGCCCTCGGGCGGGCTACCGATGGACCGCAGAAACTTCGGTCTACCTCCGTCGGGATCAAAGGGGACGTGGGCATGGGACCCGGCTACAGCGGGCGTTGATGACGCAGTGCCGAGCGTGGGGAGACCATCACTTGGTAGCCAAGATCTGGGCCTCTAACGCCAGGAGCATCGCCCTGCACGAGCGATTGGGCTACGAGCGGGTAGGGGTGCAACGCGAGGTGGGCTTTGTAGGCGGGCAGTGGCGCGACGTGATCTTGCTGCAGTGTATTCTGTAGCGGGCGGTGCGGGCAGGCCGCTGGGGGCAGCTTGCGGGCGGTCCAAACCGACGCCTTGACCGCCATGGCGTACGCGCACAAAAAAAGCCGCCTCCAAGTGGGGCAGCTTTTCTTGCATTCCTAGCGCGACGGACCTTCCCCGAGCATTCGCCGAAGCGGCCGCTCTTCAATCCATCTGGCTGGCTCCATCTTGCGCGAGCGCATTCCGGGGCTGGCTGACGGGCCCTGCACGTTTGCGGGCACACCCGAAGGTGTAGCTCGCACCCGGCTGGGCGGGAAGGCCTATCTCGTGAGGGGGTGCTGAGACACCCGCCATCACTGGCGGCGCTGCAGGTACACGCCGCCGAAGCGTCGTCCATCTGCCCGCTCATACCGTCCCGCATGGGCATACGGGCCAGTGGCCATAGACTGGTAGTTCGATGTCCGGCAGGGTCCGCTCGGGGCCTCTTCCACGCACGGCCGAGACCATGCGTAGGAAAAAGATCACCCAGCTGACCAGCCTGCTGCTCGCACCATGCGCCCGCGTTTCCGCGCAGCGCTCGTGCGTCCATCAGGGCCTAGGCGCCACGTCCTGGCCTTCGCTACACGCCTCCGTTAAGAGCCGATTCGTGTGCCGAGCAACGTGCGTGAGCGCGCCGCCCTGTACCCTTCCCGGCAAGGAGGGTCGGCCTCCGAGGAGACCGGTGTGTATCGCTGGCTAGGTGTGCCGTGCGGGGGGTCCTCGCTTCAAACCCACGGGATTCAGATGCCGAAACATCCTCCTTCCAGGGCCTCCACGATGCCGTTTCCCACACAACCTGTTCACAACACAGCCGTTGCTGCAGGGGGTTGCCTGTTCCGGTGAGCGGCGGTGTTCGGGCCGAGGCCCAGCTACGCGCTGCCCTGTGATGATCGCTTGTTGTGTGCGGCGCTGAAGCCAATCGGCCACACCGCGCTCCGCCTGCCTTTCATAGCCGCCGAGGCGGCATGCTAGGCTGCGCAAGCAGCGGGGACTTTTCGGCGCGCTCAGCACACCCGCGTCATCACCCGATGCAGGATCCGTTCTGCGGCAAGGGAGCCTTCGCCGTTACGTTGGCCGAGAGGCTTCCGCTGCGTGAACCAGGTTCTCGCAGCATCCACTCCCCTTCCCCCGCCGTGCTCGACTCATCCTGTGTGGTGTCCTCCCTTTCGGGAGCCGACTCACGCCTTGCGGCGCTCGCCATACAGGTGCCTCTGCTCATCTCACAGCGCCTGCTAGGCAAGGCTGGGAGAGGACAAGGCTCTCATGCAGTCCAGAGATTCTCAGTCGCGTCAAGGAACGGTGCCGTGTGGCACTGATCCCAATATAGGGCGCGTGGGAGCCAGGTCAAGGGAAAGAGGTCCACAAAGAGCACACAGGATATTCACACCATACTGTGGAAAACCTGGCGAGGCCCGTGGAGCAAAAAGCCCGGCGTAGTAGCCAGGCCTTTGCTGCCCATGTTCGATGCGACTGATCGTGCGGCGCTGTGAGGCCTGCACGGCAGACTGCATGAGAGATGCCTGAATATACGACCTTCTTCTTCTACCGTCAATGATCAATAACGGCAATACACACAAATCTTTACAGATCAAGCCTCCATCACCCCCTACGCCAGATTGGGGCTTTGCAGCGCTTCGTAACGGTCTGTTAACACCAGCCTCGCGTGTCGGACCCATGCCCACAGGTAGCTCGTCAGCTTATTCCCCTGGCAATCAATAACGGGCTATCAGCCGCCGAGCAGACTCAGCACCTGGCTCGTGAACGCGTTCACCGCCCTGGGCTCAATCAGAATCGTCAGGATCAACCCCCCCAATGCCCCGCCCAGGTGAGCTTCGTGGGCAATGCCTCCCACCGGCCCCTCGGGGCCCTCCTGCCGCATCGCGTAGATCGACCCCACGATGTACACCACCGCGAACAACAGCGCAGGCATCGGTATGAAGAACACAAACAGACGCTGAAACGGGAAAAACAGACAGAACGCCAACACCACGCCGCTCACCGCCCCGGAGGCCCCCACCGCCGAGTAGTTCATGTCGTCGCGCTTCAACCACAACGACAACCCGTGGGCCGCTAACTCTGACCCCAGGTACAGCACCGCAAAGCCTCCAGACCCCAGCAGCAGCTCCAACTGGGGCCCGAAGAAGAACAGGGTGATCATGTTGAAGGCCAAATGCCCCAGCCCCACGTGCACGAAGCCCGCCGAGATCAGCCGGTAGTACTGCTTGGCCCGCAAAATCTGATACGGACGGAAGGCGAGCCGCCCAATGAGCGACGGATCGCTGAACAGGGCATAGGCGCTCACCAATACGTTGAGCAAAAGCAGGATGAGGGTGACCGGCGTCTCGGCAGACAGCATGGATATACCGTGTAGGCGCGAAGGACAGACGAAAAAACGGCGGTGCTGCCCGCCAGCAACCCGCCGCTCTCCCAACGCCCCACTTCATGCGGGGGTTCATCTCAAGCTTGGGCGGTTCCTCCCAAGGCAGGGGCTCGTTCTGCCAAGGCACGCGTGGTACGTGGTGAGCGAGTCCGTCGGCCCTGAGGGTCCGTGGACGTCGAGAATGGTGAGTGGTGAGCGGGCCGTGGTGAGCGGGGGCTTGCTCCACGCCCACACTCGCTCCTAGAGAGATGCCTTCACCCTTCACCCCTCATACTTCACCATTCAAACCACCGATTCGTGCTTGGTGAGGCGCCAACCACATACGCATCGTGCCCCTACCGTTTGCCTTGGGCCGGGGGGGACAAACAGGACCTTCGGGAGGCGGCGGTCCTAGGCGTTGACGGTGGCGCCTTGGACGTGCTGGATGAGGGCCTTGAAGAGGTGCTGACCGTCCGTGCTCCCGATGACGCCTTCCACGCACCGCTCGGGGTGCGGCATCATGCCGAGCACATTGCGCGCCTCGTTCACGATGCCCGCGATGCCTCGGGTCGATCCATTCGGCGCCGCCGCTGGGGTCACCCGCCCATCGGCCTCGCAGTATCGGAACACCACGCGGTCTTCGGCCTCCAGCGCATCCAGCACCGCTTCGCTGGCGTGGTAGTTGCCCTCGCCATGGGCCACAGGGATCTCAAGCACCTGGCCCTCCTCTAAGACATGGGTAAAGGGCGTCTGGGTGGTCTCGGTACGAAGGTGTACGGGCTTGCAGACGAATCGGAGCGAAGCATTGCGCATCAGGGCGCCTGGCAGCAGCCCCAGCTCACACAGCACCTGGAATCCGTTGCAGATCCCCAAGACCAAGCCTCCATCCGCCGCAAAGCGCTGCACATCTTTCATGATGGGCGAGAACCGGGCGATGGCTCCCGCCCGCAGGTAGTCCCCGTAAGAAAAGCCCCCCGGCACAATCACCACGTCTACGTCGCCCAGGTGCGCCTCTTTATGCCAGATGAAACGGGCCTCTTGGCCACACACCTGCTTGGCGGCATGGTACGCGTCGTGATCGCAGTTGGAGCCGGGGAAAACGAGGATGCCGAATCGGGTGGGCATACAGGGAATCGAGAGGGGATGAACGAGACGAGAGTTCTCAAGATACGCACGCTTGCCACATGAAAAAGGGAGGAGCGCGCAGCGCACTCCTCCCCTATCCACTGAACCCGTCAGCCAGGCTACTGCTGGATGCCTTGGATCTCAAGGATGATGGTCACCTCCGGGGAGACGATGACGCCCCCGGCTTCGGTCAGCTCGTTCCACTGCAACCCGTAGTCGAGGCGGTTGATCGTGGTCTCGGCGGTGAAGGCGGCCCGCTGCGTGCCGTCCGGGCCGGTGGCCGTGCCCAATAGCTCGACGTCGAAGGTGACCGGCTGGGTGGTCTCGCGGATCGTGAGATCGCCGTTGACCTTGAACATGTTGCCGTCTACACCGGTCACGCCGGTGCTGGCAAAGGTCATCTGCGGGAAGCCCTCTGCGTTGAAGAAGTCGTCCGACCGCAGGTGGCCGTCGCGGCGGTCGTTGCCCGTATCGATGCTGGCTACGTTGACGGTGGCCGAGGCCTGGAACGTGCTCAGGTCATCGGGATCGAGCGACATCGTGGCGTCGAAGTCGTCAAACTCACCAGTCACGTTGCTGATGCCCAGATGGCGCACCTTGAACATGACCTGCGAATGGAGCTTGTCCAGGGCGTACGGCGATACGTCGGCCGATACGGTGGCAGCGGGGGCGGGCGAGGCCGGCGGATCTTGCGCGGGCTGAGCGGCAAAACCGGCCACCATCAGGACGACGGCCGCCAGCGCGGTGAGGGAGAATAACTGTTTCATGAGGAGGGGGAGGATGAGTGAAAGGACGTGCGGTCGAGGAGTCCGTGACGCCGTGTACCGCCAGCGTTACAGAAAGCATGTTGCAACAAGTAATTGAGCAACGTTCCTACAAACCGCGCTTCCGGCTGCTGTTCCGCTGAGCTTGTACCAGATTGGTGACGGTTCCGGCTGAGTACGTGGAGCCTCCAGCGGGCCGCCTCGTACCACGCCCCCCTCCCTCGTGACCGTCGGCGCTCGTATCTTGGTGCTCTGCCCTTACAATAGCTGGCGCCAGCCATCGTTAGCTTGGTCGCCGCCCCACCCCCGCTGCCTGGTGCACGGTCCGCATGATCCCCGCTGAGCTCTTCAAAAAGATTCGACGTCTGGAAATCCGCACCAAAGGCCTGGTGCAGAACGTGTTCGGTGGGGAGTACCACTCAGCGTTCAAAGGCCGAGGCATGGACTTCGCCGAGGTGCGCCCCTATCAGATCGGAGACGACATCCGGAATATCGACTGGAACGTGTCCGCGCGCAGTGGCGACCCCTACGTCAAGGTGTTTCAGGAGGAGCGAGAGCAGACGCTCCTTCTGGTGGTGGACGTATCGGGCTCGGAAGATTTTGGCTCCCAAGGTCAGTTCAAGCGGGATCTGGTGGCCGAGATCTGCGCCCTGGTGGCCTTCAGCGCCATCCAGAACAACGATAAGGTAGGCCTCCTGCTCTTCTCGGACCAGATCGAGCGCTTCGTGCCGCCCAAGAAGGGTCGCCGGCATGTACTGCGCCTGGTGCGTGACCTGTACGCCCATGAGCCCCAATCGCAGGGCACCGACCTCAGCCAGGCACTCCAGCGCACGCTTCACCTGTTGCGCCGTCGCTCCATCGTGCTGCTCCTCAGCGACTTCTTGGATCAGGGCTTCGAGCGCGACCTGCGCGCCGTGGCGCGCCGCCATGACACCATCGCCATCCACGTGGAAGATCCCCGCGAGACCGAGCTCCCCGCCATTGGGCTGCTGGAGGTGGTGGATCCAGAGACCGGCCAGACGGCGGTGGTGGACACCCGGAGCCGACGAGCCCGCGCCGCCTTTGCCGAGTATGCCCAAGCCCACCGGCGCGGCGTACGCGCGCTGTTCCGCAGTGCCCGCGTGGATTGCGTGCCCGTCCGCACCGACACGGGCTACATCGACCCGCTTATCCATTTCTTCCGCCGACGCAATCAGGCGGCCTGACCCTGCGCTCTCGTGCCCATGATGCTCCGCGTGTGCTCGCTCCTTTGTATAGGCCTGGCCAGCCTGGGCCCTCTCCAAGCGGCCCAGGCACAGCGTGTCCAGGCCGTCCCTCTGGCGGACAGCGTGGCCATTGGCGAGCGGTTCTTGCTCGTGCTCACCGTGGAGCGCAACATCATGCGCGAGCCCCTCTTCCCCACTCCAGGGGTGGATGACAGCCTGTTTGGCGATGTGAGTGTGATCAGCGAGGTGCACCGGTCCACACGCTTCTTGGGCCCGGCCCGGCCCGGTGTGGCCCTGGACAGCGTGGTCTACGAGGTGGCGGCCTTTGCGGTGGACACGGCCATCATCCCCCCCCTGCCCGTCCGCTTCCCCACGGGCGAGGTAGACACCCTCACCGCAGCCTCAGCCCCGGTGGTTCTCCCCATCATTTCGACGGTGCCCGCCGACGCCGAGGACATTCGGGACCTCGCCCCGCTGGCCCTCTTCGAGCGTCCGCTCTGGCCCTGGGTCCTGCTGGCCCTGGCCCTGATCGGTCTGCTGGTCCTGCTGATCCTCCGCGCCCGCCAGCGACCCGAGGACGAAGCCCCACCGGCCGTGGTAGAGACGCCTGGGCCGTCCCCCTACGAGGCCGCCCAGGCGCGCCTGCGTGCGCTGGAGAACGCCGACCTTGCTCCACCGGCCCCGCTCAAACCCTTCTTTGTGGAACTGTCCGATGCCCTGCGGACCTACCTGGAGGATCGCGTGCGGGTCCCGGCCTTGGAGCGCACCACCCGCGAGCTTCTCTGGGAACTGCGGCCGCTGGTCGACCGCGGCCTCGTCTCGCACGATGCCGTCCAGCTCCTGGGCGAAACGCTGCACAGCGCCGACCTGGTCAAATTTGCCGACGCCAAGCCGTCCGAAGCCTCCTGCCGAGAGGCGCTGCGCAACGCCCACCTGGTTCTGGAATGGGTCGAGGGGGCGCGACGCGCCCAGCAGGCCCCCGCACCGGCGCTGACTCCGGACGCCTCATGACCTCGGTCTCCATCAGCCCGGACCTCGTGGAGCGGCTCCGGACGGCCCGTCAGGTGACGGCCCTCACCGGCGCGGGCATCAGCGCCGAGAGCGGCATTCCCACCTTCCGGGACCCCGGCGGCCTCTGGGCGCAGCACCGTCCCGAGGAGCTGGCCAACGAGGCGGCCTTTCGGCGCCAGCCCGTGGTGGTGCAGAGCTGGTACGCCCACCGCCGAGCCCAGGTGCTGGCCTGCGCGCCCAACCCCGGCCATGAGGCGCTGGCGGCCCTAGAGCAGTTTGTGCCCGAGCTGACGCTCGTGACGCAGAACGTGGACGGCCTCCACCGGCGAGCGGGCAGCCGGGCGCCTCTGGAGCTACACGGCACCCTCCTCACCGCCTCGTGCATCGCCTGTGGCAGGCCCGATGCGGAGGACCGCATGGCCCAGGTGACGGCCCAGGATCCATCACCCGCCCGGTGCCCCACCTGTGCAGGGCTTCTCCGTCCAGACGTGGTCTGGTTTGGCGAGATGCTCCGCGACGGGGCCCTGGAGGCCGCGGCCGAGGCCGCCGCTACGTCCCAGGTGTGCCTGAGCGTGGGGACCAGCGCCGTGGTCTACCCGGCTGCCTCCATCCCACTCATCGCCCGCGAGGCGGGGGCTTACGTCGTGGAGGTCAACCCGACGCCCAGCGCCATCGCGGCACGGCTCAATGAGGTGCTGACCGGACCAGCCGGGACGGTCTTGCCGCAGCTGATGGCCGCGGTGCAGGCCACCCCGTCCTCACCCCGACATACCAGGCGCTGGCCTGAAACGTTTTGTTCATCTACCCTTATACACAGGCCTTCGCCTCATCCGCCCCCCTCCATGCAGTTCGCCCAACCTGAATGGCTCTGGCTCCTCGGGCCCGTGCTGCTCCTGGCCGTCTGGCAGGGGTGGCGCGCACGGCGCCGAGCCACGGGGCTGCGCTTCAGCAATGTGCCGGCCGTGGCGGTGGCTCCGCGGACCTTGAGCGTGTGGTTGCGCGGCCTCCCCTCGGTGCTGCGGGTGGCAGCCTTGGTCCTGGGGGTCCTGGCCTTGGCCCGTCCGCAAGAGCGGGACGTCACCCAGGAGCAATTCGCCGAGGGCGTGGACATCATGTTGATTCTGGATACGTCCAGCTCCATGACGGCGCAGGACTTCCAGCCCAACCGCTTCGAGGCGGCCCGCAGTGTGGCCTCCGATTTCATCGACGGGCGCATCTCGGACCGGGTGGGCCTCGTGGTCTTTGCGGCCAAGGCCTACACCCAGGCCCCACTCACGCTGGATTACGACTTCCTGCAGCGCATGATGCAAGAGGTCAGCACCGGCATCATCGAAGACGGCACCGCCATCGGCACCGCGCTGGCCATGGCCGTCAACCGCCTGCGGGACACCGAGGCTGAGAGCAAGGTGGTGATCCTGCTCACCGACGGCCAGAACAACCGTGGCGAGGTGGACCCGGTGACCGCCGCCGACGTGGCCCAGACCATGGACGTGCGCGTCTACACGATTGGCGTGGGCGCCTACGGCCAGGCCCCCGTGGTTGTGGACGGCCCCTTCGGCCGCCGGCAGCGCCAGATGATGCCGGTCGAAATCGACGAAGAGATGCTGCGCACCGTGGCCTCCAAGACTGGCGGCCGCTACTTCCGTGCCACGGACGAGACGGCCCTGCGCGCCATCTACGACGAAATTGGCGAGCTGGAGAAGACGGAGATCGAGACCCGCATCTACACCGACTACGAAGAACGCTACTCCTTCTTCCTCTACCCGGCCCTCGGCCTCCTCCTCCTGGAGGTTTTGCTGGCCACCACCCTCCTCCGCCGCTTTCCGTGAGCTACGCATCTGAGGTTCAGCTATTCGTTCAGGACGCGATGTATCGGGGCACGATGTATCGCGCCCCTACCGCATGCCATGGGGCTAGGCGGGGGCGGTGGACGGGCCTCCCCATTTTTCATTTCCCATTCCCCATTTCCCATTCCCCATTTTTCCCTCTCCATGTCCTGGCTGCATCCTGACTTGTTGTGGACGCTGGCGCTGGCGCCGGTGGCGGTGGGCTTGTTGCTCTACGCGGCCTGGCAGCGCCGCCGGGCGGCCGACCGATTGGGCGATCGGGCGCTAGTCCAGCACCTGAGCCAGTCGCGAAGCCCGCGGCGGCGGCGCTGGAAGGGCGCCTTGCAAGTAGCGGGGGTAGCCTGCCTGGCCGTGGCGCTGGCGGGCCCTCGCTTCGGTACCAGCCTGCGTGAGGCCACGCGGGAGGGCGTGGACCTAGTCATCGCGCTCGACGTGTCGCTGTCGATGCAAGCTGAAGACGTGGCTCCGAGCCGGTTGGAACGGGCCAAAAACGAGATCAAGAAGCTCCTAGGCGACCTGCGTGGAGATCGGGTAGGGCTTGTCGTCTTCGCGGGCGATGCCTTCATCCAGTGCCCCCTGACCACCGACTACGGAGCCGTCCGCCTCTTCCTGGACGTGGCGGATCCGAGCCTGCTGCCTACACCCGGCACCGACTTCCGCGCTGCGCTGCGAACCGCGCTCCAGGCCTTCGACGTGGCCGCCGATGAAGAGGGCGAAGTTACCTCGCGGGCCTTGCTCATCTTGTCCGACGGCGAGAACCATGTGGAGGGCCTCGAAGCGCTCCTCCAAGAGGCCCGCGAGGCCGGTGTGGTCATCTACACGGCGGGCGTCGGCGAGACGGAAGGCACCCCCATCCCGTTGTACCGCAACGGGCGCCTGGTGGGCTACAAAGAGGACCGCGAGGGGCGTACGGTGACCACGCGCCTCGCAGAAGCCGCCCTCCAGGACCTGGCCACCGACGGCGCCTACTTCCGCATCGCCCGAACCTCCAGCTCGCTCCCCCAGTTCATCAATGCCTTGGAGCGCCTCGAACGGGCCGAGCTGGAGGCCGACCAGTTCGAGACCTACGAGGAGCGTTACCAGTGGCCGCTGGCCCTGGGCCTGCTGCTGCTCTTGCTCGAGCGCCTCGTCAGCGACCAGCGCCGCCCGCGCCGCCGCGCCGTGGACCGCGCCCTAGTCAACACCGAATGAGCGCCTGGCTTCCCCCTCATACCTCGCCACGCCGTACCTTTCACTCACCCGATGCTCACGTTTTCTCGCCCTATGCGACCCTGCGTTCTCCTGATGCTGACCGTGCTGCTCGTGGCCGCCGATGGCGACGACGAAGGCCGCCGCGGCAACGCGCTTTATGAGCAAGGCAACTACGCCGCCGCCGCGGAGGTGTACCGCGAAGGGTTGGCCCAGCTCCCTGAGGCCCAGGCGGGGGTCGTCTTGAGTGGCCTCCACAACAACCTCGGATCGGCCCTGTACCAGGAGGGCGAGTACGAAGCCGCCCGCGAGTCCTTTGCCCGGGCCCTCCGCACCGCCAACGCCCCAGCCGACCGCGTGCGGGCCTCCTACAACGGCGGCAATACCAGCTACCGCCTGGACGACCTGGAGACGGCCCTGGCCTTCTACCGCGACGCGCTGTTGGAAGACCCCACGCAAGAAGACGCCCGGTTCAACTACGAGTACGTGAAGCGCCAACTTCAACAGCAGCAGCAACAGCAACAACAGGGTGACCAGCAGCAAGACGACCAGCAACAGCAACAAGATCAAGACGGCGAGCAGGAGCAGCAAGACCAGCAGGGCCAGGACCAGGAAGGCGGCGACCAGGACGGTGACCAACAGGGCGACCAGCAAGACCCGGAGTCCGAGCAGGAGCAGCCGGGTGAGAACCAGCCCCAGGACGGCCAGGAGCCCGAACCCAACCCTGAGGGCGAGCCCCAGCAGCCTCAGCCGCAAGACCCGACGCAGCTCAGCCAGGCCGAGGCCGAGCGCATCCTGCAAGCCATGCAGAACGACGAGGCCGAGTTGCTGCGCGAGGTGATGAAGATGGATGCGCGTCCACGCCGCGTCGAGAAAGACTGGTAGCGCCACGATCCGATGCATGCTCTCCCCCCGGTTTCCTGGCTTCATCGCGGCGCCCTTGGCGTGGCGGCCGTGCTCCTGCTGATCGGGTCCGTCCAGGCCCAGACGGTCAACGTGCAAGCGTCCGTGAATGCCACCACGGTGGGCTCCGATGAGACCGTCACCTTCGAGCTAGAGGTCCAAGGCGCCCCGTTCAGTGACATCGAGATGCCAGAGCCGCCGGAGACCGAAGGCTTGGTGCTGCAGCAGGCCATCCCGAGTACACAGCGCAACATCCAGTTCTTCAATGGGAAGATGCAGCAGAGCATCGCCTTCACGTGGACGTACCGGCCGGTGCGGGAGGGTGCCGCCCAGTTCAGGCCGCTGGAGGTAACCGTGGCCGGGGAGCGCTACGTCACCGAGGCCATCCAGCTGACCATCGTCCCCCAATCTCAGCGCCCGCAGCGGCGACGCGCTCCGTTTGCCCAGCGCCGCTCGCAGACGAACCGCCCAGATCCAGCTGGCCAGCCGCCGGCCGAAGAGGCGCCCTCAGCGCCTACCATCGACGCCGAGGACCTGTTTATCCAAGCGACCCCCAGCGCACGCCGCGTCTATCAAGGCGAGCAGGTGACCATCGACTACCGCCTCTTCTTCCGCGAGGGGATCCAGCTGCGCCAGAGCCGCCTCGCCGACGCCGGCGATGCGGACGGGTTCTGGCGTGAGGAGTTGGAGGTAGACCCACGTCCGATCCCGCAGACGGTGGTCGAGAACGGCCTTCGGTACAACATGATCACCCTGAAGCGTGTGGCCGTTTTCCCGGCGCGGAGCGGGCGCCTGGAGATCGAACCGCTGCGCATCCAGACCGAGGCGTACGTCCCCCTCCGCAGCAGCGACCCATTCGAACGCTTCTTCTCGCTCCGGAGCCAGTTTGAGCCCGTGGAGCTGGCTTCGCCGCCCGTAGTGATTGAGGCACGCCCGCTGCCCACGCCCCCGCCCGACGGATTCGTGGGCACGGTGGGGCGCTACCAGATGCGCGTCCGGGTGGATGCCACCGAGGTGGAAGTGGGCGAACCCGTGGAGGTAGAGATCCGCCTGACCGGCACCGGCAACCTAGCCACGCTGGAGGCGCCTGCGCTGAACCTGCCAGGCGTCTTTGAGCAGTACGATCCCCAGGTGACCACCACCATCAGCCGCAACGGTCGCCGCGTAGCGGGAGCCAAGACGTTCGCCTACGTGCTCGTTCCTCGCTCCAACGGCACCTTCGAACTCCCGTCCATCGCCTACCCCTACTTTGACCCAGCAGGGGAGCGCTACGAGCAGCTTCAGGCCCCAGCTCAGCAAATCCGGGTGACCGGGACGGCGTCCGTCCCGCTGGCCGCCAGCACCACCGCCACCGGGCTGCCCGTGGATGACATTGCCCCGCCCCTGCTAGCAGCCACGCGCTGGGTCTCCACAGGATCCTCTCCGGTACATACGCGCCCTTGGGTCTATGCCCTGATCCTGCTGCCTCTCGCAGCGGTGGGCGGGCTGGCCGCTGTGCGCCGCCGCCGTGATGCACTGGCCGCCGACGTGGCCCAAGCCCGCAGCCGCCAAGCGCACCCCCTGGCCCGGAAACAGCTGAAACAAGCGGAGGTCTTCCTGCAACAGGACCAACCCTACGCCTTCTACGACGAGGTGGCGCGTGCCGTGCTCGGCTTCGTGGGCAACCGCCTGAACGTGGCTGAGCGTGGCCTCAGCCGGGCCCGCCTAGGCGACGCGCTCACCCAGGCTGGGGTCTCCGCCGACACGTGGACGCACCTGACGACGCTGCTCGATGAGT
The DNA here is from genome assembly GCA_038747425.1 of Bacteroidota bacterium. Lineage (GTDB taxonomy): Bacteria > Bacteroidota > Rhodothermia > Rhodothermales > JBCDJV01 > JBCDJV01. Next base: position 81,102 of record JBCDJV010000005.1, read on the forward strand.
GCGACCAGGCGCGCTTCTCGCCCGTCGTGCCCAACCAGGCTACGATGGCCTCCGCGCGGGACCGGGCCGGGCAGTTGATCGTAGCGATCGACCAGGCGCTGCGCACCCCCTCCTCAGTAGCATCCTCCTGACGGTGATGCGCACACTCCTCCTCCGTGTTCTGCTGCTGAGCCTGGTGGCGGCCCCCATGGCCTGGGCCCAGACCCCGGAGGCCCTGGCGGCCTTTGACACCGGCAACGCCCGGTATCAGGCAGGCGACTACCAAGGCGCTCTGGACGCCTACACCGAGGTGCTGGAGGCCGGCTATGGTAGCGTGGCGCTCTACCTGAACACCGGCAACGCCCACTACCGCCTGGATCAATTGGCCCAGGCGATCCGCTTCTATGAGCGGGCGCGTCAGCTAGACCCAGGGCATGAGGCCGTGGTCCATAGCCTTGAGATCGCCCAGAGCCGCATCGAAGAGCCCATCTCCCAGGTACCGGCCCCGTTCTGGCGGCCTACCTGGGCGGCGCTCGTCCGCCAGGTGGGTGCGATCGGCCTGCTGGTGGGGGGCCTGCTGATCTACGGCGTGGGGCTCGCCTTGGTTGGCCATCGCGTGTGGACGGGGGCCGGCGGCGACTGGCACCGACGGGCGCGCGCCGCCTCGCTGCTGGTGGGGGTGGGGCTGCTGGCCTTATCTTTCTTCGCCTCCGTGGACCCCGGCGTGCGGCCTCAAGCCGTGGTGCAAGCGCCGACCAGCCTGCTGGAAGCCGCGGAGCCGTCGAGCCCGGCCCTCCGCTCGGTGTCCACCGGCATCCTCGTCGAGGTGATGGGCACCGAGACCCTGGGCACTGAGGTCACCTGGACGCAGGTGCGACTGCCCAACGGGCAGGTCGGCTGGCTGCCCGCCACAGCGTTGATCGACGTGTGATCCCCCGTTTCCCTCGCCACCTGTCTTCGTCACACTTCGCCATGGAGCCGTTTGTTGTTCAGAGTCCCGAGCCTCGCGGGTGGATCGAGGTCGTGTGCGGGTCCATGTTCAGCGGCAAGACGGAGGAACTGATCCGGCGGCTGCGGCGCGCCCGCATCGCGCGGCAGCGCGTGGAGATCTTCAAGCCCGCCCTGGACACTCGCTACGCCACGGACGAGGTGGTCTCGCACGACGAAAACGCGATCCGATCGACCCCCATCCATGCCGCCGCTCAGATCCTCCTCCTCGCGGCCGATGCCACCGTGGTGGGCATCGACGAGGCCCAGTTTTTCGATAACGAGCTGGTGGAGGTGTGCCAGGAGCTGGCGCGGCAAGGCAAGCGGGTGGTCGTGTGCGGGCTGGACCAGGACTACCGGGGCCTGCCGTTCGACCCCATCCCCCAGCTGATGGCTGTGGCGGAGCACGTGACCAAGCTGCATGCCATCTGCACGGTGTGCGGCGCCCCCGCCAACCACTCGCAGCGCCTCACGGACCACGAGGGCCGCGTCCTCCTCGGCGCGGGCGACCACTACGAGCCTCGCTGCCGCATCCACTTTACCCCCGGCCCCGCCACGCCAGCGGTAGCACCGCCACCGGCCAAGCAAGCGGCACCGCCTGCCGAGCACCGAGACGCCCACGTGGTGACCGAGGACACGTGACCCGCTTGCCCACTAATGTGGAGGGGGCAGGAGGGCACACAGGCTGTGCGTAACCTGTCGTTAACTTGACGGGGACACACATTGCGCGGCGTGTGGGGAGGGGGTATGTTGGGTGTGGACCTTTGTGTTTGCCCCTCTTCTTGGTTTATGGCTGAGCAGCGCTACCTCGTCGCCGCCCGTAAGTATCGTCCGCAGCGTTTTGCGGAGGTTGTCTCGCAGGAGCACGTCAGCGAGACGTTGATGAACGCGATCCGGCTGGACCGGCTGGCCCACGCCTATCTGTTCAGCGGCCCGCGGGGCGTGGGCAAGACCACGGCCGCCCGCATCCTCGCCAAGGCCATCAACTGCACGACGCCGCCTGAGGAACGCACCGGAGAGGCCGAGCCCTGCCGGGCCTGCGCCTCGTGCCAGTCGTTTGAGGAAGGCCGCAGCCTCAATATCATTGAGATCGACGCGGCCTCGAACAACAAGGTGGAGGACATCCGCGAGCTGCGCGACACGGTGCGCGTCCCCCCACAAGGGAGTCGCAAGAAGGTCTACATCGTGGACGAGGTGCACATGCTCTCGAACGCGGCCTTCAACGCGCTGCTCAAGACGCTGGAGGAGCCGCCGCCGTATGTGTTGTTCATCTTCGCCACGACGGAGCCGAACAAGGTGCTCCCCACCATCCTCTCCCGCTGCCAGCGGTTCGACTTCCGCCGGATCCCGGTGCCGGAGATCGTGGCCCATCTCCAGCACATCTGCGAGACCGAGGGCATCACGGCCGACGAAGCCTCGCTCCTGCTCCTCGCCCGCAAAGGCGATGGCGCCCTGCGCGATGCCCTCTCGGCTTTCGACCAAGCCGTTTCGCTCTGCGGCACCGACCTGCGCTACGACGAGCTGGCCCAGGCCCTCGGCGTGGTGGATCTGGACCTGTTCTTCGAGGTAACCGCCCACGTCCTGGCTCGCAGCGGGGCCGGCATGCTGCACATCGTGGACCGCATCGTGCAGGCCGGGTACGACCTGGAGGAGTTCGTGGTTGGCCTGGCCGAGCACCTACGCAACCTGCTGGTGGCCCGCACCCTGCCCACTCCCGAGCTCATCGAAGCCACCGCCGCGGTGCGGGCCCGCTATGCCGAGACCGCCACGGCCTTCGAGGAGACCGACCTGTTGCGCCTCCTCCTGCTGGCCGATGAAGCCGAGGACGCCCTCAAGGGGAGCATCCAGCCACGCCTCAAGCTGGAGATGGCGCTCCTCAAGATGGCCGCGCTCCATCGCACCATCGACCTGCGCCAAGCCCTCGAGAAGCTGAGTACCTTGGAACGCCTCGCCCAGGAGGGCAAACTGCCTGTGGCGCCCTCTGCGCCCGGTACCCCGGCCTCCCCGCCACGTACGCCTGAAGCCCCCATGGCAGCCCCCATGGCAGCCGCCATGGCGACTCCTCCAGCACCAGCTCCAAGCCCCGAGCCTCGCGTCCCCGAGCCCCTTCACACCGAAGACGTCTCTCGCGCACACCCGGTCGTCGAGGAGCCTCCCCCTCCGGCACCGCGTGCGGAACCCCGCCTGGAGACGCCCCCTGAGGAGGCGTCCCCCGAGGAGACGCCCTCCGAGGAGCCCCCCTCCGAGGCGCCGCGGTCGAATCCCACACCAGCGATCACCGAGGCCCAGGAGGCCGATCATGAGGTCAGCGCGCCGGTTGACCCAGCCCCCGCCTCGCCGCCAGTCCCCGTCCCCCCCGCTGCGCCGCCCCCTCCGGCTCCGGACCTTCTGCCGAGCCTGTTCAGCCGGCCGGCCCTGCCCAAGAAATCCGACGGGGGCGACGGCGCCCCAGCGGCACACCATGCGGGCGCTGACCTGACCGAGGACCCCGTAGCCGTGGCCGAGCCCACCCTCACGGGCCCCTTGCATCAGATTCAGCAGCGATGGGCAGGGTTCGTCAAGCAAGTCCGGGCTGAACGGGTGCACGTGGGTGGCATGCTAGACGGGGTAGCGGCCCCCCTGGATGTGAGCCACGGTACCCTGCGTGTTCAGGTCCTCGAGGATTTCTCCCGGAAGCTACTCGCCGACCAGGCCGACTGGCTCCTGCCCCGCCTCAATGCCATCATAGAGCTTGACCTGGAGCGCCTCGTGTTTGTCCTTCAGTCCAAGGCCTCGACCCCCACCCAGGCCGCAGAAAACACGGGTCCTCTGGACCCTCAGACGTGGCTCCAACGTACACGAGAGTCAGATCCTGGCCTCGCAGCCCTGCTTGATCGCTTCGGCGGCGAGATGGCCTGGTAACCCCACACCCCCCCTGTACCACTTACCACGCTTCGACCCATGGACGGCGGACTCAACATGGCGGACATGTTCGGCAAAATTGCCGAAATGCAGCAAAAAATGGCGCAAACGCAGGAAAACCTAGCCGCGAAGACGGTCACCGCCGAAGCTGGCGGCGGCATGGTCCGCGTCACCGCTAACGGCAATCAGCGTATCACCGCCATCAAGATCGACCCTGATGTCCTGGCCGGAGACGACCAGGAACTGCTTGAAGACCTGGTGATTGCCGGTGTCAACAAAGCGCTCGAAGAAGCCTCGTCCATGGCCCGCGATGAGATGGGCAAAGCCGCCGGCGGCATGCTCCCCCCCGGCATCCTGCCCCCCGGCCTCGACCTGAGCAAGCTGGGCCTATGAAAGGCAATGTGAAAAGTGAGACGTGGTCAATGCACAATAATTTGATGCTGTGACTGCCTCCGCTGACGCTTCCTCACTTTTCATTTTTCATTCCTCACTTCCCACTCTGCATTACCCATGCACGTGACCTCAGAGTCGGTGGAGGCACTGGTCGAGCAGCTGAGCAAGCTGCCGACCATCGGGCGGAAGTCGGCGCAGCGGCTGGCGGCCTTCGTCTTGAAAATGCCGCGTGAGGAGGTGGTCACGCTGGCCAAGGCGCTGGTGGCCGTCAAGGACAAGGTGCAGCACTGCACCGTCTGCTTCAACGTGTCAGACACCGACGTGTGCGCCATCTGCCGCTCGCCCCGGCGTGACCATAGCCTGGTCTGCGTGGTCGAGGAATCCAGCGACGTGGCCGCGCTGGAGCGTACCAACGAATACCGCGGCCTCTACCATGTGCTCGGGGGCGTCATCTCTCCGCTAGACGGTGTCGGGCCGGACGACCTGTTCATCCGCCCCCTCGTTGAGCGCATCACCCGTCCCGCCCCCACAGACGACGCCGAGGCGGCGCCTGTCCGCGAGGTCATCCTCGCCATGAACCCCAACGTAGAAGGCGACACCACAGCCTACTACCTTGCTCAGCTGCTCAAGCCCTTCAACGTGCGCATCACCCGCATTGCTCGTGGTCTCCCCATCGGCGGCGATCTCGAGTATGCCGATGAAGCCACCCTCACCCGCGCCCTCGAAGGCCGGATGACGATGTAAGCGAGTTGTGTGCACGAGCGCCCGATCTCCCCGGGCCACGATCTGTCATCGCCCTACGCCGTGCCCGGTATGCCCCTCACACCCTATTCAGCCCGAGGGCTTTCAGCATCCAGTTGGGCAGGGGCTTGCGGGGGTTGCGCTTGCGGACATCCAGGTACCAGCCCCTCTTCTTGAGAATCGGCACCTTGTGGGTCTCCACGAACTCGATCAGGGTACCATCGGGGTCTTCGATGTAGCTGAAACGGCCGGCGGCCTCGCCCATGTCGAACGAGTTGGCGCTGTCTACAGTGAACGGGAAGCCCGCCTGCTCGCAGCGCGCGCGCAGAGCATCCATGCCCTGTACATCGTAGCACAGGTGGATGAAACCGAGGTCCCCCCACAGGCGATCGCCGAAAAGGGGACGCGGCGGTGGCGTGCCGTCTAGCGCCTGAACCAGCTCGAGCTGGGTGGGGCCCAGCAGGCGCGAAAACGGACCCTCGCGCTCGGCGTAGTGGCCCAGCAAAACCCGGCGCACAGTCCGATCCCCTCCGGGCAGTACGCTGAGGTCCTTGAAGACACCGCGCTCATCGTACAACACACGATCATAGCCCAGCACGCCGGCGTAGAGACTCAGCGCCCGGTTGATGTCTCGGACCCCGATCAGGCAGCCGGTGGGGCCCCCGCTCAGGTGCTTGGTCTTGCTGAACCAGGTGGCACTGGGGACAACCTGGAAGAGGTTGCTGTAGGGATCACGCACGAAAAAGTGAGGCCGCCCACTCGGATCCACGTGCAGCGGCCCCAAGCCCGGCAGCTGTTGCGTAGCCAGCCACGCGTGCATCCGGCCCACATCGCGGCTCTTGATGCGGGCGGCCAAGAGGCCGAGGTCGCCCAGTGCGGGACTGAACGCCGGGGGCTGTGGGGTCCGGCTGGTGTACTGCCAGATCTCCATGCCGCCGCCACCCTGAAGGTTGAGCACCAAGGCCGCATCGCGCTGCTGCACCACGCCATCGGTGTAGCGCGTCATCAGTGGGGCCGGCGCTGCCTCCCGGAACACCGGCACGTCCATCCCGAAGTAGCACCGATACCACGCCCACGCCCGGTCCACATCCGGCACGCCGATGCCTACCTGCTGGATGCCGCTGATGACGTAGTCCATGGATGCGAACGCTACAGTGGCTGACCTACGATCCTTCGACGAGATCCACAGAGGCCGAGGCGGAAGGGGCTCCGTCGCCAGTGGGGCGTAGGTTGAGGCGGTCGCGCAGGATGCTGAAGGCTTCCAGCGTGCGCGCCACGTCTTCGTCGGTGTGCGAGGCCGTGGCCGTGAGGCGGAACAGCATGACGCCGCGTGGCACCACCGGGTAGGTCACCGCCGACGCGAAGATGCCCAGTTCGTCGCGCAGCATGCGGATGGCTTTGAGCGTCGTCTCTTCGTCTCCTGCGGGCACATACACCGGCGTGATCAGCGAGGCCGTCCGGCCGGTGTCAAAGCCCATCTCCTTCAGGCCCGCCTGCAAGCTGCGTGCGATGTGCCAGACGTGGTCCTTGCGCTCCGGCTCCTGCTCGATGAGGTCGAGCGCCGCATCGACGGCATCGACGTAGACCAGCGGCAGGCTCTTCGCGAAGACGTTGGTACGGGCGTTGAACCGGATGTAATCGATAACCCGGTCATCCCCAGCCGTCACGCCGCCGATGGCCGCGAACGACTTGGCGAAGGTGCCGAAGTAGAGGTCGATCTGGTCTTGCACCCCGAAGTGCTCGCCCGTGCCGGCACCGGTGGGGCCCATCACGCCGAAGCCGTGGGCATCGTCTACGAACAGGCGCGCGCCGTACTGGTCCTTGAGCGCGCAGATCTCTGGGAGCGGCGCAAGGTCGCCACTCATCCCGTAAACCCCTTCGGTGACGACCAGGATGCCGCCTTTGCGGGTGCGGTCTGCGGCTTTGAGCTGGTCTTCCAGGCTGTTCAGGTCATTGTGTTTGAAGACGCGGAACGGCTTGCCCGCCGCAGCCACCCACGCACCATCCACGATACAGGCATGCGAGAGGCTGTCCAGGATCACCGTGTCTTTGCCGTCCACCATCGAGGCGATGGTGCCCATCACGCCCATGTAGCCGAAGTTCCACACGATGGACGACTCCTTGCCGAGGTAGCCCGCCAGACGCCGCTCCAGGGCCTGGTGCATGGCGGTATTGCCCGTGAGCAGGCGCGAACCCATCGGCGACCACGTGCCCCACTCGTCGAGCGTCTGCCGGGTACGGGTGCGAATGTGATCGTGGTGCGCCAGGCCCAGATAGTTGTTGACCGACCACACGATCACGTCCTTGCCTTGGAACTTCATGTGCGGCCCGATGGGGCCTTCCAGCTTGGGCTGCGTGAAGTACTCGTCTTTGGCCTGTCGGTATTTGCCAAAGTAGCCCCCGTCCGTGTCGGCCTTGGCGAACAGGTCACGCTCGACCGGGCCTGCCGGGGCTGCATCGGCCGCGCCATCACCGGCGGTGCCTCCGTGGAGCTGGTGAACCACCAGGCGCGCCAGTTGGTCGATGGTCAGGTCGGCGAGGTCTTCGTCGAGCTGGAGGTCCAGGCTGAGGTCGGTGTCGAGCGCTAGCTTTAGCTCAACCACATCCAGCGAGTCCAGGCCCAGGGCGCTGAGCGGCTCCTGCTGGCTGAGCGAGGCGGCCTGCACCTGCAAGGACTTGGCCACGAGCTGCTGCAAGTGGTAGGCCACGAGCGGACGCCGGTCGGCGGGCGGCAAGGCCATCAGCGCCTGCCGATCCAGGCCACTGGGCCCTTCGGTGACGGGCGCCGCGGCGGTATCCAGGGCATCACGGCCGACCTCGTGGAGCGTACCGGCCAGGAGGCCGATGCGGCAGGCCTTGCGCTGGATCTTGCCGCTGGTCGTCTTGGGAATACCGCCCGTCTTGATGAGGACCACGGTGTGGGCCTGTAGCTCGTGCGTCTCCGAGACGGCCTGCCGGATGGCCCGGGCAATACCGTCTACGTCCAGGTCGCGGAGGGCGGTCCGGCGCACCTCCGTCACGATGGCCAGGCGCTCCTCGCCTTCGACCTCAATGGACACGGCGGCCCCCGCGGCGGGGCGCACGTCTGGGTGCGCCTCCGCTACGGTCGCTTCGATGTCCTGCGGGTAGTGGTTGCGGCCTCGGATGATGATCAGATCCTTGAGCCGACCTGTCACGAACAGCTCTCCCTCGCGGACAAAGCCTAGATCTCCGGTACGCAGAGACGGGGTGGTAGCGATGTCCGTGACGTCGGCGGCCTGGGCCTCGAAGGTACGCTCGGTGGTCTCCGGGCGCTGCCAGTAGCCGCGCGTGACGCTGCCGCCCGAGATCCAGATCTCGCCGACCTGATCCGGCGGACAGGGCGACAGCGTGTCCGGGTGCACGATGCGCACCTGCTGATCGTCCCAGACCAGGCCAGAGCTGACCAGGCGACGGGCGGCCTCGGGGTCGTAGCCGTCGCCGGAGAGCGGCACGACGCGGTTGCCCGAGAGGGCCTCGGCGTCGACGACTTCGATGCGCGGGGCCGCCTCGTAGGCGCCTCCGGAGACGAACAGCGTGGCCTCGGCCAGGCCGTAGCACGGGAAAAACGTGGAGCGACGGAAGCCGTGGGGCCCGAAGGCCTCCACGAACCGATCCAGCGTGGCCGCCTGCACCGGCTCGGCACCATTGTAGGCCACGCGCCACGAGGAGAGATCGAGGCCTGCTCGCTGCTCGGGGGTCACCTTGCGGACGCACAGGTCGTAGGCGAAGTTGGGCCCTCCGCTGTGGGTAGCCCCATATTTGGTGATGGCCTGGAGCCAGCGAACCGGCTTCTGCAGGAAGGCCACCGGCGCCATGAGCACACACGAGGTGCCCGAGTACATGGGCTGCAACAGGTTGCCGATCAGCCCCATGTCATGGTAGAGCGGGAGCCAACCCAGCATGCGGGTACCCGGCTCCTCGGTATGGAAGGCACGGGCGATGAGGGTCTCATTGTGGATCAGGTTGCCGTGCGTGACCATGACGCCTTTGGGCGTCCCCGTGGAGCCCGAGGTGTACTGGAGGAACGCCACCGTGTCCGCATCTAGGCTGGGCGGCTGCCAAGTGTCGGCGCCGTCCAGGGGCAAGCCATCGGTGGCCAGGGTGTGGCGAATGCCGTGGCTCTGCTCCCCCGAGAAGTGCCGGCCGATGGTGTCCAGCGTCTGCTCGGTGGTCATGATGACCGTCGCCTGCGCATCATCGACGATGCGGTCGATGCGGTCCATCGAGCGGTTCTTACGAGGCGGGTAGGCAGGTACCGCCGTCACGCCCGCGTAGAGGCACCCAAAGAAGGCGGCCACATAGTCCAGCCCAGCGGGATAGAGCAGGAGCGCACGCCCACCGGCGGCGCCGAGCCCTTGAAGCCGGGCGGCAATGGCACGCGCGTGCTGATCCAGACCGGCAAATGTGAGGCGGGCGCCTTCTTCTTCGCCGTCTATCAGGAACGTGTAGGCAAGGTCGTCGGGCTGGTGCAGAGCGCGATGGCGCAACACATCAACCAGCGTGGCGGGCTGAGTCATCGGGGACAGAGCAAGTGACAGGTACGAATGAGAGGCGGTGGCCTCGTTAGCTACAACCGGGTCCGATCAACCAGCGTGTCTTCCGGCAGATGGAGTCTAGGGCTGCTTTACGCCATGTATAGCGGCCTAAAATAGGGCATAGGCGCATGAAATCCTGTACAGAAGCCCCCTCGCCATCATGATTTCATCGGAATTCGCAAGGACGTGACAGGGTGAGTTGCCCTTCATCGGCCCTCTGTTTTCCTTGCAGGGGATGCGGAGCGGGTTCGACGCCCGGCAGACCCTCCCGGTTGGCCTCCTCGCTCCATTACAATCCCATGAATTTGCGGCCACCCCACGCATTGGCTCTGTCCATCGGTTAGCTTGATCCTCCTTCATTCGCCCCACCTTTGTCCATGAAGATCACTGTCATCGGGGCCGGCTCGATCGGCTCGGCCATCGCCCTTGACTTGGTTCGGCGAGACCGTGTCTCGCTGGTGCGCGTGTGCGATGCCCGGGCTCGATCCCTGCAAGAGATCCACGCCGAGGTGGATAGCTCGAAGCTCCGCTCGTTCCAGGTCGACGTCCGTGACCGCAAGGTGCTTGAATCCATCTTGAAGGGCAGTGACGCCGCCATCGGGTGTGTCCCTCCCGAACACAGCCCCCGCCTAGCGCGGCTGTGTCTGAGCCTGGGCATCGCCTACTGTGACCTGGGCGGCAGCACAGCCGTCTACAACGAGATCTTGACGCTGAACGAGGAGGCGCGGGCCAAGTCGGTCTGGATCGTGCCCAACTGCGGGCTCGCGCCCGGGCTTGTCAACGTCCTGTGCCTGCGGGGCCTGTCGAAGTTCGATGAGGTGGAGACCGCCCGGCTGCGCGTGGGCGACGTCCCGCTGCACCCAGAGCCGCCGTTCAACTTCCGCATCTCGTGGACGGCTCAGAAGGTCATCGAGGATTACACGCATCCCACCAAGATCATCGCCAATGGCGATCTCCAAGCGCGCGATGCCCTCACAGGGCTAGAGCAGGTCCACTTCGAAGCGCCCTTCAATACCATGGAGGCCTTCCACACGTCGGGCGGCCTGTCATCGCTGGCCGAGGACCTCGAGGGCGAGGTGCAACGTCTCGACTACAAAACCATCCGCTGGCCGGGCCACGCTGACCAGATGCGGTTCTTGCTGGCCCTGGGCTTTGGGGATGACCGCCACATCGATGTGCGCACGCACCTGACGTACCGAGATGTGCTGGTACGCCGGCTTCGGCAGCGCCTGGGCGGCGAGTACGCCGACGCCGCGCTCATGCGCCTCCTGTTCACCGGCACGGTGGATGGCGCTCCCAAAACGCTGGTGTACGAGATGGTGAAGCTGTACGACAGTGCCACTCAGATGTCCGCCATGCGCCTCTGCACCGGTGTGCCGGTGGCCTTGGTGGCCTACCTGTTGGCCAGCGGGCAGGTCACCGGGGGTGGGGCCGCCCCCCCCGAGCGGGTGGTCCCCTTGGACCTCTACTGTGATTTGATTCATGAGAGTGGCCTGCCCGTCACCATGCGCTGGTACGACGGCCACCTCTCCATCACGGATACCGCCGTGGCCCAGCCCACCAACGCCTGAGGCGCCATGCTATCGGTCAGCGAGTTGTGCATCTACCCGATCAAGGGTGGCCGCGGCCTGTCCGTGCCCGAGGCCCAGGTGGAGCGCCGCGGGCTGACCGCTGATCGGCGATGGATGCTCATCGATGATGAGGGGCGCTTCCTCTCGCAACGAGGCCATCCCAAACTGGCCCTGCTGACGGTCACCCGCACCGCACACGGGCTCCGTGTCCACGCCCCTGGCCGTTCCCCGCTGGACATTGCAACCCCTGGGGCCGACGCCGCGCGCCGTCCCGTGGTGATCTGGGATGATGTAGTGGACGCCCCCCTCGCCTCCGAAGCCGCCCAAGCCTGGTTCAGCGCCTGGCTCGAGCAGTCCGTGCAACTCTGCCACATGGACACCAAGGCGCACCGCCCCGTCGACCCAGACTACGCCCTCCGCCCCGACGACTCCGTAAGCTTTGCCGACGGGTACCCCCTGCTCCTCACCAGCGAGGCCTCGCTGGGTGAGCTCAACACCCGCATTGAGGCCGGCCCGGTCCCCACTCCGGTGCCCATGGATCGGTTCAGGCCCAACGTGGTGATCGCAGGATCAGAGCAGCCGTTCGAGGAGGACACGTGGCTGGAGGTACAGATGGGCGACGTGCTCTTCACCATTGTCAAGCCCTGCGCACGCTGTGTGGTAACCACCATTGATCAGCAGACGGGCGTCCAGGGGAAAGAACCGCTGCGCACGCTGAACACCTTCCGCCGCGCAGGCCGCAAGGTGCTCTTCGGGATGAACCTGATTCCCTCAAGAGCCGGCACCTTGCGCGTAGGCGACCCCGTGACGGTGAAGAGAAGGCGGGTGAGAGGGTGAAGCGGATGGTCGTGCTTAACTTCCCCCATTCCCCTACCCTCTCCGCGGCCATAGGGCGAAGACGATGGCGCTGAGCACAATGGCGCTGCCCAGCAGAGCCAGCCAGACCGGGACTTCGCCGAACAAAAAGTAGGCGGCGACGGAGGCCACCACGGGTTCCAGGAGGGTGAGGATGCCGATGAAGGCGGCCGGCAGGTACTTGATGGCGTAGTTCATGGAGCCATGGCCTAGTAGTTGCGGCCCGATGGCCATGAGGGCACAGTACCCGTAGAACGGCCAGGCGTAGCCCATCAACGGCACCCCGCGTGCCCAGGCTGCGCCGAGCGTGGTGAGCGCCACCAGCGCATACAAGAAGAACACGTAGGCGAGCCAACTGGTGCCCTGCCGCACCACCCGCCCGATGATGAGGTACGCGCTGACGAGCAGGGCCGCCAGCACTGCCAAGCTGTTGCCCAGCAGCGGCTGGCTGCCACTTCCTCCCGAGGCATCGCCCAGCCCAATCAGCATGGCCCCCCCGATGGCCAAGGCGATGGCCCCCCCCATGCGCGGCGTGATGGCTTCCTTCAGAAACAACCGGCCTAGGATGGCCAGGAAGAGCGGGGTCAGAGTCACCAGGACCGAGGCGCTGGCCACGGACGTGTGGTAGAGCGATTCGATCCACAGGATGAAGTGTAGCGCCAGGAAGAAGCCGGCGGCCGTCATGTAGGCCACCTCCCGGCGCGAGAGGCGGCGTAGCTCAGTCCGGGCCTGGGCGAACGCCACTGGAGCCAGCAGGAGGGCCGCTATGTTGGTCCTCCACACGGCGATGGCCAGTCCCGGGGCCTCGCCGGTCTGCGCGGCCAGACGCACCAAGATGGGGCTGGACGAAATGGCCAAGAGCCCGATGCCCAAGATCACGTAGACCCGCACAGGCACTGAAGACGTCGCCCCAGGCATCGGCCTACCGCAGCCGGTCCATCGATCGGACCAGGGCGATGTCTTTTTCCACGCCGCGCCGTGCCAGGTAGAAGAGCAGATAGGCCACGATGGGTAGGGCGACCCCCAGCACGTGGACCACGTCCGCCCCCCCGGCAGTATCGATCCAGACCCCAGTGCCACCAGCTAGATACAAGCCTCCTCCCAGGGCCAGCATGGTGAGGATGGCCCCGATCTGCACGAACAAGATGAGGCGGCGCTGCTGCGAACGGTCTTGGTAGCGAAAGATGGCCACCACGCCCAGCACGATGGTCAGGCCCGCCAAGGCGAGGGCCGCCCAACGCGCCGCCGGCAGGCTTGCCAGGGTCTGCCAGACGGCCTCCAGGGCGAAGAGCGCGCCAACCAGGAGGCTGCCTACGAGGAGGTATAGAGACTGAATACGCTGAATCATAGCGGCACTACAACACGGACAGGTCGGAGGCCTAGGGTACGGCATCCACGCATGGAGGACTGCAAAGTCCGTGAAAAGAAGAACACCCCGCCGCGTGAGGACGGGGTGTTCATATACCCGTTGGGGCCAGAGCCGTGAAGCGGGGCCCTAGTTCGGCAGTTGGCGGCGCGACGAATAGTTGATGCGCAGCGTGTTGGCCTCACGAAGCTCCTGCTGGACGTCGGTCACGACGCCCATCTCCGAGGTTTCGTCCACCTTCAGGGAGACGATCAGCTTGGGCTGCTCGACGAGCTTGTTATACATGATGGTCCGAATGTTGGACTGCTCCTCCACCAAGGCATCGTCGATCTGGACCGACGTTTCGCCGAGGCGGTTGGCGTCCAGCTTCCGAGGACCAATGTAGACGTAGGAGACGAGGCGCTTCTGGTCGATCTTCGTCAGGGCCTCGGCTTGCGGGAGGGTGGTGCGCACTTGCACCGTGGTCTCACGCAGCACCGTGGTCACCATGAAGAAGATCAGAAGCATGAAGATGATGTCGGGCAGCGACGCTGTGGGGATGTCCTGCTTCGTGTTCGACTGCTTCTTCTGGAAGTTCTTGGACATAGGATGGAAAGACTAGAGCGGTGGGAGGACGCGAGCGGGGTGGTTACGACTGGTCCCCGGCGGGGTCCGGCTCAGCCAGCGAGATGTTGGCCTTGATGCGTTCGCGGATCTCGTTATCAGCACCGCTCTCGCTGATGGCCGTCTTGTAGGCATCGTAGTTTTCGTAACCGAGGCGGCGCGCCTCGGAGTCCCAGATTTCGAAGTAGCCCATCCACACCTCGTCGAGCGTTTGGATGTAGACATCGTAGGGCGTGCCCCGGTCCGTCTTGATGGAGACGATGGCTTTGTCCGGCGCCTCGGCGTAGGCGGGGTCTTGGCCGTTGTTCGTTACGTGCTTCTTGACTTCGTCGCGGATGGCATCAATGCGCGAGGGCTGGTCTTCCAGCAGCACGAGGCCTTCCGTGTTGACGAGGATCTTGAGCATGTTGCGCTCCTTGACGGGTGGCGGATCGATCTCCTCCTCCAGCTTGGGCGGCAGCACCATCCCGATGCCCGTGTCCACATCGATGGTGGTGGTCACGAGGAAGAAGATGAGCAGCAGGAAGGCGATGTCGGCCATGGAGGCCGTGGGGATTTCAACGTCCCGTGATTTCTTTTTCTGAAGCAGAGCCATGAGTGCGTGCGTGGTCAACAGGTCATCGGGAGGGGCCCAAGAGGCCCTGAGCCGGTGGCAGCGGCGTGCGGCTGGTGGGGGCCGCACGCCGCGTGGATTGCCACAGGCATCGGGAAGCGGTGCTTCCTAGAAGCGGACGAGTCCGCGCATGCCGAAGGCCAACAGGCTCAGCAGGGTGATCCCGAACGTGATCATTACGGTCAGGATACCGGCCATCGGCCAGTCTCCGGTGGCAAGGCCGATGCCGCCCAAGATGAGCAGCGGGGCCGCGATGAAGACGACGCTCTGCGGCTTCACCTTACCGAAGGTGAGGCTACGCAGGCCAAAGAGCGCGATGACCAGTAGGCTGGCCCCTGTCAGTCCGAGGACCAGGTAAATCGCGTAGGGTGCAAGGGTGTCCATGATACAGAGGTAGGGTCAGGTAAGCAGGATAAACGGAGCGAAAGCGGGAGGCTTAGGCTTCGCTGTCTGCCGTGCCTGCCGAGGCAGCCGGGGCCTCTGACACGGGGCGACCGGCCTGCATCAGGAGCAGCGAGTCGATCAGCTCGATGGAGGCCTCTTCCATCTCAACCACGATGCGGTCAATCTTGGAGACGGCGTAGTTGTAGAAGAACTGCAGGATGATGGCCACGATCAGACCGAACACCGTGGTGAGCAGGGCCACCTTGATCCCGCCGGCCACCAGGCTGGGCGAAATGTCACCGGCCTGCTCGATGGCGTCGAAGGCCTCGACCATCCCGATCACTGTACCCAAGAAGCCGAACATCGGGGCCAGGTTGATGAAGAGGGAGAGCCAGACCAGGCCGCGCTCCAAGAAGCTCATCTCGATCGAGCCGTAGGAGATGACCGCCTTCTCAACGGCTTCGATGCCTTCGTCGTGCCGCAGGAGGCCAGCCTGGAAGACCGACGCCACAGGACCGCGCGTCTTAGCGCAGACCTCTTCAGCGGCCGAGACACCGCCCTCTTCGAGCGCCTTCTTGACCTCCAGGATGAACTTACGCGTGTTGATGTCGGCCAGGTTGAGCGTGATGATGCGCTCGAATGCGATGGCGAGGCCGAGAATCAGCGACACGAGGATGGGCCACATGTAGCCGCCGTCGTTCCCCTCGTTGAATCGCAGCACGAGGCCATTGATGAAGCTCTCGTTGGCTGCTGCGTCTTGGGGCAACAGAAGAAGTAGGCTGGAGATGAAGTCCAGTTCCATAAAAAACGCCTCCGGTGGTATTGGGTGGTGTGGTTCCGATATAGAAGGTAGAGGCGGCGCCTGGGAAAGGTCCGCCTTGTTCGTCTGAGGCCCGTGGTGGGTCGTGGTGGGGGCTCAGACGCTGTTGCTAGAACAGCTCAAATGATACCCATCTTTCACACGTTTGTCAATTTTCCGCGTACGCGGTGCTTCGACCACAGCGTGCTGGTGGATGGGGTCCGCCTAAGAAGGACACGTCAAGTGAAGCAAAGTTGCTCAACCGTGGACCGACCTGTGCCTAGCCGTCTGTGTCCGCGTAGCTTAGCGCCAAGTCCTCGGCTCGGCTCCAGCGCTGCATAGCCTGCGCCACCACCTCGTCGATCTCGTGCAAGATGGGGTACTGGGCACTCTGCTCGTAGAGGCGAACGGCCAGGCGGGCACGCAGGATGGTTTCCATGAGCGGGCGGTCCTCGGCGATCTCAGCATGGCTGAACACGCCTCGCTCCTCCGACGGGGCCTCTTGGAACTGCAGGCCATGCTGCTCCCGAGCATAGGTCAGGAACGACGCGTACATGTCCTCATCCACCTCGAACTCACGCGTGAAGGAGGCCGCATCGGCCCACGTGTCTCGCATGGCCTCGTGGGTATCAAGCCACTGGCGGACGAACCCGTCCTCGATGTTGCGGCCGAGGACCGCTTGGGCAAAGGCCGAGACGGTATCCCGAGGCACCAGGTAGTCTGGCAGGATGCCGCCCCCGCTCACGACCACACGCCCGGTGTCGGTGCGGTACTTCATCGAGTCGGGGAGCTGCTCCAGGATCTCCTCGGCCGAGAGCGTGGCCTCGGCCTGCCGCAGTTCACGCTTGAGCTGGTAGTAGTCACTGCGGTCGCCGTCTTCGTAGGGCGTCTGGATGAGGCGACCGGATGGGGTGTAGTAGCGGGCCACCGTCACCCGGACGGCGCTGCCATCGCTGAGGCCGTACTGCTTCTGGACAAGCCCCTTGCCGAACGTACGGCGTCCGAGGATGAGCGCGCGGTCA